>NZ_JARGYD010000010.1:0-159039 GCF_029168315.1 Psychromarinibacter halotolerans
CTGGCGGAAGCTGGCGGAAGCTGGCGGAAGCTGGCGGAAGCTGGCGGAAGCTGGCGGAAGCTGGCGGAAGCTGGCGGAAGCTGGCGGAAGCTGGCTGGGTCGGGCGCGGTGGCTGGCGGAAAGCTGGCTAATGGCGCTGCCTTGCTGGCAACCGTGTTGCGTGGCGTGGCCCCGCGACTTGCCCCAATAATTAATTCGCCCCGCGCCCGTCCGCAAGCAGATTTTTCAATAATTTCAGATACTTGATAGAAATAATCAGGTATATGAAGCCAATGTTTTCACTCGGATTTTTCCGACGTTCCAAAACCCGAGAACAAACCCGTCAGCGCGCGCTGAACCAAACGTGTCACCGACGGCTTGCGCAGGCGGCGGAACGGCAGCGGGCGGCAGACCTCCATCGCGGCGATTCCGACGCGGGCGGTCAGCGCACCGTTGACGATCCCCTCGCCGAACCGGCGCGAGACCTTGGCCACAACGCTGCCCCCGGCGACCGATCCGACCAGATCGTCGCCGACCGCCACCGCGCCCGTTGCCACAAGGTGCGTCAGGACCGACCGGGTCAGCCGCCAGCTGCCCAGCGTCCCTGCCCGGCCGCCATAGATCTCGGCGATGCGGCGGATCATCCGCAGGTTCGAGGTCAGCGCGGTGACCACGTCGGCCAGCGCCAGCGGCACCACCGCCGTCACCGTCGCCACCTGCCGCGACGCGGCCTCGACCTCGCGCCGGGCCATCATGTCCAACGGCTGCATCAGTTCCGCCTCGGCCAGTCCCAACAGCCCGTCGGCGTCGAACATGTCGTCGCGCCGCTCGGCCAGCCGCGTGCGGCCCCAGTCCAGTTCGGGCCGCGCCGCGTAATGCGCCACCAGCCGGTCGGTCACCTTGCGCGCCTGCGCAAGGTCCGCTCCCGTCAGCGCCGCATCCGCCGCGCGGTGCAGGCTGTCCAGCCGCCCAAGGCGCGCATAGGCCGCCCATTCCTTGATCGCGATCGCCAGCAGCACCAGCACGAACAGTCCGATCAGCACCATCGCGATCAGGCCCAGCACCGGGTTGCGGTCGATCAGGCCGTTCACGAAATCCCAGGCGGCCACCGAAATGACGAAGCCGATCAGCGCCGTCAGGATGCGCCAGAACCAGCGCGCCAGCCGCGACGGGCGGCGCGCCGCCAGCGCCGCGACCTTCTGCATCGCGGCCGCGTTGGGCAGATCGCCCGCATCCTGCACCGGCGGCGCATCGGCGGGCGACGGCGCGGGCGTGTCCATCTCGATCAGCACGGGGCCGTTCGGGTCGCTCATCGGGCTGTCTCCTCTCGGGACCACACCAGCCGAACATCCGGCAGTTTCTCGTCATTGCCGGCGCCGTCGGTGCGCTCGGCCTCGGCAAAGCCTTCGCGGGCGTAGAACGCAAGGGCACGGGTGTTCTGCTGAAAGCACCAAAGCTCAAGCCGGGACGAACGGGTCTTGGCCGTGTCCATCAGGCTGCGCCCCACCCCTTTGCCGCGGGCGGCGGTCATGACGTGGAAGGCATGCACCTTCTCGCCGTCGCGCACGAGGAACCCGCGCGGGCCGCGCCATGTGCGGGCCACCAGAACCTCGAACCGGCCGATCAGGTTCGCAAGGTGCTCGCGGTCCTCGACACGGGAATGCAGCCGGGGCATCCACGGCGTTTCGCGCACCCAGTCGCCAAGGATACGGCCCAGCCGCGCCGCGTCCCGCGGACGGGCGGGCCCGATCCGCAAAGCGGGGGTCACAGGCGGTCCCCGAACAGGAACTGCGCCGCCCGGTCCAGCCGGATGTGCGGCGGCCCCTCGCCCGGCTTCAGCCGAAGCGCGGCGGGCGAGAAGTTCATGATGGCATAATCCTCGTCCAGCCATGTCTCGGCCCCCTCGCGGGCGGGGCCCAGCAGGCGCTGCGGATCCTCGGGCAGGTCGCCCGGATAGAACGCCGCCTGCCGCCCGTCCAGCAGCGTGCCCCGCACGCAGTCCAGCGACCGGCCGCCGTGGTTAAGCGTTTCCTCCACCGTGGCGCGCAGGGCCGCGATCGCCATGCTTTCGGTCTGCGCCCCGGCGAAATCGGCGCGGTCCTTCGCGTCGCGCACCAGCGCCTCCATGATGTGGGTCAGGCGGGGGTGCTGCAGGTGGTGCAGGTGGTCGGCCTTGGTGGCCGCGAACAGGATCTTCTCGACCCGCTTGCCCAGCAGCAGCCGCGACAGCCACGCGTTCCGTCCCGGCCGGAAGGCCGACAGGATATCGGTCATCGCGCGGCGCAGGTCGTCCAGCGCCGCCGGACCGGCGTGGATCGCGCCCAGCGCGTCGACCAGCACGATCTGGCGGTCGATCCGGGAAAAGTGGTCGCGGAAGAACGGTTTCACGATCCGCGCGGTATAGGCGTCATAGCGGCGCTCCATCTCGCGCCACAGGCTGCCGCGCTTGCGGCCCTGCGGCTTCGGGATCGGCGCGAAGGTCAGCGCCGGGCTGCCCGCCATCTCGCCCGGCAGCAGGAAACGGCCCGGGGTGCAGTCGGAATAGCCATCCTCGCGCGCGGTCTGCAGATAGGCAGCATAGGCGTCCGCCAGCGTCCGCGCCTGCGGTTCCTCGAATTTGGCGTCGCCATCGACCTCGCGCGCCAGCGCCATATAGGCGGCGGCCTGCGACCGGCCCTCGGCCCGCTGCAACGCTTTCGCCGCCCAGTCCGCATAGGACAGGTCCAGCAGTTCAAGGTCCAGAAGCCACTCGCCGGGATAGTCCACGATGTCCAGATGCACCGTCCGCGGCCCCTGTATCCCGGCCAGCAGCCCGGCGGGGCGCACGCGCAGGGACAAACGCAGCTGGCTGACGGCGCGGGTGCTTTCCGGCCAGCGCGGCTGCGGCGCGGTCAACGCGGCCAGATGCGTTTCGAAGTCGAAACGGGGCACCGTGTCGTCGGGCTGCGGTTGCAGATAGGCGGTCAGGATGCGCCCCTCGGCGGCGGCGGCCAGCTGCGGCATCCGCGCCCGGTCCAGCAGGTTCGCGACCAACGAGGTGATGAACACGGTCTTGCCCGCGCGGCTTAGCCCGGTGACGCCCAGCCGGATCACCGGCTCGAAGAAGGCGCCGCTTACGGTGCTGCCGATGCTTTCGACGCCGCGGCTTAGCCCGTCGGCGATGTCTCCCAGTCCCAAGCGATGCTCCTTGCCCGTCCCCGGAATAGATAGGCCGGCACCGGGCGGGGTGCCAGTCCCGCGCGCGCCGCGATGGTCGTCAGACCTTTGTCGCCACCGACACCGGGGTGATTTCGCGCCGTTTCAGCACCGCCTCGCGCCACGTGATGAAGCTGACCGCGCCCAGCACGATTGTGCCGCCAAGGATCACCCAGCCGTCCGGGGGTTCGCTGAACACCAGCGCGCCAAGGATCACGGCCCAGATCAGCTGTAGGAAGGTGACCGGCTGGGTCACCGCCATCGGTGCGGCGCGGAACGCCAGCGTCATCGTCAGGTGGCCGCCGGTGGCGAAAACGGCGGTCAGGAACATCCCGCCCAGCTGGGTCCATGTCGGCCAGACCCAATCGGCCAGCGCGAAGGGCAGCAGCGTGGCGGTGACGAAGATCGACATCCACGCGACGACGACACCGGGCGCGGCGCGGCCGGACAGCGTCTTGGCGACCAGATAGGAACAGGCGAACAGCAGACCCGTCCCCAGCATCGCGATATGCCCCGGAGACAGCTCGCGCACGCCGGGGCGCAGGACGACCAGCGCCCCCAGCAGCGCAACGACGACGGCGCTGATCCGGCGGAAGGCCAGCTTCTCGCCCAGAAACAGCGCCGCGCCGATGGTGACGTAGATCGGCGACAGGTAATTCAGCGCCGTGACCTCGGCGATCGAGATACGGGTCATCGCGTAGAACCACAGGATCACGCCCAACCCGTGCACAAACCCCCGCAGCCCGAACAGGCGCAGCAGCGGGCGGTCGCGGGCCACGGCGAACACCGCGCGCAGCATCGGAAGGAAGAAGATCAGCCCAAGGGAATAGCGTAGGAACGCGGCCTCTGCCGCCGGAAGGCCCTGACCGAACTGTTTGACCAGCGCGGTGACGGCCACGAACTGCACCCCGGTGACCAACATCCAGAGGACACCGGCAAGCGGACGGTTCGGAGGGGAAGCGGCTTCGGTCATGCCCTTGCTCTATCCCGCACCGGGCGCGCCGCGACAAGGGCCGACATCGCGCGATCAGCCCAGCAGCAGCTTCGCCGCGATGGCCCACATGGTCACGCCAACCACCGCGTCCAGTACCCGCCAACTGGCCGGACGGGCGAAAACCGGCGCCAGCAGGCGCGCGCCGTACCCCAGCGCGAAAAAGAAGGTGAACGAGGCGGCGACCGCCCCCAGACCGAACGCCAGCCGCCCCGCGCCCCACCCCGCCGAGATCGACCCAAGCAGGACGACGGTGTCGAGATAGACATGCGGGTTCAGCCACGTCAGCGCGAGGCAGGTCAGCAAGGCCGCCCGCAACGACCCGCCACCCTGCGACGCGGGCGACAGCGCCTCGGCGGGGCCCAGCGCACGGCGGAAAGACAGCGCGCCATAGACCAGCAGGAACGCCGCCCCGGCCCAGCGCATGATCGGCTCGATCCCCGGCAGCACGGCCTGCACGGCGGCGAACCCGGCGACGCCAAGGGTGATCAGCGCGGCGTCGCTTAGCGCGCAGGCAAGGCAGACGGCCAGCACATGCTCGCCCCGGAGGCCCTGCCGCAGGACGAAGGCGTTCTGCGCCCCGATGGCAAGGATCAGGGTAAACCCGGTGGCAAACCCGGTGGCGGCGGCGGCGATGTAGGTGGCGTGGTCCATGCCGCACGGCTTGCCCCGCGCCATCGCATCATTCAAACTCATTTGACTGATGCTGATTAAGGCTGGCTAATGCCGCAACTCGATTACCCCGCCCTCGCCGCGCTGTCGGCGGTGCTGCGCACCGGCAGCTTCGACGCGGCAGCCGCGCAGCTTGGCGTCACGCCATCGGCCGTGTCGCAGCGCATCCGTGCGCTGGAGGAACGGATGGGCGCGGTGCTGGTCCTGCGGGGCGCGCCCTGCACGCCGACCGAAACCGGCGACCGCCTGCAGCGCCACGCGGAAACCGTCGGGCTGTTGGAACGCACGCTGGGCGAGGATCTGGCCGCGCTGGCCCCGGCGCCGCTGCGGCTGGCGGTCAATGCGGATTCACTCGCGACGTGGTTTCCCGCCGCCCTCGCCGGGGCCGAAGGCTTCGTCTATGACCTTGTGATCGACGATCAGGCGCATTCGCACGACTGGCTGCGGCGCGGCGCGGTGGCGGCGGCGGTCACCGCACAGCCCGGCCCGGTGCAGGGCTGCAATTCCCATCCCCTTGGCGCCCTGCGCTATATCGCGACCTGCTCCCCCGCCTTCCACGCCCGGTGGTTCGCGGGCGACGTCACGGCGGACACGCTTGCCGCCGCCCCCGTGATGGCCTTCGACGCGAAGGACCGGCTGCAACACGACTGGGTCCGGCAGGCCATCGGTGCAGAGGTGCCGCTGCGGCCGCACATGGCGCCATCGACCCACGCCTTCGTCGATCTCGCGCTGGCGGGGCTGGCGTGGGGGATGAACCCGGAACCGCTGGCGGCAGACCACATCGCACAGGGGCGGCTGGTGCCGCTGATCCCGGACCTGCCGCACGACACGCCGCTGTACTGGCAGGTCAGCCGCCATGTCGCGGCGGCGCTGGAGCCGCTGACGCGGTCGGTGCGACGGGCCGCGAAGGCGCGGCTGGTCGGCTGACCCCGGCGGTCAGCCCGGCTGGGTCACGATGATCGCGCCGCGATCCGTGGCCACGATCGTATGTTCGTACTGAACCGCGGGCGCCGGCGGTTCGCTGTACAGCGTCCAGCCGTCATCGCCCTGCGAAGCCCAGTGCCCGCCGGTGGACAGGAAGGGTTCGACCGTCAGCACCAGCCCCTTGCCGATCCGGCGCCGGTCGCGGCTGGGCCATGTCGGGATTTCCTCGGGGTATTCGTGCAGCGACCGGCCCACGCCGTGGCTGGCAAGGTTGCGGATCAGCGTATAGCCCCGCGCTGCCGCGAACTGTCCGATCGCGGTGCCGATCCCCGACAGCGGCCTGCCCGCGCCGACCTGAGCGATGCCCACCTGCATGGCGCGCTGCCCGTCGCGGCACAGAAGGTCCAACACGGCGGGGACCGGCCCCACGCGGAAGGTCGCGCCGGTGTCGGCGTAGTAGCCGTCTTTGGACGCCGAGACATCGATGTTCACAAGGTCGCCCTCCGCGATCACCCGGTCGCCGGGGATGCCGTGGGCGATTTCCTCGTTGACGCTGATGCAGGTGGCGCCGGGAAAGTCATAGGTGGTTTCCGGGGCGGACGTGGCGCCTTCGCGGTCCAGCATCGCGCGGCCGATGTCGTCCAGCTCGCGGGTGGTCATGCCCGGCACCAGCGCCGCGCCCATCGCCTTCATGGTGTTCGCCACGATCCGGCCGATGACCTTCAGCCCGTCCAGTTCGTCCTGCTGGGTGATCGTCATGAGCCCAACCTTTCCCGATAGATGAAACGAAGAAGGGCGGCACGCGGCCGCCCTTTCGCAATAGTATCGACTGCGGCCGCGATCAGGCGTCGGCCTTCTGCAGCACCTTGTTGCCCAGCACCTCGGCGATCTGCACCGCGTTCAGGGCGGCGCCCTTGCGCAGGTTGTCCGAGACGACCCAGATGTTCAGACCGTTGTCGATGGTCGAGTCCGTCCGGATGCGGCTGATGAAGGTCGCGAAGTCGCCGACGCATTCAATGGGGGTGACGTAACCACCGTCTTCGCGCTTGTCGACGACAAGGCAGCCCGGCGCGGTGCGCAGGATCTCGCGGGCCTCGTCCTCGTCCAGCGGTTCCTCGAACTCGATGTTCACCGACTCGGCGTGACCGACGAAGACCGGAACCCGCACGCAGGTGGCCGACACCTTGATCGAGGGGTCGATGATCTTCTTGGTCTCGACGACCATCTTCCATTCTTCCTTGGTCGACCCGTCTTCCATGAACACGTCGATATGCGGGATCACGTTGAAGGCGATCTGCTTCTGGAACTTGGACGGCGCGACCTCTTGGCCGGGCACATACATGCCCTTGGTCTGATCCCAGAGCTCGTCGATGCCTTCCTTGCCCGAGCCGGAAACCGACTGGTAGGTCGACACCACGACGCGCTTGATCTTCGCACGGTCATGCAGCGGCTTCAGCGCCACGACCATCTGCGCGGTCGAGCAGTTCGGGTTCGCGATGATGTTCTTCTTGGAATACCCGTGGATCGCGTCGGCGTTGCATTCCGGAACGATCAGCGGGACGTCCGGGTCGTAGCGGTACAGCGACGAGTTATCGATGACGACACAGCCGGCCTTGGCGGCCTTGGGGGCGTATTCCTTCGTCGCGTCCGACCCGATGGCGAACAGCGCGATGTCCCAGCCGGTGAAATCGAACGTGGCGAGATCCTGGGTTTTCAGGGTCTTGTCACCGAACGAAACCTCTGTTCCCAGCGACTTGCGGCTCGCCAGTGCGGCGATCTCGTCGACAGGGAACTGGCGCTCGGCCAGGATGTTCAGCATTTCGCGGCCCACATTGCCCGTGGCGCCCGCGACGACGACCTTGTAGCCCATTTTTCACTCCTAGTGTGTAAGGACGGGGGTTCTTATCGCACCCGACCTAGCGTGGAAACCCATTTGTCGAGGTTTTATGGGTGTCCGCCCCTTCTCCGGCCGGGACCTCAGCGACATGGACGCGGCATGAGGGACGACCGCGGCATGGGGGGCGCTGCCCCCGTCGCGCACGGCGCGACTCCCCCGAGGTACTTTGAAAGAGAAGAAGCCAGGGCGCGGTGTGCCCGAGCGTGCGTCAGCGCACCGCGCCGGGAGGTCCCGGCGCGCGGGCGACGTGCCGCGCGGCTTGAATCCCCGGGCCGGGCCTGCATATGTGCTGACGTACCATGTCCGAAGGAGTTCCCATGAAACCGCTGCCCCGCCCGCTTCACGACGCCAACGCCAGCGCCGGCGGAAAGGATCTCGGAGACCTTCCCGAATGGGATCTGACCGACCTTTACGCCTCGCCGGACGCGCCCGAGCTGAAACGCGATCTTGACTGGCTGGAAGAGGCCTGCGCCTCGTTCGCCGCGGATTACGAGGGCAAGCTGGCCGATCTGGATGCGAAAGGGATGCTGGACTGCGTTCTGCGCAACGAGAAGATCGACATGGTCACAGGCCGCATCATGTCCTACGCGGGTCTGCGGTATTACCAGCAGACCACCGACGCCGAGCGCGCCAAGTTCATGTCGGACTGCCAGGACCGGATCACCAACTATTCCACGCCGCTGGTATTCTTCTCGCTGGAGCTGAACCGCGTGCCGGACGAAAAGCTGGACGCGCTGTTCGCCGAGAACGCCGAGCTGGCGCGGTACAAGCCGATCTTCGACCGGCTGCGCAAGATGCGGCCGCACCAGCTGTCGGACGAGCTGGAGAAGTTCCTGCATGACAGTTCCGTCGTGGGCGCGACCGCGTGGAACAAGCTGTTCGACGAAACCATCGCCGGTCTGGTGTTCGAGGTCGACGGCGAGGAATACGGGATCGAAGGCACGCTGAACTTCCTGTCCGAGCCCGACCGCGCCAAGCGCGAAGCCGCCGCGCGCGAGCTGGCACATGTGTTCGGCAAGCACCTTCCGCTGTTCGCCCGCGTGCACAACACGCTGGCGAAGGAGAAGGAAATCGAGGACCGCTGGCGCCATATGCCGACGCCGCAATACGGTCGCCACCTTGCCAACGACGTGGAACCCGAGGTCGTCGAGGCGCTGCGCAACGCGGTGGTCGCGGCCTATCCGAAGCTGTCGCACCGCTATTACGAGCTGAAGCGCAAGTGGCTTGGGCTGGACACGATGCAGGTCTGGGACCGCAACGCGCCGCTGCCGATGGAAGTGCAGCGCACCGTGGGCTGGGACGAAGCGAAGGATCTGGTGATGGAGGCCTATGCCGGGTTCGACCCGCACATGGCCGAGATCGCCGAGCCGTTCTTCGGCAAGGGCTGGATCGACGCGGGCGTGAAGCCCGGCAAGGCGCCCGGCGCCTTCGCGCATCCGACCGTCACCGACGTGCACCCCTACGTGATGCTGAACTATCTGGGCAAACCGCGTGACGTGATGACGCTGGCGCACGAACTGGGCCACGGCGTCCACCAGGTTCTGGCCGCCGGTCAGGGCGAACTGCTGTCGTCGACGCCGCTGACGCTGGCCGAGACCGCGTCGGTGTTCGGCGAGATGCTGACCTTCCGCAAGCTGCTGGACAACGCCAAGTCGGACACCGAGAAGAAGGTGCTGCTGGCGGGCAAGGTCGAGGACATGATCAACACCGTCGTGCGGCAGATCGCGTTCTATGACTTCGAGTGCAAGCTGCACGAGGCGCGCCGTCACGGCGAACTGACGCCCGACGACATCAACGCGCTGTGGATGTCGGTGCAGGCGGAGTCGCTTGGGCCGGCGTTCGAGTACATGGACGGCTATGAGACGTTCTGGGCCTATATCCCGCACTTCGTGCACTCGCCCTTCTACGTTTATGCCTATGCCTTCGGCGACGGGTTGGTGAACGCGCTGTACGCGGTGTACGAAGAGGGCGACGAAGGCTTCCAGCAGAAGTATTTCGACATGCTGAAAGCGGGCGGGTCTAAGCACCACAAGGAGCTTCTGGCGCCGTTCGGGCTGGATGCCTCGGACCCGAAGTTCTGGGACAAGGGGCTGTCGATGATCTCTGGCATGATCGACGAGCTCGAAGCCCTCGAATAAGCGGGGCACGTTTTTGGCCGTCCGCATCGAACGGCTGCCCGACGCAGAGGTCGGGCGGCTGGCGCATTTCACGCTGCCGCCGGAACAATCGATGTTCGCCGACCTGCCGTCGCAGGTGGCTGGCGTGGCGGGGCGCGAGGGGCACGTCATCTTGGCTGACGGGCAGCCCGTCGGGTTCTTCGCGATCCAGCCCGACTACGGCACCGCGTATGACTTCGCCCCGAACGACGCGCTCGGGCTGCGGATGTTCTCGATCGACCACGCTGCGCAGGGCAAGGGACACGCCACCGCGGCCTGCCGGTTGCTGGCGAGCTACCTTGCCGCCGCCTACCCCGGCCGGGCGGCGTGTTATCTGACGGTGAACGTGAAGAATCCCGGTGCGCGGCGGGTCTACGAGAAGGGCGGGTTCGTGGACACGGGCGCTTTGTATCTTGGCGGAGGATACGGCCCGCAGCACATCATGCGGCTGGCGCTGGACTGACACGACGACGGCAGGCCGGCGCGATCACCCGCCCGGCGCAGGGGCGGTCTTAATCGTCGTTCACGTCGCGGTCGATAACCTTGACCTGACCCTTGCGGACCCCGACCACGCGGCGCAGCACCACCCATGCGATCACCGACAGCACCGCGAAGATCACCAGCGTCCACGGCAGCGACCCCGTAAGGAAAGCCGCCGCAGGGCCGCCGGTGAACAGCATGGCACCGATCGCCGCTGCCCCGATGGCGAAGCCGAGGAACAGGAAGCCCGGCGCGAGCACCTCGAGGATCGCCAGCACCAGCGCGCCGGCCATCCATAGCCACCAAGCGGTCCACATCAGCCGCGCCCCTTCAGCAGATTGAACGCATCGGCGAAGGCCTCGACCGCCTGCGCCGGCAGGACGATCGTCTGCTTGCCGTCGCCTTGCCCGAGTTCGCTAAGCGCCTCGACCTGTTTCAGGGCGACCTGGTATTGCGCCGCCTCGATCCCGTGGGCGGCGATGGCCTGGGCCACGACCTGGGTGGCGTAGGCTTCCGCCTCGGCCTGGACGCGGCGGGCGTCGGCGGCCTTCTGCGCGGCATAAAGCTCGGCGTCGGCGTTCAGTTCGACAGCCCGCTTCGCCCCCTCGGCGCGGGTCACCTGCGCCCGGCGCTCGCGTTCGGCGTTCAGCTGCTGAAGCATGGCGTCGCGCGTCGCTTGGTCGAGGTTCACGTCAAGGATCTCGGCCCGCGTCACCTCGATCCCCCAGTTGTCGACTGCGTCCTCGACGCTGGCCTTGATCGTTGCGATCAGGGCGGAGCGGTTCGACTGGACCTCGTCGAGCTCCATCTTGCCGATCTCGGCCCGGACGATCCCCGCCACTGTGGTTGCGATGGCCGCGTCCACGTCGCGGATGCGGTAGACGGTCTTTTCCGGTTCGAGGATGCGGTAGAACACGCTGGTTTCCACCTCGACCAACACGTTATCGGCGGTGATCGCATCCTGGCTGGCGGTGGGAAGCTGGCGTTCGAGGATCGACACCCTATGCGCCACCTTATCAAGGAACGGGATCACGAAATTGATCCCCGGCCCCAGAACCGAGCGCAGCCGTCCGAACCGCTCGACGACGTGCTTTTCCGACTGCGGCACGATGCGCACGCCAAGCCAGACGCACAGAATGATGAACAGGGCCAGAAGAATGACAGGCAGGGATTCGGCCCCACCGACGGCCTCGTAAAAATCGTTTCCGTTCATGATCTCTTTTTCCAATGTGTCCGAGCGTCTTATGCCGCAAGCGACAGCCGGTGGGCAACCGCCGCGTCGCGGGCCCTTACGCCGCCACCCGCGACACGCGTGTCAGATGCCCTGTTCCATCCGCGCCTTGCGCACCCGGAGGCGGTGGCTGGCGATCAGCTTGCTGCCGCCCGCCGTCCCCTGCCGGTAAAGCAGGTCGAATTCGCGCAGCAGATACAGCCAGTCGGGGCATTCGTTCAGCCGTGGGACGGACAGGTCCGGCATCTCGACGACATCGGTCATGGGCGGTGCTTTCAATGCAGTGCACAGGGAATGATTTCACCCAAGCGCCCGTTCGCGCAATCTGGAAAATCGCTCTGCAGCTGCTATTCGGCGGAAAGCTCGGTCTCGATCACGCCGGTCACCTTCCGGCAGGTGTCCGGATCCGTTGCGGCCGAAATGATCGGGCGCAGGCACAGCTGGGCGTCGAACACCGCTTCGAGCCGTCCGAAGTTGCCCCATATCTCCAGCGACACGATGTCCAGCACGGGCGCACGCGCCGCCCCGCGCGACGTCCAGAACGGGCCGCCCATGCCGTCGGGCATGAACAGCACGTCGACGGACAGCGGCGTGGCGCCGGGGGCGTAGGTCCCGGTGTAACGGGCTTCGAGGCTAAGCAGACCGGCGGTGCCGAACCGTGCCTCGGGGTGGCCCTGAACATACAGCTCGGTCAGGCGCACGCCTTGAACGACACTGGCCGTCGCCACCGTGCGCCCGCCCTGCTGCATGGTGATCGTGTGCCACGCTGTCGGCTCGCCATCGAGAAAGCCGGTGATCCGGCCCAGTTCCTCTGCCGTGGTGGCGGTGGAGGATGCGAATGCCGCCACCACAAGCCAGCAGCAGGTCAGCCGGGTCCGAAGGTAGGGTCTGGGTCGCATTCCTCCTGTCCCTTCGGCCTTTCCTCGGTTCGTCCAGTGCGCCAGTCAGCCGCCGCGCGACCGGCCCGTTTCACTTCAGCTGGCTGTCCTTCGATCCGCGCCGGTTGATCCCCGGCCGAGAGTGAAACGCGCCGTCCCGCTCTTGCTGGCAGTCGATGCACAGTTTTACACCCGGCAATGCCAGACGGCGCTTTTCGGGGATGTCCTCGCCGCATTCGGCGCATTCGGTCAAAGACTCTCCGACCGGCGCACGGCGCGCGCGCATCCGTTCAAGCTCTTCCGAGATCGACGCCTCGATCTGTTCGTTCACCGCGCCGTCGCGCGACCATCCGCCAGCCATGTTTCACGACCTTCAACTAAATTTGAACTCTACCGCGATGCGCTACGTACATAAAAGCGATGACACAGGAGGGTCCCCCATGCGCCACGTCCTTGCAGCCGTTCTCGTTTCGAGCACCGCCGCCCTAACCGCCGCGCCCGTTTCGGCCGGTGGCAGCTTTTCGTTCGACAGTATCGACGGCGGAACCTACGACAGCGCCGATTGGGCCGGACACCCGGTTCTGGTCGTCAATACCGCGTCCCTGTGTGGCTTCACCCCGCAATACGAAGGGCTGCAGGACCTGCACGAACGTTACGAAGCGGCAGGCGTGATCATACTTGCGGTGCCGTCCGACGATTTCAAGCAAGAGCTTGCGACCGATGACGAGGTTCGGGATTTCTGCGCGATGACGTTCGACCTGACCCTGCCGATGACCACCATCACGTCGGTGCGCGGCGACGAGGCGCACCCGTTCTATCGCTGGCTGGCAGAGACGCACGGCTTTGCCCCGTCGTGGAACTTCAACAAGGTGCTGATCGCCCCGGACGGCGAGGTGGCCGCGACCTATGGCTCGATGACCGGACCGCTGTCGAACAGGATCACCGGCGCCATCGACGCGATGCTGGAAGCCGACTGACGACCACCCAGCCAGCCTGCGAAAGGCTGCGCGTCGCCGGGCGGCGCGCATTTTAAGGTCCGCGACCAGGGCGGACGCGCGCCCGAAAGGCGCCGTGCCGCCTGCGGCGTCAGTCCTCGTCGCGAAAGTCCTTCGCCGCAGCTCCGATCGCCGCACCGGTCCCCGCGCCCAGCGCGATACCAGTTCCGACACTTCCCATCGCGACACCGATCCCGGTGCCGATTGCTATTCCTATGGCGATCCAGACGCCCATGTTCATGACAGTTCTCCCGTTCATGAACCTAGCCCGGACATCCAATGACGCAAGGCCATCGCGCCCCATTGACGGCGACGTCGTTCCCCCGCATATCACCGCAATGACCGACCTCGCACATATCCGCAATTTCTCCATCGTCGCCCACATCGACCACGGGAAATCCACGCTTGCAGACCGGCTGATCCAGCTGACCGGTACCGTGTCCGAGCGTGACATGAAGGACCAGCTGCTTGACGCGATGGACATCGAGCGCGAGCGCGGCATCACCATCAAGGCCAACACCGTGCGGATCGAGTATCCGGCGAAGGACGGCCAGACCTATATCCTGAACCTGATCGACACCCCCGGGCACGTCGACTTCGCCTATGAAGTCAGCCGTTCGATGCGCGCGGTCGAAGGGTCGCTGCTGGTGGTCGACGCGACGCAGGGCGTCGAGGCGCAGACGCTGGCGAACGTCTATCAGGCGATCGACGCCGACCACGAGATCGTGCCGGTGCTGAACAAGATCGACCTGCCCGCGTCGGAACCCGACCGCGTCAAGGAACAGATCGAAGACGTGATCGGCATCGACGCCTCCGAGGCGGTCGAGATCAGCGCCAAGACCGGCGTCGGCATTCCCGACGTGCTGGAAGCCATCGTCAACCGCCTGCCCGCCCCGACCGGCGACCGCGATGCGCCGCTGAAGGCGATGCTGGTGGATTCGTGGTACGACCCCTACCTTGGCGTCGTCGTGCTGATCCGCGTCATGGACGGCGTGATCCGCAAGGGCGACCGCATCAAGATGATGCAGACCGGCGCCGTCTATGGTGTCGACAAGCTGGCGGTGCTGAAGCCCGCGATGGTCGACATCAAGGAACTGGGCCCGGGCGAGATCGGCATCTGGACCGGCTCGATCAAGCAGGTGCGCGATACGAAGGTCGGCGACACCATCACGCTGGAAAAGAAGGGCACCGACAAGCCGCTTCCGGGCTTCAAGCCGTCCGTGCCGGTGGTGTTCTGCGGCCTGTTCCCGGTGGACGCCGCCGATTTCGAGGACCTGCGCGTCGCAATCGAAAAGCTGGCCCTGAATGACGCCAGTTTCTCGTACGAGATGGAAACCTCGGCCGCGCTTGGGTTCGGCTTCCGCTGCGGGTTCCTTGGCCTTTTGCACCTAGAGGTGGTCCGCGACCGGCTGGAACGCGAGTACGACATCGACCTGATCACCACGGCGCCGTCGGTGATCTACCACATCCACATGAAGGACGGAGAGCAGATCGATCTGCACAACCCCGCCGACATGCCGGATGTCACCAAGATCGGCCACATCGAGGAACCGCGCATCAAGGCGACGATCCTTGTGCCGGACGAATACCTTGGCGATGTCTTGAAGCTATGCCAGGACCGCCGTGGCATTCAGGAAGACCTGACCTACGCCGGCACCCGCGCGATGGTGGTCTACGATCTGCCGCTGAACGAGGTGGTGTTCGACTTCTACGACCGTTTGAAGTCGGTGACGAAGGGCTACGCGTCCTTCGACTACCAGATGACGGGCTACCGGCAGGACAACCTTGTGAAGATGTCGATCCTCGTGAACGACGAACCGGTGGACGCGCTGTCGATCATGGTTCACCGCGACCGCGCCGAGATGCGTGGCCGGGCGATGGTCGAGAAGCTGAAGGAACTGATCCCCCGCCACATGTTCAAGATCCCGATCCAGGCGGCGATCGGCGGCAAGGTCATCGCTCGCGAAACGCTGGCGGCCCTGCGCAAGGACGTGACGGCCAAGTGCTATGGCGGCGACGCCACCCGGAAGAAGAAGCTTCTGGAAAAGCAGAAGGCCGGCAAGAAGAAGATGCGCCAGTTCGGGAAAGTCGACATCCCGCAGGAAGCCTTCATCAACGCCCTGAAGATGGATGGGTAGGGTGCGCGTTCACGCGCACCTAATGTGAAGGCGCACCATACGGTCGCGTTGGGCACGCACGTCGGGCGGCGACCCGGATGCACCGCAACGTCCGGCAAATACCACGCCAACCAAACGGGCCAATGTATGGTGCGCGTTCATGCGCATCTTTCGCGAAACCCCCGGTGCGCATGAATGCGCACCATACGGTTGCGTTGGGCACGCACCTCGGGCGGCGACGCGGATGCACCGCAACGTCCGTCAAACATCCCGCCAACCAATCAAGCCATCGTAGGGTGCGCGTTCACGCGCACCTTTAGCGAAAACCTCGGTGCGCATGAATGCGCACCATACGGTTGCGTTGGGCACGCAACTCGGGCGGCGACGCGGATGCACCGCAACGTCCGTCAAATACCCCACTAACCAATCGAGCGGCCGTAGGGTGCGCATTCATGCGCACCTTATGCGCACCTCACTCATCCGCACCCTATGTGACGCACCACCCCATCCAAACCCGACGCATACTCTGCATCCACCCGGCCCTCCCGTAGATCACGGTGGATCGACGAGTGCGGCCAGTCCGTCGGCCGCGCGACCAGTCCGTGTTTCACCGGGTTGATCCAGCAATACCGCACGTGCGCCGCGAAGTCCGCGTCGTCACGGATGTGGTGTTCCCAGAACCGGCGCTGCCACACACCGCGCTCCCGCCGCGCCCGGTGGCTGGCCGGCGGTGGCCCGGCGGGACCGCGCGCGAAAACCGCGCCTTGATCACGCTCCACCGTGTCGCATAGTCCGCATCCCCGTCCGGCAGGGTCCAGACGCAGTGCATGTGATCCGGCAGCACGACCCAGGCATCGATCGTGAATGGCCGCTCGGACCGCGTCGTCCGCACCGCGCGGCGCAGCGCCTCGATCTCCCTCACCAGCACCGGAGCGCAGCGGTCCGCGAGATTGACCGTGAAGAAAACCGTGGCGCCCGGAATGCGCGGGCGGTGATAGTTGGGCATGCTCCGCAGTCTGCGGCGGCATGGTTAAGGGGTCGTGAATGGCGGTGCGCATGAATGCGCACCCTACGGGTGCAATCCCGCCGCGACGTAGGGTGCGCATTCAGGCGCACCAAAATCCACCCCCACCGCCATCCACCGGCGCCCCTACGCCGATGTGAAGCCCTGCCCCTGCACGCCTTCCCCGGCGCCTGCTATGGTTTGGAAAAACACCCGAGCAGGAGCCAAGAATGAAACCGATTCTCACGGCGGCCTTCGTACTCGCCGCCACTTCCGCCGCAGCCGATGTCTGCGATTTCCGCCCCTCGATCATGGCCGGCAAGGCCGGGGCCGCCGCCAAGAATACCGCAAGCGATGTGGCGACCGGCGTCACCAACAGCGTGAAAGCCATCGGCGCCTACACGCTGAACAACCCGGTCAGCGGGATCAGCATGCTGTCCTCCGGCATGGGCACCGCCACCGCGGCGGGCACGTCGCTGGGGACCGCCGCCTCGGGCGCGCTGGGAACCGCCGCGACCGTGGTCACCGCGCCCGTGACGCTTAGCATCGCTGGCGCGACCGCCGTGGCGCTGGGGGGCTTCGAAGGCGTGTGCCACTTCCGCAAGGAACGGATCACCGACTATGACGAGATTCTGTACATCGTCACAAACCTCGCCGCGAACTCGGACCCCACCATGTTCAAGGTCATCCCCGAAGGGACCGAGTACTACAATCTCAAGGGCAATCCGGCGGTCGCGGGCAAGTCGATGATCCGCGTGGCGGGCCCCGGCTATGGCCCGGACCTGTACGACATCGAAAAGCTTTACGTCGTCGACGGCGTGCTGAAGCACAAGGATGCCTTGCGCGACACGGTGATCGGCGAGGTCGCGTTGCAGGTCGTCGAGGTGGACGAGGAAACCGCGCCCGCGGCGGAGTAAAGCGCCGCGCGCCGCATGCAACGGTGGCGCGCGATCCTCGGGCCGGGGGCGAGACCACGCTTGCCCGGCCCGCGACAGAGGCTAGACTGCGCGGAAAACAGGCCCGCCCTTGCCCAGACCCTTCAACACCCGTCTTGCCGCCGGCCTTTCGATCCTTGTGCTGTGGGCCGTGTGGGCCGCGCTGAAGTGGTGGGGCCATTGGCCGTCGGACCTGTCGGCGCTGTATTTCGCGGGTCATTTCCACGCCGAAGGTCTGTCGGCCGAGATCTACGCATCGCCGGAACGGTTCTTCGGACAGGATACGCCGCAAAGCTGGCAAGACGCGGCGGCGGCAGCGGGCCACCCGGACGCCCAGACGTTCCCGTATGTCTATCCGCCGCTATGGGCCGTTCTGATGTCGCCCTTGGCGGCGCTGCCCGCGCAGGCGGTCTTCAACGGCATCCTGGTGTGGCACCTTGCGGCGCTGGTGCTTGCGCCCGTTCTGGCCTTTCGCATCATGCGGCCCGCGCTGTCCTTCCCGGCATTCGCGATGATCTCGGCGGCGCTGTTGGCGACCTCGGTGATCCCCGAGCACGCGCTGTTCCAGAACCAGCCGCAGATCACCGTGGCCGTCCTGACGCTGCTGGCGTTCGAACGGTTATGTTCCGGGCGGGACACGGCGGCCGGACTGGCGCTGGGCGTCGCGGCGGCGATGAAGCTGTCGCCGGTGCTATTGCTGGCGGTGTTTCTGGTGGAACGCCGGTTCCGCGCCGCCGCCGTTGCCTTGGCGACGATGGCGGCGCTTGCACTGCTGAGCCTTTTTCTGGCGGGCCCCGATCTTCACCGCGCGTTCCTGCACCAACTGGGTCTGCTGAGCGAGCAGTTGGTGATCTGGGACCTCAACCTGTCGCTGCGGGCCGCCCTGTTTCAGGTGACCGAGCTTCTGGCCGGACGCCGCCTGCCCGCCTCGACCGAAGGCGCGCTGTTGCTGGAAAAGCCCGGCTGGCTGTCTTGGACGGTGCTGGCCGTCCTTGGCGCGGGCGGCGCGGCGATCTGGGCCGCAACGCGGAACGCGACACCGGCCGCGCGGCTGCGGCACCGGCTGGCGGCTTGGGCAACGCTGGTGACGCTGTGCGGGCCGCTGGCGTGGGCGCACCACTACCTTGTGCCGCTGTTCCTTGTGCCCGGCCTTGTCGGCGCCCTGCCCCCGGCCCGCGCGGCGCTGATCATCCTTGGCTTCGGCATCCTGTATTCGAACCGGGTCGCCGCCGCGCTGCCCGGCTGGCTGCCGCTGAACCTGACGACGCCGATCAGCGTCGCGGGGATGGTGGTGCTGGTCGCCGTGTTCGCGGTGTCGGCCAACCGGCGCGGGGATGCGCGGTGACGCGACGGCGGCGGATGCGGTGGCGGGACGGCGGGGACTAGCCCGCCGCCGCGATGTGCAGTTCCATTTGCGCCGCTGCGGTCTTCATGAAGAACGCAGCTTCGGGCGTGTCCTCGATCCGTTTCGACAGCCACGTCTGCACCGCGACCCAGCCCGCGCGCAGGAAGGCGTCGGCGATCTCGAACTGATGCGTGCGGTCGGTGTCGCCCGCGACCGAGGTCGCAAGCGCGTCGAACCGGTCAAGCACCGCCAGCCGGGCGTCATCCCCCGCGCATTCCTGCCGCGCCCGGTCAAGGAACAGCGCCACGGCGGCGCCTTCGTCGGCCAGCGACTGCCGCAGCAGGAAGTCCTGCGCCTGCATCCCGGTGGTGCCCTCGTAGATGGTGAAAACCCGCGCGTCGCGCATGTACTGCTCGGGCGAATAGTCCTTGGTGAAACCGGCCCCGCCCAGCACCTGGATCGCGGCGTGGGCGGTGTCGAAGGCCATCTCGCCGCCGAAGTTCTTGATCAGCGGCAGAAGCCACGCGTTTAGACGGCCCATGTCGGCGTCCTCGTCCGACAGGTCCGCCGTCACCGACGCCTCCAGCAGCGCAAGCCGGAAGATGTCGATCCGCGATTTCATCGCCATTAGCTGCCGCTGCACGTCGGGGTGCGAAATGATCGGAACCGCCGGTTCGGTGGGCTTGCCGCCCTGCCGACGCTGTTCGGCGTGTTCGACCGCCACATCGTAGGCGGCCAGCGACATGCCCAGCCCCTGCGTCGCAACCGTCAGACGCATGTGCCGGATCATGGTGAACAGCTGCGCCAGCCCGCGCCCTTCCTGCCCCACCAGACGCGCGGGGGCGTCGGTGAACTGCAACGCACAGGTGGGAGAGCCGTGCAGGCCCAGCTTTTCCTCGATCCGCTCGCAGGTCACGCCGGGGCCGCGTTCCACGAAGAACAGCGACAGGCCACGGGTGCCGGGCGTGTCGCCGGTGCGGGCCAGCATACAGTGGCCGATGCGGTCGCGGATGTCGTGGTCGCCGAACGAGATCCAGATCTTCTGGCCCGATACGCGCCAGCCGTCACCGTCCTGCACCGCCTTCGTCCGGATGCGGCCGACGTCGGACCCGGCCTCGGGTTCCGAGATACAGATCGTCGCACAGCGTTCACCGGCGACCAGCGCCGGGACCCAGTCGGATTTCAGGTCGTCGTCCGCCCATGCCGACAGCAAAAGAGCCGCCGCGCGCGACCCGCCCGCCGACATCATGAACGACGGGCACGCCCGCTCAAACAGCGGGTTCACGGCGGTGAACACCGACAGCGGCATCCCCATGCCGCCCAGCGCCTCGTCGTGTTCCAAGCCCAGCCAGCCGCCTTCCGCCAGCGCGTCGTAGACCGGCAGATAAGCGGGCGGCACCGACACCTTGCCATCCGCAAAGGTGGCGCCGATCCGGTCCGAGATCGGGTTCAGCGGCGCCACCTGCCCTTCGGCCAGCTTCGCGGCCTCGGTCAGGATCGCGTCCAGCGTCTCGGTGTCGATCACGTCTCCGGCCACGCGGGGCCAGTCGGGGGTGACCGCCAAGGCGGAAAGCATGGCGGCGGCATTGTCGGCGTAGGTCATAGGAATCCCGGCAGGAAAAGAATGAGAGCGGGGAACGCGATGCAGATCGCGACCACCACGATGTCGGCGATGAGGAAGGGGATGACCCCCTTGAAGATCTGAAGGACGGATACGTATTCGCTGGCGACGTTGCGGATGACGAAGACGTTCAGGCCGACGGGCGGCGTGATCATCCCGATCTCCAGCAGCTTGACCACCAGCACGCCGAACCAGATCAGGTCGATCCCTTCGGCGCGGAAAATCGGCAGCAGCACCGGCAGCGTGACCAGCAGCGCACCGAACGGTTCCATGAACATGCCAAGCACAAGGTACAGGACCACGACGATCAGCATCAGGTGGAAATACGACATCTCGGACCCGCTGACGGCGGACGAGATGAAGCTGGTCAGCCCCGACAGCCCGAGGAAGCGGGTGAACATCGCGGCACCGACGCCGATGATGAACAAAGACGCGGCGGTCATCAGCGTCTCGATCATCGACTGGCGGAAGATCCCGAAGGTCAGCCGCCGCGTGGCGAACGAGATCACGATCGACCCCAGCGCGCCGACGGCCCCGGCCTCGGTCGCGGTGAAGATGCCCGAGAACAGGCCACCGAACACCACCACCATCAACAGCAGCACCGGCCAGATGTTCAGCACCGCCTTCAGCGTGTCGACGTCGCCCACGTCCAGCGGGCGCGGCGGCGCGATGTCGGGGCGGCGCCAGCAGGTCAGCAGGACAACGATGGAATAGGACACGGCGGTCAGCAGCCCGATGGTCACGCCGCCGACGAAGACCTTGGTGACCGAGGTCTCTGCGAACACGCCGTAGACGATCATCAGGATCGACGGCGGGATCAGCGCGCCGATGGTGCCGCCCGCCGCGATGGCGCCGGACGCGAAGCTGGGCGAATAGCCGGACTTCACCATTTCGGGGATCGCGATACGGCCCATCGCGGCGGCGGTCGCCAGCGACGAGCCGCACACGGCGGCAAAGCCGGAACAGGCGAAAATTGAAGAGATCGCCAGCGCGCCGGGGATCTTCCGCAGCACGGCTTTCGCGGCCTCGAACAGGCCAGCGGTCAGACCCGCGTGATAGGACACGAAGCCCATCAGCAGGAACATCGGCACCGCCGAGAGGGTCCAGTTCGCAACGAAGCTGTGCGGCGTGTTCGACAGGATGCCGATGGCGGGGGCTAGGCCCAGCATCTTGGCGGTGCCGCCGAAGGACACCGCGACCAGCGCCAGCGCCACGGGCACCCGCAGGGCCAGCAGCAGGAACAGGATGCCAACGCCAAGGAAACCGGTTTCGACGCTCATTTCGCGGCCTCCGGTTTCGCGGTGTCAGGGGCGATCAGGCGCAGCCCCGTCACCAGCGCCGCGATGCCGAAGCCCGCGGGCAGGATGAAATAGCCGGGCCATGTCACCAGCCGGGTGGACTGCGACATCACGAAGGTGCCCGTGTCGAAGTTCTTCAGCGCGGTCTGCAGCGTGACCCAGAACAGCGCGGCGTAGATCAGCGTGGACAACAGCGCCACAAGCCAGTCGGACACTTTGGTCATGCCCGGGCTCATCAGTCCTTCCATGATCTCGACCTGCACCATCCCGCCCGAGCGTTCGACCCACGCCAGCGGGATGAACGCCAAGGCGACCATGTAATAGTGGGTCACGATCTCGAACGTCGCCGGGATCGGCGTGTTGGTGAGGTTGCGCATCGCGACATCGGCGACGACGTGCAGCATCAGGGCGATCACCGCCACGGCGCCGATCAGGGCAAGGCCGGAAAGGGCGATGTCGCGCAGTCTTAGAATGGCTTGCATGGCTGGTCTCGGGTGACGGAATCCGGACGGCTGTCCGGGCGCGGAAGGGCGCCCGGACGATGCGCCTTACATGGCGGTGCCGTAAGTGGCGTAGTCGACCTTGTCCCAGACCTCGGCCTGGATCCTCTCGGCCATCGCCACCGGATCGTTGTCGACCTCTTCGGCCACCGCGGTCCACTTGTCGACAAGTTCAAGGAACTGCGCGATGCGCTCTTCACCGTCCTCGATGCCGAAGTTCGAGCTGGCAAGCTCTGCCGCCGTGACGGGCTCGGTCGCGATGAACTCTTGGATCGCCTCGACCAGCGACGGATCGGGCTCGACGAACTCGATACCGGCCTCCTTGGCGGCTTCCTCGGCCTCGGCGGGCATGGTGGCGGCCCAGCGGTGCGTGAAGTCGGTGTTGGCGCGGTTCGCGGCGCGGACCATCGCGGCGCGATCCTCGGGCGACAGATCATCCCACGTCATGGTCGAGGTCGCGAAGTTCGACGTCGACTGGTACATGCCCATCGGCACGTAGGTGACGTAATCGATCACCTCGACCATCCGGAACGAGATCAGGTCCGCGATCGAGGCCATCGTGCCGTCGATGACGCCTTGGCTGACGGCTTCGAACTGGTCGAACACCGACATCTGGGCGGGCACGGCGCCGAAGTGTTCGGCAAAGCGGCCCCACGGCGCACCGCCCGACCGCAAGCGCAGGCCCTGCAGGTCTTCGGCGGTTTTCACCGGCTTGGTCGACAGGATCTCGTACAGGTCCGACGCGCCCGAGCCGAGGAACACGATGCCGAAGTCGCGCATCTCTTTCTGGCATTCTTCGCAGAACACCATGTACTCGGTCACCGCAGCGGCGGTGGCCTGACTGTTGGTGCCCATCAGCGACAGCTCGCCGGTCAGCGCCATGTTCGGGAAGTCGGCGGGGAAGTACAGCGGCAGCAGGTTGCCGACCTCGGCGATCTGGCTTTGTAGCGCGTCCTTCATCTGGCCAAGGCTTACAACCTCGGGGCCGATGATGGTGCCGGTCAGGCGGCCATCGCTTTCTTCGGGCAGGTACTTGGCGAAGTTGGTGTACATCACCCCGTTCGCCGGGTGCGCCGGCGGAGCGGCCGGAGCAAGGCGCAGGTCGCGTGCCTCGGCGGCGACAACTAGCGTGGCGGCAAGCGCCAGACCGGTCGTCAGTGTCTTGAAGTTAAGCATGGATCTCCTCCCTGATGATCCGCCCGTACCCAGTGCCGGTGATGCCCTAGATGTTCAGCAACCGGCGCGCGTTGTCCTTCAGAATGAGCGGGCGAACCTCGTCCCTGAAGGGCGCATTCTCGAAATCCGACAGCCAGCGGTCCGGCGTGATCGCCGGCCAGTCCGAGCCGAACAGGACCTTCTTCTTGATCAGCGAGTTCGCGTATTTCACCAGAATCTCGGGGAAATACTTCGGCGACCAACCGCTGAGGTCGATGTAGACGTTGGGCTTGTGCTGGCAGACCGCCAGCGCCTCTTCCTGCCAAGGGAAGGCAGGGTGGGCCATGATGATCTTCAGGTCCGGGAAGTCCGCCGCGACGTCGTCAATCGCCATCGGGTTGGAATATTTCAGCCGCATCCCCATGCCGCCCGGCATCCCCGATCCAACGCCGGTCTGGCCGGTGTGGAACAGGGCGATCTTGCCCTCGTCCTGGATCGCTTCGTAGATCGGGTAGAACTGGCGCTCGTTCGGCCAGAAGCCCTGCATCGTCGGGTGGAACTTGAAGCCGTAGACGCCAAAGTCGCGGCACAGGCGGCGGATCTCGCGGATGCCGGCCTTGCCCTTCCACGGATCGACCGAGGCGAACGGGATCAGGATGTCGCTGTTCTCGGCGCAGATCTCGGCGACGTCCTCGTTGGAATAGCGGCGAAACCCGGTTTCACGCTCGGCATCGACGGGGAAGATCACCGCGCCGATCTTGCGCTCGCGGAAATAGTCCGCCGTCTGCTGCACCGAGGGCAGCATCCCGTCCTTGCCGGCGGGGTTGCGGAAATAGTTCGCCATGCCCGCCTGAAATTCGTCGTACCCGTCGTCGCGATGGCCGCAGCAGGGCTCTTCGGCGTGGGTGTGAATGTCGATGGCGATCAGGTCATCGGCGTTGATCATCTGTCTGTCTCCTCCCCGACCTTCGTCAGGTGTCGTCAATTCCAGTCAGTTTGCCCAGAAGCTGCATCAGCGTGGCAAACTCTGCATCCGTCAGGTTCAGGCGTTCCGCCTGATGAAATTCGAGAAAGGCCTGTTTGTGCGACTGCACGAAGGCCTCTCCCTTATCCGTCAGCGACAGGCGCACCGAGCGCCGGTCGTGGTCAAGCACGTTGCGCTGGACGTAGCCCGCTTCGACCATGCGGTGCACCAGCTTGGTCATGTGCGCCGGCTTGATGCGCAGGCGCGCGGCGATCGTTCCCTGCCGCAGGCCCGGGTTCAGCCCGACGACCCACAGCACGGTGAATTCCCCCGGCTTCAGGCCTTGGCTGGCCAGCCGCTGGAAGAACAGGTCGAAGCTTTGCAGCTGCGCGATGCGCAGCAGGAAGCCGACCGACTGGCCAAGCTCGCCGAAGCGGATGGTGTCCTCGTCCACCGCGCCGACGGGCTGGACGTTCATTTCTTCTCGTCCGGGCGGCCCACCTTGCCGACCTTCTTCTGCAGGAAGGCCTGCAGCCGTGCTTCGGCCTCGGGCGTGGTGGCCGCGAAAGAGGCAATGAAGCTTTCCACGAACAGCCCGTCATCCGCCGACATGTCCTGAATGCGCGGCAGTGCCTGGATGATGGCATAGTTCGAGAATTCCGCGTTCGACGCGGCACGGCCTGCCAGTTCCACCGCCTTTTCCAGCGCCTCGCCCTCGAGCACGACGTACTGGACGATGTTCCAGCGTTCGGCGGTGTCCGCATCGACGGACCGGCCGGTCAGCATCAGATCGGTCATCCGCGCCTGCCCCATCAGCCGCGCGGTCCGCACTGAGGCGCCGCCGCCGACATAGATGCCGCGCTGGCCTTCCGGCAGCGCGAAAAACGCGGTGGCGTCCGCAACCCGGACGTGGGTGGACGACGCAAGTTCCAGCCCGCCACCGACGACGGCGCCGTGCAGCGCCGAGAACCACGGCAGCTTGCCACGTTCGATCCGCCCGAAGACTTCGTGCCAGCGGCGCGACCCGTGGACACCCTCGAACGCGGTCTTCTGGACGTGCTCTGCAAGGTCGAGACCGGCGCAGAAATGCGGGCCGTGGCCGTAGATCACGCCAGCTTTCGCCTCGCCGTTGGCGCGGGTGATGACGGTATCGAGTTCCTCGATGAACGCGTCCGAGATGGCGTTGCGCTTGTCGGGGCGATTCAGCCCGATCAGCGCGACATCGCCGCGCAGTTCATAGTCCAGGTACTTCATGCGATCCTTCGTCCTCCCCAGTTCGGCAACAGTCCGACCACTGAAACTCGTCGGCACATTTTACGCGAGTCGCCGCAATTTCACTATCCGTGGAAAATGTTTTTCTGTAAACTAATTTCTGAAGAGGGAGGAGCGCATGACCGAATCAAGCCTGCGCAGTGTCGAACTGTGGGACGCCGAAGTCGAATGGGAGAAGCGCGACGATGGCAGCATCCTCGTGTGGCAGAAAGGGGAACTGAACCCCTACCCTGACCGCATGTCGGACCGGATCAAGCATTGGGCGGAAACCGCCCCGGACCGGATCTGGATGGCCGAGCGTGGCCCCGACACACAGTGGTACCGCGTCAGCTATGCCCAGCTTCTTGCCGACATCCGCGCCATCGGACAGGTGTTGCTGGACCTCGGCCTGTCGGAAGAGCGCCCGCTGCTGATCCTGTCTGGCAATTCCATCGCCCACGCCGTGATGGCGCTTGGCGCGCAGTATGTCGGTGTCCCGTCGGCGGCGATTGCGCCCGCTTATGCGCTGGTGTCGGACGGCTATGAAAAACTGAAGTCGGTCCGCGACCAGATCACACCCGGTGCGGTCTTTGCCGAAAACATGGAACGCTTCGCCCCCGCCGTCGACGCCGTGATGCCGGACCTTCCCCGCCTTGGGGTCGAGGGCGACGGTCTTGCGATGTCGTGGGAAGACGTGCTGGACACCACGCCCACGGACGCCGTCGAGGCCGCGAATGCCGCCACCGGCCCTGACACCGTGGCAAAGTTCGTCTTCACCTCGGGGACCACGGGCAATCCGAAGGCTGTGACCACAACCCAGCGGATGCTGTGTTCCAACCAAGAGATCGTGGCCGACTGCTTCCGCTATTTCCGCTCCGAACCGCCGGTGCTGCTGGACTGGGCGCCGTGGAACCACGTCGCCGCCGGCAACAAGGTGTTCAACATGTGCATCTACCACGGCGGCACCTACTATCTTGACGGCGGCAAGCCCGCGCCGGGCGCCATCGACCTGACGATCCGCAACCTTCTGGACGTCTCGCCCAACTGGTACTTCAACGTCCCCGTCGGCTATGAAATGCTGGTCCACGCGATGAAGGAGAACGAAGAGCTTCGGAAATCCTTCTTCAAGAACCTCAAGCTGATGATGTACGCCGGCGCGGCGATGGCCGAACACACATGGGCCGACCTTGACCGCCTGGCGATCGAAACCACGGGCGAGCGTGTTCTGCTGGCGACCGGGCTGGGCTCGACCGAGACGGCGCCCTTCGCCTTCTTCTGCACCGAGCCGCAGGACAAACCCGGCAACATCGGCATCCCCTCGCGCGAGGTCGTGCTGAAGCTGGTCCCGAACGAGGGCAAGTGGGAAGCGCGGGTCAAAAGCCCGTCGATCACGCCGGGCTACTGGCGCGACCCGAAGACCTCGGCCGAGCATTTCGACGAGGAAGGCTTCTATCTGATGGGCGACGCGCTGCGTTTCGCCGACCCGGACGATCCGTCCAAGGGCTTTTTCTTCGACGGGCGTGTGGCCGAGAACTTCAAGCTGGCGACCGGCACCTGGGTTTCCGTCGGCACCCTGCGCGCCAAGCTGACGGACGCGCTTGGCGGGCTGGCGCGCGACGTGGTGATCGTTGGCGAGGGGCATGAAAGCCTTGGCGCGATGCTGGTGCCGTTCCGCCCGGCCATCGAGAAGATCGTCGACGGCGGGGCGTCGATGGACGACGAAACCCTGTTCAACCACCCCACCCTGCGCAGCGAGATCGCGACGCGGCTGGCCGCCTACAACAAGACGGCGACCGGATCGTCGATGCGGATTCCGCAGGTCATCGTGATGACCGATCCGCTGAACCTTGACCGGGGCGAAGTCACCGACAAGGGCTCGGTCAACCAGCGCGCCGTTCTGCGCAATCACGCCGAGTTCGCGATGACCCTCTACACCGACGACGACCACGTCATCTTCTCGGGTCAGGGCTGAACCCAGCCGCGGCCGGCAGTCTGCTGTCGGCCGCTATTGACGTCGCTTCTCTTTCAAGGTCTGAGTGCCGCGCATGAAAACGGCGTTCATCCATATCGGCACCCACAAGACCGGCACCACGTTTCTTCAGCAGTGGCTGCACCGGCATCTGAAACAGATGCAGGACGCGGGCATCTACGTGCCCGAAACCGGCCGGATGCGGAAAGAAGCGCAGCACAAGCACCTGTCCGCCCCGATCCGCGAATGGCTGCCAGAATCGGACGTGCCGGACATCTGGCAAAGGCTGGGCGCAGAGATCCGCGACCGCCCCGAGGATGTCCTTCTGAGCGCCGAACACTTCACCCGGTCGATGCTGGCGACGAACCGCGCCAACCGGCTGATGGCGTACCTTGAAAGCCTTGGCTACCGCGTCGTTCTGATCCTGTTCCTGCGCGATCAGGTCAGCTACATGAACAGCCGCTACTGCCAGGAAGCCAAGCGGTTCATCACCGTCGGCCCGTTCGAGGCTTATCTGAACCGCTGGCAGAACAACGTCATCTTCAACTACGACCGGATGACCGCCCGGCTTGAAAGGCTGAACGCCGAACTGCGCGTGTTCCCCTTCCCGCCTCGCGACCAGACGATCCAGTCCGTTCTGGTCGAGACGCTGGGCATCACCCCCTTCGCGGAACAGCCCGTGGCCCGCGCGAACGAAAGCATGGGACCGAAGACCATCTTCGCGGCACGCCTGTTCGCGAACCGAACCCGCCTGAACCGCCGCCTGAAGAAACGCGGGCCCGGTGAACGGCAACGGCGCCTGGACGAGCTGCGCCGCCTGACGGCACCGATGCGCAAATCCAACTTCGAGCTTGGCTGGAACTCCGACAAGTTCATGGGCTTCACCCCCGAAACCGCCGAGGCCGCGCGCCTGCGCTTCGCCGCAGGCAACGACGAGGTCGCGTTGCGCTATTGGGGCATGACGTGGGCAGAGATGCACGACTCGATCACCCCGGTGTCGAACGAGATCGACCTTGAAGCGCCCGATCCCGCCGTACTGGCCGAGGTGCTGGAGTTCATCGAGCCCTTACTGCCCAAGGCCGAACGGATCATCAGTGCGGAAGGCGCTATTTCTTAGGCACTTTCCGTCAGGAATGCGTTTTCGGGGCCTTCGGACGCTGTGCTGCGTTGCGGCGCGGCCCTGCGCGATCTACATCCACTCGCATGAGTAGCGTACCAAAGGCCGCGGATCGCGGCCTGTCCATCGTCATTGTAGAGACCGACCGGGACCGGGCGATGCTGATCGTCGACTCGCTTCGGGACGCTGGCGACTTCGAGATCCACGTCATCGCCGAGGTCACCGGGCTGGCGCGGCACATCAAGCAGCACAATCCCGATGTCGTGCTGATCGACATCGAGAATCCCTCGCGCGATATGCTGGAAGAACTGGCGCTGGCCTCTGGTCCGCTGGACCGGCCCGTTGCCATGTTCGTGGACAAGTCCGCCGAGGGGCTGACCGACGCCGCGATCGAGGCGGGCGTGTCCGCCTATGTCGTGGACGGGATGAAACCCGACCGCCTGAAACCGATCCTCGACGCCGCCGTCGCCCGGTTCCGCATGTTCCAGCGCATCCGCATGGAACTGGCCGAAACCAAGCGGGCGCTGGAAGAGCGCAAGGTGATCGACCGCGCCAAGGGCATGCTGATGAAGGCCAAGGGCCTGACCGAGGAAGAGGCCTATGCCCTTCTGCGCAAGACCGCGATGGATCAGGGCCGCAAGGTTGCGGACGTCGCGCAGGCGCTGGTGACCGCGGCGGGCCTTCTGTCATGACAACGCGGCTGTCGCTGGCCTTCATGCCGCTTCTCGACGCTGCGCCGATGCTCGTCGCGCAAGAGATGGGCTTTGCCGCGCAGGAAGGGCTGGACCTTGACCTTGTCTCGGCGCCCTCGTGGTCGTCGATCCGCGACATGCTGGTGTTCGGTCGGGTGCAGGCGGCGCATATGCTGGCCCCCGTCCCCGTCGCAACCGCGCTTGGACTGGGCGGCGCCGGTGCCGCGCTGTCGGCGGCGTCCGTGACGTCCGTCAACGGCAATATCCTTGGCGTCAGCAATGCGCTGGCCGAGCGACTGCGCGACGCGGGGCACGGTTTTGACCTGACGGACGCCGACTCGGCCGGTCGCGCGCTGATCGCCGTGGCGCCGACCCCGTTGCGGATCGGTGTGCCCTTCCCGTTCTCGATGCACGCGGAACTGCTGTATTACTGGCTGAACGCCTTGGGCCTTCCAGCGCCCCAAGGGGTCGAAATCAAGACCGTCCCGCCGCCGCTGATGGCCGACGCCATCGCCGCCGGAGAGATCGACGCCTTCTGTGTCGGCGCGCCATGGGGGTCCATCGCGGTCGAGAACGGCGTCGGCGCGCTGCTGCTGGCCGGCTCGGCGATCTGGAGCTTTGCGCCCGAAAAGATCCTGTGCGTCCGCAACGACTGGGCGGACGAAGAACAGGCGCTGCTGGCCCGTCTGATCCGCGCGGTCTGGCGGGCGGGGCGCTGGCTGGACCAGCCCGACAGCCGTGGACTGGCGGCAGAGATCCTTGCCCGGCCCGAATATCTGAACCTTGACGCCGAGATCCTTGATCGCGGGCTGACCGGCAGGTTGACGATCAACGGCGCCGGGGACCAGCGCGAGGTGCCCGACTTCCTTGTGTTCCACGACGGTGCGGCCACTTTCCCGTGGCGCAGTCAGGCGGAATGGATCGCGGTCCAGATGGCCGCCCGCACCGGGCTTGACCGCGCCACCGCCGCGCGGCTGGGCCGGGCCACGTTCAGGTCCGACATCTACCGCACTGCGATGAAGGACACGAAGGCGGATCTGCCCGGCGCCTCGTCGAAGATCGAGGGCGGGCTGGCCGACCGGACCGCCGTCGCGTCGGACGGGGGCAGCCTGCATCTGCTTAGAAACGAGTTCTTCGACCGCCAGATTTTTGACCCGAAGCGTTTCGAGTGACGCAAAAGCGGGCAGCCACCTGGCCTGCCCGCCTTTGGAACAATCCAAACCGCCGACGCGAACCCATCGTTATTGATTGCGCCGCCGAATCGCCGCATTCACATCGGTGTCGGCAGGCAACGGGGCCAGCCAACGAAATTCTCCCAATGACCGGGTGATCTGAGCGCAGCCGCTCGATATCTCGCCATCACAATGGCGGGGATGTCGTGCGGCTTTTTTCGTTTGCCCCGGACCCTGAACGTGTCCCGGGCGCAGTCAAGGGACGACCCAGACATGAAGACTTTGATCCTCTCGCTTGCGGCCTCGACCGTGCTGGCATCCGGCGCCTACGCGCAGATGCTGGAACTGGAAAAGGACGAACTGACCTTCGGCTTCATCAAGCTGACTGACATGGCCCCGCTCGCCGTGGCTTACGAACAGGGCTATTTCCTCGACGAAGGCCTGTTCGTCACCCTCGAAGCGCAGGCCAACTGGAAAGTGCTGCTGGACGGCGTCATCGACGGCCAGCTTGACGGCGCGCACATGCTGGCCGGTCAGCCGCTGGCCGCGACCATCGGCTTCGGCACCGAAGCCCACATCATCACCCCCTTCTCGATGGACCTGAACGGCAACGGCATCACCGTGTCGAATGAAGTCTGGGAAGAGATGAAGCCGAACATCCCGGCCGATGCCGACGGCAAGCCGATCCACCCGATCTCGGCCGAGGCGCTGGCGCCGGTCGTCGAGAAGTACAAGTCCGAAGGCAAGCCCTTCAACATGGGCATGGTGTTCCCGGTTTCGACCCACAACTACGAACTGCGCTACTGGCTGGCCGCTGGCGGTCTGCACCCCGGCTACTACTCGGAAGAGAACATCACCGGCCAGATCAACGCCGACGTCCTGCTGTCGGTGACCCCGCCGCCGCAGATGCCCGCGACCCTCGAGGCCGGCACCATCTATGGCTACTGCGTGGGCGAGCCGTGGAACCAGCAGGCCGTGTTCAAAGGCATCGGCGTGCCGGTCATCACCGACTACGAACTGTGGAAGAATAACCCCGAGAAGGTCTTCGGCATCAACGCGGACTTCGCGGAAGAGAACCCGAACACCACCAAGGCGATCGTCAAGGCGCTGATCCGCGCCGCGATCTGGCTGGACGAGAACGACAACGCCAACCGCATGGAAGCGGTCGAGATGCTGTCGCGGCCGGAATACGTGGGCGCCGACGCCGAAGTCATCGCGAACTCGATGACCGGCACCTTCGAGTACGAGAAGGGCGACGTTCGTGAAGTCCCCGACTTCAACGTATTCTTCCGCTACAACGCGACCTACCCGTTCTACTCGGATGCCGTCTGGTACCTGACCCAGATGCGCCGCTGGGGCCAGATCACCGAGCACAAGTCCGACGAATGGTACGATGAGGTCGCCAAGTCGGTCTACCGCCCGGACATCTACCTTGAGGCCGCACGCCTGCTGGTCGACGAAGGTCTCGCCAACGAGGAAGACTTCCCCTGGGACAGCGACGGCTACAAAGAAGCCACGCCCGCCGAGGATATCATCGACGGCATCGCCTACGACGGCCGCACGCCGAACGCCTATCTCGACAGCCTGCCGATCGGCCTGAAGGGCGAAGAGAAGATCGTCGGCAACGAGGTGCAGGGCTAACCCCCACTTCCTGAGCCCTCCCCCCCTCCCCGGCCCTCCCACCGGGTGGGGGGAGGGAGCGACAGACCGCCAGTGGCTCTTATGACATCGGCCACATGCGACTTTCCCTCCCCCTGAAGGGGGAGGATCAGGGAGGGGGCCTCCCTCCGCCAACCCGTTGCAAGGACAGCTGAAATGACCACCGTCGATCCGAACTTTGCCGGGGCCGCAGATCGCGAAACGCGCAAGGCCCGGCTTTTCACCCGCATCAACAAAGCCGACAAATGGTTCCAGGTCCTGGGCCTGGCGTGGCTTACCCCGATCCTGAAGGCCGCCGCCGGCGACAACCCGCGGGCACAGGCCAAGGACATCTGGCGCCTGCTGGGCGTGCCGCTTCTGGCCATCGCCTGTTTCCTTGTGCTGTGGGGCACGCTGGCGCCGAAGGTGCAGACCTCGCTTGGCGCCGTTCCGGGACCGTCGCAGGTCTGGGCCGAGGCAGTGAACCTGCACGAGGACGCGCAAGCCAAGGCCGAGAAGAAGGCCAAGTTCGAGGACATGGTCGCCCAGCGCAACGAACGCCTGATCGAGGCCGGCCGCGCGGACGAGGTCAAGACCGTCGCCTACACCGGCGCCCCCAGCTACTACGAACAGATCTGGACCTCGATCAAGACCGTGTTCTTCGGCTTCCTGATCGCCACCGCCATCGCCGTGCCGCTGGGCATCGCGGCGGGCCTGTCGGTCACCGCGAACTCGGCGCTGAACCCGCTGATCCAGATCTTCAAGCCCGTCTCGCCGCTGGCATGGCTGCCGATCGTGACGATGGTCGTCTCGGCGCTGTACACCACCGACGACGGCTGGTTCGCCAAGTCGTTCCTTGTGTCCGCCATCACCGTGACCCTGTGTTCGCTGTGGCCGACGCTGATCAACACCTCGCTGGGCGTGGCGTCGATCGACAAGGACCTGATCAACGTGTCGAAGGTCCTGAAGATGGGCACCTGGACCAAGATCACCAAGCTGGTTCTGCCCTCGGCGCTGCCCCTGATCTTCACCGGCCTGCGCCTGTCGCTGGGCGTTGGCTGGATGGTCCTGATCGCGGCCGAGATGCTGGCGCAGAACCCGGGACTGGGCAAGTTCGTCTGGGACGAGTTCCAGAACGGCAGCTCCAGCTCGCTCGCCAAGATCATGGTCGCCGTCTTCACCATCGGCATCATCGGCTTCCTGCTGGATCGCGTGATGTACGCGCTGCAGTCCCTCTTCACCTTCTCGAACAACCGCTGAGCGGTCTGAAAGGAACGGCCATGAGCATCCTCAAGTTCGACAACGTGACCAAAAGCTTCGGCGAAGGCGTCCACAAGACGACCGTGCTGAACAACATCGACCTAGAGGTCCGGGAGGGCGAGTTCCTTGTTCTTCTCGGCTTCTCGGGCACCGGCAAGACGACGCTGGTCAACCTGATGGCCGGGCTGGAAAAGCCCACCTCCGGCAGCGTCACCTTTAAGGGCAAGCCGATCGACGGGCCGGGCCGCGAGCGCGGCGTGATCTTCCAGAACTACTCGCTGATGCCGTGGCTGACCGTCGCCGGCAACGTGCGGCTGGCGGTGGACACCGTGTTCCCCAAGCTTTCGAACGCCGAGAAGGAAGAAAAGGTCGCCCATTACGTGAAGATGGTCGGCCTGTCCCACGCGACCGCCCGCCGTCCCGCCGAGCTTTCGGGCGGGATGCGGCAGCGCGTGAACGTGGCCCGCGCCTTGGCGATGTCGCCCGAGGTGCTGCTGCTGGACGAGCCGCTGTCGGCGCTGGACGCGCTGACCCGCGCCAATCTGGCCGACGAGATCGAGCACATCTGGGAGCAGGACAAGAAGACCTGCGTCCTGATCACCAACGACGTGGACGAGGCCATCGTGCTGGCCGACCGGATCATCGCGCTGAACCCCGACGGGACGCTGGGCGAGCAGTTCACGGTCGACATTCCGCGTCCGCGCGACCGGGGCGAGATGAACCACCACGAGGGCTTCAAGACCCTGCGCGCCGACATCACGACCTATCTGATGGACGTCGGCATTCAGGCCCGTGTCGAGGGCGCGCGGCAACTGCCCAGCGTGACCCCGATCCACGGCCTGCCCAGCGCCGTCGTGAAGGCCACGGAAGGCATGGTCGAGGACCGGTTCCTCGACTTCAGCCAGTTGCACAAGGTCTACCCGACCCCCAAGGGCCCGCTGACCGTGGTCGAGGACTTCAACCTGAAAATGAACAAGGGCGAGTTCATCTCGCTGATCGGCCATTCCGGCTGCGGCAAGTCGACCGTTCTGACGATGGCCGCCGGCCTGAACTCGATCTCGAAGGGCGGCATCCGTCTGGACGGGCGCCACGTCGAGGGGGCCGACCCCGAACGTGCGGTGGTGTTCCAATCGCCGTCCCTGTTCCCGTGGCTTACCGCGAAGGAGAACGTCAGTGTCGGTGTCGACCGTGTCTATCCCCGCGCCTCCCAGTCCGAACGTCAGGACGTCGTTGAGTATTACCTTGAACGGGTCGGTCTCGCTGACAGTATGGATAAACCCGCGGCCGAACTCTCGAACGGCATGAAACAGCGTGTGGGCATCGCCCGCGCCTTCGCCCTGTCGCCGAAGCTGCTGCTGCTGGACGAACCCTTCGGGATGCTGGACAGCCTGACCCGCTGGGAACTTCAGGAAGTCCTGATGGAAGTCTGGTCCCGCACCAAGGTCACCGCGATCTGCGTCACCCACGACGTGGACGAGGCGATCCTGCTGGCCGACCGCGTCGTGATGATGACCAACGGCCCGCAAGCCACCATCGGCAAGATCGTTAACGTCGACCTGCCCCGCCCGCGCACCCGCAAGGCGCTGCTCGAGCACCCCGATTACTACCTCTATCGCGAGCAGGTGCTGAACTTCCTCGAGGAATACGAGCACGGCAAGCACGGCAAGACCGAGACCGCCAAGACCGAAGCCACGACCAGCAAGAAGGAAGCCGCGTGATGGACACCGCTCTGGACACCTCTGCAAAGACCTTCATCGAGGTCACCGAGGTCTGGGTTCCCGACGGGGACCGCCTGAAGCTGGCCGAGGGCAACTATGGCGGGCTGGAAGAGTTCGCCGCCGCCTCGCGCCGCGAGAGCTTCGCCAAGGGCGAGGGCCTGCCGGGCAAGGCATGGGCCGAGGAACGCCCCGTCGTGCTGAAGGGCTTCGACGGATCGTATTTCAAGCGCACCGAGGCCGCCAAAGAGGCCGGTCTGACCAGCGCGGTCGCCGTGCCGGTGTTCGCCGGTGCCGACCTGAAGGCGGTTCTTGTGGTGCTGTGCGGCGACGACGACGAACGCACCGGCGCCATCGAGGTCTGGCACGAGCAGGACGGCCTGCTGATGCTGGACGACGGGTACTATGGGGCCGCGAAGCATTTCGAATGGGTATCGCAGCACACCCACTTCCCGCGGGGGCAGGGTCTTCCCGGCGCCGTCTGGTCGTCGGAAACGCCGATCCTGATGCGCGACCTTGGGTCGGGCTACCGCTTTATCCGCGCCGACAGCGCCGCGAGGGCGGGGCTGACCACCGGCCTTGGCCTGCCGATCCCGGTGCCGGGCGGGACGACCTTCGTGCTGACGCTGCTGTCCGCAAAGGGCACGCCGATCGCCCGCCGGTTCGAGATCTGGGACGCCCGCGCCGCCCGCAACGGGTCGGTCAACGAGGCGCGCCTGATCGACGGCATCTGCGCCCGCGAAGGCGCGCTGTGGGACCCGGACAATGCCGGCAACGAACGCGTCGTGAAGGCGTGGCAAGGCGCCATCGGCCGCGTGCTGGGGACCGGGGTTCCGCTGGTCGAGGGCGGCAAGCCCGGTCTGGCGAACGGATACGACTCGATGGTCGCGCTGCCGATCCATCTGGACGGCGAACTGAGCCACGTCGTGGCTTGGTATCTGTAGAGAGGTGCGGAACATGCAGAAACTGGTCGTCATCGGCGCCGGCATGGCCTCGGGCCGTCTGCTGGAGCAGCTGTTCGAAGCGGACCCCGGCGCCTACGAGGTCACGCTGTTCAACGCGGAACCGCGCGGCAACTACAACCGCATCATGCTGTCGCCCGTGCTGTCGGGCGAGAAAAGCTATGCCGAGATCGTCACCCATGACGACGATTGGTACGCGGGCAACAAGGTGACCTGCCGCTTCGGCGAGCGCGTCGTCTCGGTTGACCGCGACCGCAAGGTCGTCGTCGGCGAGAAGGGCGAGGTGCCCTACGACAAGCTGGTCTTCGGCACCGGGTCCTCGGCCTTCATCATCCCCTGCCCCGGCCACGACCTGCCCGGTGTGGTGGCGTTCCGCGATCTCGAGGACACCACCGCGATGACCGAGGCCTCCGGCACCCCCGGTGGCCGCGCGGTGGTGATCGGCGGCGGCCTTCTGGGACTGGAAGCCGCCGCTGCCCTGCGGATGCGCGGCATGGACGTGACGGTGCTGCACCTGTCCGGCCACCTGATGGAACGGCAACTGGACGAGGCGGCGGGCTATCTGTTGCAAAAGGATCTGGAAAAGCGCGGCATCACCGTGCTGACCAAAGCGTCCACCAAAGAGATCCAAGGCGACGGCAAGGTCGAACGCGTGCTCCTGGAAGACGGCACCGTCCTTCCGGCCGACATCGTGGTGATGGCCGTGGGTATCCGCCCGCAGGTCCAGCTTGCGAAGGACAGCGGGCTGGACATGGGCCGCGCGATCAAGGTGGACGCGCAGATGCGCACCAGCGATCCGTCGGTCTTCGCCGTCGGTGAATGCGTCGAGTTCGAGGGCAACCTGTTCGGCCTTGTCGCCCCCCTATACGATCAGGCGAAGGTGCTGGCGAAGACGCTGCTGGACGAAGAAGACACCTTCCGCGTCAAGCAGCTGTCGACCAAGCTGAAGGTCACCGGCTGCGACCTGTTCAGCGCGGGCGACTTCGCCGACGGCGAGGGCCGCGAGGACATCGTGTTCCGCGACCCGGCGCGCGGCGTCTACAAGCGGCTGGTGCTGGAAGGCGACAAGCTGATCGGCGCCGTGTTCTACGGCGACACCGCCGACAGCAACTGGTTCTTCGGGCTGATCCGCGACGCCGAGGACGTGTCCGAAATGCGCGACACGCTGATCTTCGGGCCGTCCTTTCAGGGAGGCGCCACCGCGGACCCTCTCTCAGCCGTTGCAGCCTTGCCGCCTGAGGCGGAGATCTGCGGCTGCAACGGCGTGTGCAAAGGCGACATCGTGGCCGCGATCGAAGGCGGCGCAACCGACCTTGGCGCGATCAAGGCCACGACCAAGGCCAGCGCGTCCTGCGGGACCTGCACGGGTCTTGTGGAACAGGTGCTGTCGGTCACGCTAGGCGATGCCTTCGTGGTCCCGACGGTGCAGCCGATCTGTTCGTGCTGCGATCTGACCCATGAAGACGTGCGGCGGCTGATCAAGTCGAAGGAACTGAAATCCCAGCCTGCCGTCTGGCAGGAACTGGGGTGGAAGACCGTCAACGGCTGCCACGTCTGCCGCCCGGCGGTGAACTTCTACCTGCTGGCCGACTGGCCGCTGGACTATCAGGACGACCCGCAGTCGCGCTTCGTGAACGAACGCAACCACGCCAACATCCAGAAGGACGGCACCTATAGCGTGATGCCACGGATGTGGGGCGGGATGACCGACGCGAACGAGCTGCGCGCCATCGCCGACGCCGCCGACAAGTACGGCGCGGCGGTCAAGGTGACGGGCGGCCAGCGGATCGACCTGCTGGGCGTGAAGAAAGAGGACCTTCCGGCGATCTGGGAGGACCTGAACGACGCGGGCATGGTGTCGGGCCATGCCTATTCAAAGGGTCTTCGGACGGTGAAAACCTGTGTGGGCAGTGACTGGTGCCGGTTCGGCACCCAGGATTCCACGGGTCTCGGGATAAAGCTCGAAAAGAGGCTCTGGGGCTCGTGGACGCCGCACAAGGTCAAGCTGGCCGTGTCGGGCTGTCCGCGCAACTGCGCCGAGGCCACCTGCAAGGACGTGGGCATCATCTGCGTCGACAGCGGGTACCAGATCGGCGTCGGCGGCGCGGCCGGGATGGACGTGAAGGAGACCGAGCGTCTGGTGGACGTGCGGACCGAGGAAGAGGCGATCGATTACACCGTGGCCTTCATCCAGCTTTACCGCGAGAACGCCAAGTACCTCGACCGGCCCTACAAGTGGCTGAAAAAGGTCGGGCTGGACTGGGTGAAGGAACAGGTCTCGGACGCCACCACGCGCGCGGCGCTGGTCGAGCGGTTCGACGTCTCGCAGTCGGTCTACCAGAAGGACCCGTGGGCCGACCACGTCGCCACCCGGCGCAAGCTGTACGCGCCGATGGCGGATCTGACGCTGGAGGCAGCGGAATGACGTTCGTGAACATCGTGCAAAAGGACCCCGTGACATGAGCTGGATCGACATCGGCGCTCTCGACGACATTCCCGTGCGCGGGGCGCGCGTATTGAAGACGCAGTTGGGATGCATCGGCCTGTTCCGCACCGGCGACGACCGGGTGTTCGCCGCGACCAACGCCTGCCCGCACAAGGGTGGACCGCTGTCCGAGGGGATCGTGCACGGGCAGAAGGTCACCTGCCCGCTGCACAACGCGGTGTTCGACCTTGAAACCGGCGAAGGGACGGATGGCTACGTGATCGAGACCTACCCGGTGAAGGTGGACGGCGGGCGCGTGCTGGTCGATGGCGCAACGCTGAGCCGGCGGAGCGCGGCGTGAGCTCGGGGGGGACCCCCTCCCCGGCCCTCCCCCTGTCAGGGGGAGGGAGTTTGGGTGCGCCTGGGGTGGGGACCCCCTCCCCGACCCTCCCCCTTGCAGGGGGAGGGAGTTCCCCCGCCTCGACCCTTGGCACGAACGACAGCGACCATGGCTCCCCTCCCCCTCTTCAGGGGGAGGGGTCGGGGGAGGGGGTCCTATCGCCGACCCAAACCACCGTCCGCTCCACCTGCGCCTACTGCGGCGTCGGCTGCGGCGTGCTGCTGACCCCGGACGGACAGGGCGGCATCACCGTCAAGGGCGATCCGGACCACCCCGCGAACCGGGGCCGTCTGTGTTCCAAGGGTCTTGCGCTGGCCGAAACGGTCGGCCTTGACGACCGGCTGCTTGCCCCGCGCGTCCACGGCGCCGACACCGACTGGGACAGCGCGCTGGACCTTGTCGCCACCCGGTTCAGCGACACCATCGCGAAACACGGCCCCGACAGCGTCGCTTTCTACGTCTCGGGCCAGTTGCTGACGGAAGACTACTACGTCGCCAACAAGCTGATGAAAGGCTTCATCGGCTCGGGCAACATCGACACCAACTCGCGGCTGTGCATGGCCTCGACCGTCGCCGGCCAGCGACGCGCCTTCGGCACCGACACCGTGCCCGGCACCTATGACGACATCGAGGAGGCGGACCTGATCGTGCTGGTCGGATCCAACCTCGCATGGTGCCACCCAGTGCTTTACCAGCGCGTGATCGCGGCGCGAAAACAGCGCCCGCACATGAAGATCGCCGTGGTCGACCCGCGCCGCACCGCGTCCTGCGACAGCGCCGACATCCATCTTCAGATCGAGTCCGGCACCGACGTCGAACTGTTCAACGGCCTTCTGTCGCGCATCCACCAGATGGGCGCGCTGGACAAAGCGTACTTGCGCCATGTCGAGGGCTTCAACGACGCGCTTGCCGCCGCCTCGACCGCGCGACCGGCAGAGATCACCAAGCTGCCGCAGGCGCTGATCGACCGGTTCTATTCCATGTGGATCGGGACCGAGAAGGTCGTGACCATCTTCAGCCAAGGCGTGAACCAGTCGTCGTCGGGCGCGGACAAGGTGAACTCGATCCTGAACTGTCACCTCGCCACCGGCCGCATCGGCAAGCCCGGCATGGGACCGTTCAGCGTCACCGGCCAGCCCAACGCGATGGGCGGGCGTGAGGTCGGCGGGCTGGCCAACATGCTGGCCTGCCATCTGGAGATCGAGAATGCCGACCACCGCCGTGCGGTGCGCGATTTCTGGAATGCGCCGACCATCGCGACCGCGCCGGGTCTGAAGGCCGTCGACATGTTCCGCGCCGTGGGCGACGGGCGCATCAAGGCGCTGTGGATCATCCACACCAACCCCGCCGTGTCGATGCCGGACGCCGATGCGGTGCGCGACGCGATCAAGGGCTGCGATTTCGTGGTGGTCAGCGACATCACAGCGCAGAACGACACGGCACGGCTGGCGCATGTGCTGCTGCCCGCCGCCGCGTGGGGCGAGAAGGATGGCACCGTCACCAACTCGGACCGCACCATCAGCCGCCAGCGCGCCATCCTGCCGGTGCCGGGACAGGCACGACCCGACTGGGACATCCTTGCCGAGGTCGGGCGCCGCATGGGCTGGCGGCAGGCCTTCGATTATTCGACGCCGGTCGAGATCTTCCGCGAATACGCCGGGCTCAGCCAGGTGGCCGGGATCTTCGGGCGCGACTTCGACATCTCGGCCGCGACCCGGATGCGCGACATCGACTATGACGCGATGGAACCGTTCCGCTGGCCGCTGACCGCCACGCGGCAGGGCGGCCGGTTCTTCGCGGACGGGCAGTTCTATACCCCCGACGGCAAGGCGCGGATGCTGCCGCTGAACTACCGCCCGCCGGAATCGAAACGCGGACGCCGCTTCCCCTATCGCCTGAACACGGGCCGGGTGCGGGACCAGTGGCACACGATGACACGCACCGCGAAGTCGCCGCGCCTGTCCGCCCACCTGCCGGAACCGTTCTGCGAGATCCACCCGGACGACGCCGCCGACCTGGGGCTGGCGCCTGCCGATCTGGTCGAACTGACCAGCACGCAGGGCCGCGCGATCCTTCGGGTCGTGGTCACCGACAAGGTCCGCCCGGGCGAGGTCTTCGCGCCGATGCACTGGACCGGCGAGACCGCGCCCTCGGCCCGGATCGACGCGCTGGTGGCAGCAGTCACCGACCCGGTGTCGGGACAGCCGGAAAGCAAGGCCTCGGTCGTGGCGATGAAGAAGTTCAAGGCCGCATGGTACGGCTTCGCGGTCAGCGCAGGCGACATGGCGCCCGACGCCGACTATTGGGCCCGCGCCCGCACCCGCAACGGCTGGCGCGCGGAACTGGCGGGGCGCGAGGCACCGGCGGACTGGGAGGCATGGGCCCGCAAGCTGTTCGGCAGCGACGCCACGGTGCAGGCGGTCAGCGACGCAGGCCGGGGCATTCACCGGCTGGCCTTCCACGAAGGCGACCGGCTGGTCGCGGCGCTGTTCATCGCACCAGAACCCGTGGGGCTGATGCGCGACTATGTCGCCGGGCTGCCGGGCACCGATGCGCCCGGGGCGATCTCGGGACGTGCGCCCGCCGACCGGCCCGACCCCGGCCCGGTGCTGTGTTCGTGCTTCAACGTCGGGGTGAACACGATCCTGACCGCGATCGAACAGCAGGGCCTGTGCACGGTCGAAGCCGTCGGCGCCGCGCTTCAGGCGGGGACGAACTGCGGCTCTTGCCGGCCGGAAATCGCCACGCTACTGCGGAAGGCAGCCCTGCCCCCCAAAGCCGCGGAGTGATCCCGCCGATGAAGCCCCGATGAGCATCGCCCCCTACGTCCGCATCCTTGGCCGGGGTCCCGGCCGGTCCCGGTCGCTGACCCGGCAAGAGGCGTTCGAGGCGCTGTCGCTGGTCCTGACCGGCGAGGCCGCCCCCGAGGCGGTCGGCGCGATGCTGATGCTGATGCGGATGAAGGGCGAGGTTCCCGAAGAGATCGCGGGCTTCGCGGACGCGGCCCGCGCGGCGCTGCCGTCCCTGCCCGTCCCCGCGCTGGACTGGCCCAGCTATGCCGCCGGACGGACACGCGGCTTGCCGTGGTTCCTGCTGTCGGCGCGGCTTGTCGCCTCGGCCGGCTACCCGGTGCTGATGCACGGGTGGAACTCGCACCAGTCGGACCATGCCTCGGTTCGCGATGCGCTGCCGCTGCTTGGCATCCCCGTCGCGCCAACGGCAGAGACGGTCGTGTCGGCGCTGGACGGCACCGGCATCGGCTACATGCCGCTAGAGGCGTTCTCGCCGCGGATGCTGGAGCTTTTGCGCCTGCGCGACCACCTTGGGCTGCGGTCCTGCATCAACACGGTGCTGCGGGTGCTGAACCCCGGCGGCGCGGCGGCCTCGGTGCAGGGCGTGTTCCACCCACCCTATCGCGAGTTGCAGCAGGATGCCGGTGCGCTACTGGGCCTGCCCGCGCTGACGGTGATCAAGGGCGGCGGCGGCGAATTCGAGCGGAACCCGGCGAAGGGCGTCGCGGGCTACGGGCTGCGCGGCGGCACCGCGTGGGAGCAAAGCTGGCCCGAGATGATCGACGAAACGCGGCGGCTGAACGACGGCGAGACCGACCCGGCGCGGCTGGTCGCGCTGTGGGAAGGGCGGCTGGACGACCCGTTCTCGGAGGCGATCGTCGTGGGCACCGCCGCGCTGGCGCTGGACACGCTGGGCGTGGCCGGGGCGGACGGGGCGGCGCGGGCGCTGTGGGACGGGCGGAACCGGGCGCTGGCGGCCTGACGTACGTTTTCGCGGCCCTTGGCGGGGCTGCGCAAAGGGGGCTCTGCCCCCGCCGCTGCGCGGCTCCCCCGAGGTATTTTCAAAGAGAAGAAGCAGGTTCGCCGATGCTGTCGGGGGCTTTTGCGCCTGTGTCCCGGCGGCCACCCCGGCGGCGGAAGCCGGGTTCGGCGGGGAAATATCTGGACGGGTGCATCCGCGAGGGGGCAAAATCCTTACCAGAAAAACCATCCGGCACCCACGAAGGCGCCGGGAGCAGAGACGAGGCAGGCATGTCGAGCGAAAACGCCGCGATCCCCGGGGATCTGCGGACCAAGATCATTTCCGAGCCCGAAGTCATCCTGGAAGACCGCGATCTGATGCGCGCGCTGATTGCCGCGAACGAGAAGATCATGGGTGGCAACATCGTGGACCTTCGCGGCATCGCGATGGAGCGGCTCGAGTCGCGGCTGGAGCGGCTGGAAGAAACCCACCGCCACGTCATCGCGGCGGCGTACGAGAACCTTGCGGGGACCAATATGATCCACCGCGCGGTTCTGAAGATGCTGGACCCGACCGGGTTCGACGATTTCCTGAAGAACCTGACCACCGAAATTTCCGACATCCTGCGGCTGGATGCGCTGCGGCTGGTGCTGGAATCGCCGGTGGCGAACGAGGATCCCGCCGCGCGGGGGCTTGGCGACACGCTGCTGGTGGTCGATCCGGGCTTTGTCGAAGCCTACCTGACCCAAGGCCGCAACGTGCCGGTGCGGCAGGTCACGCTGCGGCAGGTGCAGCCCGAAAGCGACACGATCTATGGCGAGCGGTCGGACTGGATCCGGTCCGAGGCCTGCCTGCGGCTGGATTTCGGCAAGGGCCGCCTGCCGGGGATGCTGGTGCTGGGGGCGGAAGATCCGCACCAGTTCAAGCCGACGCAGGGCACCGACCTGCTGACCTTCTTCGCGGGCGTGTTCGAGCGCGCCATGCGCCGCTGGCTGGCGTGACCGGCACCGCGACCGAAGACACCCTTGCCCTGTCACCGGCCCTGCGCGAGGCGCTGGCCCGGTGGCTGGAGCAGCTGAAGGCGCTGGACGGCGCCTCGGACAACACGATCACCGCCTACGCACGTGACGTGCGCGGGTTCCTTGCGTTTCTTGCCCACCATCGCGGCGGCGCGATGGGGACCGGCGCGCTGGCCGAGGTCACCGTGTCCGACATGCGGGCGTGGATGGCGCGCGAACGGGCGGACGGGCTGGCCGCGCGGTCGCTGGCGCGGGCGCTGTCGGCGGTGAAGACCTTTACCGCTTGGGCGGCAGAGCGCGAGGGCTTCGACGCCACGGCGATCCTGTCGGCGCGCACGCCGAAGTATCAGCGCAGGCTGCCGCGGCCTCTGACCCCGGACGCCGCGCGCGATATGATCGACACCGTCGAATTGCAGGCGCAGAAGGACTGGGTCGCCGCCCGCGACGTTGCGATCGTGACGCTGCTGTACGGCTGCGGCCTGCGGATTTCGGAAGGGTTGGGCCTGACCGGGGCCGAGGCGCCGCTGCCCGAGGTGCTGCGCATCCGCGGCAAGGGCGGCAAGGAGCGGCTGGTGCCGGTGATCCCCGCCGCGCGCCGGGCCGTCGATGCCTATCTTCGGGCCTGCCCCTTCCCGGTCGAGCCCGACGCGCCGCTGTTCCGGGGCGCGCGGGGCGGGCCGGTGAACGCGCGGCTGATCCGCAAGGCGATGCAGCAGGCGCGGATGCAGCTTGGCCTGCCCGCGTCCGTCACGCCCCACGCGCTGCGACACAGCTTTGCCACGCACCTGTTGTCCGCGGGCGGCGACCTGCGCGCGATCCAAGAGCTTTTGGGGCATGCCTCGCTGTCCACGACGCAGGCCTATACCGCCGTCGATCAGGCCCGGCTGATGGATGTCTACGACAAGACGCATCCCAAGGCCTGAGCCCACCTGTTTTAAGCCTGTCCGTTCCGAGACCGCACCGCGATGATCCCCGTTCTTGAAACCTCTCGCCTTGTGCTTCGCGGCCATCGGCCCGACGATTTCGACGCGTCGGCCGCGATGTGGGCCGACCCGGCGGTGGTGCGGTTCATCCAAGGCACGCCGCAGACCGCCGAGCAAAGTTGGCAGAGGTTCCTGCGCTATGCCGGGCACTGGGCGATGGTGGGCTATGGCTATTGGGTGGTCGCGGCGAAGGACGATGGCCGGTTCATGGGCGAGGTCGGGTTCGCCGACTATCGCCGCGCGCTGTCGGTGGATGTCACCGGCATCCCCGAGGCGGGCTGGGTGCTGGCCTCGCACGCCCACGGACAGGGACTGGCGGTAGAGGCGATGACCGCCGCGCTAAGCTGGATCGACAAGCGGTTTCCCCGGACCTTCGCCCTGTTCGATCCGGCGCATGCCGCGTCGATGCGGGTGGCGGGCAAGCTGGGCTTCGCCGACCCGCGCGAGATCGACTTCGACGGCGCACCGGCGGTAACGCTGTGGCGGGACCGGCCGGAACCGCCGTCCGGCGCCGCCGCGCCATAACTGTTTGCGCTGGCTCGCGCGATACGACATGAGGGGCTGATGACGCTACGGATCAAGGCCATTCTGGTACATATGCTGACCGCCACCGGCGCGGTCTTTGCCATGCTGGCGATGCTTGCCGCTGTCGACGAGCAGTGGGGCCTGATGTACCTGTGGCTGGTCGTGGCCTTCGCCGTCGACGGGATCGACGGGCCGCTAGCGCGGCGCTATGACGTGAAGAAGAACGCGCCGATCTATGACGGTGTCCTGATGGACCTGATCATCGACTATCTGACCTACGTGTTCATTCCTGCCTATGCGCTGTTCAAGTCGCACCTTTTGCCGGGCTGGACCGGCTGGCTGGCGATCATCCTGATCACCTTTGCCAGTGTTGTCTACTTCGCCGATACCCGCATGAAAACGAAGGACAATTCCTTCTCGGGCTTCCCCGGCTGCTGGAACATGGTGGTGGTCGTTCTGTTCGGCCTGCACCCCAGCGAATGGGCGATCCTGTTCATCGTGGTGGTGCTGACGATCGCGATGTTCCTGCCGCTGAAATTCATCCACCCGGTCCGGACCGACCGCTGGCGGTCCGTGTCGCTGCCGATGGCCTTGGCGTGGACCTTCTTCGCGGGCTGGGCGGCGTGGGTCAATTTCGACCCGCAAAGCTGGGCGCACTGGGGGCTGATCGTGACCTCGCTGTACCTCGTGTTCGCCGGGATCGTGCAGCAGATCGTCCCCGCCCGCCGCTAGGCACCCTGCCCCGTCCGGGCGACCGTTAACCACAATCAAGCGACGCGGCGCACCGTTGCGGCAAGTCGCGGTGCGCTGACGCGCGGCAGATCCATCTCGGCCACGACGCGCGGCTTACGTTCGGCGGCGTTGTCGAACCCGTCCGCCGCGCGCTGGTCAAGATAGGTTTCGGCGGCGGCGCCTTCGGCGAGGATCAGTTCGTGGCGGTCCGTTTCGACATGGTAGTAGGTGAACGCATCACCCGCCGGTTCGCGCACGACGCCATACCCGTCGATCAGCGCCCCGGCGGTGACAAGGCAGCCGTCCAGCGCCAGCGCGTGATCCTGAGACAGGCGCAGGTCGCGCCGTGGCAGACCGCCGCCCAGCGCACCGGCGCGGATGCGAACGGGCGCGGTGCCGGGCTGTGTCCGGGGGGCCACCCTGCGGCGGCCCAGCCAGCGGACGCGCGTTTCCGCACCGTCGGCGGTCAGCACACGGTCGCCGGGGCGCAGCGCCTCGACGGCGACGGGGCCGGTGGGCGTGTCGATCCGGGTGCCTTCGCAAAAGCACAAGACGAAGATCAGGCCGTTGCCGCTGAGACCGTTGAAGACGATGGTGTCCGGCCCCGGCCCCGTGCTGCGGAAGCTGACATAATCGACCGGGCGTGACGGGTCGTTCCAGCTAAGCGCGCCGTTGGCGTCCAGCGCGGTGATCGTGGTCGTGGTCAGGAAGCTGCCGAAGGTGTCGGTCATCCGAACCACCCATGTGCCCGTCACGTCGCCCCAGCTGAAGACCACCGGCGCGCCGGCTGTGCCGGTCATTGCGTGGAAGCTGGGGCTGGCCGTCGGGGCGAAGAACAGGCCGAAACCGTCGTTGTCGTCGCCGCCGTCGCTGACCAGAAGCGGCGCGTCTGGGAAGTCACCGTTGCCGAAGCGGACAAGCTGGCTGCCGCCCGCGATGGACCCGGTGACGGTAAAGGTGACGCCATCGGCGACATTGTCGGCCCTTGGCGCGCCAGAGCCCGAGTAGGTGACCGCACTGGCCGCAAGATCGAGGAAGTCGAAGGACACCGGCATTGCCGAACCTGCCTTTCCATTTCACCCCAAGCCACGGTGGCGGGGCGGACCCCGCCTGTCAATCCGCGCGGGCCGGGTTCAGATCAGCAGCGAGGCCGCGCCTTCCAGTTTCAGCAGCGCGACCTTGGTCTCGACCCCGCCCGCGCCGGAATAGCCGCCCAGCCCGGTCGAGGACAGGATGCGGTGACACGGGATCAGGATCGGGATCGGGTTCCCGCCACAGGCCTGCCCGATCGCCTGCGCCGGGGCGTTCAGGTCGCGGGCAAGGTCGCCGTAGGTGCGCGTCTCGCCAAGCGGGATCGCCAGCATCGCGTCCAGCACGCGGGCCGACAGGCCGGTTACGCCGGGATTCAACGGTACGGTGAAGCGGGTCAGGCGGCCGTCGAAATAGGCGCGCAGTTCGGCGATGGTCTGGGCCAGCAGCGGCGCGTCGGGGCCGTCCAAGCTGTCCCGATCCGTTCCCCAGCCCGCGCAGGTGATGGCGCCGTCCACGGCCTCGACCCAGACGGGGCCGACCGGGGTCGCAAGTCCTGCGCGCTGTTGAACGGTTTTCATGCCGTCATCCATCCGCACCGGGGCGGTCACGGTCAATCCGGTTCCTGCGGATGTTCCGGATCAGACCTGCCGCGCGACGTACCAGCTTGTGCCGCAGGGCGTGCGGAAGCCGCCGCGCCGGTCGCCGTCGCCCTTTTCCATCACCGGCTGCAGCTCTTCCGCGCCCAGCTCCAGCGCCTTCGCCTGCACCGCGTCGGGATCGGCGACATAGATATGAACCATCGCCGGGGGGCCCTCTGCCCCGCCCATCATCAGGACGGTGTCGCCGATCCGGCATTCGGCGTGCATGATGCGGTCGCCGTCGGGGATGACGCGCAGACGTTCCGCGCCGAAGCACGCTTCGCAAAAGGCGAGCACGGCCTCTGGGTCGGGCACCATCAGATAGGCGGCAAGGTCGGTGTAGCCTTCGGGTTTATAGGTCATGGGCACAGGCTGCGCCCGGCGCGTGATTCCGTCAAACCCGGAATGCTGCCCCAGCGCAAACCGGGGGCCGGACCGGCGGCGAACCGCCGGACCGGGGGTATTCTCAGGCCTTGCCGAGCTTGTCGGCCGTCTTCGTCTCGAAGTCCGAGGCGTCGTGCCGCTCGGGCAGCTGGGTCGACGGGTCGCCTGCCGTGCGGTTGACCATGCGGCCCCGCTTGGCGGTCGGGCGGTCGTAGATCTTCTCGGCCCAGCGCACCACGTTGGTGTAGCTTTTCACGTCAAGGAACTCTGCCGCGTTGTATTGCCAGCCCATCACCAGCCCGCCGTACCAAGGCCAGATCGCCATGTCGGCGATGGTGTATTCGTTCGCAGCCATCCACTCGCGGTCGGCAAGGTGGCGGTCCAGCACGTCAAGCTGGCGCTTCACCTCCATCGAGAAACGGTCGATCGGGTACTGCCATTTCTCGGGCGCGTAGGCGTAGAAATGGCCGAAGCCGCCGCCAAGATAAGGCGCGCTGCCCATCTGCCAGAACAGCCAGTTCATCGTTTCGGTGCGTTTGTGGATGTCCTTCGGCAGGAAAGCGTCGAACTTCTCGGCAAGGTAGACAAGGATCGACCCGCTTTCGAACACCTTCACGATCGGATCTTCCGAGGTGTCGACCAGCGCCGGGATTTTCGAGTTCGGGTTCACGTCGACGAAGCCCGACCCGAATTGGTCGCCGTCGCCGATCCGGATCAGCCACGCGTCGTATTCGGCGCCCTTGTAGCCCGCGGCCAGCAGCTCTTCGAGCATCACGGTGACCTTCACACCGTTCGGCGTTCCCATCGAATACAGCTGGATCGGGTGCTTTCCGACCGGCAGTTCCTTGTCATGGGTGGGCCCGGCGATGGGCCGGTTGGTCGAGGCGAAGGTGCCACCGTTCTCCTTGTCCCAGGTCCAGACCTTGGGCGGGGTGTAGGTGTCGGTCATGCGGAAATATCCCTGCTGTCGTCATGTTTCCTGCAACATAGGCAATGCCAGCCGGAAACCCAATGGACGGCGGGGCCTGCGGTGACGCACAGGAAACGGCAGCGGCGCGCACAGCAAGACCGCGCGCGCCAGTCGGATCGTCAGATCGCGTCCAGCGGCGCCACGCCCAGCGCCTCGGCCCGGGGGGCGAGGCCCTGCATGATGCCGGGGTACAGCCGCACCCCGCCGGATTCAGCCTGCGCCCGTCGCTTCAGCGCCGCCTCGCCCGGCAGGCGCACGCGTTCCACGCCCGGACGCGGGGTCGAGGCATGGCAGGCGGCGGTCAGCCAGCCGGTCTGCCGCAGGAACGCCTCGCGGCCGCCGAACGCCTCGGGGTCCATCACCTGCACGGTGAAGGAACAGTTCATCCCCGACAGCGCGTCGGCGCGCCCGATCCCGGACAAGCCCTGCGTGACGGCTTCGACGGTCAGGGCAAGGCCATAGCCCTTCTGCCCGTGATCCAGCCCGCCGGTGGGCAGAACGGTTCCGCCGTTGAACACCACGTTGGGGTCGCGGCTGGGGGTGCCCTCGGCATCCATCAGCCACTCATGCGGATAGTCGCGGCCCTCGGCCACCAGCCGCTTGGCCATGTTGTTGGTGGTGATCGACGCCGAGATGTCGATCAGGATCGGATCGCCATCGGTCGGGATGCCATAGGCCACCGGGTCCGGCGAATAGACCGGGGTGATCCCTCCGAAGGGGGCCACCGTCGCCGCCGAGGGAGCGGACGACGCCAGCATGACCATCATGCCCGCGTCGGTCGCCTTTTGCAGGTACACCGCGTGGGCGCCGATGTGGTGCGCGTTGCCGACCGCGACGGTGCAGGTGCCATGCTCGGCGGCGCGCTCGACCGCCAGCGTCATCGCCTCGTCCGTCAGCCAAGCGCCGGGCAGACGCAGGCCGTCCCAGCAGACCGCCGCGCCGCGGTCGGACACCACCTTTGGCGTGCCGTCCTTGGTGACGGTGCCATTCTCGATCAGGTCCAGATACCACGTCGCAAGGCCCAGCCCGTGGGTGTCGTGTCCCATCGCGTCGGCATCGACAAGGTAACGCCCTACCGCCTCTGCCTGCGCGCGGCCCAGTCCGGCCGCGGTGAACACGTCCTGCGCCCAGCGGGTCAGGGCGGCCATATCGTAGCGGGGTTCGGTCATCGGTTCAGCTCCTTGCCGTTCAGCGCGCGTGCCGGAACGGCGCCGGTTTCGATCTCGGCGATGTCGTCCAGCACCATTTCTCCGGTGCGGATCACCGCGCCTTGCGTGTCGGCCCCGGTATGCGGCGAGTACAGGACGTTGGGCGCCTGCATCAGCCCCGAGGCCGGGTCAGGCGGTTCGGTCCGGAAGGCATCGACCGCAGCGCCCGCAAGCTGGCCGCTGACCAGCGCGGCGGCCAGCGCATCCTCGTCCACCACAATCCCGCGCGCATAGTTCACAAGGAACGCGCCCGGTTTCATCCGCGCGATCTCGGCCGCGCCGATCAGGTCGCGGTTCGCCTCGACCCCGGTGACGTGCAGGCTAAGCGTGTCGGCGCGCGCGATCACCTCGTCCGGGTCCGCAAGTTCGACGCCCATCGCCAGCGCCTCGGCGCTTGCGGCCTCGTCCGGGTCGTACCCGACCACGGTCATGCCGACGCCCAGCGCCATCCGCGCCACGCGCCCGCCGATCTGGCCCAGCCCAAGCAGGCCAAGGGTGGCGCCCGTCACCTCGCGCCCGCGCTGGCGCTCGAACCGGCCAGAGGCGACGCTGTCGTGGTTCCACAGCAGGTTGCGCGACAGGGCGAAGACGGCGCCGATCGCCAGTTCCGCCACCGACAGCGCGTTCGCGCCCGGGCAGCTTGTCACGACGATGCCGCGCGCCGTCGCGGCGGGAATGTCGATACTGTCGACGCCGACACCGTGTTTCAGCACCGCCTTGAGGTTCGGCGCCGCGTCCATCACCGGCCCGTCGATGCGGGGAAGCCCGGCGACAAGATACTGGGCCCGCGCAAGGGCCGCCTGCATCTCGGGGCCGTCTTCGATGACGCGCAGGATGGTATGGCCGGCGGCTTCGGCACGGTCCGCGATGTCCCCCGCCCGCGCGAAGGAAGGCGAGGTGGTCAGTAGGACAGCCATGCTTCGCCCGCCTTTCCTGTCGGCAGGGCCCTGCCCCGGCCGCCTATGTCTTGGATCATGCGCCTGCCGCGCTTTGCTTGACGTCGTTGACCGGGGTCAGCAGCGGTTTGCCCGCAAAGCAGGCGGCAAGGTTGTCCACCACCAGCTGCGCCATCGCGTCGCGCGTCTCGACCGTGCCCGAGGCATGGTGCGGGTACAGCGTGACGTTCGGCAGGCCGGTCAGCTCCGGGTTCGGGTTCGGTTCGTTCAGGTAAACGTCCAGCCCCGCGTCGCCCAGCGACCCGTCCTTCAGCGCGGCGATCAGGTCGGTCTCGTTAACCACGGACCCGCGCGCCACGTTGATCAGCGTGCCCTTGGGGCCCAGCGCCTTGCAGACGTCGGCGTTGATCATGCCCTCGGTCTCGGGCCCGCCGGGCACGATGACGATCAGGATGTCCGACCACTCCGCCAAGGACACGATGTCGGCGTGATAGGTATAGGGCACGTCCTTCTTCGACCGCGCCATATACCCCAGTTCCAGACCCAGCGGTTCGAACCGGCGGACGATGGCCTTGCCGATGGTGCCAAGACCGGCAATGCCCGCCTTTTTGCCGCGCAGCGCCGAGGTCAGCGGATACATCCCCTGCCGCCCCCAAGCACCCGTCTTCACATAGTCATGCCCCGCCACAAGGTGACGCCGGCACGCCAGCGTCAGCATCAGCGCGCAATCCGCCACGTCGTCGAACAGCGCGTCCGATGTGTTGGTGAAATGCACGCCCGCCTCGGTCAGCGCGTCGACGTCGATGTCCTCGAACCCGGCAGAAGAGCATGCGACGATTTTCAGGTTCGGCATCTTCTGAAGGTGCTCGCGCCGGAACGAGGCATGGCCGTTGATCACCACGCCCTCGCACTTCGGCCCGTGCTCGGCGATGAAGGCCGCCTTGTCCTCGGCCTGGTCGTAACGGTGCAGCGTGTAGGTTTCTTCCAGCTGCGCCATTTGCGGCGGCAATGTCGGGTAAACGACCAGCAGTTCGCGCTTGGTCATGCGGTCTTCTCCAGTTGCATTCGGGCTTTGCGGCGCTCGGCCTGCACCTCGGGGTCGGGATGCGGGGACGCGGCCAGCAGATCCTTGGTGTACTGTTCCTTCGGGTTCTCGAAGATCTCGCGCACGGGGCCCTGTTCGACAATCCGCCCGCCCTGCATCACCACCACCCGGTGCGCGAAGTCGCGCACCAGCGGCAGGTCGTGGGCAATGAACAGATAGCTGAGCCCAAGCTCTTCCTGCAGCCGTTTCAACAGCTGGATCACCTGAGCCTGAATCGACACGTCCAGCGCCGACACGGCTTCGTCGCAAATGATCAGACGCGGCGCCAGCGCCAGCGCGCGGGCGATGGCGATCCGCTGCCGCTGCCCGCCCGAGAACTGGTGCGGGTAGCGGTGCATGTGGCTGGCGTCCAGGCCGACGTGGTCCAGAAGCTCCTTGACCTTCGCCTTCCACTCCGACTTCGGGAGGATCTCGGGGTGGATGACGAAGGCTTCCGAAATGATGTCGAACACCGACATCCTCGGGTTCAGGGACTGCGTCGGGTCCTGGAACACCATCTGGATCTCGCGGCGCAGGTCGAACAGATCGGCGGGCGCCATCGTCACAAGGTCGCGACCCTCGTAGAAGGCGGCGCCGCCCGTGGCGTCCTCGAGCCGGAGAATGGTCTTGGCAAGCGTGGACTTGCCCGAGCCGCTTTCGCCCACGATCGCCACCGTCTCGCGCGGGAGCACCGTCAGCGTGGCGCTGTCCAGCGCGGTGAAGGCGCCATAGGCTTTGGACAGCCCCTCGATCTTCAGGATCGGCTCTTCACCGCCCACGGGCTGCGCCATCTCGCCCTCGCCCGGAACGGCGGCGATCAGCTTCTTGGTATAGGGATGCACAGGCGCCTTGTAGACCTGCGTGGCGGTGCCGCTTTCGACGATCTCGCCCTTGTTCATCACCACCACCCGGTCGGCGACCTCTGCCACCACGCCAAGATCGTGGGTGATCAGCAGAAGACCCATCCCGGTTTCTTCCTGCAATTCCTCCAGCAGTTCGAGGATCTGCGCCTGCACCGTCACGTCCAGCGCGGTCGTGGGTTCGTCCGCGATCAGGATGTCCGGCTTCATCGCCAGCGCCATCGCGATCATAAGGCGCTGACGCTGCCCGCCCGAGAACTGGTGCGGATAGGTGTCGACCTTGTTCTCGTAATCCGGAATACCGACCCGCTTCAGCAGTTCGAGCGTCCGCTCGCGCGCCTTCGCCTTGGGCGTCCCGTGGGCGGTCATCATCTCGGCGATCTGGAAGCCGACGGTATAGACCGGGTTCAGGTGGCTTAGCGGATCCTGAAAGATCATCGCGATACGTTGGCCATTCAGGTTGCGCCGCTCTTGATCGGACATTTTCAGGATGTCGCGCCCCTCGAACAGGATCTCGCCCGACACGATCTCGCCCGGGGGCGTGTCGATCAGGTTCATGATCGCCGAGGCGGACACCGACTTGCCCGAGCCGCTTTCGCCAAGGATGGCCAACGTCTCGCCCCGGTCGAGGTGCCAGGACACGTCACGCACCGCGTGCACCGTGCCCTGCGCCGTGTGAAAGTCGACCGTCAGGTTCTTAACTTCCAGAAGATGGCTCATTTCTTCTTCCTTGCGATTTCCAGCCGCCACCGCTGGACGGGATCAAGCGCGGTGCGCATCCAGTTGCTGAGAAGGTTCAGCGACAGCGTCGTCAGAACGATGGCAAGGCCCGGCCAGAACGACAGCCACCACGCGGTGGTCAGATAGGACCGCCCTTGCGCAACCATCAGGCCCCAAGTGATTTCCGGCGGCTGGATGCCGATGCCCAGGAAGGACAGCGAGCTTTCCGCCAGCATCACGAAGGCGAAGTCCAGCGTGGCGATGGTTACCAGCGTCGGGAACACGACGGGCAGGATGTGGCGGAACACGATCCGGTTGGTCGAGGCGCCCATGACCTGCGCCGCCTGTACGAACATCCGCTCGCGGATCTCCAGCACCTCGGCGCGGCAGGTCCGCAGGTAGATCGGGATGCGGGTGATCGCCAGCACGATGATCAGGTTCCCGACCGCGGGTTCCAGCATGTACAGCACGATCACGGCCAGCAGAAGCGACGGGAAGGACATGATCACGTCAGCCAGCCGCATGATCGCTTGGCTGCCCGCCTTGTTCGAATACCCGGCGATCAGGCCAAGGCCCGTGCCGATGATCATGGCGCAGACCACGGCGCCGGCGGCGACCATCATGGTGTTCTGCGCGGCCACGATGATCCGGGCGAGCAGCGGCCGGCCCAGCGCGTCGCCGCCCAGCCACATCGTCCAGTGCGCCGAGAAGTCGAACGGAGGCGCGTTGCGTCCCCGCAGGTTCTGCTTGGTGGCAAGGTCTTCCAGCAGCAGCGGGCCGAACAGGGCGCACAGCACGACGATGGTCAGGAAGATCGCGGCGCACAGCGCCAGCTTATCGCGCCACAGCATCCGGGCGATCTGGATGTAAGCCGGCGGCGCATCGGCGATGGCCGGCTGGTCCGAGGCGATATTGGGGGTCACATCAGTCATGGCCATACGCTCAGTACCGGATGCGCGGATCAAGCACCGCGTAGAGGATGTCGATCAGCAGGTTCATTACGAAGATGGCGAAGGCGGTGACCATGATCGCGGCAAGGATCACCGCGAAGTCACGCTGAAGGATCGAGTCGATCATCAGTTTGCCGACACCGGGGAAGCCGAAGATCGTCTCGACCACGACCGCGCCGTTCAGCAGCGCCGCCGCCTGATCGCCGATCACGGTGATCACCGGCAGCATCGCGTTGCGCAGGGCGTGGACGAAGATGATCGGCCGGTTCTTCAGGCCCTTGGCCCGCGCCGTCTTCACATAGGCCGACGACAGGGTCGAGATCATCGACCCCCGCACGACCTGCAGGATCAGGCCGAAGGGCCGGATGAACAGCACCGCGATGGGCAGGATCCAGTATTCCCATCCGCCTGTACCGGACGTGGGCACCCAGCCCAGCCCGACCGAGAAGACGACGATCGCGACGATCGCGATCCAGAAGTCCGGCGCGCTGGCGCCGATCAGCGAGAAGAAGGTCGCCAGACGATCGAAGATGCCGCCGACCCGATAGGCCGCGAGGCTGCCGACGATGATCGCCATCACGGTGACAAGCGTCATGGTGATGACGGCAAGCTGAAGCGTCCACGCAAAGCCACGCAGAACCGCGTCCAAGGCGGGTTCGGCCCGACGGATCGACATACCGAAGTCGAAATGCAGAAGGTCCCAGACATAATTGCCGAACTGGACCAGCAGCGGGTCGTTCAGACCGTGGATGTTACGAAAGTTCTCGCGTGCCTCGGCGCTGGCGTCGACCGGCAGATACAGATCCGTCGGATCGCCGGTCAGCCGGCTGAGGAAGAAGACGAGAATAACAAGCCCGATCAGCGAGAAGGCGCTCGCCACGGCTCGTTTTCTGAGGAAGGATTTCATCGCTCGGCCCCCAAGTTATCGGCCACTGAGTGGTGGTGTCCGGCCATGTGGCCCGGAAGGGAACGTGGGGGCGGACGCATGGCCCGCCCCCATCTATTGGCTTTTGTTTAGTTGAACGAGATCTGCGACAGTTGCAGTTCGCTGTTCGCCTTGATGGTCGGCTCGAAGCTCAGACGCTCGTTCACCCGGCTGAAGCCAACCATGTGGAACAGCTGGACGTCGTAGGCGTTGCCGTCGTGGATGTAGGTCATCACGTCGGACCACATCTGCGCACGGTCGTCGCCGGTCGCACCGGTGGCTTCGGCGATCATCGCGTCAAGGTCGGGATCACGCACGCCGGACTGAAGCCCCTCGGAGTCGTACTTGAAGTACATCGAGAAGACCGGGTCGCCGTTGGCGTTGTCGTGCATCGCCGCGACGATGGTCGGGCCGCGATCTTCCGGGAACGGCTGCGAGTACTGTTCCAGCCACTCGGCAACTTCGACCATCTGCAGATCGACGTTGAAGCCGACTTCTTCCCACATCGCCACGATGGCTTCGAGGGTCTCGACCACGTTGCCCCAGTTGTTGTTCCGGCCGATGAAGGTGATCTCCATGTCGGTCGGGACACCGTCGGCGGCAGCTTCTTCAAGCAGCTCGCGGGCACGGTCCGGGTCGTAGGCAAACGGCGCCATGTCGGCGTTGTAGCCCAGCGTGGACGGCGGAACGACTGCGTTCGCAAGAAGGGTGCCGTCGGCAAGGATGGTGCCGATGAACGCTTCGCGGTCGACCGCGTAGTTCAGCGCCTGACGCACGCGGATGTCGTCAAGCGGCGCCATCGTGGTGTCGGGACGCAGGTACACGGTTTCCGAGTTCGGGTACGAGAAGTCGGTTTCCGGGTTGGTCGCATCCTGCAGCGCGATGTTCGGCGCGATATCCGCCTCGCCCTGCTGAACCATCGCCGAACGCACAGCCGAGTCCGCACGGAACACGTAGGTGGCGCCGGTGACTTCCGGGGTTTCGCCCCAGTAACCGTCGTACAGCGAGACCTTGATGTCCTGACCGCGGTTATACTCGTCGAACGTGTAGGGCCCGGTGCCGATCGGCTGGGTCACCAGTTCGTCCATCGGAGTTTCCTCGGGAACGACGGTCACGGTCGACATCAGCAGCGGAAGAATCGGCTGCGCCGGGTCCGCGGTGATGTTGATCGTGTGGTCGTCCACGATTTCGGTCGTCAGCGTGGTGCCGCCGAAGAACTTGGCCCCGATTTCGCAGGTGATGTCCTCGGACTTGATGCGCGCCAGCGAGTGCGCCACGTCGGCTGCGGTCATGTCGCTGCCATCGTGGAAGGTCACGCCTTCACGCAGCTTGAACTGCCAAGTGCCGTCGCCCATGTCTTCCCACTCGGTGGCAAGACGCGGCTGAAGGCCTTCGCCCGGCAGCAGCTCGGTGATGGTTTCGGACACGTTCTGCAGCAGCACGCGGCCGACGTTGGACCGCGACGCCTCGCAGGGCTCGACGATGTCGAGTTCTTCGGACAGGACGATAGTGACGTCCGTGTCACCGCCCTGGGCAAACGCAGCCGTCGACGATAGCAGCAGCGCCGCGACGCCACCGAATTTCCTGATCATTGTGATACCTCCCTAGGTGTCTTTCTCGCCGGCAAATCCTCCCGCGCCGGCAGAGCTTCCGTTTTTGCGGAAACAGTCTGGAGTGTACGGGGGCCGTGACCCATGTACATTCCAATGATGGATTGAATTGATCCAATTTGTGGATCACTCTGCCGCCGTCCCCCTCTGCGGAAGGATATCGGATGGCCGGCGGAAAGTACGAATTCTCGCAGCTGCGCTGCTTTGTTGCGGTTGCGGAAGAGCTGAACTTCCGACGCGCGGCGGAACGCCTGCACATGACCCAGCCGCCGCTGTCGCGGCAGATCCGCTTGCTGGAACACGGTCTGGGCCTGCAACTGCTGGAGCGGACGAACCGCCGCGTGTCGCTGACCCCGGCGGGCGAAAGCTTTTACGACTCGGCCACCGACATGTTGCAGCGGTCCGAGCACGCGATCCTTAAGGCGCGGCAGGCGCAGCGCGGGCAGTCCGGCAGCATCGCGCTGGGGTTCGTGCCCTCTGCGGCGCTGGAGTTCGTGCCGCGCATCGTGACGATGGCCGCAGAGCGGTTTCCCGGCGTGACGCTCGATCCGACCGAGATGATGAGCTACGAGATCGTCGAGGCGCAGCGGTCCGGCCGATTGGATCTTGGCCTGACGCGGATGGAACAGACCCGCCCCGAAATCGCGCGCGAACGCGTCGTCAGCGAGCCATTCATCCTTGCGATCCCGCGCAGCCACCCGCTGGCCGACAAGGCCAACCCCATGCTCGAGGACCTGAACGGGGCGCCCTTCGTCGGCTACTCGACCGAGCGGGGCGGTTTCGTGCGCGAGACGCATCAGACGCTTCTGAGTTCCAGAGGCGTCACGCCGCGGATCGTGCAAGAGGTCAGCCAGACCCACACCGTGCTGGCGATGGTCAACAGCGGCATCGGCGCGGCGCTGGTGCCCGCCTCGTCCCGCGTGCTGGGTATGAAGAACGTGCGCTTCGTCGATCTCGACCTGCCGCGCCAGTTCCGCAGCGACCTGTACCTGATTTACCGGGCGGGCGAGCGGACGGTGCTGCAGGAACGGATGCGGCAGCTGATCGTCGAGGCATTGGCGCCCTACAACGACTGACCGCGCACGCCGCGCCACATGATCTGCCAGAAAATTCTGCCCCCGGATCATATCTCGCGATCCTTCCGGGACCGGGCGCTGCGCGCCATCAGCAGCGTGGCGCCGAAGATCACCGTGCCGCCGATCCAAGTGGTCAGCGGAACCTCTTGCGCGAACAGAAGATAGCCCAGCGCCGCCACCAGCGGCAGCCGCAAGAAGTCGATCGGCACCAGCAGCGACGCCTCGGCTAGCGAAAACGCCCGCGTCAGCATCCCCATGTTCAGCGCGCCCAGCGCACCCTGCAGCGCCAGAAGACCCCACTCGGCCGGTGTCGGCGTGGTCCAGAACAGCGCCGCGGGCACCGCCGCGATCGGCACCGTGGCGATCAGGTTCCACGCCACCAGCGTTTCCGTGGAATCCCGCCCGGACATCGGTTTCAGCAGCAACTGGATCACCGCCGTCAGCAAAGCGCCCGCCAGCGCGAAGACCAGCCCCGGCGACACTGCGCCCTGCCCCGGCCGCAGCACCAGCAGAACGCCCGCGAAGCCCACCAGCACCGCGATTACCCGGATCGCGCGCGGGCTTTCCGACAGGAACACCCACGCCCCGATGGTCACGAAGATCGGCGCTGCGAACATAATTGCCGTCACATCGGCCAGCGGTGACAGGGCGAAGGCGAAGAAGAAGGCAATCAGCGACGCCAGCTTCAGCGCCGCGCGCAGGATATGCAGCACGCGATAGTTCGACCGCATGATCCCGGGCCGGGACAGGATGAACGGCAGGAACACCAACAGTCCGAACAGCGCCCGCGTGAAACCCATCACGAAGGGATGCACGCCCGACGACAGCTGCCGCGCCAGCACGGCGTCCGTCGCGCTGAGAACCGCCACGCCGACCATCAGCGCCACGCCAAGCATCTGCTTTTTGTCCGGATGCACCGGATTGCTGTTCGATGACATGAGTGTCCATCTTCTCCCCGAAACCGCGCGTGTCTCCTCGGCGGCCTCCTCATGACGACCGTCCATCATGAGACCCCTACTTGTCAATCACATAATTCCGAACCTCTCAAAGCCGCGCCGAGCAATTCATTTTATTGTTTATTTTCAATCCTAAAACAAAACCAAAGCGCCTCGACAAATTGAGGTTGCATCTTTTTCAACTTGACAACTTTGCTCTTCAGCCCGAAACATCCTCGCCGCGGACATGACCCGCAGACCAGTACGGAAAGACGATTCGATGGCGCTTGCGACACCCGCCGAAATCGCCGATGGCATGGACGGCATCCTGCGAACCACAAGTCCCGCCCGGCGCGAGGCCTTGCTGGACAGTCCTTGCATCCAGAACCACGCGGCCTTCCTTTCGGAAGCGCCGGACGGTGTGCACTGTCTGTGGTTCGGCGGCTCTCTGGAGGGGAAGTCGGACATCTCCATCTATCGTTCATCACTCACGGATTCCGGCTGGGAAAAGGCGGTCCGGGTCACTGACGACCCGGACCGTTCCGAACAGAACCCGGTGGAATTCGACGCCCCTGACGGGCGCCGTCTGCTGCTGCACACCGCGCAGCCCGGCGGCAATCAGGATCGGTGCGTCGTGCGGATGCGCGTGCTGGGCGAGACGCCGGAGGACCTGACGCTGCCCGCCGGCACCTTCATCCGCGGCCCGGTCCACGTCCGGTCCGACGGGGCGTGGATGCTGCCGCTGTTCCGCTGCGTGTCCCGTCCGGGCGAGAAGTGGACCGGCAGCCACGACACCGCCGCGCTGGCGATCAGCACCGATAGCGGCGCGACATGGCGCGAGATCGAGGTTCCCGGGTCCATCGGCTGCGTGCACATGACGCTGGTGCCGCTGGGCGGTGCCCGGTGGGCGGCCTTCTTCCGCCGCCGGCAGGCCGATTTCGTCTACCGCACCGACAGCGAGGACGACGGCGAAAGCTGGTCGGTCCCGCAGGCCACCGACGTGCCCAACAACAACTCGTCCATCTCGGTGATCCGCCTTGCGGACGGCCGGATCGCGATGGCCTGCAACCCGACCAACGCCGCCGAGCATCCCGAGGCCCGGCGCGAGTCGCTGTACGACGAACTGGGCGAGGCTGACGACCGGCCCAACGCCAGCGGCGGCTGCAACCCTACGTGGGGCGTGCCGCGTGCGCCGATGACCCTGTGCTTTTCCGAGGACGAGGGCAAAACCTTCCCGGTGCGCCTGACGGTCGAGGACGGCCCCGGCTCTTGCCTGCACAACAACTCGGTTGACGGCAGCAACAAGGAAATGTCCTACCCCTCGCTGATCCAGGCGACGGACGGCACCCTGCACCTCGCCTATACCTACCACCGGCGCGCCATCAAGCACGTGGCGCTAGGCCCCGAATGGCTGGAGCAGCAATGATCGGCATCACGATGGGAGACCCCGCCGGGGTCGGGCCCGAAGTCACCCTGAAGGCGGTCGACGCCATGTCCCCCGAGGACCAAGCGCAGACCCGCATCTTCGGCTGCCGTGCAACGCTTGAGGCGGCGCAAAAGGCCGTGGGCACCAGCGTCGATCTTGACGCGGTGCTGATCGACATCCCCGTCGAGGGCGCCCCGCTGCCCTTCGGCGTCGAAGATCCCCGCGCGGGCGATGCCGCCTTCCGCTTCGTCGAGGCGGCTGTCCGCGCCGCCGAGGCGAACGAGATCGGCTGCATCGTGACCGCACCGCTGAACAAGGCGACGCTGAACGCGGCGGGTCATCACTATGACGGCCACACCGGGATGCTGGCGCACCTGACCGGCCAACCGAAGGCATGGATGATCCTTGCCTCGGACAAGCTGAAGGTGATCCACGTTTCGACCCACGTCTCGCTGAAAGACGCGATCGACCGCGCGACGCCGGAACAGATCCTGAAGACCATCCGCATCGGCAACGACCACCTGAAGCGCATCGGCTATGACAAGCCGCGCATCGCCGTCGCGGGCATCAACCCGCATTGCGGCGAAGGCGGGCTGTTCGGCACCGAGGATGACGTGCAGGTCGTCCCCGCCGTGAAGGCCGCGCAGGAAGAGGGCATCGACGCGCATGGCCCGATTTCGGCCGACACGCTGTTTCACCGCGCCTACAACGGCGCCTTCGACCTGATCGTCGCGCAGTACCACGACCAAGGGCACATCCCGGTCAAGCTGGTCGCCTTCGACACCGGGGTGAACGTCACGCTGGGACTGCCGATCGACCGCACCTCGGTCGACCACGGCACCGCCTTCGACATCGCGGGCAAAGGCATCGCGAACCACGAGAACATGGTCCACGCCATCGCATACGCACGAAAGCTGGCTGCCGGGCGCTGACCCGGCAAAAGGCCAAAGGGAGGAAGACTTGAACCACGCAATCCAAGGCGTTCACTGCGCCGCCGCTACGCCTGTCGATGCCGACGGGCGGCCCGACCTGCCGCTGTACGTCGATCACTGCACGAAGCTGATCGAAGAAGGCTGCCACGGCATCGCCATGCTGGGCACCACCGGCGAGGCGAACAACTTTGCGGCCAAGGACCGGATGGCGCTGCTGGACGGGCTGATCGAAGGCGGGCTGGAACCCGGCACCATCCTGCCCGGCACCTCGACCCCCAACATCCCGGAAACGATCGAACTTTCGTCCCACGCGGTGAAGGCCGGTGCGAAGGGCGTCGTGCTGCTGCCGCCGTATTACTACAAGGGCGTCAGCGACGAGGGGCTGTACCGCTTCTATTCGCGCGTGATCGAGGGCGTCGGCGACGACGCGATGCGGATGGTGTTCTATCACATCCCGCAGGTCACGCAGATCCCGATCTCGCACGACCTGATCGAACGCCTGATGGACGCCTTCCCCGGTATCGTCGTGGGGATCAAGGATTCGTCCGGCGATCTCGAGAACATGAAAACCATGTGCGACCGCTTCCCCAAACTGGGCGTGCTGGCCGGGGCCGACCCGATGATGCTGCCGCTGCTGCGCGTCGGCGGGGCGGGCTGCATCACCGCCACCTCGAACCTGCGCGCCGACATGCTGCGCGTGGTCTGGGAAACGTGGGACAAGCCCGGCCGCGAGGCCGAGGTCGAGTCCGCGCAGGACACGATCAACGAATGGCGCACGCTGTCGAACAGCTATGTCCAGCTGCCCACCGTGAAGGCGATGATCGCCCGATCGCGTGGCAACGACGGCTGGATGCGGGTGCTTCCGCCGCTGGTCGAGGTCACCGAGACCGAGCGCGATGCGATCTGGGCCGAGATGGAGAAGCTGGGGGGCTGACCCCCGAGGGAAGAGACAAGGGCAGCGCCGGCCCGAGGGGTGGCGCACAAGCGCCGCCCCGTGGGGGCGGGTCGGCGCTGCCCGGCGTTGCCGCCGGGCGGACGCTTTGAACTAAGCGCCGCACTGAACAAGAGAACCCGCCAGAGGGAGGAATACATGGACATTTCCCGCGCGATCACCCTGCACCTGCCCAAGCGGATCGAGATCGGCAAGGGCGCCGCCGCCCGCCTTGGCGACTGGGCGAAACCCTACGCCCGCGTCTTCGTCGTGGCCCAGCCCGTCACCGCGCCGATGGTCGATAAACTTGGCCTGTCCGGGGACGTCAGCGTCTTCACCGACGTGGCGCCCGAGCCGAAGGACACCGACCTGACCGCCGCGCTGGAGGCCGCCCGCGCCCACAAGCCCGACCTTATTATCGGTCTGGGTGGCGGTTCGGTCATGGACGTGGCCAAGCTGGTGGCGGTGCTGTGGGACAGCGAACAGTCGCTGGCCGACGTCGCGGGGCCGAACAAGGTCGCGAAGAAATGTTCGGACCTCGCGCAGATCGCCACCACTGCCGGCACCGGGTCCGAAGGCGGCATCCGCGCGCTGGTGACCAACAGCGAAACCAACGCCAAGACCGCCGTGGAAAGCCCGCTGATGGTGGCCGACATCGCGGTGCTGGACCCCGATCTGACGATGACGGTGCCCGCTGCCGTGACCGCAGCCACCGGCGTCGATGCGCTGGCCCACTGCGTCGAGGCCTTCACCAACGTCAACGCTCACCCGCTGATCGACGGCTATGCCCGCATGGGGATGACGCTTGCGGGCAAGTTCCTGAAACGCGCGGTCGAGAACGGCGACGATGCCGAGGCGCGGGCCGGGATGCTGATGGCGTCGTTCTACGGCGGCCTGTGCCTTGGCCCCGTGAACACCGCAGCGGGCCACGCGCTGGCCTATCCGCTGGGCAGCCACGCCAACCTGCCGCATGGCATCTCTAACGCGCTGATCTTCCCGCATGTTCTGGCGTTCAACGCGCCGTCGGTGCCGGAAAAGACCGCCGAGGTGCTGGAAGCCCTTGGCCTGCCGGCCTCTGCTGATCCGGCCGAGGTGCTGGACAGTGCGTCGGGCTTCTGCCGCGATCTTGGGATCGACATGGCGCTGCGCAGCCACGGCGTGACGGCGAACGATCTGCGGCCTTGGGCGGAAGAGGCGCACGGCATCCGGCGCCTGATGGACAACAACCCGCGCGACATGAGCGTGGACGATGTCGAAGAGATCTATCGCGCGGCCTTCTGAGGGCCGCGCGACAAATCGGATCTGGATCAGATCAGGCCTTCGGCCTTGAACAGTTCCTTCAGATCGGCTTCGGGGCGCGGGCCCATGTGGCCGATCACCTCTTTCGCGGCGACGCAGCCCATCTTGCCGCAGGTCGCAAGGTCGGCGCCGGTGACATAACCGTACAGGAACCCGGCGGCGAACTGGTCGCCCGCGCCGGTGGCGTCCACCGGGGTCACGAAATCGACCGGAACCACGGCTTCCTCGTCGCCCTTGACCAGCACAACATCCTTGCCCGAGCGGGTGCAGACGATCAGCCCGGACTCGGACGCCGCCTGTTCAAGCGCCGCGCCAAGGTCGTCGGTCTCGTACAGCGAGGTCCACTCCTGCTCGTTGCCGATGACGAAGTCGAGCTCTTTCACCAGACGGCGGAAGTCGGCGCGGTGACGGTCGACGCAGAACGGATCCGACAGCGCGATGCCCGCCACGCCGCCCGCGTCGCGGCACAGCTTGGCGGCACGCTCGAAGGCTTCTTTGCCCTTCGGCTTGTCGTACAGATAGCCCTCTAGGAACAGCAGCTTGGTCGAGCCCGCCACGTCGTCCGACACGTCGTCGGGGCCGACTTCGGACGAGATCCCAAGATAGGTGTTCATCGACCGCTCGCCGTCGGGCGACACGAAGATCATCGAACGCGAGGTCGGCAGTTCGCCGCCCGCGACGGGCGCGTTGACGAAGTCGGTGCCGTCTTCCTGCATGGCGTCGGCGTAGAACCGGCCCAGTTCGTCGTCGCTGACGCGGCCGATGAAGGCGGTCGACAGGCCGAGGTTTCCGAGACCGGCCAGCGTGTTCGCCACCGAGCCGCCGGGCGCCTGAATCCGCTCTTCCATCGCATCGTACAGCAGTTCGCCGCGTTCCTGCTCGATCAGCTGCATGATCCCCTTCTGGATCCCCATCTTGTCAAGGAACGCGTCCTCGGTCTGGGTCAGCACATCGACCACGGCGTTGCCGATGCCGACAACCTCGTAGGATTTCGTCATATGGTCTTCTCCTCGTAGGGACAAAGGTCTTCGATTGGGCACACGGCGCATTTCGGTTTGCGCGCGGTGCAGATGTAGCGGCCGTGCAGGATCAGCCAGTGATGCGCGTGGCGCTGGTATTCGGCGGGGACGTTGTCCTCGATCGCCCGCTCGACAGCATCCACGTCCTTGCCGGGCGCGATGCCCGTGCGATTACCGACGCGAAAGATATGCGTGTCCACCGCCTGCGCGGGATGGCCCCACCACATGTTCAGAACCACGTTCGCGGTCTTGCGACCCACACCCGGCAGCGAGACCAACGCCGCGCGCGAACTGGGCACCTTGCCGCCATACTCGTCGACAAGGATGCGGCTTAGCTTGATGACGTTCTTCGCCTTGTTGCGGTACAGGCCGATCGTCTTGATGTGCTCGATCACGCCTTCCTCGCCCAGCGCCAGCATCTTCTCGGGCGTGTCGGCGATCTTGAACAATTCGCGCGTGGCGCGGTTCACGCCTGCGTCTGTCGCCTGCGCCGACAGCGCCACGGCGACCACCAGCGTATAGGCGTTGACGTGATCCAGTTCGCCTTTCGGCTCCGGCTCGCTGTCGTGGAAGCGCCGGAAGATCTCGCACATCGTGTTGTAGTCAAGCTGCTTGGCCATGCCACCGTTTGGCACGGGGTCCCGCGTGGCTGCAAGCGCAACCGGCCATCCTGTTGCCATAGCGCAGGAAACGGGTCGCCGCAGACGGCACCGTGCCATAAATTGGGGCCAATCAAGGATGACCACGATGACCCAGCAAAGCCAGGAAGACAGTTACCACTTCGCCGTGATGCGGCGCGCCATCGACCTGATCGACGAAGGCGCCGCCGATGGCCTGTCGCTCGACGAACTCGCGGGCGCGATGAAAATGAGCCCGGCACATTTCCAGCGCCTGTTCAGCCGGTGGGTCGGCGTTTCGCCCAAGCGGTACCAGCAGTACCTGACGCTGGACCACGCCCGCGCGATGCTGCGGTCGAACTTCACCACGCTGGCCACCAGCCACGCCGTCGGGCTGTCCGGCCCCGGCCGTCTGCACGACCTGTTCCTGCGGTGGGAGGCGATGAGCCCCGGCGACTATGCCCGCGCCGGAGAGGGGCTGACGATCCTGTGGGGCTGGTTCGAAAGCCCGTTCGGCCCGGCGCTGGTGATGGGCACCGACAAAGGTATCTGCGGCATCGGCTTTGCCGCCGAAACCGGCGAGGAAGCGGCGATGGAGGATCTGCTGTCGCGCTGGCCCAAGGCCACTTTCGTCGAGGATCCGATGGCCCTGCGGCCTTGGGTGCTGAACGCCTTCGGGGTCGAGGACGCGGGCCAGCCGACGCCGCTGTTCCTGATCGGCGCCCCGTTCCAGATCAAGGTCTGGGAGGCGCTGCTGTCGATCCCCACGGGACAGGTCACGACCTATTCCGAGATCGCCCGCGCCATCGGCAACCCCCGCGCCGTCCGCGCGGTGGGCACCGCCGTGGGCCGCAACCCGATCAGTTGGCTGATCCCGTGCCACCGCGCCCTGCGCAAGTCCGGGGGGCTGGGCGGCTATCACTGGGGGCTGCCGGTCAAGCGTGCGCTTCTCGCCTACGAATCCGCCCGCGCCGAGGCATGATCCCGCGTTTCAGCGACGTGATTTTGCAGGCGAAGAACCGCTCACGATCGCGAGGCATGGCCTTGGAGCCGACCCGCGCTAGCTGTAAGTTCCTCGCAACGCAAAGCACGAGCAGAGGGCAAAAGATATGCCGATCACCATGAAAACTCCGCTGGTCCTGGCCACCGTATCGGCCTTGGCCCTGACCGCCTGTACCAGCCCGGACACCCCCACGAACAACCCGAACCAGCGCACTGGCGAAGGCGCCGCAATCGGCGGCCTTCTGGGCGCGCTTGCCGGCGTTGCCGTCGGCGACGATGCCGGCTCGCGCCGCCGTGGCGCGCTGATCGGTGGCCTCGTCGGCGCCGGCGTCGGCGCGGCGGTGGGCTATGACCTTGACAAGCAAGCCGCCGAACTGCGCCGCGACTTCGACAACTCGGGCATCCAGATCATCAACAACGGCAACACGCTGACCGTGCGGATGCCGCAGGATATCCTGTTCCCGACCGACAGCGCCGCCGTCAGCCCGACCCTGCAGGGCGACCTGCGCGTTCTGGCCAACAGCCTTCAGCAGTACCCGAACTCGGTCGTGCAGGTGGTGGGCCACACCGACAATACCGGCGCCGCCTCGTACAACCAGGACCTATCGGTCCGCCGTGCGAACGCCGTTGCGTCGGTCCTGATCGGCGCGGGCACCCCGTCGTCGCGCGTCTCGGTCAGCGGCCGGGGCGAGGATGCGCCCATCGCATCGAACCTGACGCCGGAAGGCCGCGCGCAGAACCGTCGCGTGGACATCACGATCATCCCGAACTGATCCACCGGATCGGAACGGACACGAAGGCCGGGCCAAGCGCCCGGCCTTTTTCGTTTGCCGACCCTCTATCGGGTTCCGCGAAATTTCGGTGCACCATTGCACACAAAGCTGCGCCGACGCGCCCTCTCCTTTCCCTTGATGCGACCCGACGTCCGGCCCCACATGTGATGCGATGGCAGGCACAATCCGTCTGCCCGCAGGGCGCAGGCCCGGCACGGCAATCCGCGGTGCCCGCAACGCCCGCACTTTGAAGGAGACACATCATGGACAAGCAATTCGAAGGCAAATCCGCCATCGTCACCGGCGGCGCGTCGGGCATCGGCGCAGCGATTGCCGAAGAACTGGCCGCTGGCGGCGCGAAGGTGCTGGTAGCCGACCTGAAGATGGAACAGGCCGAGGAACAGGCGAAGAAGATCCGCGACGCGGGCGGCGTGGCCGAGGCGTTCTCGGTCGACGTCAGCAAACCGGAACAGGTCGAAGCGATGGTCGATAAGGCCGTGTCCGCCTTCGGCAAGCTTGACCTTGCCGTCAACAATGCAGGCGTCAGTGGCACGAGCGCGCCAGTGGGGGAATACCCGCTGGACGACTGGAACCAGGTCATCAACGTCAACCTCAACGGCGTGTTCTATGGCTGCCGCTACGAGATCGCGGCGATGGAGAAAACCGGCGGCGGCTCGATCGTGAACATCGCTTCGATCCTTGGCTCGGTCGGCTTCGCCAACTCGGCGGCCTACGTCACCGCCAAGCACGGCGTGATCGGCCTGACCAAGAACGCCGCCATCGAATACAGCGCCAAAGGCATCCGCGTGAACGCGGTCGGCCCGGCCTTTATCAACACGCCGCTGATCGAATCCTCTTTGTCCGAGGAACAACGGGAAGGCCTGATCTCGATGCACCCCATCGGACGCCTTGGCGAGGCTGACGAAGTCTCGGCGCTTGTGTGCTTCCTGCTGTCCGACCGCGCCAGCTTTGTCACCGGCAGCTACCATCTGGCGGACGGCGCTTACACCGCGCAGTAATGTCCCTGACGCAGTCCCGCCGGACACACCGGCGCTGAAACGAAAAAACCCGGCCACTGGCCGGGTTCATTCTTTGCCGATGGGGGCCGCTGCTTAGTGCAGCTTGCTTTCCACGGCGGCGATCGAGTCGTCGATCATCTTGTTGGCGGCCTGCGCGGTCATCTGCTTGGCGATCACCTCGCGCGCGGCGGCAACCGCAACCACGACGGCCTGATCCTTGACCTCTTTCACGGCGCGCGCCTCGGCGGATGCGATCTGCTCTTCGGCGCCCGCCATGCGGCGTGCCATCGAGGCTTCAAGATCGGCCTTCGCCTGTTCGGCAGCCTGACGCGCTTCTTCCTTGGCCTTGGCCACGATGCGCTCGGACTGCTCGGCGACTTCCTTCTGCTTGCGCTCGTAGGACGCCAGAATGGTCTGGGCCTCTTCGCGCAGCGCCTTGGCATCGTCGAGTTCGCCGCGGATCGTATCCGCCCGCTTGTCCAGCATGTTGCCAAGGATCTTGGGCACGCCCAGAACCAGCAGCAGGCCGACGAAGATCACGAACGCGATCAGAACGACGAAGTTCGTGTTCCACAGGGACACGAAGGGCCCCGTGGCGGCCAGCGCCGGACCGGCGGCGAAGAGGGCCGGGAGAATGGCGAGTTTGCGCATTATCAGGCCCCTTTCATCTGGCTTTGCACGGCGTCGTCGACCGTGGACGCATCGGCGTTCCCGCCCAGCGCCGCGACGATCTCGGCAGCGGTCGCCTTGGCGACTTCCTCGACGCTTGCCACCGCGTTGGCGCGGATGTCGGCAATCGCCTTTTCGGACTCGGCGGTGCGGGCCGCGATCTCGGCGTCGGCCTTGGCGTTCGCCGCGTCCAGTTCCGCCTGAATCTCGGCCTTGGCTTCACCGATGATCTGGTTCGCCTCGGCACGGGCATCGGCAAGCGCCTTGTTATAGGCGTCTTCCGCTTCCTGCGCTTTCAGCTTCAGCTCTTCGGCCGCAGCGATGTCATTGGTCACCGTCCCGGCCCGCTCGGCCAGAACCGATGCGATCCGCGGCAGCGCAATGCGGCTGAGGATGAAGTAGATCACCACAAGCGTGACGATCAGCCAGAAGATCTGGTTCGGCCAGCTCGAGAAGTCGAGCTGCGGCATACCGACGGCATCGCCGCCGCCGTGCGCGGCCGCGTCTACCCCGTGGGTATCTGTGTTGTCTGCCATGTCGTCCCCCTGACACCTGTCACTTTCGGCCGGGCCCGAAGGCCCAACCGAGCGTAAGGAGTTTCAGAGAGATATCAGACGGCGAACATCAGCAGAAGCGCGACGAGGAACGAGAAGATCCCCAGGGCTTCCGCGAAGGCGACGCCGATGAACATGGTCGCGGTCTGGCCGCCAGCAGCGGACGGGTTGCGCAGGGCACCGGCGAGGAAGTTGCCGACCACGTTGCCCACACCGATGGCAGCGCCACCCATGCCGATGGCGGTCAGACCGGCGCCGAGGTAGGCGCCCATTTGTGCGATATCGCCTTCCATGATCGTTTCTCCTTACGTTGGAATTGGCTGATGATTGGGTTCAAGCGTCGAGGGCCGAAGCCTTCGGGCATTAGTGCGACGGATGCAGCGCGTCCTTCAGGTACACGCAGGTCAGGATCGTGAAGACGTAGGCCTGAATGAAGGCCACCAGCGTCTCCAGTGCGTACATCGCGGTGATGGCGAGGATGGACAGCGGGGTCACCAGCACGCCGATGCCCGACAGCAGGACCAGCGGCGCGAAGGCGGCGAACACTTTGATAACCGCGTGGCCGGCCATCATGTTGCCCATAAGACGAATAGAGTGGCTGACCGGACGCACGAAGTACGAGATTACTTCGATGATCGCCAGAACCGGGCGGATCGCCAGCGGCGCAGAGCTGACCCAGAACAGGCCAAGGAACTTGCTGCCGTGCAGGACGAAGCCGGTGATGGTGACGGTCAGGAACACGCCCAGCGCAAGAATCACGGTCACCGCAAGGTGCGAGGTCGTGGTGAACGCCGTCGGAAGCAGCCCGAGGAAGTTCGACATCACGATGAACATGAACAGCGTGAACACGTAGGGGAAGAAGCGCACGGCATCGCGGCCGGCGACGTCTTCGACCATCTTGTAGATGAAGCCATAGGCAAGTTCCGCGACCGACTGGATCTTGGTCGGGATGACGGCACGGCCACGGGTGCCCAGCACCAGCAGCGCCGAGATCGCGACGATTGTCAGGAACATCCACAGCGTGACGTTGGTGATCGTGTACCAGTGAACCGGGTCGCCCGCTTCGCCGAACAGCGGCTTCACGATGAACTGGTCCATCGGGTGGAAGACAAGGCCTTCGCTGTTTTCTTCGGTCGCCACGATCCTATCCCTCGTCCTTCTCGGGCCCCTCGGCCCTTTCGTTCTTTTCCTGCGCGGCGCGAGCCGTGCGCATCAGTGTCTGCACGCCGGCTGCAAAGCCGAGCAGGGTGAACAGAACCAGAAAGATCGGCATCGTCCCGAACAGCGTGTCGAGCCCGAAGCCAATGCCGCAACCGATCCCGATTCCGGCCACCAGTTCGATCACCATCCGCCAAGCAAGCTCTGCGCCGCCGACGGCATGTGTCGTGTCACGGGGCTTCGGCGCATTCGCGTCTTTCAGCGCGGCAATCCTCTGGTCCAGACGATCTAGCCGGGCCTTGTCTTCAGGATCGACCAAAATGCGGAACCCCCGTTCAGTCGCCGCGAACCTAGAAACGGACCGTGTCGGAGTCAAGTTGGCAAAGGACCCGTTAAGAACCGGCTAAGTCATTGATTTCGTTACTCGCCAAAGGCTTCGACATGGGCGCGCCCTGCCCGCGCCGCGCCCCCGGGCCGAAAACGCAAATTCAACCGAATGGTTGACCAAAGCTTTGGGCGCTGTCACTCGGATGGAATGGAGCCCACCCTAGACACCGTGTTCGCCGCCCTCGCCGACCCGACCCGGCGCGCGATCCTGACCATGCTTCTGGAAGACGACATGGCGGTGACCGACGTGGCCGACCCGTTCGAGATGTCATTGGCCGCGATCTCGAAGCACCTTGCGATCCTCACCCGCGCAGGCCTGATCAGTCAGGAGAAACGCGGCCGGGTAAAGTGGTGCAAGCTGGAACCCGACGCGCTGAAGGCGGCGTCGGTGTGGATGCAGGGCTTTGGCCAATTCGAGCCAGTGAACCTTGACGCCTTCGAAGCGTTCCTTGAACGCGAGCTGTCCTCCGCCCCCGACCCCCGCGACACGGCGGAATGACCCAGCGTCACAGCGCATTGCCCGGTGGCGGTATGCGGCGCGAGACTACATAACAGCCTCATGGAAACGCACGACACCGGACCCATCCACGACCTTTTCGTCATCGGCGGCGGCATCAACGGATGCGGCATCGCCCGCGATGCGGCGGGCCGCGGCCTGAAGGTCGCGCTGGCCGAGATGAACGACCTTGCATGGGCGACCTCGTCGGCCTCGACCAAGCTGTTCCACGGCGGTCTGCGCTATCTGGAGTATTTCGAGTTCCGGCTGGTCCGCGAGGCGTTGAAGGAACGCGAGGTACTGCTGGCCGCGATGCCGCATATTTCGTGGCCGATGCGGTTCATCCTGCCCTACCACCGCGACATGCGCTTCGACAGCGAGACACCGACGTCCCGCCTGCTGTCGCGCTTCATGCCGTGGATGAAGGGACGCCGCCCGGCTTGGCTGATCCGTTTGGGGCTGTTCCTGTACGATAACCTTGGCGGTCGGAAGATCCTGCCCGGCACGGCCTCGGTGTCGCTGAAGGACACGCCCGAGGGCGCGCCGCTGAAGTCGCGGTTCGAACATGCCTATGAATATTCCGACTGCTGGGTGCAGGACGCCCGGCTGGTCGTGCTGAACGCCCGCGACGCCGCCGCGCGGGGGGCCCGGATCATGACCCGCACCCGCGTTGTCGGCGCGACGCGCAGCGACGACCTTTGGCTGGTCGAGACGGAAGATGCCGAAGGCCAGCGGCAGACCCACCGCGCCCGCGCGCTGGTGAACGCGGGCGGGCCGTGGGTGTCCGACGTGATCAAGGGCACGCTGCGGATCAACTCGTCCGAAGACATCCGTCTGGTCCGGGGCAGCCACATCGTGGTGAAAAAGCTGTACGACCACGACAAATGCTACTTCCTGCAAGGCACCGACGGGCGGATCATCTTCGCGATCCCCTACGAAGAGGACTTCACCCTGATCGGCACCACCGACGCCGAGCATGAAGATCCGTCGCAAAAGCCGGTCTGCACCCCGGAAGAGGCGGACTATCTGCGTGATTTCGCAGGCAAGTACTTCAAGAAACAGATCCGGCCCGAGGACATCGTCTGGACCTACTCGGGCGTGCGCCCGCTGTACGACGACGGCGCCAGTTCGGCCACGGCGGCGACGCGGGAATACGTGCTAAGCCTCGACGACGCGGGCGCACCGCTGCTGAACGTCTTCGGCGGCAAGATTACCACCTACCGCAAGTTGGCCGAGGCGGCGATGGCGCGGATCGCACCGTTCCTTCCCGGCATGGACGAAGACTGGACCGCCGGTGTCGCCCTGCCCGGCGGTGACTTCCCGGTCGCCGGGGTGCGGACCCTGCTGAAGGGGCTGCGGAAGGATTATCCGTTCCTGAGCGACTTCTGGGCGCTGCGGCTGGTGCGCTGCTATGGCACCGAGGTGCGCAAGGTACTGGGCGATGCGAAGACCGTCGGGGATCTTGGCCGGTCGTTCGGCGGCACCGTGACGGCGCGGGAACTGGACTGGGCGATCAAGAACGAATGGGTCCGGACCGCCGAGGATTTCCTGTGGCGCCGCACCAAGCTGGGCCTGCGGCTGACCGAGGCCGAGATCGCCCGGATCGACGGATATATTAAGGCCGCGCTGATCCCGATCGGCTAGGCGGGCACCCGAGTTTTCCGCGCTGTCGTGTCCTAGTCTTCCGCGCTGTCGCGCGAGGCTTTCAGCAGTTGATCGGCCTTGCGCCGCACCAGCACCGACCGCAGATCGTGCATCGCCAGCAGCAACGAGTCCGTGACCTGTTCAAGCTGCGCGTCGGTCGCGTCCGAGTTCGCCCAATGCGCCGTCTGGTTCAGGTGATCGACGGTGCGCAGGATGTCGTCGAGACGCCGCGCCTCGACTACCCGCGTGCGCGCCTGCATCCAGTCGCTGATCGCCCGCATGTCGGCATCGGTCAGGTCGCGGTTGCCCTGCGGCTTCACCTGCCCGTTGCGGATGTTGACCGTCGCGATCTGTTCCATCTCGATCCGCCGCTGCCGGTTCTCGGTGTCGACGCGGAAGACAAAGGCGCCGTTCTCGCGGGTGCGGAAGTAGTACTCCGGCAACTCGGCGGACATGGCGCGTCTCCTCAGGTCAGGCTTTCGCAGAAGCGGCGGATGCGGGCGCAGGCCTCGGTCAGCGTCGCCTCGTCGGTGGCATAGCTGACGCGGAAATGCGGCGACAGGCCGAAGGCCGCGCCGAACACGACGGCGACGCCGGTCTCTTCCAGCAGCGCAAGGCAGAAATCCTCGTCCGTTTCGATCTTCGCGCCGTTGGCTGTGGTCTTGCCGATGCATCCGGCGATGGACGGATAGACGTAGAACGCGCCCTCGGGCGTCGGGCAGGTGATGCCGGGACAGGCGTTGAGGCCGGCAACCACCAGATCGCGGCGGCGTTGGAACAGCGCGCGGTTCGGCGCAAGGAAGTCCTGCGTGCCGTTCAGCGCCTCGACCGCCGCCCATTGCGAGATGGTGCAGGGGTTGGTCGTCGACTGCGACTGGATCTTACGCATTGCGTTGATGATCTCGACCGGGCCCGCCGCATAGCCGATGCGCCAGCCGGTCATCGCATAGGCTTTGGACACGCCGTTGCAGGTCAGGGTGCGGTCGTACAGCGACGGCTCGACCTCGGCGGGGGTGCAGAAGGTGAAGTCATCGAACACAAGGTGTTCGTACATGTCATCGGTCATCACCCAGACCTGCGGGTGTTTCACCAGCACGTCGGTCAGCGCCTTCAGCTCGTCCCGGGTATAGCCCGCGCCAGTCGGGTTCGACGGCGAGTTGAAGATGAACCACTTGGTCTTGTCGGTGATCGCGGCCTCCAGCGCCGCGGGCGTCAGCTTGAACCCGGTTTCGATCCCGGCCTCGACCACGACGGGCGTGCCGCCCGCCAGCAGCACCATGTCGGGATAGCTGACCCAGTAGGGCGCGGGGATCACCACCTCGTCGCCGGGGTTCAGCGTCGCCATCAGCGCGTTGTACAGCACCTGCTTGCCGCCCGAGGACACCGACACCTGCGACGGTTCATAGCTCAGCCCGTTCTCGCGGGCGAACTTGGCGCAGATCGCCTGCTTCAGCTCGGGGATGCCATCGGGCGCGGTGTATTTCGTGCGGCCCGCCTCGATCGCGGCGATACCGGCGGCCTTGATGTTGTCCGGCGTGTCAAAATCGGGTTCGCCCGCCGCAAGCCCGATGACGTCCTTGCCCTCGGCTTTCAGCTCTTGGCTGCGGGTATTCATCGCAATCGTCGGGGAAGGCTTGACGCGCGCCAGTGTCGCGGAAAGGAAGGGCATGGTCGTCTCCGGTTGGAATGCGCCGGATGCAAGGTGTAGATTGGCCCCCGAACCCATGCAAGCCCCCGGACCGGCGGCCGGAGACGGGGATGAAAGCGGAGGACCACATGGCAGAGGACGGCACGACTGAGGACGGCGGCGGCTGGTATTCGAACGAAAGCGCCACCTTCGGGGACCGGCTGGTCGCCGCGCGCGAGGCGCTGGGGCTGTCGCAATCCGACCTTGCGCGGCAGATCGGCGTGAAACTGAAAACGCTGTCGGCGTGGGAAAACGACCTGTCGGAACCCCGCGCCAACAAGCTGCAGATGCTGGCCGGCGTTCTGAACGTGTCGCTGATCTGGCTTCTGAACGGCGAAGGCGCCGGGATCGAAACGCCCGACTCTCATGCCATGCCCGAGGAAATCAGCGCGATGCTGACCGAGATCCGCACACTGCAGGGCAGCCTGAAGCGGACGGCGGACCGGCTTGGCGGGATCGAGAAACGGCTGCAGAAGGCACTAAGGGAGCAATCGTGAGCGAGAACGTGGCAGAGACACAGGAAACCCCCGAGGCGCGGCTGAAGCGGATGCAGATGCGCGCCTCGCGCCGTGGCATCAAGGAGATGGACATCATCCTTGGCCGTTATGCGCAGGACCGGCTGGCCGGGATGGACGCGCAGGCGCTGGACCTGTTCGACGCCCTGCTGTGGGAAAACGATCAGGACCTGTACCCGTGGGTGTCCGGTCAGGCACAGCCGCCGGAACGCTTCGCCGCCCTGCTGGACGACATCGCCCGGCACGCGGGCGCGCGCTGACCGGGGCACCGACGCGAAACGAACTCGGGTTCGCTTAACGATATCTTTGCGATTCCAAAGCTATGCACGGCCAAAGAGCAGTCTTTGGCGGAGCATAGCATGAGCATTCAAAGCCGGATCGCAGGCGCCGCGAACAAGGGGTTCATGGCGCAGTACCTTGAAGCCCTGTCGCTGGTCGAACGGCTTCACAGGCTGTTGCTGGACGTGATCAAGGACGAGTTCGAGCGATTGGGCATGCTCGAAATCAACGCAGTGCAGGCGCTGCTGCTGTTCAACGTCGGCGACAACGAGGTGACGGCAGGCGAGTTGAAGTCGCGCGGCTACTATCAGGGCTCGAACGTGAGCTATAACCTGAAAAAGCTCGTCGACGCCGGCTACATGCACCACCAGCGGTGCGAGATCGACCGCCGGTCCGTGCGCGTGCGCCTGACCGACAAGGGCCGCCGCGTGCAGGAGATCGTGGAAGACCTGTTCATCCGCCACGCGGAAGGTCTGGAAAGCCGCGCGGTGCTGGACCTGAACGGGATCGAAGAAATCAACACCTCGCTTCGCCGGGTGGAACGGTACTGGAGCGACCAGATCCGCTATATCTACTAGCCGATCACGCTGCATGGGCGCGACAGGCGCCCCCGCCACACCGGACACGCCCCCGGCGCGACCAGAAATGCTGCGCACCGGCGCGTCCACGGTTGCCACCCACTGGCGCACGCCCCCGGGTATAGAGCAAGGGCGCTCTCTTAAAGATCACCCACCGGCGCACTCCGCCACGTTATCGCGCACAGGCGTCCGCCCCGAGATCGGACACCGGCGCTCTTCCGGATGTCACACACCGGCGATCGCCCGGTTGCGGTTAATGGCTCCCCCCTTCCCGTCTGTCACCTGAACACCGGCCCGCGCGTGTCACGCCCGGTGTCGCCCGAAACTTGGCGCGATTTCCGTCGCGTTCGTGTGACCCTAGGACGGGCAGACCTGTACCCCCTCTGCCGGATCGGCCTATGTTGCCCCCGCAGAGGGAGGCTTGAATGACGCACGTACTTGCCATCGATCAGGGCACGACTTCGACCCGCGCGATCCTGTTCGACGCGAAAATGGACATCGCCGCCTCTGCGCAGGAGGAATTCGAACAGCACTATCCCCGGTCCGGCTGGGTCGAGCACGATGCGGCGGACCTGTGGGACACCACGTTGCGCACCTGCCGCGCAGCCCTTGCGAAGGTGGAGGACGCCGCGCCTGCCGCGATCGGCATCACCAACCAGCGCGAGACCGTCGTGGTTTGGGACAAAGCCACCGGCAAACCGGTCCACAACGCCATCGTCTGGCAAGACCGCCGCACCGCCGACTTCTGCCGCACGCTGCGCGACGGTGGCCACGAAGAGATGATCACCCGCCGCACCGGCCTGCTGGCGGACCCGTATTTCTCGGCGACCAAACTGAAATGGATCCTGGACGAAATCGACGGCGCCCGAGAGAAAGCCCGCGCCGGAGAGCTTCTGTTCGGCACGGTGGACACATGGCTGATCTGGAACCTGACCGAGGGCAGGTCCCATGTGACCGACGCGACCAACGCCGCACGGACCATGCTGTACGACATCCGCAAGGGGCGCTGGTCCACCACGATCTGCGACCTGATGGACATCCCCGCCGAAATGCTGCCCGAGGTCCGCGACAGCGCCGCCGATTTCGGCGAGACGACCTTGCTGGGCGGTTCGATCCCGATCCTTGGCGTCGCGGGCGACCAGCAGGCCGCCACCGTCGGGCAGGCCTGTTTCGCGCCGGGGATGCTGAAATCGACCTATGGCACCGGCTGCTTCGCGCTGCTGAACACCGGGACCGAGCCGGTGACCTCGAAGAACCGGTTGCTGACCACCATCGCCTATCAGCTGGACGGCGTGCCGACCTATGCGCTGGAAGGGTCGATCTTCATCGCCGGTGCGGTGGTGCAGTGGCTGCGCGACGGGCTGAAGGTGATCGAAGCCGCGCCGGACACCCAGCCGCTGGCCGAAACCGCCGACCCGGGGCAGGACGTGATCCTTGTCCCCGCCTTCACCGGACTGGGCGCGCCGTACTGGGACGCCGACTGCAGGGGCGCGGTGTTCGGGCTGACCCGCAACTCGGGCCCGGCGGAGTTCGCGCGGGCGGCGCTGGAAAGCGTGGGGTTCCAGACCCGCGACCTGCTGGAAGCGATGCATGCCGACATGGGCGACGCCGAGGAGGCGATCTTGCGGGTCGACGGTGGCATGAGCGCGTCGGACTGGACGATGCAGTTCCTCGCCGACATCCTCGGTGCGCCGGTGGACCGCCCCAAGGTGCTGGAGACCACGGCGCTTGGCGCCGCGTGGCTGGCCGGAATGCGCGCGGGGGTCTACCCCGGGCAGGAAGAGTTCGCGAAGACATGGGCGCTTGACCGCCAGTTCGAGCCCGCCCGCGACGACGACTGGCGCGACCGGCGCTATGCCGCCTGGAAACGCGCGGTGAAGGCAACGATGTCGGTTTAGGGGGCGCGGCCCCATCGCACCGAAGGTGCGTGATGATCGGAAGGAGGGGGCGCTGCCCCCGCCGCGCTGCCGCGCGGCTCCCCCGAGGTATTTTGGAAGAGAAGAAGGCGCTTAGGGCGGGATCAGGCCAGCAGGCCGGGGTTGTCGCCCATGTCCAGCGTGGGGAAGATCGTGCGTTCCAGCGTGGCGCGGTCGATGCCGTGCAGGCCGCGCATCGCCCACGCCGCGTAGGCGCGGACGTCGGCTGTGGGCATCAGGTCGCGCCGGTCGTACAGGTCGGCTTCGTCGAGGCCCGGCCAGCGCCCGTAGATCCGGCCGCCGCGAAGCGCGCCGCCTGCCATCACCAGCGCGCCGCCGGTGCCATGGTCGGTGCCGCCGGATCCGTTTTCGCGCGCTGTGCGGCCGAATTCCGTCATCGCCAGCACCGCCGTCTTCGACCAGTTCGGCCCCAGCCCGTCCTTCAGCGTCAGGATTGACCGCTGCAGCACGTCGAGCGCGGTGGTCAGCGCCCGTTTCTGGTTGCGGTGGGTGTCCCAGCCGTTCAGCGAATAGGACACGATCCGGGCATCCTCGTTCATCCGTTCGGCGGCGAAGGCGGCCAGCGGTTCCCGCCGGGCGCCGCCCGGCAGCGGCGGCAGCGTCTCGTGGCCGATCTCGGCGGCAAGATCCAGCGCGCTGCGGCCCGCGGTCGAGAACAGCGGATCGGGGGCGTAGATCTGTTCCAGCAGCAGCTGGGCCTGCGGCGTGATCTCGATCTCGGCCTCGGGCGTCCACTGGTAGACCGGCGCATCGCCGCGCAGGATGCGCATTTCCTGCCGACCGACGGCGAAGGCGGTGTGCGCCTCGGTGCCCGGCATCGCCTGCAGCAGTCGGTTCAGCCAGCCGTCGCGCTGCGCCGCGAGGGCCACGTCCATGCCGGTCCCGGCCTCAAGCAGATCCTGCCCGTCGAAGTGGCTGCGCTTGTCCCGGTACGGGGTCGAAACCGCCTGCGCGAAGCCCAGTTCGCCCGCCTGCCACAGTGGCATCAACGGCGCCATCGCCCGGTGCAGCACGAAGCCGCCGCCCAAAGGCAGGCCGGTTTCGGCGGCGCGGCGGCCCAGCGTCGGGCGCAGCACGGCGTAGGCCGGGTCGCCCACCGGGGCCAGCAGGTCCAGCCCGTCCATCGCCCCGCGCAGTACGATAACCACCAGCCGCGCGTCGCCCGGCGTCGCGGCCAGCGTCATCGTCGACATCAGCGGGTGCGCCGCCGCCGAGCAGGCCACGCCAAGCCCGCCTTTCAGCATCCCGCGCCGGGTCAGATGTGTCATGCCCCTGCCCCCTATCGCCTGTTGAATTCCGCCGAGGCGAGCGCAAGGCCCAGCCCGTCCTCGCGCGTTTCGGCGCGCGACACCGCCTGCAGCAAGCGGCCCGACACCGCATCGCCCAGCAGGTCGCGCGCGAAACGGTCGGGCTGCAGCCCCTTGACCGGGACGCTACGCACCGTCGCCATCGCCCATGTGATCCGCTGCGCAAGGCCATAGGGCTGGACCCATGCCGCTGCCTCGTCCGGGAAGCCCGATGGGTCGGCGGGTCCGAGATAGCTTTGCCCCATCGCCACCAGCGGGCGCATCAGCCAGTCGCGTCCGCGTCCGTACTTGGTACGCAGGATGTCGGCGCCGCTCAGCCCGAGGCCGCGCATCGCGCTGGCCAGCAGTTCCTGCGGAAGCTTCACCTTGGCGCCGAACCCCGACCACGCGGCCTTATGTTTCAGCATCGCGCCGTAGACGGCCAGCAGGTCGCCGCCGGTGTCGCGCCATGCGGTTTCCATCGTCGCCACCAGCGCCGGGTCGGGCGTGTCGGCGGTGAAATGGGCGGCGATCTTGCGGCTGACATGCAACGCGGTCGCCGGGTGTACCGAAAGGTCATCAAGCGCCGCGTGGATGTCGCCCAGCTTGGCTTTGCCCTTGCCGCCGTAACGCACGCCCAGCACAGTTTCCGCCCCCGGTTCGGCCCATTTGGATTTGAACACGGTGGCGGTGTCGCGTTTCAGGTTGAAGGTCAGCCCGGTCAGAAGTTCCGCGAACTCGGTCACATCGGTCTGGGTATAGCCCGCGCCCACCCCCAGCGTGTGCAGTTCCAGCACTTCGCGCGCGAGGTTCTCGTTCAGGCCACGCCGGCCCTTGGCGTTGGCCTTGCTGTTCGGTCCCACCGAGGTTGTCTGGTCCAGAAACGCCAGCATCACCGGATGCGTCACCGCCGCCTTCAGCAGATCGGCGAAGCGGCCGGCGATGTGGGGGCGGATCGCTTCGTCAAGGAAGGCGGGCCCGCACGCGTGCGACTGCCGTCCCTTGGTGCGGGTGGCGAAGTGGTTGGCCCAGAAATGCACCAGCCGTTCGCGGAACGGGGTGTCGGTGTCGGCGATGCGGGCGAAGTCGGTCAGCAGCCCGTGATACTGCGCCGCGCGGATCGTGCGCCACGCCGCCTTGCGCCGCGCATCGGCGCCGGGGACGTCCTTGCGCAGGTCCCTCTGGGCCGCGAGATAGTCGGCGCCCATCGCGGCGGCCTCGGGCAGGCCCGCCTTGGGAAACGCCCTGCGCATCCGGTCGGGGCCGGTCAGCCCCCGAAGCATCGCGCGGCGGCCCGTCGCCGCGTCGCGGGCGGGAAAGCCATAGCCGAAACGGATCAGTGCGTAAGTTTCCGGCCCGATCGGGCCGTCGAACACGGTCATGTGCCTGCCCAGACCTGCTTGCGTCGGTGCCTGCCGCCCCGGTTCCAGCCGGGGCGCTTCGGCGCGATCCTAGCAGAGCCGCGCCCCGCACCACAGTCACAATGATGGCAAGCCCGTGCCCCGGCGGCGGCCCGCCCTGAGGGGCGGGCGCGCGGGCCGGTGGCGTCAGTCCTGCGGGATGATCCGCAGGCCGAGTTCCATCAGCTGGTCGCTGGTGGGGTCGGACGGCGCCTGCATCATCAGATCCTCGGCGCGCTGGTTCATCGGGAACAGCATCACTTCGCGGATGTTGTCCTCGGCCGCCAGCAGCATGACGATCCGGTCGATACCAGCGGCGCAGCCGCCGTGCGGCGGGGCGCCGAAGCGGAATGCGTTGACCAGACCGCCGAACCGCTTCTTCACCTCGTCCTCGCCGTAGCCGGCGATTTCGAAGGCCTTGAACATGATTTCGGGCTTGTGGTTCCGGATCGCGCCGGACACCAGTTCATAGCCGTTGCAGGCAAGGTCGTACTGAAAGCCGCGCACGGCCAGCGGATCGCCTTCCAGCGCCTCCATCCCGCCCTGCGGCATCGAGAACGGGTTGTGTTCGAAGTCGATCTTGCCGGTTTCCTCGTCCTTTTCGTAGATCGGAAAATCCACGATCCAGGCGAAGGCGAAGCGGTCCTTGTCGGTCAGGTTCAGGTCCTCGCCGATCACGTCGCGGGCCTTGCCGGCCACACGCTCGAACGACTTGGGCTTGCCACCAAGGAAGAAGGCTGCGTCGCCGACGCCAAGGCCAAGCTGCTGGCGGATCGCCTCGGTGCGCTCGGGGCCGATGTTCTTGGCCAGGGGACCTGCGGCTTCCATCTCGCCGTCCTTGTCGCGCCAGAAGATGTACCCCATGCCGGGCAGACCTTCTTTCTGGGCGAAGGCGTTCATGCGGTCGCAGAACTTGCGGCTGCCGCCGTTGGGCGCGGGGATCGCGCGGATCTCGGTGCCGTCCTGTTCAAGGATCTTGGCGAAGATCGCGAAACCAGAGCCGGCGAAATGCTCGGACACGTCCTGCATCTCGATCGGGTTGCGCAGGTCGGGCTTGTCGGTGCCGTACTTCAGAGCCGCTTCCTTATAGGGGATCTGCGGCCAGTCGCCGGGCGCGTCGACCTTCTTGCCGCCGCCGAATTCCTCGAACACGCCGGCGATCACCGGGCTGACGGTGTCGAACACGTCCTGCTGGGTGACGAAGCTCATCTCAAGGTCGAGCTGATAGAAGTCGGTGGGCGAGCGGTCGGCGCGCGGGTCCTCGTCGCGGAAGCACGGCGCGATCTGGAAATACTTGTCGAAGCCCGACACCATCAGCAGCTGCTTGAACTGCTGCGGCGCCTGCGGCAGCGCGTAGAACTTGCCGGGGTGCAGACGCGACGGCACGAGGAAGTCGCGCGCGCCCTCTGGGGACGACGCGGTGATGATCGGCGTCTGGTATTCGCGGAAGTTGATGTCCCACATGCGCTTTCGGAAGGACGCGACCACGTCCGAGCGCAGCGTCATGTTCTTCTGCATCACCTCGCGGCGCAGGTCGAGGTAACGATACCGCAGGCGGGTTTCTTCCGGGTATTCCTGATCGCCGAACACCATCAGCGGCAGTTCCTCGGACGCGCCGAGGATTTCGATGTCGCGGATATAGACCTCGATCTCGCCGGTGGGCAGCTTCGCGTTCACAAGGCTTTCGTCGCGGGCCTTCACGGTGCCGTCGATCCGGATACACCATTCCGAGCGCACCTTCTCGACCGACGCGAAGACCGGGCTGTCGGGGTCGCACAGGACCTGCGTCACGCCGTAATGGTCGCGCAGGTCGATGAACAGGACCCCGCCGTGATCTCGCACGCGGTGGACCCAGCCGGCAAGGCGGACGGTCTCGCCCACGTTTTCCTTGGTCAGTTCGGCGCAGGTATGGCTGCGATAAGCGTGCATCGTCGGTCCTCTGGATCAGAGCTGGAAAGCACGCGCGATACACCGCGCCCGGCCCCGGAAGTCAAGAGAGCGAAAAAAATGCACATGACGCGGAACCTTTCGGCGGCACGGTGCGTTAAAGCATGTCGGGTTAATGAAAAGTTAATATTGATTTCTGGACAAGTGCCCGACCTAGTCGCAAGCTTTGCTTGTTTCTAATGCATTCCGCGTCGCCTTGCGGGTCGCAGAAACCCCCAAGGCAGCCTCCGGCCGGTCAGCCGGACTGCGGGATTGGGGGTGAAAAATGTATGAAAAAATCTTCGACCGAATGCTGCGGACACTCATGCGGCAGGGCAACTTCCGTGTCACCTATCCGGATGGCGGCACGAAATCCTATGGCGACGGCAAGGGAACGGCCGTCCATGTCACCGTTCACGACAAGGCCACGCTGAAGCAACTGGCGCTTAATCCGGAACTCGGTCTTGGCGAAAGCTACATGAACGGCACGCTGACGATCGAAAATGACGACATCTACGGCCTGCTGACGCTGGCCATCGTCAACATGCACGCGGGCAACGCGCCGGGCTGGATCGCCTCGGCCGGAAAGCTGCGCAATGGGCTGCGCTGGATCGCGCAGAACAACCCGGTGGGCAAGGCAAAGGACAACGTCGCGCATCACTACGATCTGTCCGGCCAGCTGTACGATCTGTTTCTGGACACCGACAAGCAATACAGCTGCGCCTACTTCGAACGTCCGGACATGACGCTGGAAGAAGCGCAGGTCGCCAAGAAACGCCACATCGCCAAGAAGCTGTTGATCGAGCCGGGCATGACCGTGCTGGACATCGGCTGTGGCTGGGGCGGCATGGGGCTGACGCTGGCGCGCGAATACGGTGCGAAAGTGGTCGGCGTGACCCTGTCCGAGGAACAGCACAAGATCGCCCGCGCCCGGGCCCGCGCCGAGGGGCTGGAGGATCAGGTCGACTTCCGCCTGATGGATTATCGCGACGTGACCGAAACCTTCGACCGCATCGTGTCGGTGGGCATGTTCGAACACGTCGGCGTGCCGCATTACCGCGAGTATTTCTCGAACGTGCGTGACCGGCTGGCCGAGGACGGCGTCGCGTTGATCCACTTTATCGGTCGCACCGACCCGCCCGGCGCCACCAACCCGTGGGTGACAAAGTACATCTTCCCGGGTGGCTACTGTCCGTCGATTTCCGAGTCGATGAAGGCGGTCGAGAAGGAACGGCTGTACACCTGCGACATCGAGGTCTGGCGGCTGCACTATGCCGAGACGCTGAAGCACTGGCACGATCGTTTCATGGCGAACCGCGACCGGGTCGAAGCCCTGTACGACGAACGGTTCTGCCGCATGTGGCGGTTCTATCTGGTGGCCTGCGAGCTGACGTTCCGGCTGAACGACCAGTGCGTGTTCCAGTACCAGCTGGCCCGCAAGCAGGAAGCCGTACCGCTGACACGCGATTATCTCTACCGTGACGATGTCGAACCGGTCCGCGCGCCGGTCGCGACCCACGCGGCCGAGTAAACATCTGGCGTAGAGGGATTTTCTAGAAAATCCTGACGGGCACGATCTTCTAGAAGATCGTGCGCCGCAGCCCTGCCCAACATTCGCGCTTGCCAGCCGGCGTCTCCTGCGGCCAGTCTTTCCCGGGGACAGATGTCTTGGGGAGGCACGCATCATGACACAGGCCAAGGCAGCCGTCTGCCGCGCGTTCGGCGAACCGCTCGTGATCGAGGACATCACGCTGGCCGATCCCGCCCCCGGCGAGGTCGAGGTGCGGATCGCCGCCTGCGCGGTCTGTCATTCCGACATATCCTGCGCCGATGGCGGCTGGGGCGGTGACCTGCCCGCCGTCTACGGCCACGAGGCAGCGGGCCGTGTCACGCGGGTCGGCACAGGCGTGTCGGGCATTGCCGAGGGCGACACCGTGCTGGTGACACTGTTCCGCGCCTGCGGCCAGTGCCCGTCCTGCGTCGACAACCACCCCGGGGCCTGCCAGACCGTCACCGACCGCAGCGACCACCCGATCAGCGGCGCGGATGGCACCCCGTATGCGCAAGGCGTCCGTACCGGCGCCTTCGCAGAAGCGGTCGTCGTGGACCAGTCGCAACTGGTGCCGATCCCGGCGGATCTGCCGATGGACGCCGCCTGCCTTCTGTCCTGCGGAGTGATCACCGGCATCGGTGCCGTGGTGAACAGCGCCGGGCTGCGGGCCGGCCAGCGCGCGGTGATCATCGGCGCCGGGGGCGTCGGGCTGAACGCGATACAGGGCGCCCGGATCGCAGGCGCCTCGCATGTCGTGGCGGTGGACATGGTGCCCGAGAAGCTGGACATCGCGATGGAATTCGGCGCCACCGCCGCCGTGCTGGGCACCGGCGAGCGTCCGTGGTCGCAGGCCAAGAAGATCATGGGCGGCGGCGCGGATCACGTCTTCGTCGCGACCGGCGCCATCGCAGCGTTCGACACGGCGGCGCGCTACCTTGGATTTCACGGCAAGATGACCATCGTCGGGATGCCGCATTCCGGCCAGACCACCCGCTATGAACCCGTTGTCGTCGCCGCCACCGTGCAGCAGATCCTTGGATCGAAGATGGGCGACGGCGTGCCCCGGCGCGACATTCCGTGGATGATCGACCTGTACCGGCAGGGCCGCCTGAAGCTCGACGAACTGGTATCCGGCCGTTATCCGCTGGACGCCATCAACGAAGCGATCGCCGACACGCGGACAGGGTCCGCGAAACGCAACGTGATCGTGTTCGACTGACAGCCGCACAGGCACGCGGCCTGTCCGGCACCAGACATGCGCCAACTTCCGCCGCGCCGCAGCGTGCGACAGGGTCGGAACCGCCTTGCTGTACCATCCGTTGACTCCCCGGATATGTGAGAGGAGGCAATCCCATGACCACGACAGCAATCATCTCGTCCGACCGCGTCAACGGCACCAATGTCTATGCCCGCGACGGCGAAAAGATCGGCCACATCGACCACCTGATGATCGACAAAAGCTCGGGCCGTGTGCCCTATGCCGTGAGGCATTTCGGCGGGTTTCTTGGCCTTGGGGAAGAGGAATACCCCGTGCCGTGGGAAAAACTGACCTACGACACGGCCAAGGACGGCTATGTTACCGACATCACCCGCGAACAGGTCGAAGGCGCGCCGCGCTCTGACAAGGATTGGCATGGCAACCGCGATTACGAACAGCGGCTGCATGACCACTACCTTGTGAACCCCTACTGGATGTGATCGCGGGCCGGGGCCATCCGGCAGGCGCCCCCCTGCCCGGCCCAGCCCAAGATCGCGAAGGCCCTTCCCCGGATGGAGTCAGTCCCGTTCGGGGGAGGGCCGCAGGTTTTGCCGCACTGTGTCGGCCTTGGATCGCTGCGGTTGAGTGTGCCAGCGGCAGCACACCAAACGGGAAACAATGCCCTAATTAAGTCTCATTCTGTTTTTAATTTAACGACATAAGGCGCCTGTTTGGCGCTTTCTCAGTAGTGTGAGTATGCCCTTTTTTCCGCCTCAACTTGACAGGTCGCGTCCCGCGCGGCCTGTTTTTTGTTGGACAAGACCGGCTTTTTCCAATGGCTGGACGGACGCCTAGTCGATCGGTTCGATCAGATCCGGTCCGCTGGCGCGGTTCGAGTTCACTTTGCGGTCGACCCGGTGGAACGTGAACCCATCCGACGGCGCATCCTTCATCAGAACCGCCGCGCCCTTGCCTTCCTCGCCCAGCCACAAGCCCCAGTTCTCGGGCCGGACCGTGACGGGCATCCGGTGGTGGATCTCTGTCATCGGGCCCGAGGCTTCCGTGGTCACGATGGCACAGGTGGTGAACGCCTCGCCGTCCCGCTCCCAGTCCTGCCAGACCCCCGCGAACACCAAGGGCGACTCGTCCTCGTGCGTGATGTACCACGGCAGGCGGTTGTCTTCGGCGTCCTTGGTCCATTCGTAGAAGCCGCTGGCCGGGATAAGGCAGCGCCGCTCGCGGCAGGCGGCGCGGAAGGCGGGCTTTTCGGCCACCGTCTCGGCCCGCGCGTTGATCAGCAACGGGCCGTCGTTGGGCTTCTTGTACCAGTGCGGGATGAATCCCCACCGCATCGGGCCAAGGTGCCGCACCCCGTCGCCGCTGACCACCGTGAAGATGCTGTTGGTCGGGCAGACGTTGAAGTTCGGCACGTCGGGAAGATCGTTCGCCGGGGTGGCGTCGAACATCTGGACCATCGCGTCCGGCGGCAGGGTGATAGCGAAACGTCCGCACATGGGCAGGAACGTAGGGCAGCGGGGGGCGCGGGGCCAGTACGGGATGCGCGGTCCGCCGCGTTCGACCGCCACGCAGCGCCTAACTCGGACGGATCAAGATCAAAGTCAGCCCACTCGCCCCGCACGCGGGTGCGCAGACCGCGCATTCGCGGGGCCATAGCCCAACCGGCGGGTAACTCATGAAAATTCCACATGAATGGAATGCACGAAATGAACATAGACCCCGCCCGCGTTTCGCGTTCTTCGAGCAGGACAATTGGCGCCAATAGCCTGCCCTTTGCAGCGGACTGGCGGCCAGATCCCTGAAATTGAAGGACGGACCATATGCTGGACCAACCTATTGATAAGCCGTGGAAGAAGGTAAGCCTTCTGATCCTTGGCCTTATCCTGACCGCCACGGGCCTTGCGCTGCTGGGCGGCGGGCTTCGCCTGCTGATGCTGGGCGGCTCGATCTACTTCGCACCTGCGGGCCTTGCGCTTACCGTGTCGGGGGTGCTGACAATTCTGCGCAAACCCGCGGGCGCGCTGCTGTACCTTGCGACCTTCGTCGTCACTGTGCTTTGGGCGCTTAGCACCAGCGCCTTCGCGCTTTGGCCGCTGATCTCGGACCTGATGGCCCCCGCCGTGCTGGCCGTGGCCGTGCTGCTTCTGATGCCGGCCTATAAATTCAAGCCGGGCCGGTCCTACAAGGCGCCGCGCATCGCCGCCGGTGTCCTGACGCTGGGCATCATCGCCACCTTCGTGGGCGCGTTCCAGACCCAGTGGATCGTCAAGCCGCAGGACAACCCGGACCTCGCCTCTGGCGCCGGTGTGTCCGCGCCCGCCGATGAAAACTGGGCGGTCTGGGGCGGCAACGCCGAAGGCACGCGCTTTTCGTCGCTGACCCAACTGACGCCGGAAAACGTGGCCCAGCTGGAACCCGCATGGACCTATCGCACCGGCGAAGTCCCCGTGGGCGGCGAGGGTCACATCGTGGTCCCGCTTCAGGTGGACGGCATGCTGTACGGCTGCACGCACACCTCGCGCCTGTTCGCCGTCGACAGCGAAACCGGCGAAGAGATCTGGACCTTCGACCCCGATGCGGAAGGCAACATCTTCCCGCGCTGCCGGGGCGTGATCTACTACGACGCCAACGCGGACCAGTCGCCCGCCGAACGTGACGGCGATGTCGAAGCTTTGGACGTCGATGCGCTGTGTTCGCGCCGCATCATCTCGTCGACCGTGGACGCGCGCCTTGTGGCCGTGGACGCGCTGACCGGCGAACCCTGTGCCGAGTTCGGTGAGAACGGCATCTTCGACCTGCGCAACGGCATGGGCGAGATCAAGACCGGCTACTACTTCCAGACGTCGTCGCCCACCGTGGGCCGTGGCCTGATCGTCATCGGCGGCTGGGTGCACGACAACGCCGAAGTGGGCGAGCCTTCGGGCGTGATCCGCGCCTTCGACGCCCGCACCGCCGAACTCGTCTGGGCATGGGATCTGGGCGATCCGTCGATCACCCTGCTGCCGCCCCCGGGCGAAAGCTATTCCCGCGGGACGCCGAACGTCTGGTCGACCATGTCCTACGACGACACGCTTGGCTTGGTGTATCTGCCGGTCGGCAACGCGACCCCCGACTTTTGGGGCGGCCACCGTTCGGATGCGGCGAACGAGTACTCCTCGTCCATCGTCGCGCTGAACATCGAAACCGGCCGCGAAGCGTGGCACTTCCAGACCACCCACCACGACCTGTGGGACTACGACGTCGCCTCGCAGCCGGTGTTGTATGACGCACCCGACGGCAACGGCGGCACCATCCCGGCGGTCTACCAGCCCACCAAGCGCGGCCACATCTTCGCGCTGAACCGTGAAACAGGCGAACCCATCGTGCCGGTCGAGGAACGCCCCGTTCCCACCGACGGCGTCGACAACGAAACCTATTCCCCGACGCAGCCGTATTCGACCTTCCCCTCTTTCGGGACGGAAGAACTGTCGGAAAACCGCATGTGGGGCGCCACGCTGCTGGACCAGCTGTACTGCCGGGTCCGGTTCAAGGGCGCACGCTACGAGGGTGACTTCACCCCGCTGACGACCGATCCCACCATCATCTACCCCGGCTGGTCCGGCGGGATGAACTGGGGCTCTGTGTCGATCAACGAGGACGAGGGCATCATGATCGTCAACGACATCCGTCTGCCGATCATCTCGCGCCTGATCGAACGGGAAACCTACGACGAGATGGCGGAAAGCGGCGACACACACGGTGGCGCGGCGGCCATGGCAGGCACCCCCTATGGCCTGCAACAGGATCGCTTCATGTCGCCGCTTGGCATCCCCTGCCAAGAGCCGCCGTTCGGCACCCTGTCGGCCGTCAACCTGAACACCAACGATGTCCTGTGGTCCAAGCCCCTTGGCACCATCAAGGACGCCGGCCCGCTGGGCATCGCCACCGGGATCAACATCCCGATCGGCCTGCCCACCCTTGGCGGTTCGGTCAACACGGCCTCGGGTCTGGTCTTCATGGCCGGCACGCAGGACTACTACATCCGTGCGCTGGACGTTCACACCGGGGAAGAGCTGTGGAAGGGCCGTCTGCCCGTCGGCGGCGAAACCAGCCCGATGACCTATGTCTCGCCGGAAAGCGGTCGCCAGTTCGTGGTGATCACCGTCGGCGGCAACCGTGCCACCCCGATCCGGGGCGACTATATCATGGCGTTCGCCCTGCCCGAGTAAGGCGGCGAAGGTTGATCAGAAATCCCGGCCAGGATGACCCTGGCCGGGATTTTTTATGCGCAGCTGCCAAAGACGGAAGGGCGGATAACGCGCGCAGCGATCTCCGATAGCCGTGCTTGGACCGGCTTCGGGTCAAGCCTGGCCTGCGGCGGCGGGAACGAACCCAGCCGACAGGGCGGCAGCAAGGAAGGCTTGCCGCGCGTCCTCGACCGGGCTCAGGCATTCCATCGCCGCCTCGACCTTCGCGATCGCCGAACGGCGCGCGGAATCCGAGACAGGCCATTTGCGGCGCAGCCAGTAGCGGGCTTTTTCGATGGTGCCGAACCGCTCGGCGTCGCCGGCATGCGGGGTAAGCAGGACCACGGGCTGGCCCCAATGTACTTCGATCATTTTCTTTCTTTCTCGTCTGGCGATCCGGGCCGCCCGTCGGGGGCATGCCTGCGGCGCGGACCCGTCTGGTCCGGCGCCGGGATCGGATAGTATGCGGCGGTGGTCCGGCCTGTCGGATGCCGCCTGCGCGGGGCGCGGGCGAGCCCATCCGGTGGTCTGACAGCCTCAGTCGTCGGTGTCTTCACCCGAGGCGTCCGCAGTGCCCGGCTTGGACTTCGGCAAGGGAAACTTGCCAAAACCGAAACGCTTGCCACCCACGGGTTTCTTCGCCGGCGTGCTCAGGAATTCCTTGAGATCCAGCTGCTTCTTGGGGCTTGAATAACCCATTATTCTTCTCCTCTTCCTGTTCGAACGAACCGGTCCGTCAGGGGTAACAGCCCCCCAAAAGCCGGTTCGGACGGCAACGCGCGGAACAGCCGGGACCAGTGAAGGTTGCCCCGTTCGACGCGCTTGCCTGTTATGTCGGTATCGGGTGCCCGGGCAGCACCTTGCGGTGCGCCCCGGCGCAATCGCGGTACGGACGGTTCAGTCCGAGCCGCCGGCGTCCCGTGCTTCACGAGCCGCCTTGAGGCGCGCGGTCTTGGCCGCGCGCTCCTTGGCCTCTTCCTCCAGAACGAGCTTGGCGTTCTCGGTGGTCTTGTCGAGCGCGGTCACCGGCTCGGCGGCCTTCGCCTTGGAGGCGGAAACGCTGGGCGTCAGTCTTTTCCCACCGTTCCCCTCCTGAGCCGGAACACCCGCAAGCAGGTCTTCCAGCGACGGCCTCAAGCGAGCGCCAGGTTGCTGGCGGACTCGCGGCCGTCGCGGCCGGTCTCAACGTCAAACGTCACCTTCTGGCCGTCGTCAATCTGGCTGATGCCAGCGCGCTCGACAGCGGAGATGTGCAGAAAGACATCCTTGCTGCCCTCTTCCGGCTGAATGAAGCCGAAGCCTTTGGTAGAGTTGAACCATTTCACGGTGCCATTGGCCATATCCGTGTCTCCTGTAAAAACGCTGCCCGCGGCATTGCGACAGCCCGGCGAAAGTCGATCCAAGTCGATCAACCGATCCCGGGTAAACGGACACAGCATTTCGAAGAGAAGAAACGTAAGCCTGCAACACATGGGGGTTCGCGGAGGATAACACAAGGACTCATTTATGCGGCCGGGACGGCGGCGTTCCCGGCCACAGCCCCCGCGCGGGCCAGCGCATCGGCCGCAGCCGGTCGTTTGTCGGAGAGGCCTTGGACACCTTCACCACCGCCTCGTGGGGCATGGGTGGCGCGAGCCGTCCGTAAAGGGGCAGGACGGGCAGCGGGGTGTTGGTGACTAAATCGGGTGAATGCCTTACCTCAGTGCAGATAGTCAGCGTCTCCAGCGCACTGGGTGGGTGATGCTAATTATCGGGTTGGCTCGGAATTATCTTACGCCCCGCAGCGATAGCTTCCCACGCCTCTGCATAAGGCATTAAGTCCTCATGCAAAGCTTTCCAATGCGCGTCGATGCCGCTCCACCCTTTTCCGCGAAAAAGATGCCCGCAAACGGGGCAGCGCTTTTGAACGGAGAGGTCGCGACCGTCGTCAGCTTTGCCGACTTCACCTGCCGGGTAGGGAAGATAACCGGGCCTCGCCAACTGAAGCGCAGACGGAACCCGCACAGCATCACGGCTCCAAGCCACGTTCATGGGAACGTTCCGCAAAGCCGCAGAACGCACTAAAACATCCATGGTCTCAGAAGTGACCGGAGTTACGATGTAGCCGTTGTCTCTATCTCCAATGACGGCAGTCTCTTCTGGCGGTCGCCTTCTAAAAATGAATCCGACCATCAGACAGATCAACGCGTCGAGGTTATCTTGATCAGCCTTGGTAGGCTTTTCCAAACCGCCTAAAAAATTCGCAGCGGAGGCAACAGGATGAAGTCCCATGGCTCGAGAGGCCCTCTCGACTCCCGATGTGACTAGCTGCCAATCCTGTGTATAATACTTTCTTCCCACCGGGTTGTACTTAGCCGCACGTCTCCGAAACCAAATTTCGGGTATGATTGAAGGCAGAGCCAGCGCAGGGAACACTTCGATCAAAAATTCTCCATGGGATGCAAGCCGAGCCACAGCTGGATTTTCTCGAGCATTAACTTGGTCTAGAAAATTCCATATTGGCGCGTCGCTGCCAAACATAGAGGTTTTGCTGCGATTTGCGGGCTGCACACCTCCGCCGATTGCGTTGACGATACTACCTGCGACCCGTTCAACAGGTCTACACCCTGAGGTGTTCGGAACCAAAGTGGGCTGGTCAATTGCAATAAGTGTGAAGTCGGACTCAACAACCACGTCGCGGGTCAGTGCCAATGCGTCATCGAAGCTGGCGGGCTGGGGAAATCGGAATCCGGAAATCTGTCCATTTTTCATGGTAATAGAGCAGATCGCGCCGGGTGCCTTATTGGCCCAAGCAGAGTCAAAGCCGATGATCGTTTCCGTAACCAATTTTGCCTCTTTTGGGGTAGATTAGCCTATCCGAGATGTCTCAGTTCCAAACGTAGATATAGTCTCACGCTTCTCATTTCCGCAGGTTGGAACCTGCTCAGCATTTTGCCAGCGACACCGCGCCACACCAAGAGGCGCCGAAAACTTTGCTGTGCTGCGTTTCCCAAAAAAGGCTAGGACGCCTCCCCCCAACGCACAAGGCCCGCAGCACTGCCGCGGGCCTTTCTATTTCCTCACCCCGTCCGGGATTATTCGGCCATCGTGATCCGGCCGTCGGTGTAGGGCGTGTAGGGGCCGCTTTCGGCGAGGTACTCGGCGACCACGTCGGCAAGGTCGGGGCCGAAATCATAGGCGTTCTCGGCATCCACGAACATGGAATAGCCGTCGCCGCCGTTGCGGACGTAGTTGTTGGACACCACGCCATAGGTCGCTTCGGGATCGATCGGCTCGCCGCCGACCATCACGTCCGAGACGCGGCTGCCGGGCTCGGCGGACGCGGTGACGGTAAAGCTGATGCCCGCAACCTGCGGGAACCGGCCGCCGCCGTCCTCGATCTGGCTGACGCCGTTTTCAAGCGCCTCGATCAGGGTCGCGCCGCTGACCTGGAAGGTCGACAGCGTGTTCTGGAACGGCAGCACCGTCAGGACCTCGCCCATCGTGACCTCGCCCGCGTCGATCGACGACCGCAGGCCGCCGCCGTTGGCGATCGCGACCTCGATGCCCTGATCGGCCACCCGGGCCAGCATCGCGTCGGCCACCAGCGTGCCCATCTGGCATTCCATCGCGCGGCAGACTTCGCGGCTGCCTTCGATGGCTTCGGAGGTCTCGGCGACCACCTCGTTGCGGATCTCGTCCAGCGGCGCCGCCATTTCGGTGATGCGCGCCTTGGTGGTCTCGTCCTCGGTCACCGAAGCGTCCAGCAGGATCGGCTCGCCCACGGCCTCGGTGATGACGCCGTCATCGTCGAAGGTCACGTTCAGCTCGCCCAGGAACTTGCCGTATGCATAGGCCTGCACGATGGCAGTGGTGCCGACCATGATCGGGTACGGGCCTTTCGCGCCCTCGATCGTGTTGGACAGCAGGCTGTTGTCGTGGCCGCCGACGATGATGTCGACGTCGGGGTTCGCCTCGGCCACGGCGCGGTCGACGTTCAGGCCCGAGTGCGACAGCACGACGATCTTGTTGACGCCTTCTGCCTTCAACCTTTCGACTTCGGCGGCGACGGCATCGGCGGGGGGCGTGAAGATGATGTTCTTGCCCGGGCTGGCCAGTTCGTCGGTGTCCTGCGGGGTCAGACCGATCATGCCGATCTTCTCGCCGTCTTTCTCGATGATGATCGACTTCTGGATCGCGTCGGTCAGGATCGGCTCGCCCGAGATATCGGCGTTCGACATCAGGATCGGGAAGTCGACCGCTTCGGTGAAGCCTTTCAGAACCTCGGGGCCGTCGTCGAACTCGTGGTTGCCGACGGTCATCCCGTCGTACCCCATCTTGTTCATCATCTCGGCCGCGGCCTTGCCCTTGTAGTAGGTGTAGAACAGCGTGCCCTGGAACTGGTCGCCGCCGTCCACCAGAAGGTAGTTGCCAGCGCGTTCCTTAGCCGCTTCGACGGCGGTCACAAGGCGCGCAGAGCCGCCGAAGCATTCGCCCGCGTCGTTGTCCTCGGCCCCGCAGGTCGAATCGTATTTCGAGATCGGCTCGAACCGTGCGTGGAAATCGTTGGTGTGAAGAATCGTTATTTTGTACTCGGCGGACGCCATTCCGGCGGTCAGGCCCAGGACCGCCGTGGCGGTCAGGAAACGAGCGAGCATTTAGGGTCTCCCAGTTGGTTTATCGTGACAGACTGACCGCGTAACGCGACGGAGTCAAAAGCCTTTCCCGCGCACCCTAGCGGTATGACATGACAGGGCCGAGACGCTGCCGCATTGCGCGGCATCCCGCCGCCCCTATATGCCTTTGCATGGGTATCGTGCGTTTTCTTGGGCTGTGCGTCCGGTCGGTCGCCGTGGCCGCCGTGGTCGGCGGCGCGCTGGCGTTCGCCGCCGTCCCCAGCCCCTATCGCGCCTTCACCCCCGACCTTTACGACCTGACCGAGGTGGCGCCCGACGTCTATATCGACGACCCGACCGCCGCGCCGCGCGTGCTGCAACACATCGAAGCGGCGAAAGCGAACGTCCAAGCCTTCTTCGGCCCGTTGCAGACGGATCCGGTCTGGGTGCTGTGCACGACGTCCGAGTGCGAGGCGCGGATGGGACTGTCGGCGAACGGCATGACCTTCGGCTTCCACCTGATCCTGATGGGCCCGCGCGGCGTGAACGAGATGATCATGACCCATGAACGGGTACACGTCGAACTGCACCGCAACCTGTCGGCGGCGGACATCCTTGGCCCCAAGTACCCGGCGTGGTTCGACGAAGGGCTGGCGACCTACCTGTCCGGCGACGACCGGCCGTGGATGCCCGCCAACCCGCGTGAATCTGACTGGATTCGCGAAGCGAAGGACTTCTTTTCGTGGGTGCGCCTGCGCGAGGGCCGCGACTGGCGCGACAGCTATGGCGCCGCCGCGCGGCTGGTGGCCGAGATCGAAGAGGTCGCCGGGCGCGAGGGGCTGCGCGACCTGATCCGGCGCGTGGGCGAGAACGGCGAGGACTTCGATACCGTCTATGCCGACACGATGCGCCGTTAGATCCGGTCACCCTTCGACAGCCGATCCAGCAAATCCTCGGCCTCTGCCAGCACCGTCTTGCGGTGATCCGCGTCCATGCGGTCCCATGTGCGGTACATGTTGCCCATGCGGTGATTGCCCTCGAACCGCTCGCGGTGGCGGTCGAGGAACTGCCAGTACAACAGATTGAACGGGCACGCGTCCGGTCCGGTCTTGTCCTTCACCTTGTAGCGGCAGTCCTTGCAGTAGTCGGACATCCGGTCGATGTAGCTGCCCGACGAAACATAGGGTTTCGATCCCAACAGCCCGCCGTCCGCGAACTGGCTCATCCCAACCGTGTTCGGCGCCTCGACCCATTCATAGGCGTCGGCGTAGACCTCGAGATACCATTCGTGCACCGCGTGCGGGTTCACCCCGGCCAGCAGGGCGAAGTTGCCGGTGATCATCAGGCGCTGGATGTGATGGGCATAAGCCTCGTCCCGGGTCTGGGAGACCGCGTGGGCGACGCAGGCCATGTCGGTCTCGGCCGACCAGTAGAAATCGGGCAGTTTGCGCTGGTGGTTCAGGGCGTTGCGGCGAGGATAGTCCTCGCCCTCCAGAAAGTAGATCCCGCGCACGTATTCGCGCCAGCCAAGGATCTGCCGGATGAACCCCTCGGCGGCATTGATCGGCACGTCCCCGGCCTTCCACGCATCCTCGGCCGCGCGGCAGACCTCCAGCGGGTCAAGCAGCCCAGCGTTCAGGTAGACCGAGATGACGGCGTGATAGAGGAACTTCTCGTCCCTCAGCATGGCGTCCTGAAAATCGCCGAAGCGCGGCAGCGCGTGCGTGATGAAATGCGCCAGCGCCCGCCGCGCCTGTCCCCGGGCGGTGGCGAACCAGAACGGCCGCAGGGCCCCGAAATTTTGCGCGAATTTCGCGTCTACTAGGTCGAGAACCTTGTCGACGGTCTCGTCCGGGGTGAACTGCATCGGGGCGGTGTCGACCCCGTGCGGCGGCGGCTTGCGGTTTTCCTTGTCGAAATTCCACGCGCCGCCCGCGGGCTTGTCGCCCTCCATCAGCAGGCCGGTCTTGCGCCGCATCTCGCGATAGAAATACTCCATCCGCAGCGCCTTGCGCCCCTCTGCCCATTGCTCGAACTCGGCATGGGTACAGATAAAGCGCCGGTCCTCAAACCGCCGGACTTTCACCGGCGCGGCAGAGGCGAAGTCTTCCAGTACCCGGATCAGCCGCCACTCGCCGGGCTGGGTATACAGCACCTCGTCCGCGCCGGTTTCATCCAGCCGCCGCATCAGTTCGCCGTCGATGGACCCGGCATTATCCGGATCGTCGAGCGGGGTGTAGGCGACCGTCCAGCCATCCTTGCGCAGCGCGTCGGCGAACTTGCGCATCGCGGCGAACAGGAAGGCGATCTTCTTGGGGTGATGCGCGACATAGGACGCCTCGGCCATGACCTCGGCCATCACCACGGTGTCGGTTTCACGGTCGGCCTTCTGCAACGCGGTCAGATCGGGCGACAGCTGGTCGCCCAGCACCAGCACAAGGCGGCTCACCACGGGATCTCCTTGCCCGCATAGTCATAGAACCCGCCCGTCTTCGCAGGCGTCAGCCCGTCCAGCACATCCAGCAGGTTGCCCGCCGCCTTGGCCGGGGGCGTGGCGTTCTCTGGCGACACGAAATCAGAGGTGAACGGCGTCGCGACCGTGCCGGGGTGCAGCGCCACGCAGACAGCCTTCTTATGGGTCCGCGCCAGTTCGATCGCAGCGGTATGCACGATCTGGTTCACCGCCGCTTTCGCCGCGCGGTAGCCGTACCAGCCGCCAAGCCCGTTGTCGCCGATCGATCCGACCCGCGCCGACAGCACCCCCACCGCCGACGGCGCATCGCGCGTCAACAGGCGGGGCACATGCTTCAGGATCAGCGCGGGGCCAAGCGCGTTCACGGCAAACTGCTGTGTCAGATAGGCGGCGTCGATCTGCTTCAGCGCCTTCTCGGGCGCCCGCCCCCCGGATTGAAGCGCGCCCGTGGCCACCACGATCCGGTCGAAGGTCGTGTCCAACGCACCGAGGTGCCGATCCACGCTGTCGGGATCGGTGATGTCCAGCCCGTCGCCGCTGCGCGACAGGCCCGTCACCTTGCCCCCCCTTGCCGTTGCCTCGGAAAACAGCGCGGCCCCGATGCCGCCCGACGAACCGATCACCAATACGCGTGTCATGAACCCTCTCGCTTGACCGGGCGTGACCTAGCGCCAAGCTGGGGAAAGACGAGTCGCCCGGGAGACCCCCATGCGCCTGACCGCCCTTGTCGTTCTTGCGTCCGCGCTGCCCTCGGCCGCGCTGGACCTGAAGCTGTCCGGCTTCTACGACCTGAACCGCCCCGCCAGCCTTGAATACGATCCCGCCTTTTGCGGCCTGTGGATCGCCAACGAGGGGCCCGAGATGATCCTTGTCACGCTGGACGGGATCGAACTGCGGCGTTGGCGCAGCGACCTGTTCCGGATCAAGGCGGTGGCGCTGGAGGATGGCCACGTCGTCGTCAGCGACGGCGCGGGCCAGTATCAGCGGCTGACGAAGGAGGGCACCGCCCTTGGCGCGCCGTTCCGGCTGGGCAACGTGCGTGCGATGACCGAAGGCATGGTGGTGCTGCCCGACGGGACGCTGGTGCTGGTCGAGGACGACCCGGCCCGCATCATCTGGACCGACATGGACGGCAACGTGTCGCGCACGCTGTCCGGCGACGCCTTTGACCCGCCGCTGACCGAACCGCAGGGCATCGCGCGGGATCCACGCACCGGCCACCTGCTGGTGGTGGACGACTGGGAGGGGACGAACTCGCTGTACGAGCTCGACCCCGAGGGGCGGCTGCTGGGAACGACGCCGCTGATCGCCTATGGCCGCGACCCCGAGGGGATCGCGATCCGCGCCGGGGCGAACCTTGTGTTCATGGCGTTCGACGGCGGCGCGCGGATCGCGGCCTTCGACTATGTGCCCACCGTGGGCGCGGGGGCCGAGGTGCCGCGGCCGGGGGCGGACTGTATGATCTCTTGAACATGACCTCTTGAACGGGGCGAAGGATGGGGGCTCTGCGCCCGTCGCGACGAAGGGCGCGCATGGAAGCGTGCAAGGGGGGCTCTGCCCCCGCCGCTGCGCGGCTCCCCCGAGGTATTTTCGAAGAGAAGAAGCCGGGAACGGCAGGGGCAAATTTTCGCTTTCGCATTCTTCGGTCGCCATGCTATGTCGCTTTGCATGATGACCCGGCAGCATATCGCATCCCCGACCGCGCTTCGCGCGGCGCTGCCCCTTGCCGGTCTCCTGCTCCTTAGCCGCCTCTGAGCGTGCCCTTTCGGCGCGACCGCTCAGAGGAGGAGACGCCCGCGCCAAAGGCTTAAGGACAACAGACGGAATTCAGACATGACCCAGACCGACCCCAACCGCGTGTTGATTTTCGACACCACGCTGCGTGACGGCGAGCAATCGCCCGGCGCGACCATGACCCACGAAGAGAAGCTGGAGATCGCCCAGCTGCTTGACGAGATGGGCGTCGACATCATCGAGGCGGGCTTTCCCATCGCCTCGGAAGGCGATTTCGCCGCGGTGTCGGAGATTGCGAAGCAGTCGCAGAATGCCACCATCTGCGGGCTGGCGCGCGCCAACTTCAAGGACATCGACCGCTGCTGGGAGGCCGTGAAGCACGCGCGCTCGCCGCGGATCCACACCTTTATCGGCACATCGCCGCTGCACCGCGCCATCCCGGACCTGACGATGGACGAGATGGCCGACCGCATTCACGATACGGTCACCCACGCGCGCAACCTGTGCGACAACGTCCAGTGGTCGCCGATGGATGCGACGCGGACCGAGTGGGATTACCTGAAGCGGGTGGTGGGCATCGCGATCAACGCGGGCGCGACCACGATCAACATCCCCGACACCGTGGGCTACACCGCCCCGGAGGAAAGCGCCGACCTGATCCGCCAGCTGATCGCCGAGGTGCCGGGCGCCGAGGACGTGATCTTCGCAACGCACTGCCACAACGACCTTGGTATGGCGACGGCGAACTCGCTGGCCGCTGTCGCGGGCGGCGCGCGCCAGATCGAATGCACGATCAACGGGCTGGGCGAACGGGCCGGCAACACCGCGCTGGAAGAGATCGTGATGGCGCTGAAGGTGCGCCACGACATCATGCCGTGGTCCACCGGCGTCGACACGACGAGGATCATGAACATCTCGCGCCGGGTCGCCACGGTGTCCGGCTTTGCCGTGCAGTACAACAAGGCGATCGTCGGCAAGAACGCCTTCGCGCACGAAAGCGGCATCCACCAGGACGGGATGCTGAAGAACGCCGAGACCTTCGAGATCATGCGCCCCGCTGATGTCGGCCTGACCGAGACGAACATCGTCATGGGCAAGCATTCGGGCCGCGCCGCGCTGCGGTCCAAGTTGAATAACCTGGGCTATGAACTGGCGGACAACCAGCTGAACGACATGTTCGTCCGGTTCAAGGCGCTGGCCGACCGCAAGAAAGAGGTCTTCGACGAGGATCTCGTGGCGCTGATGCGCGACACCGCCGTCGAGGTGGGCAACGAGCGCATTCAGGTGAAGTTCCTGCGCGTGATCTGCGGCACCGAGGCGCCGCAGTCGGCCGACCTGACCCTGACGATCGACGGCAAGGACGAGCAGGTCACCGCCACCGGCGACGGCCCGGTCGACGCCACCTTCAACGCGGTGAAGAAGCTGTTCCCGCACGAGGCGCATCTGCAGCTGTACCAGATCAACGCGGTGACCGAGGGCACCGACGCGCAGGCCACCGTGCATGTGCGGCTGGAACAGGACGGGCGTATCGCGACCGGCCAGTCCAGCGACACGGACACCGTCGTCGCGTCGGCCAAGGCCTATGTCACGGCGCTGAACCGGCTGCTGGTGCGGCTGGGCAAGACCGCGCCGGATGCCGACGTGAAGGGCATTAGCTACAAGGACGTCGGGTAATCCCGGCGGCACAGGCCCTGCGCCGACCCCCTTTGCGGAAAAAAATACAGACCGGGCCACGACACGGCCCGGTCTGCTCTTGATCCAGCCAGAATTTCACAAATCGAACATTCGACGGTGACTATTGCGGTGGCTTGCAGCTTGTCGCGCACTTCCCCGACAATCGGCCACGCTTTCACTTTTCTGGCAGCCGGCAAATTGTCGCCCGTCTTGGGGCCCCTGCCCGGCATTTGGGCGGATCGCCGCCACCGGCCCCCTTTTCCTTGGACCGAGCCGTCCATATAACACCCCCCGGTGCGCCGACATGAGTCCCGCGCCCAAGCTGCCTTTACCCGGAACGAAGGTGCCGCCCGCATGTCTTTTCTCTCTGGCCTGTTCTCTGCCGACATGGCCATCGACCTCGGAACCGCCAACACGCTGGTCTACGTCAAGGGACGTGGCGTGATCCTGAACGAGCCCTCCGTCGTGGCCTATCACGTCAAAGACGGGCGCAAGCAGGTGCTGGCCGTGGGCGAGGATGCCAAGCTGATGCTGGGCCGGACGCCCGGTTCGATCGAGGCGATCCGCCCGATGCGCGAAGGCGTGATCGCCGACTTCGACGTGGCCGAGGAGATGATCAAGCACTTCATCCGCAAGGTGCACCGCCGGACGACCTTCTCGAAACCGAAGATCATCGTCTGCGTGCCGCACGGCGCCACGCCGGTGGAAAAGCGGGCGATCCGGCAGTCGGTGCTGTCGGCGGGCGCGCGCCGCGCCGGGCTGATCGCGGAACCGATCGCCGCCGCCATCGGCGCGGGGATGCCGATCACCGACCCGACCGGCAGCATGGTCGTCGACATCGGCGGCGGCACCACCGAGGTTGCCGTGCTGTCGCTGGGCGACATCGTCTATGCCCGGTCCGTCCGCGTCGGCGGTGACCGCATGGACGAGGCGATCATCAACTATCTCCGCCGCCAGCAGAACCTGCTGATCGGCGAAAGCACGGCCGAGCGCATCAAGACCTCGATCGGCACCGCCCGGATGCCCGACGACGGGCGCGGCGCGTCGATGCAGATCCGGGGCCGCGACCTGCTGAACGGTGTGCCGAAGGAAACCGAAGTCAGCCAGGCGCAGGTCGCCGAGGCGCTGGCCGAGCCGGTCATGACCATCTGCGAGGCGGTGATGACGGCGCTGGAAGCCACCCCGCCGGATCTGGCCGCCGACATCGTCGACCGTGGCGTGATGCTGACGGGCGGCGGCGCGCTGCTGGGCGAACTCGACCTTGCGCTGCGCGAACAGACGGGTCTGGCGATATCGGTCGCCGATGAATCACTCAATTGTGTGGCTCTCGGAACCGGTAAGGCGCTGGAATATGAAAAACAGCTTCGGCATGTGATAGACTACGAAAGCTGACGGGGTCACCGACCCCTGCCCCAGCCGACCCTTGCGGCCGGCCGGGTGCGAACCGGCGACGCGGAGACGGACGTGGCCAGAAACGGAACGAAGAACGGCGGAAGCGACAGTTATGTCCGCCCGGTCAGGCGTATCCTGATCGGCGTGCTTCTGTTTGCGCTGTTCGCGACCTTCCTGTTTTGGCGGATCGACAGCCCCCGCGCCGAACGGCTGCGCGCGCAGGTCATCGACCGGTTCGTGCCCAGCTTCTCGTTCGTGATGGTGCCGGTGACCAAGGTTGTCGACATGGTCGAGAACTTTCAGTCCTACACCCGCATCTACGAACAGAACCAGGAACTGCGGCGCGAATTGCAGCAGATGAAGGCGTGGAAGGAAGCGGCGCTTCAGCTGGAACAGGAGAACGCCAAGCTTCTGGACCTGAACAACGTGCGGCTCGATCCGAAGCTGACCTTCGTCACCGGCGTGGTTCTGGCGGACAGCGGGTCGCCGTTCCGGCAGTCGGTGCTGCTGAACATTGGCGAGCGTGACGGCATCGTCGATGGTTGGGCCGCGACCGACGGGCTGGGGCTGGTGGGCCGGATCAGCGGTGTCGGATCGAACACCGCGCGGGTGATCCTGCTGACCGATTCCAACAGCCGCATCCCGGTGACGATCCAGCCCTCGGGGCAGAAGGCGATCCTGTCCGGTGACAACACCAAGTTGCCGCCGATCGATTTTCTGGAAAGCCCCGAGCTGGTGCGGCCCGGCGACCGTGTCGTCAGCTCGGGCGACGGCGGCGTGTTCCCCGCAGGCGTGCTGGTGGGCACCGTCGTGCAGGGGCCGGACCGCAGGCTGCGCATCCGGCTGGCCGCCGACTACGAGCGGCTGGAGTACCTGCGTGTGCTGCGGTCGCATCCGAAGGCGCCGGTGACCGATCCGGGGCGGCTGGTGCTGCCGCCGGAAGAGTCGCTTGGCCTGTTGGAAGAGGCGGGCGATGGATAGGAACCGCGCCACCGTCCGTTGGCTGTACGGCGCGCTGTATGCCGGGCTCGCGCTGTTCCTGATGCTGATGCACATCCTGCCGACCGACCTTGGCCCCGACGGTTATCCGGGGCCCGACCTGCTGTTGTGCATCACCCTTGCGTGGGTGCTGCGCCGTCCGCAGTACGTGCCGACGCTGCTGATCGCCGCCGTCTTCCTGATGACTGACCTGCTGTACATGCGCCCGCCGGGTCTGTGGACGGCGCTGGTGGTGATCGCGGTCGAGGCGCTGCGCTCGCGCGAGGCGACGCTGCGCGAACAGCCGCTGATGGTCGAAATCGTGACCGTCGCGGTGTTTCTTGCGATGATCCATATCGGGTACTGGTTGTTGTTGCTGCTGTTCGCCGTGCCGCAGGCCCGGTTCGCGCTGCTGCTGCTTGAAATGATCGCGACGCTTGTCACCTACCCGATCGTCGTCGTGCTGGCGCGGGTCGTGTTCAAGGTGCAGAAAATCAACCCCGCAGACTTCGATGCCACGAGGGCCGCGAAATGAGACGTACTCCGAAAGACACCGAGGCCGGCGCCCGCAAGGTCAGCCGCCGCGGGTTCGTTCTGGGCGGCGCGATGGCCGCCTTCGCCGCGCTGCTGACGGCGCGGATGCGGTACATGCAGGTGGACCAGGCGGACCAGTTCCGCCTGCTGGCCGACGAGAACCGGATCAACATCCGGCTGATCGCCCCGTCGCGCGGGCTGATCTATGACCGCAACGGCGTGATCCTTGCCGAGAACGAGCAGAACTATCGCGTCGTGATGGTCAAGGAAGATGCCGGTGATGTTGAAGAAGTGCTGGGAAGACTGCAAAGGATCATAAAACTTCCCGAAGAAGAGTTGGAAAGGGTAAAGAACGAGATCGACCGCCGCAGCCCGTTCGTGCCCGTCACGGTGGCCGACCGGCTAAGCTGGGAAGCATTCTCGGAGGTGGCGGTGAACGCCCCCGCCCTGCCCGGCGTCAGTCCCGAAGTCGGGCAAAGCCGGATCTATCCGATGGACCGCGACTTCGCGCATATCGTCGGCTACGTCGGCCCGGTCAGCGACTATGACCTGACCGAGGGCTACCTGTCCGAGGACGAGGATCCCGTCCTGCAGATCCCGAAATTCCAGGTCGGCAAGACCGGGGTCGAGGCGCGGATGGAACACGACTTGCGCGGTCAGGCCGGGACCCGCCGGATCGAGGTGAATGCCCAAGGCCGCGTGATGCGCGAACTGGACCGGGTCGAGGGCGGCGCCGGCGACAACGTCCAGATGACCATCGACAGCGCGCTGCAGAACTACATTCAGGTCCGGCTGGGCGAGGAAAGCGCAAGCGCGGTCGTGATGGACTGCGGCAGCGGCGACATCCTTGGGATCGCATCCGCCCCGTCCTTTGACCCGAACCTGTTCGTGCGCGGCATCAGCGTGCCCGACTACCGCGCGCTTCTCGAGAACGACCACCGCCCGCTGTCGAACAAGACCGTACAGGGCGCGTATCCGCCCGGCTCGACCTTCAAGATGGTGGTGGCGCTGGCGGCGCTGGAGGACGGCGTGATCGACCGCGAGGAATCGATCTTCTGCGGCGGCTACAAGGAACTGGGCCAGCGCCGGTTCCACTGCTGGCGGCGGGGCGGCCACGGCCGTCTGTCGCTGTCCGGCGCGCTGGAACAATCCTGCGACGTCTATTTCTACGAGATCGCCGAACGCGTGGGGATCGAGAAGATCACCGCGATGGCGCGTCGGCTGGGCCTTGGGCAGCGCCACGACGTGCCGCTGTCCGCCGTGGTCGAGGGCCTGACCCCCACCAAGGCATGGAAGCGCGAGAACCGCGACGCCGACTGGCTGATCGGCGACACGCTGAACGCCGGGATCGGACAGGGCTTCGTGCTGGCCTCGCCGCTGCAGCTGGCGGTGATGACCTCGCGCATCGCGACCGGCCGCGCGCTGACGCCGCGGCTGATCAAGTCGATCAACGCCGAAGAGATCGTGCAAGAGGCCGGCGTGCTGGATATCGATCCGGACCACCTGAACTATGTCCGCGAGGGCATGTGGGCGGTGACGAACGGCCGACACGGCAGCGCCCGGTCCAGCCGGGTGGTGGCGGACGGCATGGAGCTTGCCGGCAAGACCGGCACCAGTCAGGTGCGCAACATCACCGCGGCGGAACGCGCGCGCGGCGTGACCAGCAACGACGACCTGCCGTGGAACCGGCGCGACCACGCGCTGTTCGTGTGCTACGCGCCCTATGACCGGCCGCAGGTCGCCTGTTCGGTCGTGGTCGAACACGGCGGCGGCGGTTCGGCGGTGGCGGCGCCCATCGCGCGGGACATCATGTTGCAGGCGCTGTACGGCGGCACCCCGCCGCTGGACGCGTACCCGTCCAGCCAGCGCGGCACGATCCGCACACGCCAGCAGGAACTGCCGCTGCGCGACCCGTCCAGCTATTCAGGCGGTAAGATCCGCGCGTGAGCTATCTTGAGTATACCGTCAAGCGGGTGCCGACCGGCATCTCGAAGGTGTTGTACCTGAACTGGGCGATCCTGCTGCTGGTGTCGGCGGCGGCCTCTGTCGGGTTCATCATGCTGTATTCGGTCGCGGGCGGCTCGATGTCTCCTTGGGTCGAACCGCAGATGAAGCGGTTCGCGCTGGGGCTGGTGCTGATGATCTCGGTCGCGATGGTCCCGATCTGGTTCTGGCGCAATATCTCTGGCGTGGCCTATGCCGTGTCTTTGTTGCTGCTGATCGGGGTGGAGTTCATGGGCGCCATCGGCATGGGCGCCCAGCGGTGGATCGAGATCGGCGGCTTTCGTCTGCAACCCTCCGAGCTGATGAAGGTCACGCTCGTGATGCTGCTGGCGGCCTATTACGACTGGCTTGACGTCAAAAAGGTGTCGCGGCCGCTTTGGGTGGTGGTGCCCGTGGTGCTGATCCTGCTGCCCACGTACCTTGTGCTGCGCCAGCCCGACCTTGGCACCGCGCTGCTGCTGGTGATCGGCGGCGCGCTTGTGATGTTCGTGGCGGGCGTGAACTGGATGTACTTCGCCGCGGTGGCGGCGGCGGGCGGCGGCATGGTGACGGCGGTGTTCTATTCCCGCGGCACGGCGTGGCAGTTGCTGAAAGACTACCAGTACCGGCGGATCGACACCTTCCTGAACCCGGAAACGGATCCGCTGGGCGCGGGCTATCACATCACCCAGTCGAAGATCGCGCTGGGGTCCGGCGGCTGGACCGGACGCGGCTTCATGCAGGGCACCCAGTCGCGGCTGAACTTCCTGCCCGAGAAGCACACCGACTTCATCTTCACCACGCTGGCCGAGGAATTCGGGTTCATCGGCGGCGTGTCGTTGCTGTCGATCTACGCGCTGATCATCTTCTTCTGCGTCGTGTCCGCGATGAACAACCAGAACCGGTATGGCGCGATCCTGACCTTGGGGATCGCGGCGACGTTCTTCCTGTATTTCGCGGTGAACATGTCGATGGTCATGGGGCTGGCCCCCGTGGTGGGCGTGCCGCTGCCGCTGGTCAGCTATGGCGGCTCGGCGATGCTGGTGCTACTCATTGCCTTCGGACTGGTCCAGTCCGCCCACATACACCGACCCAGACTGCGCTCATGACACTGAAGATCCTGTTCGACGGCGGCGCCGACCGCTGGCCCGATTATCGCGACCCGCTGACCGCCGCGCTGGCGGCGGCAGGCATCGACGCCGAAATCCGGCTGGACTGGCCCCCGGCCGAGGTCGATTACATCATCTATGCCCCGCGCGACACGCCCACCGACTTTTCGCCCTTCACCCGCGCCAAGGCGGTGCTGAACCTGTGGGCCGGGGTCGAGAAGATCACCGGCAACCCCACCCTGACCCAGCCGCTGACCCGGATGGTCGACACCGGCCTGACCGAGGGCATGGTGGAATACGTCACCGGCCACGTGCTGCGCCATCACCTTGGGATGGATGCGCATATCGTGAACCCGGACCACACCTGGCACTGGGCGCCGCCGCCGCTGGCGCGCAACCGTCCCGTCACGGTGCTGGGCCTTGGCGAACTGGGCAGCGCCTGCGCCCGCGCGCTGGCGGCGCTGAATTTTCCCGTCACCGGCTGGAGCCGCAGCCAGAAGGACATCGAGGGCGTCACCTGCCTGTCCGGCGACGATGGGTTGGCGCGGGCCCTGTCGACGGCAGAGATCCTTGTCCTGCTGCTGCCCGACACGCCGGCGACCACGAACCTGATGGATGCCGACCGGCTGGCGGCGCTGCCGGAGGGCGCGGTCATCGTGAACCCCGGCCGCGGGCCGCTGATCGACGACGACGCCCTGATCGCGGCGCTGGACCGGGGCCACGTCGGCCACGCGACGCTGGACGTGTTCCGGGTCGAGCCGCTGCCGGCGGATCACCCGTTCTGGGCGCATCCCAAGGTGACGATCACCCCCCACGTCGCCAGCGAGACCCGCGCCGACACCGCGTCCGAGGTGGTCGCCGAGAACATCCGCCGGTCCGAGGCGGGCGAGCCTTTGTTGTTCCGCGTCGACCGCGACGCCGGGTACTGAGGGACGCGCGGCAAAGAGGGGGCGTTGCCCCCCGCGCGCTGCGCCCGCTCCCTCCCCCCAAGGTACTTGGAAAGAGAAGAAGCGCAGGGGGCGGGGACCGGACGATTTGGACCGGACACTTCGGACTGGGCGCTGAAAGGACCGTGCGGGCATGAAGCTGAACCCTCTGAGGATATTTCTGGCCATCGTGGACACCGGGAGTCAGCATGGGGCCGCGCGCGCGTTGGGGCTGAGCCAGCCTGCGGTGACGAAGGCGTTGCAGCGGCTGGAGACCGATCTGGACGTGCGGCTGTTCGACCGGTCCGTTCATGGCGCGGAACTGACCGAGTACGGGCAGGCCTTGCTGATGCACGCGCGGCTGGTCGATGCCGAGCTGAAGGCCGGGATCGACACGCTGAACCACATCAAGGGCGAACGGGCCGGGTCGGTGTCGGTTGCGCTGGCGCATATGCCCGCGACGTTGCTGATGCCGCGCGTTATGAGCGGGTTCCGCAAGGAGTGGCCCGACGTGCGGGTCCGCGTCGCCGCCAGCGCCTATCCGTTCCTGCTGCCGCAGGTCCGCGAGGGGGCGCTGGATTTCGCGATCTCGCCCGCGCCGGAAGAGAACTGGCCCGAGGACCTGCTGCGCGTGCCGCTGCTGTCGACCACGCTGACGCCCGTCGTCCGCATCGGGCATCCGCTGGCGGGCGCAACCTCGCTTGAGGCGCTTGCCGAGGCGGAGTGGGTGCTGCCGACGCAGGAATGCGCCACCGCACAGGCGTTGCGGGCGGCGATGCACGGGGCCGGACTGCCGCGACCGGCCTGCATGGTGACCTGCGAGACCTTCACCGGGCTGATGACGACGGTTTCGGCCAGCGACATGGTCGGGCTGATCCCGCTGGAGATGGTGCATTCCATCGCCGCACCCGTGGGCGTGGTCGAGGTGCCCGTCGCCGAGCGGATGCAGGGCGCGGACCTGTGCCTGATCCGGCGGCGCGCCAGCGTGCCGACCCCGGCGGCCGCCGCGCTGGCCGACCGGCTGGCGCGGGCGGCGCGGGCCCTGCCCGGCGGTGTGTCCGAGACGGCCGCGACCGGCGGCGGTGCGGCCCCGGTTCCGGCAGGCGACCGCTGACGGGATAACCATCGGTTATCACCCTGATTATTTTTTGGCTTCCGGGCTGTTGTCGGGCCCCTATGGTGAAAGCTGTCCCTGCGCCAGCGCGTCTCCTCCGAGGCTGGCCAGCCGGGCCGCGACCCGTTGCGGCGGGTCATGCGCAGACCGCCAAGAAACACCCGAGGCGCACCCATGTGCCCGGCTCCATCAACAGGGAGTTCTTCCGTGAAAACCATTTTCCGCGCGCTTGCCGTCGCCGGCGCCCTTGCCACGTCGGCCGCGATCCCGGCCTTTGCCCAAGACATCAAGGTCGGGCTGTCGCTGCCCGAGGGCATGGCCGATTTCGACTTCATCAACGGCATGTACGAGACCTTCAAGACCGAGGTCGAAGCCAATTCCGACATGACCGTGGACATCGTCTATGGCGGTGCGCTGGGGGCACCGAACGACCGGCTGGCGCAGATGCGCCGCGGCGTGATCCAGATGAGCGATGCCGCCGACGGCAACATCGCCACCGTCTTTCCCGACATCCAGATCCTGAACATGCCTTACCTGTTCTCCAGCATCGAACAGGCACGCGCCGTGCTGGACGGCGAGTTCGGCGACGCGCTGGCGGAGTCGCTGCGCGAAGAGACCGGCATCAAGGTGCTGGGCTGGTGGGAATCCGGCGGGTTCAAGCATTTCAGCGCCAGCACCCCGATCGCTACGCCCGCCGACATGGAGGGTCTGAAGATGCGCGTTCTCGGCCCGCTTGCCACCATTCCGGTCGAGGCGCTGGGTGCCTCTGCCGCGCCGGTGGCCTTCAGCGAGCTGTACACCTCGCTGAAAACCGGTGTGGTTGATGGGCAGGACAACTCTGTCACCGTCTTCAACCTTGTGAAGCTGTACGAGGTGCAGCCGCACCTGGCGCTGACCGCGCACACCTATGCCTTCGGCCCGCTGGGCATCAACGACGGCTTCTTTTCCGGTCTCGACGCGGACAAGCAGGCGGTGATCATGGCCGCGGCCGAAGCGGCGATCAACTTCAACCGGGACACGTCGAGCGCGAAGGACAGTGCCGCCGTGGACTTCGCCCGCGGGAACGGCGTCGAGGTGCTGGAACTGGACGATGCCGCGAAGGCGGCCTTCGCCGAGATCATGCAGCCGGTCGCAATCGAGTGGCTGAAAGAGAACGTCGACACGCCCGCGCTGGTCGACGAAGCCATCTCGGCCGCTGGCGCCGAGTGAGCCCCGCGCCGATGATGCGGATCGTGAACCTTGTCGACGGGGCCCTGCGCGGCCTCGTCGCACTCTGCCTGATGGCGCTGACCGGGCTGGTGATCTTTCAGGTCGTCAGCCGGTACGTCTTTGGCAGCGTGCCGCTGTTCGCGGAAGAGACCGCGCGGTTCGCGATGATCTGGATGGCGATGATGGCCGCGGCGCTGGGCGTGCGCGACGCCACCAACATCCGCATCGACCTGCTGCCCGCCGCGTTCGGACGCCTGTCGGCCAAGGCGCGGCGCGTGCTGGAGGCGGGACTGGAAACCGTTTCGCTGGCCGTCTTCCTTGTTCTGGCGTGGTACGGGCTGGACGCGATGCTGTTCGCCCACGGGCAGGACAGCCCGGGCATGGGCATTCCGCTGTCGTATCCCTATGCCGTGATGCCGGTCGCCTTCGTCTGCGCCGCGGGCTTCTCGGTGCTGCGGATCGTGTACGGGCCGCCCGTCGAATGACACCGTCGCTGACCGTTCTCATCGTCAGTTTCGTGGCGCTGCTGATCCTCGGGCTTCCCGTGGCGTGGTCGATGATCGCCGCGATCCTTGCGTGGACGCTGTTCACCGATAATTTCTACGCCCTGCCGGTGATCGCCGAACGGGTGTTTCAGGGCATGGACAGCTTCGTGCTGATGGCCGTGCCGCTGTTCATCCTTGCGGGCGAGCTGGTCAATGCCGGGCGCATCACCGAACGGCTTGTGTCCTTCGCCAACGCGCTGTTCGGCTGGATGCGGGGCGGGCTGGCGCAGGTGAACGTCGGCGCCTCGATCCTGTTCGCGGGGATCACCGGGGTCGCGCTGGGCGACATCGCCGCGCTGGGGCGGATCTTTATCCCGGCGATGGTGCAACAGGGCTATTCCGCCGCCTACGCCGCTGCGGTGACCGCGTCGTCCTCGATCATTGGGCCGATGGTGCCACCGTCGCTGATCGCGGTGATCTACGGGTCGATGACCGACCTGTCGATCGGCGCGCTGATGGCGGCGACGCTGGTGCCGGGCCTGCTGATCGGCGCGGCGCAGATGCTGCTGATCGCGGTACAGGCGCGGCGGCAGAACTTCCCGACGGTCGAGATGGACCGCAGCCCGCGCGCGATGACCCGCGTCACCGGGCAGGCGATCCTGCCGCTGATGCTGCCGGTGATCATCCTTGCGGGGATGCTGGGCGGGCTGATGACCCCGACCGAGGCCGGGGCCGTCGCCGCGCTGTATGCCGCGCTGATCTCGCTGGTGCTGTACCGCGCGATCCGCGTTCGGGACCTGTGGCCGGTGTTCGGACGGTCGGCGCTGTTCTCGGGGCAGCTGCTGATCATCGTCGGATGCGGTGCCGCGTTCAGCTGGGTGATGGGGATGGAGAACGTCCCGCGCCTGATCGGCGGCCAGATCGAGGGCATGGGCCTAGGCTATGTCGGCACCATGCTGATCTTCAACGCGGTTCTGCTGGTGCTTGGCATGGTGATCGACCCGACCACGGTGATCATCCTGTTCGGCCCGCTGCTGTCCGCCGCCGCGATGCACGCGGGCATCGATCCGCTGCACTTCGGCGTCATCGCCATCCTGAACCTCAACGTCGGCCTGCTGACCCCGCCGCTGGGCGTGTGCCTGTTCGCGGCCGAGCGGCTGGCGGGGTGCGGCCTGATCCCGCTTTTGCGCGAAACGGCACCCTTCCTGTTGGTGTCGCTGATCACGCTTGCTATCGTCGCCGCCTTCCCCGGCCTCAGCCTTTGGCTGCCCACCCTGATGGGCTTCTGACCCCTACCCCAATACGGAGACCTTCGCGCCATGACATCCAACACCGACGGCTCGGGCTATTTCCTGTACCACTCGATCGGCATGTACCCCGGCAAGTCCGAGGCGATGGCGGCGGCACTGACCGATTACGCGCAGACATGGGGCACGCCGGACGACAGCCAGTGGCCGCAGGTGCTGGGCGGGCGGCAACGATTCATCGACCTGTGGTGCCAGCTGATCGGCGCCGAGGCGGGGACGGTAACCTCGGCCGAGAACGTGACCACCGCGCTGCTAAGCCTGATCGGCGGCCTGCCGGAGGACCACCTGCGCGGCCGCAGCCTGCTGGTGGCGGGCGACTGTTTCCCTAGCCTGCATTTCCTGCTGGCCGGACTGGCGCCGCGGCTGGGCTTCACCCTGCACACCGTGCCGCTGCGCGAGGGCGAAAGCTGGGTGCGCGACGAGGACATGATCGCCGCGTGGGACGACACCGTCGGGCTGGCGCTGCTGACCTTCGTGACCTCGACCGCGTCGCACCGGTGCGACCTTGAAACGCTGGTGGCGCACGGGCGGAAGATGGGCAGCCTTGTTGGGGTCGACGTCACGCAGGGGATCGGCCTGCTGCCCTATCGCGTCGACGCGCCCGCCGTGGACTTTACCGTCTCGACCAGTCTGAAATGGCTGGGCGGCACCTCGGGCGCGGGCATCCTGCACGTCGCGCGCCCCTTGCTGGAACAGTGCCGCCCGGAACTGCGCGGCTGGTTCAGCCAAGAGAACCCGTTCTCGTGGGATCTGGATGCCTTCACCTTCGCGTCCGACGCACGGCGGTTCGACCACGGCACGCCCTCGGCGCTGGCCTGTCTTGGCTCGGTTCCGGCGCTGGAATGGAACGCGGCGCAGGACGGAGCGGCGATGCTGGCGCACAACCGCGCGCTGTCGCGGCGCATTCTGGACGCCGCGCCCGAACTTGGCCTGACCCCGGTCAGCCCGGACGACGACGCGCGCCGGGGCGGCAGCGTCATGCTGCGTCTGCCCGAAGGACCGGAACCGGCCAGCGTTGTGTCCAGCCTGCGCGAGGTCGGGCTGTACACCGACTGCCGGGGCCGCACCCTGCGCCTGTCGCCCGGATCTGTCACGACCGAGGACGGGGTGAACCGCCTGCTGGGTGCGCTGGCGCAACTGCGGGCGCCTGCATGATCACCGCGCCACAGGATCACGGCCACGCGGTCTCGGCGCGGCTAGACGTTCCGGCGGACACGGCCTTTGCCTTCGTGTCCGACCCGATCGCGCTGGGAGGCTGGTCGCTGGGCTGCATGAACACGGCCCCCGTGCCGGGTGCGCCGGGGATCTACGCCGGACGGTCGCTGTTCGACGGGTCGGAAACGCGGTTCGCCATCGCGGCGGACCCGGACCGGCGTATCGTCGATTTCCTGCTGGGCGAGCCGGGCGCGATGGTGCCGCGCATCTCGATCCGGGTGGTGCCCGCCGAGGTCTGCGGACTGGACCCCGCGCAATGCCTTGTCACCATGTCGGCGTGGCGCGGGGCGGATATGAACGACACCCGCTGGCAACAGCTGTGCGCCTGCCACGAGGCAGAGATCCACCTGATCCGAGGCCAGTGCGAGGCCGCCGCCGCAGGCCAGCCCGTGCGCCCCTTCGCAACCGTCGAACGCGGGCGTTAGCCGCCGCGCCGGCGGCGCACCGCATCGGGGCGGCCCGGGATCGACAGCGCCCCGTCGCCCCGCGCGGACCGCGACACGACCTTGCCCTTCGACACCACCGCCAACCGGGACGGACGCAGCCGCACCGCCTCGGTCGGGTCGGCGGCGTCCAGCACCACCAGCGACGCCATGCAGCCCTTGGCCAGCCCGTAGCCGTCCAGTCCGACGATCTTGGCGTTGGTTTCGGTCACCATCGTGAAGCAGCGCGCCATCTCGTCGGGGTGGGTCATCTGGGCGACGTGCAGCCCCATGAAGGCCACGTCCAGCATGTCGGCGGTGCCCAGTGAGTACCACGGGTCCAGCACGCAATCCTGCCCCCAGCCCACGTCGATGCCCAGCGCCTGCATCTCTTTCACCCGCGTCAGCCCGCGCCGCTTGGGGAAGGTGTCATGCCGCCCCTGAAGCACGATGTTGATCAGCGGGTTCGGGATCGCGGCGACGCCCGCCTCGGCGATCAGCGGCAGCAGCTTCGAGACATAGTAGTTGTCCATCGAGTGCATCGAGGTCAGGTGACTGCCGGTCGCCCGGCCGCCAAGGCCCAACCGCTGCACCTCGTAGGCCAGCGTCTCGACATGGCGGGAATGGGGATCGTCGGTTTCGTCGCAGTGCAGGTCGATGGGCAGGCCGCGATCCGCCGCGATCTCGCACAGGTCGCGGACCGAGGCGGCGCCATCGGCCATCGTGCGCTCGAAATGCGGGATGCCGCCGACCACGTCGACGCCCATGTCCAGCGCGCGGATCACGTTCTGGCGGCCCGTGGGCGCGCGGTACAGCCCGTCCTGCGGGAAGGCGACAAGCTGCAGGTCGAGATAGGGCTTCACCTTCTCTTTCACCTCAAGCATCGCGGTCACGGTGTTCAGGTGATCGGGGGTGGTGTCGACATGGGTGCGTACCGCCAGCAGGCCCATCGACACCGCCCAGTCGCAATAGCGCAGCGCGCGCTCGACCATCTCGTCCACGGTGGCGATGTCGCGCAGTTCGCCCCACAGCGAGATGCCTTCCAGCAGCGTGCCCGAGGCGTTCACGCGCGGCAGGCCGTAGGACAGCGTGGCGTCCATGTGGAAATGCGGGTCCACGAAGGGCGGCGCGACAAGGTCGCCGGTGGCGTCGATCACCTCGCGCGCGTCAGCGTCGATCTTCGGCGCGACCTCGGCGATGCGGTCGCCGGTGATCGCGATGTCGGCCACCTGGCCGTCGGGCAGCGTGCCGCCCTTTACCAGCAGATCGAACATCAGCGTTCCCCCTTGTTGAACGGCACCATCAGCGCGGCGGGAACCTCGGCCCGGCGCGACATGATCACAAGGGCAAGGATGGACAGGATGTAAGGCATCATCAGGAACACCTGGTAGGGAAGGACACCGCCCACGCTGGTCTGTTGCAGGCGGATCTGGAAGGCGTCGAAGGCGGCGAACAGGATCGCGCCCAGCAGCGCCTTGCCGGGCCGCCACGCGCCGAACACCACCAGCGCGATGCAGATCCAGCCGCGTCCGTTGACCATGTCGAAGAAGAAGCTGTCGAAGGCCGACAGGGTCAGGAACGACCCGCCCACCGCCATCAGCCCCGACCCCACGATCACCGCGCCCATGCGGATGCCGGTGACCGACAGTCCCTGCGCCGCCACGGCCGAGGGGTTCTCGCCCGCCGCGCGGACGGCAAGGCCGACCGGCGTGCGGTACAGCACCACCGCCACCACCGCGACCATCACGAATGCGGCGTAGGTCAGCGGCGTCTGGTTGAACAGCGCCGGGCCGATCAGCGGGATCTTCGACAACAGCGGGATCTCGACCGGCGTGAAGGCCTGGATCTTCGGGGGCGAAGACACCTCGGGCAGCACGACGCGGTAGGTGTAGAAGGTCAGCGCCGTGGCGAGCAGGGTCAGCCCGACGCCGACGACATGCTGCGACAGCCCGAAGGGCACCGACAGGATCGAATGCACACAGCCCAGCGCCATCCCGGTGGCGAAGGCCACCGCCACCCCGCCCCACAGCGGCAGCCCGGCCCAGACGGCGATCCAGCCCGCGAAGGCGCCCGCGACCATGATCCCCTCGATCCCGAGGTTCAGCACGCCCGCGCGTTCGCAGATCAGTTCGCCCAGCGTGGCGAAGATCAGCGGCGACGCGATGCGGATCGCGGCGGCCCAGAAGCTGGCGGACAGAAGGATGTCGAGGAATTCCATCAGTCTCTCCGCACGCGGAACTTGGTCAGCAGGATCGCCAGCACCATCAGCAGCAGCGCCGTCGCCAGCATGATGTCGGCAAGGTAGGTCGGCACGCCCACCGCGCGGCTCATGCTGTCGGCGCCGACGAAGATCGCCGCGACGAACAGCGCCGCCACCACCACGCCCAAGGGGTGCAGCAGCGCCAGCATCGCCACCACGATCCCGGTGTAGCCATAGCCCGGTGACAGATCCAAGGTCAGCGACCCCTTCAGCCCCGCCACCTCGGAAAAGCCCGCCAGCGCGGCAAGGCCGCCCGACAGCAGCGCGGTCTTCAGGATCACCGACATCACCGGCATCCCGGCAAAGCGCGCGGCTTCAGCGTTCTGGCCGACCGCGCGCATCTCGAAGCCCAGCGTGGTGCGGGTCTGGATGAACCAGACCGCAACGGCGGCGATCAGCGCCAGCGCGAAGCCCCAGTGCAGGCGCAGCCCCTCGACGATGCGCGGCAGGCGCGCCTCTTCGATCAGGCGCGGCGACTTGGGCCACCCCATGCCCATCGGGTCCTTCAGCGGGCCTTCCAGCAGGTAGGACACGAACAGCAGGAAGATGAAGTTGAACAGCAGCGTCGTGACCACCTCGTCCACCCCGAAGCGGGTCTTCAGGATCGCGGGAACCAGCAGCACCAGCGCCCCGGCCAAAGCGGCGGCCAGCCCGATCACCGGGATCAGCACCGGCGCCGGAAGGGTCAGCGCGCCGGTTCCCAGCACCACCGTGACCACCGCGCCTGCGTACAACTGCGCCTCGGCCCCGATGTTCCACAGCTTCGCGCGGAACGCGACGGCGACGGCAAGGCCGGTGAAGATCAGCGGCGTCGCGCGGTTCAGCGTTTCCAGCAGGGCGAACTTCGATCCGACCGCGCCTTTCACGATTTCCCCGAACACCCGCAGCGGGTCGCCCCCCGCGATCATCGCAAGAAGCGCGGCGACCGCGAAGGTCGCAACGATCGCCAGCGCCGGAGGCGTGGCACGGCGGGCGAAGCTGGGCGCTTGGATCGGTTCAAGCCGCATGGGTCGTCTCCTCGAACCCGTGGCCCGCCATCCATGCGCCAAGGTGCTCGGGTTTCATCGTGCCGCGCGCAAAGGCGGGCGACAGGCGCCCTTCGGAAATGACGTGGATCACGTCGGACAGGCGCTGGATCTCGTCCAGGTCTTCCGAGATCAGCAGCACCGCCGCCCCGCGCGCCCGCGCCTCGGCCAGCTGACCGTGCACATAGTTCACCGCGCCGATGTCCAGCCCGCGCACCGGCTGGTTCGCAAGGATGATTTTCGGCTCGCCTTCCAGCACGCGGCCAAGGATGAGCTTTTGCATGTTGCCCCCCGACAGCAGGCGGATGCGGGTATCGCGCCCCGGACAGCGCACGTCGTACTTGTCGATCAGGTCGCCCGCAAAGCGCCGGGCATCAGGCCAGTTCATCCAGCCGCCCTTGCTGAAGCCGGACCTGTAGGTCTCAAGGATCGCGTTTTCCGTCAGGTTGAAGTCGGCGATGGTGCCGGTGTGGTGCCGGTCCTCGGGAATGCGGGCGATGCCTTCTGCAATGGCGGCGCGCGGGGTCCAGCTGCGCGGCGTCGACCCGGCCAGCCACATCTCTCCCGCCGCCGGGATCTCTAGCCCCGCGATCAGGTCCGACAGCGCGCCCTGACCGTTACCCGACACGCCCGCCAGTCCGGTGATCTGCCCTGCCCGCAGGTCCAGCGACACGTTGCGCAGACCGGTCGCCCGACCCTCGCCCGAGGTGCTGACGTCTTTCAGCGAAAGCAAAACCGGCCCCGGCTGGGTCGGCTCGAAGCTGGGCGCGGTGACCTCGGCCCCGACCATCAGCGCGGCCAGTTCCTCGCGGGTGGCGCCCTTGGTCGCGCGCTCCGCGACCAGCCGACCGTGCCGAAGGACGACGACGCGGGATGCGATGGCCAGCACCTCGTGCAGCTTGTGGCTGATGAACACGACGGACAGCCCCTGCCCCACCGCCTCGCGCAGGGTGGCGAACAGGGCGTCGGTTTCCTGCGGCGTCAGCACGGCGGTGGGTTCGTCAAGGATCAGGATCTTCGCGTCGCGGTACAGCGCCTTCAGGATCTCGACCCGCTGGCGTTCGCCGACCGTCAGGCTGCCGACGCGCGCGTCAGGGTCGACCTTCAGGTGAAACCGGGCCGACAGATCGCGGATTCGCGCCCGGACCTTCGCAGGACCCAGCGACGCCGCGGTCAGCCGGTCGACGCCCAGCACGATGTTCTCCCAGACGGTCAGGTTGCCGGCCAGCGTGAAATGCTGGTGCACCATGCCAACCCCGGCGTCCAAGGCCGCGCGGGGACGGCCCGGCGGCAGACGCTCGCCGAACAGCTCCACGTAACCCTCGTCGGCGGTGTACTGGCCGAACAGGATGTTCATCAGCGTGGTCTTGCCCGCGCCGTTCTCGCCCAGCAGCGCGATCACCTCGCCGCGGTGCAGATCGAACGAGACCCCGTCGTTCGCGACGACGGGGCCGAAATGCTTGGTGATGTTGGAAAGGCGCAGAACGGGCTGCGCCGGGCCTGCGCCTTCCATGATCACATCGACGTCGGTTCTTCGTCGTTGATCTCGACGGTGAACTCGCCCGCCTTGATCGCGGCCTCCTTCTCGGCCACCAGCGCCATCGCCTCTTCGGGGACCTTGCCCTCGAAGGTGCCCAGCGGCGCCAGCGAACTGCCGCCCTCTGCCATGAAGGAATATACGCCATAGTCGGCGGCGGTGAACTCGCCCGCCTTCACGGCGGCGATGGCGGCATCCAGCGTCGGCTCGAAATGCCACAGCGCCGAGGCGACGACGGTTTCGGGATAGTCGGACTGCGTGTCGATCACGTTGCCGATCGCCAGCAGGCCGCGCTCCTTGGCCGCATCCGACACGCCGAAGCGTTCGGCGTACAGCATGTCCGCGCCGTTCTCGATCATCGCGAAGGCGGTTTCCTTGGCCTTGGGCGGATCGAACCACGAGCCGATGAACGACACCTGGAAGGTGATGTCCGGGTTCATCTCGCGCGCGCCCGCCATGAAGGCGTGCATCAGGCGGTTCACCTCGGGGATCGGGAAGCCGCCGACCATGCCGATGTTGCCCGTTTCGGACATCGCGCCGGCGATGATGCCGGACAGGTAGCTGGCGTCCTGGATGTAATTGTCGAACACGGCGAGGTTCGGGACCGCCGGGTCTTCCTTGAAGGACGACCCCATCAGGAAGGCCACGTCGGGATAGTCGGCGGCGACCTCGCGGGCCTCTTGCTCGACGCCGAAGATCTCGCCCACGATCAGGTCATAGCCCTGTTCGGCGTATTCGCGCATCACGCGGGGATAGTCGGTGTTCGCGGTGTTTTCCGAGTAGGTGTACTCGATATCGCCCCGCTCTTGCGCGGCCATCGCGGCGATGTGGATGCGGCTGACCCACTGCTGCTCGACCGGCACGGTGTAGATCCCGGCGACCTTCAGCGTCTCTTGCGCCCAAAGCTTCGACGGAGACAGGGCGCCGGCCGCAGCCAGCGCGGTGGCCGAACCGGCCAGAAAGCGGCGGCGGGATACCGGCGCGGGAACGAGAAGTTTCGACATGTCAGATGATCCCCCAGGTCTGTGTGGACTCGCCCTTTCCAGAGCTTGTCCAAACGGTAAAATTTTGCCCGCCGGACGCAAGCGCGGCGCGACGGCGGCGTGGCAGCGCGCCGGTCCTGTTCATTTATCTGGCACAACTTGCACCGACCGCACAAGAACTCAGCACACCAAGCGACCCACTTCTCGCCTGGGCGGTCGATCCGGCGCTTTGGCGGCGCGACAGACCCGCCTGCGTTCTTGACGTGAATGCTGATTCATGTTTCACAATTCAGCAAGATCACCGGACCTGAAAGGGAGGAGTCCAGGATGAGGAAGATCCTTGCAGCCGGAAGCATGGCGCTGTTGCTTGCCAGCCCGGCTTTCGCCGAAATCCGCATTGCCCATGTCTACGGCAAGACCGGCGCGCTTGAAGCGTATGCCGAACAGTCGCACATCGGCCTGATGCTGGGGCTGGAATACGCCACCGGCGGCACGATGGAGATCGACGGCGAGCCGATCGTCGTGATCGAGAAGGACACCCAGCTGAAACCCGACGTCGGCAAGGCCGTGCTGGCCGAGGCCTACGGCGACGACGACGCGCATATCGCGGTCGGTCCCGTCAGCTCGGGCGTGGCGCTGGCGATGCTGCCGGTGGCCGAGGAATACGAACGCCTGCTGATCGTCGAACCGGCGGTGGCGGATTCGATCACCGGCGCGAACTGGAACCGCTATATCTTCCGCACCGGCCGCAACTCGTCGCAGGACGCCATCGCCAACGCCGTAGCCTTGGGCGGCGACGGCGTGACCGTGGCGACGCTGGCGCAGGACTATGCCTTTGGCCGTGACGGCGTGGCGGCATTCAAGACCGCGCTGGAAGCCACCGGCGCGACGCTCGCGCACGAAGAATACGTGCCCACCGACACCACCGACTTCACCGCCGCGGCGGAACGCATCTTCAACGCGATGGGTGACATCGAGGGCGAGAAGAAGCTGTTCATCATCTGGGCCGGCGGCGGCAACCCGATGTCCAAGATCAACGCGATGGACCCCTCGCGCTTCGGCATCGAGATCGCCACGGGCGGCAACATCCTTGCGGCGCTGACCGCCTACAAGGAACTGCCGGGCATGGAAGGCGCGACCTATTATTACTACGAGATCCCGGACAACGACGTGAACGACTGGCTGGTGACCGAGCATATGGAACGCCACGGCACCCCGCCCGATTTCTTCACCGCAGGCGGCATGGCCGCGGGGATCGCCATCGTCGAGGCGATCAAGAAGGCCGGCACCTACGAAGATACCGAGGCGCTGATCGAGGCGATGGAAGGCATGGAATGGGACGGCCCTAAAGGCCCGATGATGTTCCGCGCCGAGGACCACCAGGCGCTGCAGACCATGTACCACTTCGTGACCGAAGTTCAGGACGGCAAGGACTATGGCGTCCCGGTGCTGGTCCGCGAACTGGGCATCGAAGACATGGACATCCCGATCAACAACTGATCGCGGACCTGGGCGCGCGACCCAAACGTCGCGCGCCCTTCCCTCCCCCTTCCCCAGTTCCTTCGCCCGCAAACGAACCGCAGACGAACCGCAGCCGAAAGCCCCCATGACCCGGACCCTTCTGGAAACCGACGGCCTGACCGTGCGCTTCGGCGGCCATGTCGCGGTGGACGCCGTCACCTGCGCCTTTTCCGCCGGCCAGCTGACCGCCATCGTCGGCCCCAACGGCGCGGGCAAGACGACCTATTTCAACCTGATTTCCGGCCAGATCGCCGCCACCGCCGGGACCGTCCGCCTGATGGGCGAGGACGTGACCCGCACCTCTGTCGCGGAACGCTGCCGCAAGGGGCTTGGCCGCGCGTTCCAGCTCACCAGCCTGTTCCCGGACCTGAGCGTTCTGGAAAACGTCCGGCTGGTCATTCAGGCGCATCAGCGCAAGGGCTTCGGGCTGTTCTCGATGGCGGACTCGCATGTCGAACTGACCACCCGCGCGATGGCGGTGCTGGACCGCGTGCGGCTGGACACCCTGAAGGATCAGAACGTGTCCGAGCTAAGCCACGGCAACCAGCGCAAGCTGGAAGTCGCGATGCTGATCGCGCTGGACCCGATGGTCTATATGTTCGACGAACCCACCGCCGGCATGAGCGTCGACGAAGCGCCCGTCGTGCTGGATCTGATCGCCGAGCTGAAACACGACACCGACCGCACCATCCTGCTGGTCGAGCACAAGATGGACGTGATCCGCACCCTCGCCGACCGCATCATCGTGCTGCACAACGGCGCGCTGGCCGCCGACGGCGACCCGGCGACGGTCATGGCCTCGGACGTGGTGCAAGAGGCCTACATGGGCCGGGAGCTGACCGATGTCTGATCCGATCCTGACGCTAAAGGGCGTCCACACTGACATCGCCCAGTACCACATCCTGCAGGGTGTCGACCTTGAGGTCCCGCGCGGTCAGGTGACGATGCTGCTGGGCCGCAACGGCGTCGGCAAAACCACCACGCTGCGCACGATCATCGGCCACTGGCAGGCGAAATCGGGCGAGATCGCCTTTGACGGCGCCGCGATCACCGACATCCCCACGCCCGCCCGCGCCCGCGCCGGGATCGGCTTCGTCCCCGAGGACATGGGCATCTTCACCGACCTGACGGTCGAGGAAAACATGATCCTCGCCGCCGCCTCGGGCCCGCTGGACAAGGCGCGCCTCGACTGGATCTTTGCCGCCTTCCCGCCGCTGAAAACCTTCTGGCGGTCCGAGGCGGGGAACCTGTCGGGCGGCCAGAAGCAGATGCTGTCCATCGCCCGCGCGATGGCGGAAGAGCGCAAGCTGTACCTGATCGACGAACCCACCAAGGGCCTTGCCCCCGCCATCGTGTCGACGATGGCCGGCGCGCTGCGCGACCTGAAACGGCAGGGCGCGTCGGTGCTGCTGGTGGAACAGAACTTCTCGGTCGCCAAGGCGCTGGGGGACACTGCCGCCGTAATGGACGACGGCCGCGTCGTCTGGACCGGCGCAATGGCGGAACTTGCCGCCAGCGCCGAATTGCAGGAACGCCTTATGGGCCTGAGCATGGAGGCGCACTGATGTCCGCCGCCCCCGATCATAAGCCGACCTTCGCCGACCTGTCGTTGTCCGACCGGATCGGAAAGGCCGCGCCCTACCTTCTGATCCCGGTGCTGGTGGTGCTGGGCTTTCTTGCCATCGGGTCGACGTCCAGCTGGCTGACCCTAACGGTGTCCGGGCTGGCGATGGGGATGATGATCTTCATCATGGCATCTGGCCTGACGCTGGTGTTCGGGCTGATGGACATCATCAACTTCGGCCACGGCGCCTTTATTTCGGTCGGCGCCTTCGTGGGCATCACCGTGCTGATCTGGCTGGGCGGCTGGACCGGCGCGCCCTCGCTGGTGCTGAACGTCGCCGCCGTCCTGCTGGCGGTGGTCGCCGCCATGTGCGTCACCGGCGCGCTGGGATGGGGGTTCGAGCGGGTGATCGTCCGCCCGGTCTATGGCGCGCACCTGAAGCAGATCCTTGTGACGGTGGGCGGGCTGATCGTCATCGAACAGCTGATCCACGTTGTCTGGGGTCCCGAGGAAATCTTCCTGAACCGCCCCGAGACCCTGAAGGGCGCCATCACCTTCGCCGGTGCCGCCATCGAACGCTATCGCCTGCTGGCGGTGGCCGTGGGACTGGTGCTGTTCATCGCAATGCGTCTGGTTCTGCGCCGCACCCGGATCGGCCTGATCGTCCGCGCCGGTGTGCAAAACGGCGAGATGGTCGAGGCTCTGGGCTATCGCCTGCGGCTGGTGTTCATCGGCGTCTTCATCGCCGGGTCGGCGCTGGCCGGGCTGGGGGGCGTGATGTGGGGCCTGTACCAAGAGGTCATCACCGCCGGCATGGGCGAAGAGATGATGATCCTTGTGTTCATCGTGGTGATCATCGGCGGGCTGGGTTCGGTCGAAGGCGCGTTCATCGGCGCGCTGCTGGTGGGGCTCTTGCAGAACTACATCGCATTCCTTGAACCCAAGCTGGCGCTGATCTCGAACATCGGGCTGATGACGGCCGTGCTGATGTGGCGCCCGCAGGGGATGATGCCGGTGGTGAAGGCGAAGTGACATGCTGACCAGATTGCTTTCCGGCGACAAGCCGCGTTCCACCGTCCTGACCGTCCTGCTGCTTGTCATCCTTGTTGCGCTGGCGCTGGCGCCGTTCCTGTTCCCCGGCGTTCGGTCACTTGAGACGGCGGCGCGGATCTGCATCTTCATCGTGCTGGTGGCCAGCTACGATCTGCTGCTGGGCTACACCGGCATCGTCAGCTTCGCTCACACCATGTTCTTCGGCCTTGGCGCTTATGGCGTGGCGCTGTCCTCGGTCCACATGGGCCGGGGCTGGGGCGCGCTGCTGACCGGCACCGTCGCGGGGGCGCTGGCGGCGGCGGTCCTTGCGCTGGTGATCGGGCTGTTTTCCCTGCGCGTGCGGGCGATCTTCTTCGCGATGATCACGCTGGCGGTCGCCTCGGCGGTCGCTGTGCTGGTCAGCCAGCTGTCCGGCCTGACCGGCGGCGAGGACGGGCTGAACTATCAGATCCCGCGCGAACTGACCCCCGCCTTCCGGCTGGGCGAACTGTTCGGCGTCCGGGTCAACGGCAAGGTGCTGAACTACTACCTCGTGTTCGGTGCCTGTCTGGTGCTGTTCCTGCTGCTGCTCAGGATCGTGAATTCGCCCTTCGGCCGGGTGCTGCAGGCGATCCGCGAGAACGACTTCCGCGCCGAGGCGATCGGCTATCGCGTCGTCTGGTATCGCGTCACGGCGACCTGCCTGTCTGCGGCGGTCGCGGCCATCGCGGGCAGCCTGTTCGCGATCTGGCTCCGCTATGTCGGCCCGGACACCACGCTGAGCTTCGAGATCATGCTGGACATCCTGCTGATGGTGGTGATCGGCGGCATGGGCACGATGTACGGCGCGGTGCTGGGGGCGACGATCTTCGTGCTGGCGCAGAACTACCTGCAGTCGCTGATGGGCGTGGCGTCCGAGGCGACGCAGGGCCTGCCGCTGATCCCGGACCTTCTGGACCCGAACCGCTGGCTTCTGTGGTTGGGCGTGCTGTTCATCCTGAGCGTCTATTTCTTCCCGACCGGCATCGTCGGACGCCTTCGCTCGGGGCGGTGAGCGAACAGGATTTTCTAGAAGATCGTGTCGACACCCGCCTTGACCAGCGAACGGCCTTCGCAGACCAGCACGCCGTCGGCATGGCAGGTGGCCCATAGATCCACCAGCCGCGTGTCGGGGCGCAGCCGGGTCACCGTCACCCGCGCGACGATTTCGGCATCCGGCGGCGCAGCGGCCGGGAAGGCAAGCGACTGCTTGAGATAGTTCGTCCCCTGCCCCGGCAGATGCATCCCCAATAGCATCGAGATCAGCGCGGCGAGCAGAGGCTCGGGCACCCGGTCGGCCGCGCACAACGCGGACAGCTCGGCCGGGGTGAACCGGCGCCGCACCTCGGCAGAGTGTCCGACGTCGATCATGCCAGCTCGGCCCGGCCGGTGAAGACCTCTGTCCCGTCCTCGCGCACGGCGACCAGAAGCACCGACCCCGGGGCATGGCCCACGACCGACAGGTGGATCGTGTCCTGCGCGAAACAGGGGGCCGGGAACATCATGTCATGCGCGACGTGACGCGCGTTCGGACAAGCGCGCGTCAGCATGGACCACAGCTTTGCATAGATCAGCATCCCGTGGCTGACGGTCCGGCCAAACGGCGTCGTCGCCGCGAACTCGGGATCGACATGGATCGGGTTCGCGTCGCCGGACAGGGCGGCGAAGGCGTCGAACTCTGCCTGCGTCGGGCACCACACCTCGGACAGGTCCAAGTTCATGTCAGCAACTTCCGAAGCTCGGGCTTGCGTACCTTTCCGGCGGGCGTGCGCGGGAAGTCGTCCAGCAAGTTCACCAGCTTCGGCACCTTGTAAGCCGCCAGCCGGTCGCGGCACCATGCCCGCAGTTCCGCCGGATCCGGCGCGGCGGCGGGCCGCGCGATCAGGAAGGCCGCGCCGACTTCGCCCCAGCGGTCATCGGGCACGCCCACGACCGCCGCTTCCAACACCGAAGGATGGTCGTTCAGGATGCGTTCGACCTCTGCCGGATACACGTTCTCTCCGCCAGAGATGAACATGTCGGTCATCCGGTCGACGAGGTGAAAGTACCCGTCCGCATCCCACCGCCCGACATCGCCGGTGTGCAACCAGCCGTCCGCGTCGATGGCTGCCGCAGTCGCCGCCGGGTCGTCGTAATAGCCGGGGGTCACGTTCGGCCCGCGCATCAGCACCTCGCCCGCCATGCCCGCCCGTTCCGACCCCGGCGGAACGCCGTCCAGCCGAACCTCGGTCAGCATCTGCGGCCGTCCGACCGAGCCGATTTTCTGTTCCGCGTGTTCGGCATCCATCAGGAACACGGTCGGGCCGCTTTCCGTCAGCCCGTAGCCGTTCAGCACCCGCGCCCCGCGCGCGGCGAAGAAGCGGATCAAGGGTTCCGACAGCGGTGCGCCCCCACAGCCGAAGCGGGCGCGGGACCAGTCCACCGCATCAAGGCCGGGCGACAGGCTGAACGCCTGATAGATCGCCGGGACGCCGAAGAACTGCGTGACCTGCCCGCTTGCCAGCAACGCCAGCAGCGCCGCCGCGTCGAAGCGTGGCAGGATCGTCGTCGAGGCCCCGGTCAGGAAGGCTGGCAGCGTGTACAGGTTGATGCCCGCCGTGTGGAACAGCGGCAGATAGTTCACCGTCGCGTCGCGGGCGGTCAGACCCACCGCCTGCCCGATGTTGACCGTGTTGGCCCACGCCATGCGGGCGGTGTTGATCACCGCCTTGGGCCGCCCGGTGGTGCCCGAGGTGAACAGAAGGTACCAAGGCCGGTCGCCATCGACCGCCTGCGCCGGGCCGGAGGGGTCCAGCCGCATCCAGCGGGCCATGTCGGTTTCGATCTCGTGCACCACCATGCCCGACGCCGCCGCCAGAGCGCGGGCGCGCCGGGTGTGCAGCGCATCGTGCAGAATTCCGCGCGGCGCCGCGGGACGGACCGTCACCACAAGTTCGCGCAGGGGCTGGCGCCAGTTCAGCGGGCACAGGATGACGCCAGACTTCTGGCAAGCGAACAGCGCGATGAAGAATTCGGCCCGGTTCAGGCAGATGATCGCCAGCCGGTCGCCCTTGGCATAGCCCGCCTCGCGCAGGCCGCGCGCCATGCCGGACGCGGCGCGGTCGATTTCCGCGAAGGTCCAGTCGCGCCCGGTGCCCGCGTCGCGGAAGGCGACGACGTTCGGGCTGATCTCGGCGCGCTTGGCGGCCATGTCGGGGACGCGGTCGAACATGGCGCGCATCTTCGAGCGATTCTGCCAACCGGTCCACACGTCTTGCGCCTTGTGCCGCAACGGCGTTTTCGCCCGGCCCGGCGGCGGATCAGGGGGACAGGCCGTCCCGCATCAACGCGAAGGCGTCTTCGACGACGTGATCGATGTCGGGCTTGTCTTCCCACAGCACGAACCGTTCGCCCAGCTTGATCGCCATGCCCATCAGGGCCCACGCACGGACCTCGGGGTCGCCGGGGCCGATTTCTCCCTTGGCCTGCGCGCGCTGCAACTGAACGACATAGGCGCGACCGAAGCTGTCGTAGTAGGCGCGGTAGACTTCGGGGTCGATGAACCGCGCCTCTTCGACGATGCGGTACAGCGCGGGACGGTCGGCGGCGAACTGCAGGAACGCGCGCAGACCGGCCTTCTCTGCCTCCAGCCGGTTGGATGCGCCCTGCACCGCTTCCGTAACGCCCGCGCGGGTCAGGCGGCCCATTTCCAGCACCAGTTCGCGGAACACCTCTTCCTTGCTGGAAAAGTAGATGTAGAAGGTGCCAAGCGCCGTTTCCGCCCGCCGGGTGATGTCGGCGATGGACGAGGCGGCGAAGCCCTGCTCGCCGATCACCGCCTCGGCGGCACGCAAAAGCGCCTCGCGCCGCGCGGCGCCTCGCTTGGTCTTGGGTGCTGTGGGTCCCGACATGGATCATGAATACTGATTCATGTTTCAGCTCTCAAGAGAAATCGCACCGCCGCATCGGCGAAAAAGCCCGGAAACCGACGCGACCGGCGCGCAAAGATGCATTTGAATAATTGCGTTAAATCCCTTCGGGCGGAACACGTTGACACGCTTGCGGACGGCTCACACAGTTCGCGCCATGCAGGCGGGGACCATCGCACCCCGCCCCGCCGGAACCGAACCACGACCCGCACGACACGATGCGCGGCCCGCTTCGGGCACCGTGCCAATGACCGACAAGGGGGTCCGATGAGTTACTGTTTCGATCTGTCCGGCAAGCGCGCCTTCATCACTGGCGGCAGCCGAGGACTGGGGCGCGAGATGGCGCTGGCGCTGGCCGAGGCCGGTGTCGACATCGCGCTGGTGGCGCGTCCGTCCGACTCGTTGCAGAAGACCGCCGAAGACATCCGCGCCTTCGGGCGCACCGCTTGGACGCTAGAGGCCGACCTTGGCGACATGGGACAGTGCGAAGACGTCTGCAACAAGGCGGTGGCCGAGATCGGCGGCTTCGACATCCTGCTGAACAACGTCGGCGGGCGGTTCGTGAACGTGCAGACCGAGGATCTGGATCTGGACACGTGGCGCCAGTACATGGACCTGAACCTGACCTCGACCTACATCTGCGCGCGCATTCTCGGCAAAGCGATGATCGACGCCGGCAAGGGCGGGCGGATCATCAACATCGCGTCGATCAACGCGATGATCGCCGGGCGCGGCATTGGCGGGCGGCACTATGAGACCGCGAAGGCGGGGGTGCAGCAGTTTACCCGCACGCTGGCCGTGGACTGGGCGAAGTACGGGATCACCGCCAACGCGATCTGCCCCGGCCTGTTCGGGACCGAGCAGAACGAGCACTGGAAGAAGGTGAAGCCCGAGATCATCGAGGGCCTGATCGCCGACATCCCGATGGGCACATGGGGCACCCCGAAAGATCTTGGCGCGCTGGCGGTCTACCTTGCCTCGGACGCGTCGCGGTTCATGACGGGCGCCAGCCTTGTGATCGACGGCGGCCATACCTGTCAGTAGACCGCTTCGGCCCGGCTCCGCCAGTGCGCGACCTTGGGCTCAGCCGACCCAGAACGCGCTGAACGAGCCTTGGGTCGCGGGCAGGTCCCACTTGTTGTGGAACATTTTCTTGGCCTTGCGCATCAGTTCCGGCTCTGCCGCGACCCACACGAAGACACCTTCGCCCCGGCGCGGCGGCAGCGCCATCAGCGCCTGCCACAGGTCCTGCCCTTCGGACCGCAGCAGCCATGTCACCGACATGCCGGCTGGCAGGGGCAGATCGCAGATATCGGCGGCATCGCCAAGCTCGATCAGGACGTCGCCCGTCCGGTCCGGCGCGGACTGTTCCAGAATCCTGCGGATCGCGGGCAGCGCCGTGTCGTCGCCGGCCAGAACAAGGTCGTCGCCCGGCGGCAAACGCCCCCCACCCGGCCCCATGATCGCCACCTGCGCGCCGGGGCGAACAGAGCCCGCCCACATCGCGGCACGGCCGTCGCCGTGCTGGTAGACGTCGAAGGCGAACCGCCCCGCGTCGGGGTCGAGCGATACAAAGGTATAGACGGCGCGATGCAGCGTGTCGTCGCCTTCCGGCCATACGGTACGGCCCCGGGTGCCGATACGCGGCCAGACCGCCGCGCGCCCCTCGGGCGGCAGCAACAGCGAAAAGTGCATCCCGCCCTCAAGCAGCGTATCGACGCCATCGCACTGCATTTCCAGCCGCACGAAATTCGGCGACTGCTGGGTCACCGCCTGCACGGTGGCGAAGTGGAAATTGGGCGGCAGATCCTGCGTTGTCTGTGCCCCGTGCCACGTCATCGACGCGGTCTCGGGGAAGACGTGATCCAGCATGTAGGCCACGCTTTCGCGCATCTGGTAGGCGAACAGCGTCGTTGGGGCCGCCACCTCGACATCCAGCTTGTCCTGACCGACCCACATGTTCACGGTCGCCATCGGATAGGTCACCGTCACCCCGTCTTCGTGCCGTTCCAGCGGGCCGCCGATTTCCGCGACATGAGACTCGATATCGTCCAGAAGACGCGACGGGATCGCGCCCGTGTAGCGTGCGGCGGTAATTTGGGTCAGCGGATCGGAAGAAGAGGACGTCATCGGGGGGTACCATCGGTTTGCCGGGGTTCGGACCGGCGCGGCATTGTCGTATATGGGCATGAGCCCGGATAACCGCCGCCCTCCCCAAGCGCCGGAGGCGGCAACATAGGTTTGTTGCATCACAAAGCAACTGACTATCAGGGGTTGTGACGCAGCGTTTCCAATATCTTAATAGCGATATAGTTCGCGCGTTGCCGAAAGTCTTACCGCCGCGCAACCGCCGGGTGGCGGGCGGTCAGGGACACCCGATGGCGGCGCGGGTCCTGTACACGACGCAAAGGATGCACGGAATAACGGCGCGGACGACGCATTCAGGGCGCGGGCGCCCCCGGTGGGCACGAAGATCTATCAAACGCATGTACCTGCGCGCAAATTCGGCTATCCATACCGATGACGAAGCAAAACCGCCGCACGATCTGCCGGGCAGCCATCGCGACAAGGCGGGACTTCGACAACGGGACAACGCAGGGAGAACGCACATGTCCATGAAAACAAGTCTTGCCGCGGCGGCGCTAGCGGCACTGGCCACCACCTCGCTGAGCACGGGCGCGCTGGCGCAGACCAAGGTCGGGATGATCACCACACTGTCCGGCGGCGGCGCCAGCCTTGGCATCGACATCCGCGACGGTTTCATGCTGGCCATCGAGGACGACGGCCGCGACGGGCTTGAGATCATCATCGAAGACGACCAGCGCAAGCCCGACGTGGCGGTGCAGATCGCGGACGAGATGATCCAGTCCGAGAAGGTCGACATCCTGACCGGCATCGTTTGGTCGAACCTTGCGATGGCCGTGGTGCCGTCGGCGACGGCGCAGGGCAAGTTCTACCTGTCGACCAACGCCGCCCCCGCGCAGCTGGCCGGTCGTGGCTGCAACCCGCTGTATTTCTCGGTGTCCTACCAGAACGACAACCTGCACGAGGCCGCTGGCGCCTATGCCAAGTCCGAAGGCTACACCAACCCGTTCATCATGGCCCCGAACTATCCCGCCGGTCACGACAGCCTGAACGGCTTCAAGCGTTTCTTCGAGGGTGAACTGGCCGGAGAGATCTATACCGAGCTGGGCCAGACCGACTATGCCGCCGAGATCGCACAGATCCGCGCCTCGGGCGCCGACAGCGTGTTCTTCTTTCTGCCGGGCGGTATGGGGATCTCGTTCCTCAAGCAATACGCGGATTCGGGCGTCGAACTGCCGGTGCTGGGCCCGGCGTTCTCGTTCGATCAGGCGATCCTGCAAGCGGTCGGCGACGCGGCGCTTGGGGTCAAGAACGGCTCGAACTGGTCGAAGGATCTCGACAACGAGGCGAACGCCGCCTTCGTCGCTGCCTTCGAGGAAAAGTACGACCGCCTGCCGTCGCTGTACGCCGCCTATGGCTATGACACCGCGAACCTGATGCTGTCGGCGCTGGACGTGGCCGAACCGTCGGATCAAGAGGCTTTCCGCGCCGCGCTGGCCGCCGCCGACTTCGACAGCGTGCGGGGCGATTTCGCCTTCGACACCAACCAGCACCCGATTCAGGACATTTACGTCCGCGAGGTGATCAAGGAAGGCGACATCTACACCAACAAGATCGTCGGCACTGCGATCGAGGATCGGTCCAGCGCCTACGTGGACGAGTGCTCGATGTAAGACGCGTGTGGCCCGGTCGCGCGCCGGGCCACCCATTCGACGAAGGCCGAAGATGTCCCCCATTCTGATCGCAGAGCAGGTCCTGAACGGCCTGCAGTTCGGTGTGATGCTGTTCCTGATGGCCGCCGGGCTGACGCTGATCTTCGGCGTCATGGGGCTGATCAACCTTGCCCACGGGTCGCTGTACATGGTCGGCGCCTTCGCTGCCGCCGCCGTGGCGGGCGCGACGGGATCGTTCCTGCTGGCGCTGGTCGCGGCATTGGTCGCGGCCGCGCTGGCGGGCGCGCTGGTGGAACTGGTGGTGATCCGGCGGCTGTACCACCGCGACCACCTTGATCAGGTGCTGGCCACCTTCGCGCTGATCCTGATTTTCTCGGAAGGCACCCGCTGGCTGTTCGGGTCCTTCCCGCTGTACCTAGACATTCCGTCGTGGCTGTCGGGGCCCGTCACCCTGCCCGGCGGCATCCAGTACCCGCTGTACCGCCTTGCGCTGATCGCGCTGGGTCTGCTCGTGGCGCTTGGGCTGTGGCTGCTGATCTCGCGCACCCGGATCGGCATCCAGATCCGCGCCGGCGAGAATGACCGCGAGATGATCGCGGCGCTGGGGGTCGACATCTCGAAGCTGTACACGCTGATCTTCGCGCTGGGGGCCGGGCTTGCGGGTCTGGCCGGTGCGCTGGTGGGCGCGATCCAGTCGGTGCAGGTCGGCATGGGCGAGCCGGTGCTGATCCTTGCCTTCGTGGTCATCGTGATCGGCGGCATCGGCTCGATCCGGGGCGCGCTGATCGGCGCGCTGCTGGTGGGGCTGACCGACACGCTGGGCGGGATCTTCCTTCCCGAACTGTTCAAGCTGTTCGCGGACCCCGCGACCGCCACCGCCACCGGGTCGGCCTTTGCCTCTATGGCGATCTACATCCTGATGGCGGCGGTGCTGGTCTGGCGGCCCACCGGCCTGTTCGGAGCCCGCGCATGACGCGCGAGACCGCCGTAAACACCGTGATCCTTGGGCTGCTGATCGCGGTGCCCGCATGGGCGCTGTACGCGGACGAACCCTTCACCATCACGCTGGCCACCCGCGCCGTGATCTTCGCGCTGGCCGCGGTCGGGCTGAACATCGCGCTGGGACTGGGCGGTCTGGTCAGCCTTGGGCACGCGGTGTTCTTCGGGATCGGCGGCTACGCGATGGGCATCCTTGCCAGCCACGCGCAGAACTATACGCCCCTGATGGAATGGCCCTTCGTGCTGGAAGGCACCAAGTCGATGCCGGTCATCTGGCTGACGGCCATCTTCGCCTCGGCGCTGGCCGCGCTGCTGATCGGAATACTCGCCCTGCGCACCTCGGGCGTGTACTTCATCATGATCACGCTGGCCTTCGGGCAGATGATCTATTTCTTCGCGATCTCGTGGCCTGCCTACGGCGGCGAGGACGGGCTGTCGATCTACGTCCGCAACGAGTTTCCCGGGCTGAACACGCTGGTGCCGATCCAGTTCTACGGCCTGTGCCTTGCCCTGCTGCTGGTCGTGCTGGGCCTGAACGCGTTGCTGGCGCGGTCGCCCTTCGGGCTGGCCCTGAACGCCGCGCGGCAGGTGCCGCACCGGGTCGAGACTGTAGGCCTGAACCCCGTGCGGCTAAAACTGGTCGCGCTGGTCATCTCGGGCGCGGTCACCGGGCTGGCCGGGGCGCTGTTCGCGGACCTGAACCGCTTTGTCAGCCCCACGATGCTAAGCTGGCAGATGTCGGGTGAAATCATGGTGTTCGTCATCATCGGCGGCGTCGCACGGCTGTTCGGCCCCGTCGCGGGCGCGGCAATCTTCGTGCTTCTGGAACACTTGCTGGGGGGCGTCAGCGATTATTGGCAGGTCTTCCTTGGCCTTGTGCTGCTGCTGATCGTGCTGTCCGGCAAAGGTGGCGTGATCGGGATGCTGGCCGGACGGGGGCGGACCCATGACTGAGCCCGTCCTGTCCACCCACGGCATCACCCGAAGCTTCGGCGCGCTGAAGGCCAGCGACGACATCTCGATCGACCTGCAACCGGGAGAGATCCACGCGATCATCGGCCCGAACGGCGCAGGCAAGTCGACGCTGATCGGCCAGATCAGCGGGTCGCTGACCCCCGATGCCGGCACCGTGCGCTTCCTTGGGCACGACGTCACCCGCGAGACGGTGCGCGCCCGCGCGCGGCGGGGGCTGGGCCGGACCTTCCAGATCTCGGCGCTGGCGATGGAGGACACGGTGCTACAGAACGCGCTGCTGGGGGCGCTTGGCGCGTCTGGGCGGCCGTGGCGGTTCTTCGGCGCGGCGCTGCGCACCCGGGACCTGCGCGACCGGGCCGAGGCAGCCCTGGACCGCGTGGGCCTTGCCGACGTCGCCAGCGTGCGGACGGCCGAGCTGAGCCACGGACAACGGCGTCTGCTGGAGGTCGCGGTGGCGCTGACGCTGGACCCGAAAGCCTTCGTGATGGACGAACCGATGGCGGGGCTTGGGCCCGAAGGTTCGAAACAGCTGACCGGCTTCCTCGACACGCTGCGCGCCGAGGCCCCGATCCTGCTGGTCGAACACGACATGGACGCGGTGTTCGCGCTGGCCGACCGGATCAGCGTGCTGGTCTACGGCCGCGTCATCGCGACCGGCACGGTGGACGAGATCCGCGCCGACCCCGCGGTGCGCGACGCCTATCTGGGGGACACGGCATGACGCTTCTGTCGCTGGCCAACGTGACCGCCGCCTATGGCGCCAGCCAAGCCTTGTTCGGCGTCGACCTGACTGTGTCCGAGGGCGAGGCGGTCGCCTTCATGGGCCGCAATGGCATGGGCAAATCCACCACGGTGAAAGCGATCTGCCGGATGCTGCCCGCCCACGGGACGCTGGTGTTCGACGGCCACGACCTGACCCGCCTGCCCAGCCACCGCGCCGCGCGGCTGGGGATCGGGCTGGTGCCCGAGGGCCGTCGCTGTTTCCGCGACCTGACGGTGGCCGAAAACCTGACCGCCGCCGCCCGCCCCGGCCATTGGGACCGCGCCCGCGTCACCGCCCTATTCCCCCGGCTGGGCGAACGCCTGACCCAGCGCGCCGCGTCCCTGTCGGGGGGCGAGCAACAGATGCTGACCATCGGTCGCGCGCTGATGACCAACCCCCGCCTGCTGATCCTTGACGAGGCGACCGAGGGGCTGGCCCCCATCGTCCGGCAAGAGATCTGGGCCGCCATCGCGACCCTGAAGGCCGAAACCGGGATGGCGATGCTGGTGATCGACAAGTCGCTGGCCGAACTGCGTACCGCCTGCGACCGCGCCGTGATCCTTGAACGCGGCCGGACCGTCTGGGCCGGGCCCTTCGCCGACCTGACCACGGATATCTCCGAACGGCATCTGGGCGTCTGACGCCCGGGAACCGGTTTGACACCCTCCGGTCCCGGCTCCAATCATGGCGGGCACACGCGAGGGAGGACGCCAATGCAACGTTTCAACTGGATCGGCCACCCGGGGGCCGCCCGATGATCGGCAATCGTATCAAGGACATATGGGACGCGGGCAATCCCGTGCTGCACGGCTGGCTGTCGATCGGCAATTCGTTCTCGGCCGAGGTGATGGCCGAACAGGGCTTCGACGCGATCAGCATCGACTTCCAGCATGGCGCGCTGGATTACTCGGACGTGCTGCCGATGCTTCAGGCGATGCGCGCCAGCGGTGTGGTCCTTGGCGCGCGGGTGCCGTGGCTGGAGCCGGGGATCATCATGAAGATGCTCGATGCCGGCGCGCTGCAGATCATCTGCCCGATGATCAACACAGCCGAACAGGCGGCCGAGTTCGTCAGCTACCTGCGCTACCCGCCTCTGGGCCAGCGCAGCTTCGGCCCAACCCGCGCCCAGATCGCGCAGGGCGCGAACATCGCCGCCGAGGCGAACGACCGCGTGATCGGCTGGGCGATGGTCGAAACGCGCGAGGCGCTGGACAACCTCGAAGCCATCGCCGCAACGCCGGGTCTGGACGGGATCTACGTTGGCCCCTCCGACCTGACCTTTTCGCTGCACGACGGGAAATACCCGCCCGCCTTCGACCGCGAAGAGCCCGAGATGATCGAGGTCCTGCAGAAGATCGCCGAAACCTGCCACGCCGCCGGCATCCGCGCCGCGCTTCACTGCGGCACGGCGGACTACGCCGCCCGGGCGGTGGACTGGGGCTATGACATGACAACGGTCGGAGGCGACTTCCGCTTCATGGCCAACGCAGCCGCAGCCAGCGTGGCGCTATGGCGCGAGCGGACGGGGACGTAAGCGAGCGGTTGTTTTCGCTTGGAATAAATGGTGCCCGGGGGCGGAATCGAACCACCGACACGAGGATTTTCAATCCACTGCTCTACCCCTGAGCTACCCGGGCACGGGTGAGCGGTAACCGCTCGGGTCGGCACTCTCTATAGCCGGTTCAGGCGACTGTCCAGAGGGTTCCGGGGATTTTTCGACGCTGTCGTCGCGGCCGGTTCAGGCGGCCGTGACCGGAGCGCGTTCGCGTTTGCGCTGAAGCTCGAAATGACCCAGCGGCGTCCACCCGGCAAGCGCCGTTTCGATCGGGTCGGACCGGAAGGCGGCGCGCAGCGAGGTCTCTATCTGGCGACGGTCGCGCTTGGGCAGCGGCGCGAAGTCGATGGTGATCTGGCCGCCCAGACCCCGACAGCGCAATGCGCGGGGCAGCGCCTTGATCAGCGCGAGGTTCGCCTTCAGCCCAGCCGCCGGAGACGTGTCGCCGCCGGTGTTCACGTCCACCGCGACCAGCGCGCGGGTGGGCTCGACGAAGGCGTAGGCGCCGCCGCCAAGGTCGATGCGCGACGACAAAGCGGTGTCGATCATTTCGTCGACGCCGTGATCCTCGAACGCGGTGGGGCCGTCGGCCAGCAGGTCGGGCTTCGGCCAGTCGCGCCACGCCGACAAATGCGCGTCGGGGCCGTCGACCAGAAGCTCGGGCTGGCCGTCCGCATCGGCGGCGACCTGAGCGGCAAGGTCGACCATCGCGGCGATGTCGGCCTCGATCTCCTCGATCCCGGCGCCCTCGCAGGACGACCGCAGGATCAGGCCGGTGCCTTCGGGCACCATCGACTTGCCCAGCATCGTCAGCTCGTCGCGGATGTCGTCGTCGCGGATGCGGCGCGACACGTTCACGCCGGGCGCGTCGGGGGTCACGATGGCATGGCGGCTTTTGAACAGCAGGCGCGTGTTGACCGGAACCGCCTTGCCCGCCTCGGCGAAGGTGCCGACCTGAACCAGAAGCGACTGACCGGGACGCAGCCCCTTGGACTGCCGCAGGAATCCCCGCAGGTCGCCGTCAAGCTTCACGGTCAGGCCGCCCTGCCCCTTCATCGGGCGATCGGCGACGGCACGGAAGATCGCGCCGGGCAACGGGCCATCGCCTTCGGGGTCGACCAGCAGGTCGTCCAGACGGCCATCCACGATCAGCGCGGCGGCCTTGCGGCCCCGCCATTCGCCAAGTGCGATCACGCTGCCCTTCACGTTTCCCCCAAGACCGGCCAGCCGGCCGCCTGCAACAGTTGAGCGGTCTCGTGGACCGGCAGGCCCACGATCGCGGTGTAAGATCCCTGGATCCACGGAATAAAGGCACCGGCCGGCCCCTGAATGGCATAGGCACCCGCCTTGCCCTTCCAGTCCCCGGTCGCGAGATAGCCGTTCACCTCGGTGTCCGACAGGCGTTTCATCTTCACCGAGGATTCGACGTCGCGCGTCCAGACGCGGCCGTCGCGCTTCACCGCCACGGCGGTGATCACCCGATGGCGTCGGCCCGACAGGGCGTACAGGAATTCAGCCGCCTCACCGGCATCGCGGGGTTTGCCCATGATGCGGCGCCCAAGCGCCACGGTCGTGTCCGCGCACAGGATCACGTCATCCGGCCCGCCCTGCACCGCATCCGCCTTGGCGGCGGTGATGCGGCGGCAGTAGGCGCGGGGAAGCTCGCCCTTCAGGGGCGTTTCGTCCACGTCCGGCGGCGTGACGGCATCAGGCGTCAGCCCGAGCTTCGCAAGCAGCTCCAGCCGACGCGGGCTTCCGGATCCGAGAATCAGCCGCATTGATTTACCTTTCGGCAGCCTGCCGAAGGATCGGGCCAGGCTGTGGCCCGAGTCGCAGGGCGGACGCGCACGTCCGCCTACTTGAACCGATAGTTGATCCGGCCCTTCGTCAGGTCGTAGGGCGTCATCTCGACCTGCACTTTGTCGCCTGCAAGAACGCGAATCCGGTTCTTGCGCATCTTTCCTGCCGTGTGTGCGATGATCTCATGGCCGTTCTCAAGCTCGACCCTGAACGTCGCATTCGGCAGGAGTTCCTTCACGACGCCGGGGAATTCGAGCATTTCTTCCTTGGCCATGGTCACTCCGTGATTGCGTGCCCACACAGTTATGGGCGGCGCTTAGATGCGCCCTTTTCAGCCTTATTTCAAGGTCTCACGCGCGCAATACGTGCAATTCCGGTATTTTTGATCGCGGTTCCTGCCGGGGCCAGTCGCTAAAGTTGACCACCCCACCCTCGGCGCGGACCTGCGCCACCGCCGACAGGTCGACATCGGCATAGACCCATCCCGGCCGGTTCAGCTCGCCCTGCGCCAGTACGCCGGTGTCGGGAAACCCGATGTCCGGCGGGCCATAGACCGCGGCCGCGCCGACGTTGCGGTCCACCGCCTCGCACCACAGCGCGTCGCCCACGGTGGGCGAATGCACCACGACGCACTGGTTTTCCAGCGCCCGCGCCATCGCGCCGATCCGAACGCGGGAATAGCCTGTCATCGCCTCGGTGTTGGACGGCACCAACAGCAGCTCGGCCCCGGCCTCTGTCAGCGCGCGGGCCAACAGGGGAAACTCGCAGTCATAGCAAATCAGCACACCGATCCGCCCCAGCGCGGTGTCGAACAGCTTTAGCGGGCCGCCCGGATGCATGTCCCATTCCTCGCGCTCGTAGCGGGTCATGATCTGCTTGTCCTGATGCGCAATCGTCCCGTCGGGCGTGAACAGGCTGGATCGGTTCACCGGCCGGTCGCCCAGCGCCGCGTCCCACACGGGCCCGCCGGGGCCAAGCACATGGACGCCATGCGCCACCGCCAGCCGCGACAGCAGCGCATCCGCCTCGGGCCACCGGTCGGACACCGCACGCCCAGAGGTTTCCAGCCCCGCCGCCGCCTCTGCCCCGGCCAAAGAGGCCAGTTCCATCGCGCCGTACTCCGGGAAAACCAAAAGCGCGGCGCCCTGCCCCGCCGCCTCTGCCACCCAGCGGGTCAGCTTGTCCTCGTAAGAGGCCCAGTTGTCGTGCCAGTCCAGCGGATAGGCGGCGGTCGCGATTTTCATAGAGGTTTCGTCCAGAATTGCAGGGATTTCCCGGTCTCCTCCGCATCGCCGACGTCTTTCCAGCGGAACCGGGCGACAGCCCCGTCCAGCGGGGCATAGCCGCGCTTGCGCCAGAACCCGTCAAGCGCACGATAATCGGCGGGGCGCGCAGGATGATCCGCCGGGCGGATGACCGAGCAGAAAGCGGATGTCTTACGCCCCAGCGCCCGGGCATGCGCCTCGCGGGCGTCGAAGAACGCGTGGCCAAGCCCCCGCCCGCGATAGGCGGGCAGCAGAACGCTTTCGGCACAATAGAAGATCCGCGTCAGGTCGTGTCCCGCGAAGGGCTCGGCGAAGTCGTCGGCATGATCCTCCATCGGGGTGCCGGTGGCCGCGCCGACCAGCCGGTCGCCGTCGAAGGCGCCGACAAGCACCGCGCCGGGACTGTCGCGATAGGTCGCCATATAGCGCCGCTCGTACTCCAGATCGCCGTCGTACAGGTAGGGCCAGTCGCGAAACACCTCGATCCGCAACCGCGCAAGGTCGTCCAGCGCCGCGTCCACCGCGTCGCCGGTCAGGCTGCGCACCTCGATGCTGTCGGCGTCGCGGATCACGCGCACTCCTCTGTCGGCGGACCGAACCGATCAAGGATCCGGCGCCGGATCTGGTCCCGCGTCTGGCGATAGGCGTCAAGCTTCTCCTCGCGTCGGGTCCCAAGGTCGGTGGGGTCCAGCACCGGCCAGTATTCGATCTCAAGATGGAAATGCCGGGTCAGTTCCAGCGCCATCCGCTGGCTGGCAGGAGACAGGGCAACGATCAGGTCGAAGCTCGACAGGTCGTCGCCCCACTCTTTCATCTCGTCGAAGCTGCGCGACCGATGCCGGCTCAACCCGACGCCAAGCTCCTCGCAGACCGCCACGGCGAACCCGTCGATCTCCAGATCGTTGCGCACCCCGGCGGACTGGACATAAACCTGTTGGCCATAGAACTTCTTCATCAGCCCCTCGGCCATCGGGGACCGCACCGCGTTGTGGTCGCAACAGAACAACACCGAGTGGGGCAGCCTCTGGGGCAAGCTCTCAGCCTCCCCAGTGCAGCACGCAGATCAGCGTGAACAGTCGGCGAGCGGTGTCGATGTCGATCTCGGCCTTCCCCTCCAGCCGCTCCTGCAACAGGCGCGCCCCCTCGTTGTGGATGCCGCGCCGCGCCATGTCGATCGCCTCGATCTGGCTGGGCGGCAGCTTCTTCACCGCGTCGAAATAGCTTTCGCAGATCTGGAAGTAATCCTTCACCGCTTGCCGGAAAGGCCCAAGCGACAGGTGAAACTCGGCCACCGGCCCGCTGTCGCCGGTCAGGTCGAACACCAGACGCCGCTCGCGGATGCACAGTTCCAGATCGTAGGGCGGCGGCGGCACCGCGCGCCCCTCGCGTTCGGGCAGGCGAAAGGAATTGTCTTCCAGCAGGTCGAAGATCGCGACCTTGCGCTCCTGCTCGATCTCCGGCGTGGGGGCCGACAGACCGCTGTCGTCGATGGTGACGGACCGAAGGTCCATCGTCGCGTCGCTCATCCCGGCCTCCCTGCGTCAACCGGCATCACAACAGCACGCCCCGCCGGCAAAAGGCAATGGCCCAGCAACCGCCACGCGCCCCCATGTCGCAGGCGCCGACACCGCACGCCCGTACCGGCCGCCCCTTCTTCTCTTTCCAAATACCTCGGGGGCGCCGCGCCACGCGCGGCGGGGGCAGAGCCCCCTTGCGGCTATTATGCAGCGCACCTCCGGTGCGACGGGGGCAGCCCCCTTGCGGCCATTACGCAGCGCACCTCCGGTGCGACGGGGGCAGAGCCCCCACGCTCCCCCATCGGCGCCGCGCCTAGCCTTCGTTCAGCCGGTCCAGCCGCGCCCGCACGCTCAGCCCATGCGCCTCCAGCGATTCCGACCCCGCCAGAACCTCTGCCGCCGGGCCGATGGCCCGAAGCGCCGCGGGCGACATCTTGGCCAGCGTGGTGCGCTTGACGAAATCCATCACCGACAGCCCGGACGAGAACCGCGCCGACCGCGCGGTGGGCAGAACGTGGTTCGGCCCGCCGACATAGTCGCCGATCGCTTCCGGCGTCCATTTGCCAAGGAAGATCGCGCCCGCGTGCCGGATCTCGGACGACAGGGCGTCCGGATCCTCGACGCACAACTCAAGGTGCTCGGGCGCCACCCGGTCCGACAGCGCCGCTGCCTCGGCAAGATCGCGGACCACGATCACCGCCCCGTAATCGCGCCACGACGCGGACGCGATCGCGCGGCGTTCCAGCACCTCCAGCCGCGCCTCGACAGCGGCGGCGACCGCCTGCCCGAAGCCCGCGTCGTCGGTGATCAGGATCGACTGCGCGCTCTCGTCATGCTCGGCCTGACTCAGCAGGTCCACCGCCACCCAGTCGGGGTCGTTGTGCCGGTCGGCGATCACAAGAATCTCGGACGGACCGGCGATCATGTCGATCCCGACCTTGCCGAACACCCGCCGCTTGGCGGCCGCGACGAAAGCGTTGCCCGGACCGGTGATCTTGTCGACCGGCGCGATGGTCTCGGTGCCGTAAGCCAGCGCCGCGATCGCCTGCGCGCCGCCGATGCGGTAAACCTCGGACACGCCCGACAGTTTCGCCGCCAACAGCACCAGCGGATTACAGGCGCCCCCCGGCGTCGGCGCGCACATCGCCAGACGCTCTACCCCGGCGACCTGCGCCGGGATCGCGTTCATCAGCATCGACGACGGATAGCTCGCCAGCCCGCCCGGCACGTACAGCCCCGCCGCCGACACCGGCGTCCAGCGCCAGCCAAGCTCGGCCCCCGCCGCGTCGGCCCACGACGCATCCTCGGGCATCTGCCGCGCGTGATAGGCGCGGATCCGCTCTGCCGCCAGTTCCAGTGCCGTGCGCTCCTCGGCAGGCACCTTGGCGCATTCCGCCTCGATTTCGTCAGGGGTAAAGGCCAGCCGGTCCGGCGTCAGCTCCATCCGGTCGAACCGGGTGGTCAGCTCGATCACCGCCGCGTCGCCCCGGTCGCGCACATCCTCAATGATCGCGCGGACGGTGTCGTCCACGTCGGGGCTGTCCTCGCGCTTCATCGACAAAAGCGCGGTGAAACGATCCTCGAAATCGGCGTCGGCACTGTTCAGGAAAACGGGCATGGCAACTCCTTTGCCGCTCCCTTAGCGCCGCCGCCGCTGCATCACAAGACGGCCGGACCGGCGCGCCGCTCCCCCGCTTCTTCTGTCCGGAAATATCCCCGCCGGAGGCACGCCCCGCAGGGGCGTCTCAGTCCGGGTGATCCGGTACGTGGCCCGAGGGCGCGACATAGGGCCGGGTGACATCCTTCAGCGTGACTTCCAGCGCCTCGACGTCCAGCGCGATGCCGCCGTCCCCGGCCAGCACCAGCTCCAGCCGTCCCGAAGGCGTGTCGCCCTCGGCCCAGCCCAAGGACATCAGCGACAGCACAAGATCCCGGTCGCCCCGGTCGAAGCCCTGCGTCGCGACCTTCTGCACACCGTCGATGACCAGCAGCGACTGCACCCGCTCATAGCTGCCCCGGCGTTCGCCGCCCGAAACGTCTTCCCAGCGGAAGCGGTTCAGCAGAACCGCGAAGCGCCCGCTTTTGGGCTTCCACGCCATCTCGGTCACCGGGAAGACCGCATCCTGCACCAGCGCCGAGATGACCTGAAGGTCCTCGGCCTCGTAGGCGATCAGGCGCAGCGGCTGCTCGTCGCCATCCTCGAAACGCGCGTCACCGGTCATTCGCCATGCACCCGTTCGATCGAGGCGCCGACGCCCGACAGCTTGCGCACGACATGCTCGTAGCCGCGATCAAGGTGATAGACCCGGCTGACCCGCGTTTCGCCCTCGGCGGCCAGGCCGGCAAGGATCAGCGAGACCGAAGCCCGCAGGTCCGTCGCCATCACCGGCGCGCCCTTCAGCGACTCGACCCCCGTCACGGTGGCGGTGCCGCCCGACACGTCGATTCGCGCGCCCATCCGCATCAGTTCGGGCGCGTGCATGAACCGGTTCTCGAAGATCCGTTCCTCCAAAACGCTCACCCCTTCGGCAGTGCACATCAGCGCCATCATCTGCGCCTGCAGGTCGGTTGGAAAGCCCGGGAACGGCGCGGTTTCCACGTCGACCGACCGCACGCGGCCATTCTTGCGGCTGACGGTCAGGCCGGTCGCGGTCTCTTCGATGTCGACGCCCGTCGCGGCCAGCTTCTCGGCGAAGGCCGAAACCAGATCCAGCCGGCCGCCAAGGCAGGTGACCGAGCCGCCGGCGATGGCGGGGGCCAGCATGTAGGTGCCCAGCTCGATCCGGTCCGGCACGACCGGATGAGTCGCGCCGTGCAGGCGGTCGACGCCCTGAATGGTGATCTCCGACGTGCCCTCGCCCTCGATCTGGGCGCCCATCTTGCGCAGGCACTGGGCCAGATCGACGATTTCGGGCTCGCGCGCGGCGTTCTTCAACACCGTGGTGCCCTTGGCCAGAACCGCGGCCATCAGGATGTTCTCGGTCGCGCCGACCGACACGAAGGGAAACTCGAACACGGCGCCCTTCAGGCCGGACTTCGCCTCGGCGTGGACATAGCCGTCCTTCAGGTCCAGCGTCGCGCCCAGCGCCTCCAGCCCCTGCAGGTGCAGATCGACGGGACGCGCGCCGATGGCGCAGCCGCCCGGCAGCGACACCACGGCGCGGCCGCAGCGCGCCAACATCGGCCCCAGCACAAGGATCGACGCCCGCATCTTCCGCACGATGTCATAGTCGGCGGTCAGGTTGTTGATGTCGTGGCTGGACATCGCCAGCACCTGCCCGTCCTGCAACTGCGTGACTTCGGCGCCCAGCGACGCCAGAAGCTGGGTCATCGTGCGGATGTCCGACAGCCGCGGCGCGTTGGTCAGCGTCAGCGGTTCGTCCGACAACAGCGTCGCCGGCATCAACGTCAGGCAGGCGTTCTTCGCCCCCGCGATGGGAATGTCGCCCGAGAGCTCTGTCCCGCCCCGCACCAAGATCGAATCCATGACTGCCTCATTCTCCGGATTTGTCGGACGCGCGCGCCTTCGCCTGCGCCTTGCGGCGTGCGATATTGGCCTTCAGCGCAGCCTTCAACCGATCTTCCCGATCCTGCGTCCCGGCTTGCGGCTTTCGGCCTGTTTTCTTGCCCGTATTCTCGCCCATGGGATCTTCCATAAACGACGTGGCAGAAAGCGTCCAGAATACCCTTGCACCCCCGGCGGATTGCGTCTAATCAGCCGCGCACAACACGAGGCTGCCGTAGCTCAGGGGTAGAGCACTCCCTTGGTAAGGGAGAGGTCGAGAGTTCAAATCTCTCCGGCAGCACCAGAAAACACCAGCAAAACAAAGACCTTGCGGATTCTTGGCGACGCGGCGCTCGCGGCGCTCTGCCGTTTCGCGCAGGAACATGCAGCGAACTGCGGAACGGATCGGTACAAATTCGGTACAACACGTTCACGCGCCGTTCTCGTTTCGCATCGCATCACATGAATTGATCGAGTCAGGCTGACGAAAGACGCCCCGCACTCCGTGAGGATCTGCAGCGTGTCGAGCACGCCGCCCAGCGTGCAGCCGAGTTGATCGAGCATCCACACGATGAACTGGCTTCCCTTATGTTGGAAGGTCTTCATCGCCCGTATGAATTTCGGTCGCTTCGTGGTCCCGTTATTGAAGTGAACGACGAAGTGCAACTCGCCCGGAACACTGTAGTAGGATAGCGACCGGATCTACATGTCCGGATTTTGGTCTGCCGCCGAGGCGCCGACGTTCCTGCCGTTCGCTACGCTCGCACGGTTCGTGCCGCAGGACCGAGAGGTCTCGCCGCAAGCGCGGATTGCAGACCTTCGCTGCGCCCTGGACGAATGGCGGCTCAGCGGACCAAGCGCCATTTCGCTGCGGCTGCGCCAACGGCTGCTATCTAGTCGTCACGCTAGACGTCGACTTATCAGGCATGCACTGCTAAATCGAAATATGAAATTTTGGCAGCCACTTTCCACCGCCTTCTTCTATCTAGGAGCTGGCAATACAATACTAGCCCGTATTGCTGGGACCTGTACGCAAGGTGACGCAGACCGCTTGTACGGCGTTGTTCTTTCCATAGCGTTCTACGGTATTGCCCATCTTGGACTATGGCTGTCGAGTAGTCCCCGCACTGTAATTTTGTTTTCGCTTCCAGTTCTGCCGATCCTCATTTGGCAGCTTTGGTTTTCATTTCGACTAAGCTTCGAAATCCTCGCTCAAGGTCGCTCGGCATGTAGCGTTCTTGAAGGGGCTGCACCTCCTTATCCGAATAGCGGCTCGGAACTCTTCTTTGCCATGTCATGGCCACTAATGTCGCTCGGTGTGTTGCTAGGGATATTCTTTGTTCTGCGCGCCAGATACACCCGTGCGCAGTCCCTCAAATGAATTCGCAAAAGCGGCCATTGGTGCATATCGCAGCATAACGCAATATGGGCTCGAAGCGGTCGGTCGCTGCGCCGGGCCCGGACGTCTAGTTTGCGGACGTAGCTGCCGTCTGGTGACCTGCTTGGGATGACCGTTTTGAGGGTGGCGGAGGGAATTTGCCAGCGTCGGTTCAGGTTTTCAATTGGTAATGTCGACCGTGATATTCTCGTATTTGCCGTTCGCCAGATCGTCGCGCGAAATCGTCAAAACGACCGAGTACATGTCGCCCCAAATCCAACCAATTAGATCGCTGGTTGGAAGTTCGAGCAAGACTTCATTCGGGGTCGAAGGTCCATGCGGTGTATAGATGAAACCGTGCGGAGGATGTGACATCCCTCCCCTTTCGTAGACAGCGTCAAATGCCCAGCGCGATTCGAACCATGCTTTGGCCACTGGCGTAAGCTTCTCAGGGGTATCGACGTAGGCGTATTTGGCGTGTCGTTCGAGGAGTTGCAGAAAACCACCGGAATATTTGATGAGCTTGCCATGAGCGACTTCAATATCCGCGTAACCGTCCTCGTCGTCCTTGTGATAGACGGTGTGGCCTGACGCCAGCCCATCAAGTGCGTGCAAATGTGGTTCCACGCTCTGATGGTCAAAATTGGCGGTGTACGGAGCCAGGTCTTCCTTGATTTTCAGAAGTTCAGAGGATGACGATTGGACGGTAGTCAGCAAAGCTTTCAAAGCCTCGGCGACCTCATTCTTGAGTTTTTTGTCTTCCAAGAACTTCGACAAGGAAGCCTGTCTGACATTCAGTTCGTTCTCGATGCCGTCAATCAACAAACCAAGAGTCCGTTCATCGAAAGGATGATGAGCCCGGTTCGTCAGATCGAATGTCTCCGCCATAAATGGTTTGGGGAAACCGGGCGCTTTCCCTTTCTCCCAACCGGCAGGTTCGGGGAGTGCGCCAACACATGCATCCAGTTGCACAGGCCACTCGGGGAAATGTGTGCTGACCGGCGGAAGATTATCGTAGTGATTGCGCCACCAGTGCGAGTCAACCGGACTTGGTCCTGACCGTTTCTCCAATTTCCCGCCTATGTGGAGCACTTTCGCCGCCAGTTCCGTGGGGTGTATGAAGAAGGCGAATTGACCTTGGCGTGGACCGACGCCCGACCAGATGTTCTGCGGCACTTTGGTCAAGTCAATCTGCGCAACGAAACACAGCGATGTTCCGTCGATCTCCGGCCATTGAACGTCTTTGGGAAGCTTTGGCGACCCACCGAACCACCCTGCGGCGTCACGTGCCGGAAGTGGAACCGCGGGGGTCAGCATGACCGAAGGGCCGGCGTCGGCTTTCGCGGCCTGCTGCATTTCCAACGTGGTGACTTCGTTTTCGATGAGCCCCATCACAAAGTCGGCTTCCTCCGGCTCGGCGGTTGCCTGTTTCTTTCGCCCGGCAAACAGTTGCTTGAGAATTCGCATCAAAAATGGCCCTTGGGTTTGTAGCTGACCTTCATGTGAATAATGAGTGAGGCGAGCATGTGGCGGCTCACAAAAGACCTGTGAATTGCGAATTGGTTTATGAAAGCTGACGTCCCTGTATTGCGCAGCATTTGTCGTTGTGGGCTCTTTCGTGCCGTTCGTCGCGCCTGGCTCGAATGTCCGCAGAGGGCCGAGAGTAACGGTCGCTGCTGCGAGCTAGGTGACCATCTCGCTGCGTTGCCGCAAGTCCGCTTCGAGCCCAGAGTGCTTAATGCTGTAGTTTGCACGCACGACAGGTTTGTTGCTTGGTACCTGGTTTTCGTGTTGCAATGTTCGAGTTATAATAAAATTTATTTTCCTGAAAGTGAGGCCATGCGACCAAGCATATCATTTCTGTCGTCTGGGTTGCTGCTTCCTTGCGTCGCAATGGCTTGCTCGGCGGCCTCCACACAGGACCAGCATCCATTCGACAACGCATTTTTCGGGTTCGAGTATGTTCTAATGCCTTTGGCCGTTAAGTGGGCTTGCGGAGGACAAAGAGATATAGATTTGTCCCAAATTGATGCGCTTGTTGTGGCTTTTCCTGAAGATGCCGAACGAGCAGACGTTACTCAGATAGTCACCACGCTGAACGAAATGGCGTCTGGGCGGGAAAGCTTACAGGAATTTCTTGGGGCTGGCTTGAATGGGAGGCAAGTAGCTCAGCTGTGCTCAGCGGCTCTATCGTTGAATATCGATTGGGTTACCCCAGAGCAACTCATCTTGGATGACGAAAGCGGAATCCCGGACGAACAAAAAGCAGCTTGGGGTAAATTTTATGGCGTAGTTGAAGGTTTCCAGTAGCTTCTGGACTTTCGGCCAAGCAGTCATTCAACCTGAAACAGTCAATGTCCGCTCTGTCCGCATAGCTGACCTGCTCAGTATAACCGTCGCTTCGCAATCCGGCGTAAGCCCTGTTCCAGTCGCTGCGAGGATGTTCGAGCCCCCGACCCTAAGTGTGATCACTCGCGGCGCACTCGCCAGGATCAATCAGTCGTCATCAAGGACGACCGGAGATCTGGTTCCCTCAGCCCGGTACGCGTCACGAGCTGCGTCCAATCGAGCCTCGGCCTTCGTTGCACGCCAATCGCCCCAATCCACAGGTCGCCATTTCCAAATTGCTAAAAACGCGCGGTAGCGTTTCTCGGCCCGGTATGAAACCAAGTGCTGCGTATCACCATTGTTCGTTCGGGTCGCAGTTCGCGCCTTGATCCGATAGACGGCTTCACCGTCCCGATAGGTAGCCTTTTTGCTCATCCCCATTTCAACCCGTGGGTGAGGCATTGCGACCAAACGCAAGTCTGTGATATGTGAAGTTATCTCTTAGCGAGTTCATTGTTTGTGTCCCGGCGCGAATCTAGGCGCCGGGACTTATTTTCCTGCGCCAGACTTGGCAACCCCAAGATGCAGAAAATCAGCCCTGAGTTGCCGATAGCCACTTGCGCTAAGACGAATGTTTCACGGACCACGGTGCACGGCCGAATTAGCGATCTGTCTAAACGGATCAGATCAATGCGCCACGCGATCCAATTGAACATGAGCTGAGCAGCATCAACCGACTGGCCACCAGAGCAACCATAGAGCGACTTGCCGAAGGCGTGCGACCGGACGAATTTTGATGGGGTTCCGCCCGGCCGCGTTACCCGCTTGGCAAATGGCTCCGCGGGTAGTTGCGGGGTTAAGTTTCTAGATGTGTTTTGTCGACGCTGCATTCGCGTCGTAGGCGAAAATGCGCGTATCGGTGTGACAACGCAGCTCATTTTTGTTGCGGCGTTGGCGCGGGGAAGAGCTGATCCTTACCCCGCGCGGCTTTTGTGCGGCACGACCGTAAACCGCGGCTTCTTCTGCTTTATCTCCGCCACTTCCAAGCGGGTTTGGAGAAGCGCAAGCGCTTCCGACAGTGTTTCAGCCTCCCGACTAGACCGGTGGTAAACGGGATAGACGATGGTCCCTTGAGCAAGGGCGTATGCGTCGCCGGACAACCTCTTAAAAGGCCAAACCAGGAACCGGAACAGAGCAAATATGACTGCGATGACAAAACCCGCCGCAATGGCCACAATCACGAATACAGCGTTCCGCAGTTTCGGCAAAGCGCCCGATACGCCGTCTTCTCGAAGCGCAACAACCAAGTTCCACCCAAACGACGGCATGCTCTGCAAAGTGAAGCTCGGAAGCACGGCGAATCTAAGCCCCGGATCTCCTGCATCCGTGAGAGAGATCGCGTCGAACATACCGAGCTGCAGGTTGCTTCGAATGGCTTCGGGGATTTCGTAGTCAGTGCCAATCAACGAGTTAACTAGGAATTCGTTTCGTTGATCCAGAACCGCGATCTCCAAGCCCATTTCGCTCGCAAGACGATTTAGCAGCGCTTCGACCCAAGCAATACGAACAGAGTAGACAAGGACACCTTCGACTTCCCCGGTGCCTCCCAACACCGGCATCGAAAAGTTGACCAACTTGACCGGTTCCGGCACTTCGGAGCTCGAGAAAGCCGATGTTTCGAACACGTTGCCTACGCCTTCGCCAGACATTCCCTCCCGGAAAAACCTTCTCTCGCCAAAGTCGTTTCCTTCCCAGATCCGACCGGACCCTGAGACAACAATCCCGGCGAGATCAACAAATCCTGCCCACTGGATGCGCCCCCCTGCAGCAGGAACCGCGTCCATAAAGTCATCGAGCTCGGCTTTTGGCGCTCCAGCGATAGCATCGGCAACGGCGCGGATACTATCCCACTCGCGCTCCAGCGAGGTATTGAACTGCACGGACAAAGCTCGCCCGCTTTGCAAAACAAGCTCGTTTTGAACCTGCTCTTCAAAATCTGAGGCTCTGGAGTTGACGGCAATTGCGACCGAAACGGCCGTGACCACGATGAAAAAAACCAGCAAACCGAAAAAAGCGGCTTCAATCCGTGGGCTGTGGGAGCGCGCGTGATGGGGCATCATCGACCTTTACTGTACGAGGATTCTTCCAAGAACGAGTAACCATGCCGCTTTGTTAACTTAGACAGTGTCCTCCTTGCGGGGCAATTGTGTTGGGAATTGGGCACCTGCCACACTTCCGCTGGGTAATGCCTGACACAGCGGCTAGTGCTCGGAATCGAGCCAGTCATAGACATTGATCGGCTACGCAACTAAGGAGAAAGCAGCTCGCTAAGATTCTCTCCCGGCGAGCATTGCGTCCGGGCGCTCGCCGTATCCAGTGCCCGGGCGCAGCAATATTGAAGACCATTTCCGGATTTTGAAGGGCGCCTAAAGCCCTCAGGTTCCCGCTTCGATCGCGTTTCGTTCGATTTTTATTAACTTTTATCAGTTAAGAACATTCATTGAACATTCCACGCGAGATCGGCTTCGATGAAGCGCGCTTAGCAAACCTAACGTCGCCTTCCAAAGTGCCGTTCAGCTGCTTCGCCCAAACTCCATAGACAGATATGCACGAACCAGGCTAAGCATAATGTTGCTCGCGGTTTAGCCCCTGTGAGCGCCGCGTCCGGGCGACGTCGCCCAAGTTTCGCCCGGACGCCACACCACTCACGTGCACTTTGAGGTGTCGTACAGACCAGCCGCGATCCTCGCGCCGACGTGCTCTCCACAAGGCTGTCCGCGGCTTGGAGGTGAGGTCCACTGCTCCAGTCCCGACAGCGACCGTTCAGCAAGCCTCAACGTAAAGCCGATAGCAGCCGACGAGCGTCCGGTTACCGGACGTCTCAACCATGTTGGTCAGCACATAGCTGACGCCTGCTGTGCCGGCCGCCAGCCAGACAGTGACAGCACGATCGGTGTAGGTTCCGGACTGGACAGTCAGCGCGGCCGGGCTCTCGGCACTGGCCGCGACCGACCAGCTGCTGCTGGTGATGCTCTCCTCTTCAGCGAGCCGCTTATCCCAATCCTGCCGATAGTCCGCGACCTCGGCCGGTTTCTTGTTCGCCAACGTGCTCGGCATTCTGCCCTCCTAGAACGAAGCCGCGATCGTGGCGCGGCTGGAATAACTCGGCCCGTCAGCATCCACCAAACGCCGTGCGAATGGCGCACCATCGCAAGCGGTGCGACGAGCGCCGAAAGACGGCCCATCGGCCGAAGTGATCCTGCGCGCCGGCGGCGCAGTGACCGTCCCGTTCAAGGCCGGGATCGCCGCCGTGACCAGCGCACGTAGATCCACGGCCGTGAAGGCATGCACCTGAAACACCGCCGGAGAGGCGACTTCGACGCCGATCACTGAACCACTAGCGGAGACCGCATGTTTTTGCCCGACAGTCGCGTCGCCGATCGTCACGACCACCTCAAGCGCAGCACCAGAAAGCCCCACGCCCTCGGCGAGGAATGGGCTATCACTCGAGATCGAAACCGCGACAGGCACCGCGGCCATTGCATGGCGTTGCGCGAGAGCCGGCACGGTGGCCTGGACGGCGACCGCAAGCCCCAACGGCGCCAAGTCGTGCGTGCCCACAGACAAGGCCGGCGTGCCGCTAGCGACTTCTGCTGCCAGCGCGCCAGGCGTCAGAGCTTGAACCTGGGACATAGCCGGGATTGACAGCTGCCCATCCAAGGCGACGCCTGTCGCGCCCAATGCGTGGGCGCCAACTGACAGGCCCGCCTGCCCGATGACGATCGGCACGGTCACGTCGGCCGAGGCAAAGGCATGTGCCTGCCCGACAGAAGGCTCCGATCCGTTCGTATCGATCTGCGCGCCGGCCGGCGCCAGGGAGTGCAACTGCCCCAGCGATGACAAGCCGGCCAGCGACGCTAGGGCAACACCCGAAGCCGTCAGAGCATTCCCCTGCAACAGCGCAGCTTCGGCCACCTCGACAGTGGAATTCAACCCGCCAGCCTCAAGGCCGTGGGTCTCTGCAAGCGCAGAAGATCCGACCTCGCTCGAAGCCTCAATAGAGAGCGCGGAATGTTCATGGACCTGGGCAATGGCTGGAGCGCCCGCGCCGGTTGCGAGCTCGAGGCCGGTGTTGATTAGGCCGTGCGCCTGAGACACTCCAGGCGCCCCGACCTCGGCCGTCGCATCAACGCTGGTCGCGGTGAGCGCGTGAGATCCGGCGCCCGACGGGATGACGTAGGCCCCGATCGCGACGTCGGTCGTCCCGCGCGAGTTTTCCCCGATGTCGAGCGAGAAATCTTGCCGGGGATCCGGCTCGGATCCTTGGCGGTTCGTGCCGTTGCCGTCGAGCGCCTGTCCGCTGGCAGGGGTGAAATCGAGCGCGCCGTGATCTTCGAAGATCGTGGCCGGCACTACGCTCTGTTGCGCGCCGGTCGTGAGACCGATGGTCGATAGAGACGTGTCCGAGCTCGCGTTGTGTGACCCCGAGAAGGTTGCAGAACCGGAGGTGTCGGTTCGGTCGTAGCCGTAATCGGCGTGCGTGTTCGGGTCGGTGCTGGTCGTGTTGTAGAACGTGATCGGACAATTGACCGTGCCCGCCGCGTAGCTGTGGAACTGGAAGCCACCACCCTCGCCGCCGCTATCGTTGTCGAAATCGTTCAGCGTGCAGTGATCAACGTTTAAGGTCCAAGGACTGCTCGACGCACCATTGTAGAACTGAATTGTGAGACCGCCGCGCCCGAATCCGAAGGCGAGACAGTTGTCGATCGAGGCCGAATTCGCGGCCGCGCTAGTACTGGTGTTGAAGTAAATCGCGTCAGTGTCTGCGACCGCGCTCCCCTCGAAGATGCAACGCGAGATCAGGATCCCCGTGCGCCCGCCGGGCTGGCACCGGATGCACTCGTCCGATGTGTCGACCGACTGACCGTCGTGCGACATCATCAGCCGCTCGATCCAGAAATTCGACTCGTCGATGACGATGAAACGCCCTGACGGGTTGCCCTTCATGTGGGCGATGCCCGTCACGTCAGGCACACCCTCATGCCAGATGCCATCCGCGACGGTGAGCTTGCGATAGCGCGTCGCGTCCGTGGTCGCGCCCGCAATCGTCACGGACTCGTTGTAGTTCGCCGCCTCGTCGATCCGACCGATCTCGACGACATCCGCCGAAACGAGGTCGTTATCGGTCGCGGCCTCCCAGGCGGCGATGGTCGTGTAATCGCCACCGCCGCTGGCCCGGATGCTAGAGATGTTCGTCGTAGGCACGAAGATCCCCCCTAAGAGATCGCTCGGTCGTCAATCGCGGCATCGGGTTGCGGAGAAGAACCGCGCGCCGGCCTACGTCCTCTCCCTCCGCGTCCTTGGCGGTTTCGAGAAGGTCGCTCAGGTTCCCGACGGGAACGCCGAAGAGATCCACCCGACCGAAGTCGGGTAGACCCTCTTTCTTGCCCCAGACGTGGCCGTCCGGCTTGATCGCCACGACCTCGCCTTTCCGGCTGCCCTCACGGGCGATCACGAGGAGTCGCGCCATCAGGCCGCGAGCAGATCGTCGATGCGCGCCTGCGCGCCCTTGCCGACCGCCGCGCCTTTCGGGATGAACTCGCGCCAGTCGCCGCGCGAGACGAGCTTGCCGCCCGCGTCGCGGCTGTATTCGAAGAGATCGAAGGCCTCAGACACCGAGAAGGTGAAATTGTAGCCGATCTCGGCCGAGGCGCCTTGATGCTCCACGACCTCGACGCAGGCGTTGTCGAACACATGGGTTCCGTTCGCCGTGGGGTAGACGCGGATCCGACCACCTTGCCCGTTCGGGCACGGGATGACCGTGTTCTCGTAGATCTCGGCCGTGCCGGTCCCGTCATTCGCCATGATGATCGAGTTCGGGCTGTTCACCATCACGAGGTTGCGGCGGATTGTGATCCGGGGCCCACCGACCGCGATGCCCTGGGTGAAGAGCGATCCCTCGTTGGTGGACGGATCGTCCCAGATGACGTTGCCCTCGACCACGATGTCGTGTGGCCAGGGCTTCCCGGCCATGTTGAAGAACTGGATGCCGTCGCTATGGGTGTACGTGCCGCCGTCGTAGTACCGCGGCTTCAGGTCGCCGCAATAGTTGTTCGCGATGATCCCGTCGTAGCACTCGCCCGCGATCACGATGCGGTCGCCCTCGTAGCCGCCCGGGCTCTCGAGCCGGTTTCCGATGCACTCGAACCCGGCAACCTCGCGCCAGAACAGTGTCGTCTTGCCGCGACAGTCGCGGACGCGGACGTTCTCGCCGAACAGAATCTCGGCCCAGCTATTGAACACGCACTCCGCGAAGAGCGCATCGCGGCAACTGTCGCCGGTGAAGCGGCCATCGACCCGGAGGCCCCAAGCCTCGCCGGAAAGCGAGAGCTTCAAGGTGCCGAAGGTTGCACCGCCCGGGACCGTCGAGACGAGGTTGACCCGCTTGCCGTACCAGCTGCCGAACGTCAGGTCGCCATAATGCCCGGGGGCGAGCAGGATCGTCGCGCCGCCGCTCTGGCCATTCAGCGCCGCCCACATTTCGGTCGCGTTGTGAACCGTGTAATCGCCGGAGGTCGGATAGTCGCTGGTCGGCGTCGGGTCAGGATCCGGGCTCGGATCCGGGTCGGGCGTGGGATCAGGGTCGGGCTCCGGGCTCGGATCAGGATCCGGGCTCGGCTCCTCCTCGTCCGGAACCTCGATCTCGATTTGCGTAAAGACAGGTTTGATCTCGGACCAATTGAATCCGCCGGTGTGGAGCTCGATCAGATCGGAGCCATCCCCAGAGCGTGTGATGCGGACAGTGTCGAAGCCTTCCTGGATCCGCGCCCCGTTGGACGTGTGCGCGAAATACCAGGTGTCGATCAGTTTCTTCGCCATTGGAGACGCTCCTGTACTGCGGTGAATTAGGCCGCGTCGTTGATGGTGATGTCGATCGCGCTGAGCGTGAAGGTGTTCCCGCTCGTAACGACCTGCGACGACGAAAGCGCGCCGGTCGCGAGCAACTCGTCGGCTCCGTTCGTGAGCGCCCAGTGCGTGGCCGTGCCGTTCCCCGTCACGGAACCATCGGTGACCGCGGGAACCACGACCTTCCGGCCTTCGCTGTCCCCGTCCTCGGGCGCCCCGGTGTTGAGACCGGTCTTATTGCCGAGCGTGTAGGTCGTGGTCGCCTCGGCGTAGGTTGCCGGCTCTTGCGAACAGATGTCGATGCGGGTGCCATTCGCGTCGAGATAATCGAGGCCCTGGTCACGGACCTCGTCGCTCAGAAATGTCATGTCAGTGTCTCCTATGGCTTGCTGCCCGCAGCGCGGGCGGCGGGATTAGATATCTTCGCCTGGCGCCGGCATTCCGCCGCGCATCCAGTCCGTTCCGTCGGCGACGACGCAGGCCTCGCCGGTCGGCCGCACCACGACGACGGTGAACGTCGCACCGCCGGGCGACGCGTAGACCTCGATCAGCTCGCCCTCCGTTGCGAGCGCCTCGGCGACCTTGACCTCGGACCACCGGGCACGCAGTTCGCGCTCTAAGGTTTCGCGATCGGCGCAGCGCGGCAACGGCTGATCAGCCAGGACCAGCCGTGAAAGCGCGAACAAGATGGCGACCGAACAGACAGCCAATAGCAGCCCGGTTCGGGCGCCCCGAGTGTATCGGGTTCCGTGGATCCTCATGTCCTGACCTTCCCTCTGAACACGCTGATGATCTGCCCCGGCCAGCGCAGTGGGCTGTCGAGAAACAGCGCGACGGCAAAGGCGATGATCAACCAAGCCGGCACCTCGGTCGTGTGGATCGAGCCCACGTTGTCCGCCCGGACCTCGTTGGCCTCCTGCCGGTTTGTGACACTCTCCGCGCCAGGCGCCTCGATCGTGGTCTCGGACGTCGTGACGGTCGAGACGCCAACGCTATTCGTCGCGGTGCGCCCAGACGTGATCGGGACGCTCGCCGCCACGTTCGGACCGCCGCCCGTCAGCAACTCGAGCGGCCCGCCGCACCCCGCCAGGAGCAGCACCACCAGCGCGGCGCTATTCAGGCAGCGGAACATCAGGCCCCTCCACCGATCGCGGCTTGATCCACTTCTCGCGCGCCGCCTTCTCGAGGCCGTGGGCCGTCCCCCATGCGACCAGCACGGCTGGGCCGATGACCAAGAGCATGCCGCTGGTCGTCTCCATCGCAATCCCGTTCAGCTCAGCGGCCACGACAACCCAGAACGGAACGATGAGCAGCGTCACCACGAGGAACCAGGTTCCCTCACGCGACCCGCTGCACCCCCCGATGAAGTAACGCTGGAACAGCCGCATCATGCCGGAACCTCCGGTAGGTCGACGGTCTGACCGACCAGACTGTGCGTGCAGTCGTGCAGGAACTGGATCCTGCCTTCGCGCACGAAGCTATGGCAGCGCCATGTGCGGCGCTCCGGCCCAAGCTCCGCGAAGGCGTTGATCGATGGCGACAGCGTCGGGCGGCCGGTGTCACCGTTAAAGCTCCAGCACGGCCGGAATGTCGGGTCGATGTTCAATCGGTGCTGCCCGCCGCAGCCCGGGCAATCGAACACGACGTCGCTGCCGTCGACACGGATCCGCGCCATCATCACTCAGCCCTCGTTCGCTGACAGGATCGCGCCGGCCGCGTCCATGATCGGCGCCGGCCGCTGCATGCTCTCCGGATAGGAAACCGGCCAGCGATAGGTGAGCGCCCGATCGGCATCGAACCAGGCGTCGCTGATCATGTTCGACTGGTTGCCGCCCCGGCAGCGGATGGCCTGACCGTCGAGGCTGACGCCGATCAGGAACGCGATGTGCCCTCCGCCGTCACGCGACATCGGCACGGCCGCGCCGAGAACGCGGCCGCAGGGTTTGCCGAACCCCTGCCAGTGGCGCGCCCAATACGGGTTATCGTTCGTCGATGGCACGACCGGCTCATTCGGCAGCGCCCGCAGCATTGCAGTCTCGGCCGCATCGCCACACCAGGGCAGCGCGGCCGGATCGCCAAGCGTCCGTCCGTCCGACCGGAGCCAGGCCGTCAGCGCGCCGTTGTCGCGAACCTCGTGTAGGCCGATGACCTTGCCCAACTCGTTTAGCCAGGGCGGCTGGTACGCGGCGTCCGACCGGCCACTGGTCGACGTCGTCATGCCGATCAGCGCATTCCAGGTCAGAGGCCCGATGTAGGGCCGCGGGCGCAGGCCTCTGCCCCGCTTGAACGCGACGATCGCGGCCTCGGTCTTCGGGCCGACGACACCGTCGATCTCGCCGGAATAGAGCCCTAGAGCAGCGAGCCGCCGCTGCAGATCGCGCGCGTCGTAATTGTAGCCGGTCATGGCGTCTCCCCATGCGAAAGAGCCCGGCGCAACGGCCGGGCGGATAGGTTCTCGTTCAGTGGCAATCAGCCTCGGGTGCGTTCCTCGATCCGCACGACCATCTCGCGCGTGCTGTTCGCATCGCGGCGCATCTCGCGGAGCGTGTCCGAGATTTCCTCCTGCTCGGCGCGGAGCGCCTCGATCGCGGGCTGCAGGTCGGGCACGCGGCAGTTGGCCGACTGGATGGCGCCGGCGACCGCCGCGCTTGTCGGCCGGCCTTTTTTCGCGCCACGCACGGCGATCAGGAGCGCCCCGATAAACGCACCCACACCCGTACCGATCACGACCGCGTCCTGCTCAGATAGGCCGAGTAACTCGAACATCCGCACCGCTCCTGTAGGCTGCCAAGAAGTCAAAGAGGGCAAGCGTCAGATAAGTGCCTGTTCCCGTTCCGAGGGCGACGGCGCTCTGCCGCGGACCTCCTGCCGAAATCCAATTCCACCCGAAGGTCACCGCAAGCATCGTAAACACCATCGCGCCGACCGCTGCGCCGAAGGCTCTGATCACCGGCGACCGGCGCCAGTTTCCGTTGATGTAAAGCGCCGTCAGTCGCGCCCCGGCCAGGAGCGTCAGAGGCATGGCGATCGAGGCCTCGTCGAAACCGAGGTTCAGGAACCCGCTGTAGGACGGACTTATCCTGAACGTGTCGCCAGGCATCGCCAGCGTGACCGCGAACATCAGCATCACACACGCCGTCAGCCACTCGGTCGCGCGGCCATGCTCGATCAGGGCCCGGGCGATCTTCTTTGGCATGCTCACACCCACCCCGTCAGATCTGGTAGAGATTGCTCCCGAGCTTCATCACTCGGAAGACATTACCGTCGGTGCCGAACGTCCAATCGGCCCCGCTGATCGTGCGGATGTTCCCGCCGCCAGTGTTGTGGCGGAATGTCACCACCCGGGCAGCGTTCTCCGCCAGGAACGACCCGACCGTCCCCTGCGGCCAGTTGTTCGCGATGTTGTCGCAGTTGTCGGCCGCATCGTTGTTTCGGGTGTCAACGAAGTTCCAATGCTCGATCGCGGTGATCTCACCATCGAGATCGATGGTGAGCTCCGGGTTCGCCTTGCGCGGGATGTAGAACACGTTGCCGCCGCCATCGACGTAACCGCCGTTCGCCGTGGCGACGAGCTCCTCGCCGTCGGGCGCGGTGCAGGACTCAGCGATCGTGGTGCGGGTCACACTCTGGCCCCGGAAATCGATGTTCAACGCGTTCGAATCCGCATTCCTCTCGAAGTCCGCGTCGATCTTCATACGATCGACAGCCGCCTTGAAGATGATCGCCGCCTCGTCGTCTGTGCCCGCGACCGCAGGCGAGTTGCCCACATCGTCGTAGAGCCCGAAGTTCCGCAAATCCATGTCGACGATCCGGCCGCGCGTCGCCGTGTCCTCGAACACGATGCACGCGGACTCGTTATTTTCCGGGCTGGTGCCGAGCGCACTGTCTTTGGCCATCGTCCGATAGACAGAGCCGGAACCGATCACGAAGTTCGCGGCCGGGCCCCGGAAACGGTATCCGTACCGCGCCATGTCCTCGGTCAGATCCCCGCCGCCCGCCGCGATCGGCGCGCCCTGAAAGTGGTTTCCGAGGGCCGAAAGACGGCGGAAGGCTGCCCGCACGTCGACAATGCCTGTGTTTGTATCGGCCATGTCGACCAGGTTGTGCGAGATGTCGGCCGAGTAGAACTTGCCGTTGAACAGGACGCCGCCGAGATCGAGCCGGTTGTGCCGGATGATCAGGCCGCGCATATTCTCGGTGTCCGCTTCATTCGCCGAGACCGCGATGTTGCACTGGTGGACACGGTTGCCCTCGAACACGTACTCGCGCTCGCCGACACCCTCCCCGTCGTATTCCTGCGACGGGTTATCGACCCAATCGGCCGCTACCCACGGCGCCGGGTTGAACGCCCAATTGCAGCCAGCGAATACGCAATCGACCACCTCGATGCCCCGGCCCTTAGACGCGATGCCTTGGTCGAAGAGGTAGAAGTAGCAATTGCGGATCTTGGAATCGAGGTCCTCGTATTCCGACCCGTCCGCGGTATCGCGCTCGAGGTACATTCCGACGCCGGCGGTCTTGTTCGTCCCTCGGAAGGAGATCCCCTGCATCCGCAGGTTCCCGAGCGACCGGATCGCGGGCGCCCCGGTCATGCTCGAGTCCATGATCACCGTCGGCCCCGGCCCGAACTGGTTGGCGTTCGGGTTATCGACGCCGCCGCCGAGGATGTTCGCGCCATCGGCGAAGGTCGGCGGGGTGAGGAAGCGATAAGTCTGCGGCGGGACGAACATCGTCTTCCCGAACTGAGCCGCGACCTCGCTCGCGCGTTGCCACGCGATCGCGTCATCCTTGAAGGTCGCGCGGCCCTGGCTCACCAGGCTCATCTCTTGCGGCGTGACATAGTGCGACATCACCGAGGCCGGCGGCCGGAGGATGTTGCGCGGCTTCAGCTTTGCCCCGATCGGCCCGTTCGCGCCGATGGCCAGCGCAAGGTCATAGGTGCGGGGGGCGCCGTCGTCATCGAAGAAGCGGACGCCATGCTCGTTCGAGAACGAGATGTAGAGCGCGTTATCCGGATCGCAGGCGATGCTCTGGATCCCGACACCGTTGTTGGCCTCGTTGTTGTTCGAGTGCGTGTAGTGAAGGTCGAGCAGGTGCCACCACGTAATCGACCCCGCCGGATCCGCCTGGAAGGCCGCGAGCGTGGCCCAGCCGACCATCATCGGCACCGGCCCGGGCGTCTCGTCCCGGTAGCGCGTGTCGGTCGCCACGACGTAGACGTAGCCGTTCGTCTCATCGAGGGCGATGTCCACGATGGAATCGTCTCCGAAGCCGGTCGGGAACGCGGTCACCGTCGCTGCGGATATGTCGTTGGTGGGCGCGTACCAAAGCGCCGGGTCCGAGCCGTTGTCCAGTGTGGAGTCGCCCCGAACCCCGCCGTAGAACGCACCCGTGGACGAGCGGACAATCGTGCCCCCGCCGCCGTTGGTCGCGTCGCCGGTGTAATCGACACGCTCGATGTGGATGGAGTCGCGCAGGATCGCATCGAGCTCGACAACGTGGGGCC
>NZ_JARGYD010000011.1:0-132186 GCF_029168315.1 Psychromarinibacter halotolerans
AGCGTCGCGATCTCTTCCGGCGACAGCTCGGCGTCATAGATCTGACGGTCCGAGATCACCCCCTCGAACGGCGCGTCGAACCCGGCCTGACCGCTTGCGCTGGCCCAGCCCCGGCCGCCCCACTGGATCACCTCGACGTTCTGCGTCCAGTCCATCGCCAGCGGCGTGGTCCCCATCAGCGCGCCATCGACCCACACCGACGCCCCGCCCGGGCCGAAGGTGATCGCGATCTCGTACTCCTGCCCCGCCGAGATGCCCGGCACGTTCACGAAGTTTTCCGACGTCCCGTCCTGGAACCGCGCCCGCAGCGTCGTGCCTTCAAGGTACAGCGCAAAGTGGTTGCCGCCGCCCACGTAGCCGGAGGCGTCTTTCGCCATCAGACCCTGCGTTCCGTTGGTATCGGACGCGATGAAGGAGAAGGCGATCGAGCCTGATGAAATCTCGTAGATCGAATCGTGGGCGATCTCTTGCACGTCACCTGCGCTGCCGTTGAACGTGGCGACGCCGGCCGCAGAATATACCAAATCAGTCATTTAAGACCCCCAAGATCCATAGCCAGTCGAAGTCCGGGACGGCGCGGGCAGACGCCCAAGCCCCGGCTTCCGGCGCGGGCCCACCGTCCCGACACCACCAATACGAAGGATGCCACGCCAAATAGCGCCGCGCGCACTGCGCGGCGCCTCATTCGACACACCCAAATTAAAAACAGACAAATCCAACCCACACCGAACAATGAAGCCATAAAAACTGGCCGCCCCCGGACGTATTTCGCTTCACGCGGGTCATTTTCCGGGATGGTTTACGGTTAATCAATCCCGCCTCGCGACACCGTTACGGGCCGGTCGCGAACCGAAATTCCACCATAGATTGCGTTTTGGGCGTTCCGTCACACCATCACGAGACACGCGTCCAACAACCCTAAGATGAACCTCGCGCCTTTTCCGAAAGGTGCACTACCAAAGAGCGTTAGCCCCGAATGCATATAATGGCGTCAGGCTTGGCGGTCTGGTGCGTGAGCGGATCGGACAAAATTTGCCGATGCGACTTTGTGTCGAGACCCGGCAGAAACAATGTCGTTTCTGGGGCCAAATTGGACAAAAATAAGGCACACCCTGCCGGGATAGACCGGGCCCACGTCAGACGGCGGGCCCGGTATCTGGGTCAGCGTTCGTTGTCCATGTCGTGCAGCATCGACACCCGGCGGCGGAAATCCTCGTCGGTCGAAAACTCGGCAGTCAGGTAGGCATCGATCAGATCGAAGGCCAGCCACGGCCCGACGATCTGGGCGCCGATGCACAGGACGTTCACGTCGTCATGTTCCACGCACTGGTGCGCGGAATGCACGTCGTGGCCCACGGCGGCGCGGATGCCCTTGACCTTGTTCGCCGCGATCGAGGCACCGACGCCGGTGCCGCAGACCAGCAGGCCCCGCTCGGCAGAGCCGTCGTTCACGGCGGTCGTCACCTTCTTGGCGATCTCGGGGAAGTCGACCGGCTTCTCGTCGAACGACCCGACGTCGGTGACCTCGTGCCCGAGGCTCTTGATGTGGTCGACCACGGCGGCCTTGAGCGGGAAACCCGCGTGATCGGAGCCTATGACAAGACGCATGGATGAAACCTTTCCGGTATGGGTTAGCGGATGAGTTGCGGCAGGGCCAAAACCAGCCCGTCCGCGAAGGTGATGATCGCGAGGGTCACAAGCAGCGGCACGTAGAACGGCATCAGCGCCCACAGAAGCTGCCGAAGAGAGACCTTGGCGATGGACGAGACCACGAACAGCGACAGCCCCATCGGCGGCGTCAGCAGGCCCAGCATCAGGTTGAAGATCACCACGATGCCAAGGTGGACCGGGTCGATCCCGGCCATCACCATCGGCGGCGCGATCACCGGCACCACCAGCAGCGTCGCGGTGGTGGAATCGAGGAACATGCCGGCGATGAAGAAGATCAGGTTCGCAATCAGCAGCAGTATCATCGGGTCGCTGGAGATCGTGAGGATCAGCTTCGAGAAGTCCTGCGGGATCTGTTCCACCGCGAGAATCCAGCCGAACAAAGATGCGGCGGCGACGATGATCAGGATCGCCGAGGTGCTGCGCAGGGTGGTCAGCATGGCGTTCCACAGATGCGCGACGGTCAGTTCGCGATAGACCAGACCGCTGATCAGCACCACGTAGACGGCGGTGACGGCGGCGGCCTCGGTCGGGGTGAACAGGCCCAGCAGCATGCCGGCGATCATCAGGACGGGCGCCAGCAGGGCGGGAAGCGCGGGCAACAGGGCACCGCCGATTTCGCGCGGGGTGGACCAGCGGTCGGCGCGGGGCATGCCACGGACCATCGCGATGATCGCGGCGGTCAGCATCAGCAGCGCGATGCAGATCAGCGCCGGGATGATGCCCGCCAGCAGCAGCTGGATGATGGAAACGCTGGTGACCGACCCGTAGACGATCAGCGGAATGCTGGGCGGGAAGATCGGGCCGACCACGGCGGAACTGGCGGTCACGGCGGCGGCGAAAGGCGCGTCGAAGCCGCGGCGCTTCATCGCCTCGATCTCGATCTTGCCCAGCCCGCCCACGTCGGCCAGCGCGGCGCCGGACATGCCGGAAAAAATCAGGCTGGAGAAGATGTTGACCTGCGCAAGACCGCCGGGGATGCGTCCGACCAGCGTGTCGGCGAAGCGGAAGATTCGGTCGGTTACCCCGGCAAGGTTCATCAGGTTGCCCACGAAGATGAACAGCGGAACCGCGACCAGCGGGAAGCTGTCCAGCGCGTAAGTGATGCGCTGGGTCAGGAGGCCCAGCGGCAGCCCTTCCAGCACCACGTACAGGATCGCGGGCAGCAGGATCGAATAGACGACGGGGAAGCCCAGCACGAACAGGGCAAGGAACAGGACGATCAGGATCAGGCCCATGTCAGAGGCTCACGGAATGGGTATCGCTGTCCTCGGGCGTTTCGGGCCGGAACAGCTGGATGGCATGGAACACCGCGCCGCCGGCGAAGCCGATGAAACAGGCGCCGAGGAAGATCCAGAACGGGATTTTCAGTGTCGGGGTGGCGTTGCGCAGGTTGTCGGAGATGTTCATCGCGGTCACCACGGCGATCATCACGCAGGCCCCCAGCGACAGAAGCGTGATCAAAAGGCCCAGCCAGTGCCGCCACCGGGCGGGCAAGGCGGCGCGCAACTCGCCCATCACGATGTTCTCGCCCGACCGCACGACCAGCGGGTAGGCCACGAAAACGGTGCAGATCAGCAGGAACCGCGTCAGTTCCTCGGCCCCCACGATGGCGGAACCGAACACGTCGCGCATGATGACCTGCAAGAACGGCAGCAGGATGAGCGCGGCAAGCAAGGCGGCACAGATGAAACGAAGCGTCTTTACCATGAGCGGGACAATTCTTGTGACGTGACAGGCGGTGGCTTGGGCCGGAAACGGGGGGCGCAACGCGCGCCCCCCGCATAAGGATTACTGCATCGACATGATCTGTTCGATGTACGGCCCGAAGTCCGGGAAATCCTGATCGATCTGGGCCAGCACGTTCTCGCGGAACGCATCAAGGTCCAGCCCGTTCTCGGCCGTGGTGAAGGTCATACCCTTGCCCTTCAGTTCCTCGACCAGCGCGGCTTCGGACTCTTGCGCCCATTGCAGCGATTCCGCTGCCTTGGCGTCCAGCACCTCGGTGATCGCGGCCTGCTGTTCTTCGGTCAGCGACTGCCAGGTGTCCTCGTTGACGAACACCGCCAGCACCGACTGCATGTGGCCGGTCATCGCGACGTGGCTTTGTACCTCGTTCAGCTTGTTCGCCGAGATCATGGTCAGCGGGTTTTCCTGCCCCACGACCATGCCGGTCATCAGCGCGGTCGGCAGTTCCGACACCTCGACCGGGGTCGGCGTCGCGCCGAAGCCCGTCACCATCGACACCCACAGGTCCAGCGGCACCGCGCGGAACGGCTTGCCGGCCATGTCGTCGGGCGACTTGATCTCGAAGTTGGACGAGATGTGGCGCGCGCCGCGATAGATGCGGCCGATGATGCGCACGCCGCCTTCCTCGATCAGGCGCTCGTTGATTTCCTGCAGCGCAGGCGAGGTCGCCGGGTCCGTGGCGCGCATCGCGTGCTCGGCGTCGGTGTAGACGAAGGGCGCGTTGAACACGGCCACTTCCGGGACGATCCGGGCCAGCGACGCGAAGTCGTGGTGCCCCATCTGGATCGTACCCATGCGCACGCCGTCGACCATCTCGGCCACGTTGCCAAGCTGGCTGGCCGGGAACACCTGAACGGTCACATCGCCGCCGGTGGCCTCTTCGATTTCCGTTGCGGCCTCGGCCGCGAAACGGGTCTGGAAGTCTCCTTCGGCCCCCACGTGGGCATAGCGCAGTTCAGCCGCGGTGGCCGGAATGGCGCACAGGCCGATCGTTGCGGCAGCCATGAGCTGCCGGGCAGAATAAGCGAACATGATTTCCTCCCTTCGCTAGTCGTCTAAGCGGTCTTGGCGCCTTTTCGATAGGTGTCGATCAGGCTTCTGCGACGCAGTTCGTCGCCGATCGCGAAGTGTTCCCGCAGCCGCCGGTCGGCGACCTCGGGGTCCTTCGCGACAATCGAGAGGAAGACCTCTCGATGTGCTTCCACGAGGTCTCCGACGACGGAACGCTCGTGGTAGACAGTCTTTCGCCTTTGCACGTGGCTGCGCTGAAGCAGCTCGGACAGGGCGCCGTACAGCGTGATCAGCGAACTGGAATGGCTCGCCGCCACGATGGAACGGTGAAACATGAAATCCGCGCGCCCGCCGGCGTCGGGGTCGTCCAGCGTCTCGGTCAGCGAGGCGAACCACTGGCCGATGCGGGCAAGGTCGACTTCGTTGGCGCGGGTGCAGGCAAGACGGATGGCTTGGCATTCGATGCCGATGCGGGCCTCCATGACGTCGTCCAGCATGTCCTGCTGCTGGGCGAGACAGAAGGTGAAGAAATCGGCGATGGTGCTGAGGTTGGCCTGCCGAACGTAGGTGCCGCTGCCATGACGCACGTCCAGCATTCCCAGCATCGACAGGGACCGGATGACCTCGCGCAGCAACGGGCGGCCGACATCAAGCTCGCGGCTCAGGTCCCGTTCGGACTTAAGCTTGTCTCCGATCTTGAGCTCGCCGCTCATCAGCGCATCGTTGAAATACGCGATGACACGGTCGGCTCCCTTGTCGGACAGGATTGTCTCGACGTCGCTCACTCTGGCGCCTCCTCCTTGGCTGACCAGATACAAACTCTTGCCGAACCTTTTTCCAATCGGTTTTCGGTTTCCCAGTCGAATGCGGAGAGAGGCTTTTGATAGCCCAGTTCAGGATATAACCCCAAATATCTGTATATGTTCGTTTTTTAAACATCACGTCTCAGCGAAAGAACACACAAAACTGGTCAGACCACTTCAGCATTTTTCCGCCCATTCGTCTGCACGACCAAGAACCGCCTCGCAGATCGAGTCGTCCGAAGCGCCCGCCATAAAGCCCTTTTGCCGCCGCCGCTCAGGCCCCGCCGATCGGCCAGTCGCGCGCCCGAAGTTCAGCGCCCAGCGCCGGCGTTCCCGTAGCGATAATCCACCCTTCCCGGCACGTCGGCGCATAAGGGTTGCTATCCGCCAGCGTGACGTGCCCGCCCGCCTCCTGCAGCAGAAGGACGCCCGCCGCGTGGTCCCAGACCTTGACCGCGGCATTCACGCTGAAGTCGGCCTGCCCCGTCGCCAGCATCCGGTATTCGTGGCACGAGCAGCGCAGCGAACGCGCCGCGCGGGCGTCCGCCACGGCTTGCAGCGCCTCGACGCGACGCGTGCCGCGTGCAAGATCCAGCGGCACCGTGCCTTCCGCCTCGGCCAGCGCGGTACAGGCCCGCGTCGCCAGCTTGCGGCGGCGACCGTGCGCGTCGACCAGTTCGGCTCCCTGCCCGCGCCGCGCGATGGCCCAGTCGTCCATCACCGGATCGTACAGAAGGCCCATCACGGTCTGCCCGTGCCGCAGCACGGCAAGAATGATGCCAAAGACGGCAATGCCGCGCGCGAAGTTGAAGGTGCCGTCGACCGGATCGATCACCACGCAGGTCTCTGCCGTGCCTATGGCGTCCAGCAGGTCGGGGTTCTCGGAAACGGCCTCTTCGCCCACCACCGCGCAGCCCGGCAGGATCGCGCGCGCGCCTTCGGCCAGTGCGAGTTCCGCCTCGCGGTCCGCGACGGTGACAAGGTCCGAGGCGTCGGCCTTGGCCTCGATCTCGGCGGCGTCGAGGTTGCGGAACCGCGGCATCACGATGTCGCGCCCCACCCGCCGCACAAGTGCGACGAAGGCTTCGGCCTCTACATCGGACAATTGGTCTTGAAGTGCGGTCATCTCGGTCTCCGGTCACGGCATCAACAGGGCTTGATGTGATGCATACGCCGGAACAGGCGGAACTCAAGCCCGCCCCGAAGGATGGCACATGGCGAAACGCGACCGCGGCCCGCGTGCAGCGCCAACGCCTACCGGCCGCCCGGATCGGACGGCCGGTAGTGCCGTTTCAGGTCTCGCGGTTCAGCAGTCTTTCGCGCGGTCGATCATGGTGGCCAGCACCTCGTCCGCGTCGCGCGTCCACCAGTTGTCGCCCGAGAAGATCTCGACCTCGACATAGCCGTCGAAGCCCTGCGCCTCGACAAGGCCACGGACATGGGCGATGTCGATCACCCCGTCGCCCATCATGCCCCGGTCCAGCAGCAGGTCCTTGGTCGGGACCAGCCAGTCGCAGATGTGGAACGCCAACAGCCGCTCGCGGCCCGCGCGTTCGATCTGCTTGGCCAGCTCGAAGTCCCACCAGACATGGTAGACGTCCAGCGCCACGCCGATGCCGTCGCCCAGCCGGTCGCAGATATCCAGCGCCTGCCGCGTGGTGCTGACGCAAGCGCGGTCACCCGCGTACATCGGGTGCAGCGGCTCGATCGCCACGGGCACGCCCACGGTGCGGGCATAGTCCAGCGTGTCGGCCAGCCCTTCCTCGACCAGCGCCTGCGCGGCGGGAAGATCCTTGGACCCCTTGGGCAGACCGCCGACGACCATGACAAGGCAGGCGGCGCCGATCTCTGCCGCCTCGTCCACCGCGCGGCGGTTGTCGTCCTTGACCTTCTGCGTGAGGGACCCGTCCTCGGTATACCAGCCGCCCCGGCACAGGCCGCTGACGCCCAGCCCCGCATCGCGGATGGCGCGGGCGGCGGCGGTGGTGCCCATCTCGTGCAGCTTGTCGCGCCACGGCGACAGGGCGCCGATGCCGTGCCGCGCACAGCCGTCGATGCACTCGGCCAGCGACCACTGTTCGCGCACGGTGGCGGTGTTCAACGACAGGCGGGATGCGTCTATGCCAGCCATGTCAGACCTCCACGCCACGGGCGGCGAACACGGGCCGCGCACGGGCGGCGGCAAGGTCGGCGTCTGGGAACAGCCCTGCGTCGTTCGCCAGCCGCACCAGTTCGGCCAGATGGCGGGTCGAACGGGTGCTTTCCTGCCCGCCGATCATCGTGAAATGGTCCTGATGCCCGTTGAGATAGGCCATGAACACGACACCCGTCTTGTAGAACCGCGTGGGCGCCTTGAAGATGTGCCGCGACAAGGGAACGGTCGGGCCGAAGGCGTCGCCATACTGGTTCATGTCGCCCTGCCCCAGCGCGGTCAGCGCGCGGGCGGCGGCCCCGGCGATGGGATCGAAGATGCCCAGCAGCGCGTGGGAATAGCCTTGGTCATCCCCCGCGATCAGGTCGGGGTAGTTGAAGTCGTCCCCGGTGTACATGCGCACGCCCTCGGGCAGACGGCGCCGCATGTCGATCTCTTTCTCGGCGGACAGAAGCGATATCTTGATGCCGTCGACCTTGGACGCGTTCGCCTTGATGATCTCAAGACAAGTGTCCATCGCCGCCATGTGGTCGCCCGAGCCCCAGTAGCCTTCCAGCGCGGGGTCGAACATTTCGCCAAGCCAGTGCAGGATAGCCGGTTTCTGAAGGCCGGACAGCACGCGGTCATAGACCTTGGCATAGTCCTCCGGCCCCTTTGCGGCCTTCACCAGCGCCCGGGACGCCATGAGGATGACCTGACTGCCAGTCGCCTCGACCGCTTCGCACTGCTCCTCGTAGGCGGCGATGACAGAGTCGATGGTCGCACCCTCGGGCGAGATGTGGTCGGTCCCCGCGCCCGAGGCGATCAGGTGGCCGCCGGACTTCGCCAGCGCAACGCTGCGCTGGATCAGCTCCAGCGAGGTCGGCCAGTCCAGCCCCATGCCGCGCTGCGCGGTGTCCATCGCCTCGGCCACGCCGAAGCCCAGCGACCACAGGTGTTCGCGGAAGGCCAGCGTGCGGTCCCAGTCGATCGGACAGTCCAGCCAAGGATCGGCCTCGGCCAGCGGGTCGGCCACGACATGCGCGGCGGCGAAGGCGGTGCGGGTCCAGCCATCGGACGCCACCGGCGCCGGGCCGTCCTTCAGCGTGACTGCACCGCCGGGAAGGTTGAGTGTCGTGCTCACAGCCCCAGATCCTCCAGATCGATCCAGCGCCGTTCGCGCCAGCTTTGGTATCCGGCCTCGGCCAGCTGCACGCCCTTGGCGCCCTCGGCCAGCGTGTAGGCGAACGGCGCGTCCTCGACGACGTGGCGCAGGAACTGTTCCCACTGCACCTTGAAGCCGTTGTCGAACACGGTGTTGTCGGGCACTTCCTCCCATCCGCCGAACAGGTCCAGCGGCTGCGGCTCGTCCGGGTTCCAGACGGGTTTCGGCGTGTTCACGCGGTGCTGCGAATAACACTTGTGCAGTCCCGCAACGGCAGAGCCGTGGGTGCCGTCGATCTGGAAGGTCACAAGGTCGTCGCGGCGCACGCGGGTGCACCAGCTTGAATTGATGTGGGCCACGATCCCGCCTTCCAGCATGAACGAGGCATAGGCCGCGTCATCCGCCGTGGCGGTGTATTCCTTGCCCTCTTCGTCCCAGCGGGTCGGGATATGCGTGGCGCCAAGGCAGCTGACCGACTGGACCGGCGCGACCACGTTGTCGAGCACATAGCGCCAGTGGCACAGCATGTCGGAAATCATGCCTCCGCCGTCCTCGGAGCGGTAGTTCCACGACGGGCGCTGCGCGGGCATGAAGTCGCCCTCGAACACCCAATAGCCGAACTCGCCCTTCACGCTGAGCATCCGGCCGAAGAAGCCGCTGTCGCGCAGGCGCTTCAGCTTCAGCAGACCCGGCAGGTCCAGCTTGTCGTGGACGATGCCGTTCTTGACGCCCTTCTCCTTGGCATAGCGCGCGATGTCGACCGCCTCGGCCAGCCCTTCGGACACCGGCTTTTCGCTGTAGACGTGCTTGCCCGCGTCGATCGCCTTCTTCAGAAGCTCGGGCCGCAGCTGGGTCGAGGCAGCGTCGAAGAACAGCGTGTCGTCCGGGTTGGCCAGCGCCGCATCAAGATCGGTCGTCCAGCGTTCCACGTTATGCCGTTTCGCCAGCGCCTCGATCCGGTCGGCGTTGCGGCCGACGATGATCACGTCGGGCACAAGGTACGAGCCGTCCTTCAGCGCCAACCCGCCCTGATCGCGGATCGCAAGGACCGAGCGGATCAGGTGCTGGTTCATTCCCATCCGCCCGGTCACACCGTGCATGATGATGCCGATCCGTTGTTGTCTCATAGTCGTCGGTCCTTTCGAAGATATGTCCGAGTGGTATGGCGCGCCTTGCCGCGCCGGGGTGTCATGACGCCGGAGGAGTCCGGCGCAGGTAACAGGTGAGCATGTCCGAGATCATCGCCGCGCGCTGGTCCAGCCAGTCGTCGTCGATCGGCACCTTGAACACGGCGCGCAGCGTGTGCTTGTTCGAAACCGGGAAGTAGCAAAGCGACGCGATGGTGATGTACAGTTCGACCGGGTCGACATCGTCGCGGATCTCGCCCGCCGCCGCGCCGCGTTTCAGGAACTGGCGGATCGACTCGATCAGCGGCGACTGGATCTCTGCCACGTCCCCGATCTGCCGGATGGCGTCGCCGCCCAGCAGGTTCTCGGTGTTCAGCATCGACACGAACCACGGCTTCGAAACAAAGTGGCGCAGCGTGAAGCCGACCAGTTCGCGCACCGCTTCCTCGGGGCTCAGGTCCTCTAGCTTCAGTTTCCGCTCGCCCTGCCGGATCTGTACGTAGCTTTCGCGCAGCGCCGCCTTGTACAGCTCTTCCTTGTCGCCGAAGTAGCTGTAGATCATCGGCTTCGACACGCTGGCCTTCTCGGCGATGGTGTCGATCCGCGCGCCCGCGTGCCCGTGGGCGGCGAACTCGGCCAGCGCGGCCTTCAGGATGCGGCGTTTCGAGGCGGCGGCGTCGCGCTTGACGGGCTTCGCCGCGGATTTGGGTGCGGATTTCGGTGCGGTCTGGTTCATGGCTTCCTGCCCTCCGGTGCTTCGGTCGGGCCGCGTTTCCTGCCGATCACCCCGCCAACGGCGCGCCGGGTGGCGGGCATCGACAGGATGATGCTGAGCACGATGATCACCACAAACCCAAGCGAGATCGGGCGGGTGAAGAACGGCTCGAGCGACCCGTTCGAAAGGGTGAGCCCGCGCCGCAGCGATTTGTCCAGCAGATCGCCAAGGATGATGCCCAGCACCAGCGGTGCCATCGGGTAATTCATCTGCCTCAGCACGAAGCCGATCAATCCGAAGGCGACCATGACCCAGATGTCGAAGACCCGCTGCGTCAGCGCGTAGGGGCCGATGACGCACAGGGTGAACACCACCGGCATCAGCAGTTCCCGCGGGATGCGCAGCACTAGGATGAACAGCCGGGTCAGCGACAGCCCGTAGATCGCGATCGCAATGGTCGCGAGGATCAGCATCGCCGCGACCGAATAGATGAAGGTCGGCTGTTCCAGCATGATCATCGGCCCGGGACGGACGCCGTGGATGAACAGCGCCGCGATCAGCACCGCCGCCGGGGCCGAACCGGGCACCGCCAGCGTCAGCGCCGGGATCAGCGCGCCCGGCACCACCGCCGAGTTGCCGGTTTCCGCCGCCGTCAGCCCCTCGTGCGAGCCCTTGCCGAACTGGTCCTTTTCCTTGCTGCTGCGCTTGGCGGCGGCATAGGACGCCCACGCCCCGATGTCCTCGCCCACGCCGGGAATGATCCCCACCAGCGTGCCGATGACGCCGGACCGCCCGATGGTGAACTTATAGCGCCACAGGTCCGACAGCCGGGGCAGGACACGGTCCTCTTTCAGCTCTTCGGTCGACAGCTCGGCCTTGCGCCGCCACATGACGGTCAGCACCTCGGCGAACCCGAAGGCGCCGACCATCGCCGGGATCAGGCCGATGCCGCCGTTCAACTGGTCGAAGCCCAAGTTGAACCGGACATGGGCATGGATGCCCTCGGACCCGATCATCGCGACCATCAGGCCCAGCAGACCGGCCATGTAGCCTTTCAGCGGGCTGACACCGCCCGTCAGCTGGCCCGAGATGACGATCCCGAACACGGCCAGCCAGAAGAACTCGAACGATCCGAAATCCAGCGCGATGGCGGCCAGCGCCGGGGCCAGCAGCACCAAAAGCAGGATACCGACCATCGTGCCCATCGCCGACCCGGCGGTGGCCAGCGCCATCGCGTAGCCCGCCTGCCCCCGCTGCGCCAGCGGGAAGCCGTCCAGCGAGGTCGCGGCCGAGGCCGGGGTGCCGGGGATGTTCAGCAGGATAGCGGACCGCGACCCGCCATAGATCGCCCCGACATACATGCAGATCAGCACAAGGATCGCGCTGTCGCGGTCCAGCGTGTAGGTCAGCGTGGTCAGCAGCGCGACGCCCATCGTCGCGGTCAGGCCCGGAAGACTGCCGACAAGGATGCCCAGCAGCGTGGCCCAGGCGACGTGGAAAAGGCCCATCGGGGTCAGGAACTGCCCCAGCCCGTGCATGAGAGCGGCCAAAGCGTCCATCAGGGCAGCCTCACCAGGAAACCATAGCGGAACAGCGCGGCGACGCCCACGCCCACGGCGACGGCGTAGATGGCGATCAGGATCAGCCGCTTCGCGTTACGGCCCTGCCCGTCCTCTGCCTGCCATGCGTACCAGCCCGAGAACACCATGACGTAGATCGCGGCGGCGGCGGCGAACGGCAGCGTGCCGACCAGCAGCAGAGCGAAGATACAGCTCCATGCGGCGGCGAAGCCGAAGTCGTGCCAGTTGCCCTGCGCGCCCCCCTCGTCCGGGGTGCCGTCAGGCGCGGACAGGCCGCGCGTGGACAGCGCCAGCAAGGTGGCGCACAGCATCATAGCGGCGCCAAGGATCATCGGGACAAGGCCGGGAATGCTGGCCGGATGGATCTGCCGGATCTCGAGCCGGTCCATCACGAAGCCCCCCCAGGTCATGGCCGCGCCCAGCGCGAAGAGAGTGGCCGCAGTGATGCGGTCAGCGGCGGGTGTGTCGAAACGCATGGTATTGCCTTCTGGAAACGCCGGCCGGGACGGGTTTGCCCCGGGCCGGGTGTCCGCGCGCGGCGCACCGCGCGCGAAGAAGATGTGCTTATTCGCCGGCCGGGCAGTCGATGCCGATCTCGGACGGATCGACAACGGCCTCGCCGCGGGTGACGCGGGCGCAGGCCTCGGCCACGACGACCGGCATCGCGCGGTCCATCGCTTCTTCGCCGAAGCTGGGGGCGAAGACGGCCCCGCGCTCGGTGGCGTAAGACATCAGCGTTTCCGAGTTCATCACCTGCTCGGCCCAGATCTTGTCGACCGTGTCGTAGACCTCTTGCGGGGCCCCGACAGGGATGAACACACCGAAGTAGTCCGGCGCGACATGCATGTCGCTCAGCCAGTTGGTGATCGGCGGGATCGGGTCCAGCCCTTCGATGATCAGCTCGCCGTCGGACAGAACCGCCAGCGGACGGATCTTGCCGGCGCGGATCATCTCGGTCTGTTCCACGGCAAGCTGCGTGGTGACCATCGTCTCGCCCGCCGCGGTGGCCAGAACTGCGGGGTTGCCGCCGTCGTAGGTCACCATGCGGGCCTTGACATCGTCGCCCGCCGCCTCGTTGATCGCCGCCAGCGCCATGCCGCCGGACGAGTTCACGCCAGCGGTGCCGACGGTGACCGAGTCGTCCGCCTTCATCGCTTCCAGCAGTTCACCGAAGTCTTGATACGGCGCGTCCGCGTTGACCGAGATCACCGGCACGTTCGCGACGTGCAGGTAGATATGGTAATCCTCGATCGAGGTGTCCTCGACCAGCCCCGTCACCGCGTAGGTGGCGTTGTTGGCGATGGCGTTCGCGGTCCAGGTATAGCCGTCGCGCGGTGCGTCCAGAGCGGCCTTGGTCCCGATGGACCCAGAGGCCCCGGGCTGGTTGACCACGACGACCGGCGTGCCGAGTGCCTCCTCCAGGATCGGCGCGACGACCCGCGTGACCTGGTCGGTCGAGCCGCCAGCGGACCACGGAACGATGATGTTGATGGGCTTGTCGGGCTGCCATTGCGCCATCGCGGGCCCCGCTACGGCACATACGGCCATAGCGGCGGCCCCGGCGCAGCGCGCCAGAGTCTTGGTAAGCATGATTCTCCTCCCATATGCTACCTACTGGTAGGTAACTAAATCTTAAGAAATCCGTCAACGGTTTCTCGGCGCATCGGAAGGATGCCGCCTTTCCGCGCCGCTCGGGCCACCGTTAAAGGCAGGTCGAACAACCTGCGCCTTGCACATCCCATCTGCTTCGGCTCCTGCGATTTGTTTCCGTTTTGCAGATCGCACAGCGCGCACCCGGGCTTTAGAAATAAAGCGTTATAGGCGGCGCCATCCCTCCCCCCAGCAATCCCAGTCACGCGGTGGATTGCACTCGGTTTCGCGCCGGACAATGCATCAGCACCACCACATGAAACATCCATTTGCCAAACTGATGCATCAGTTGTAGCGTCAAGGTTGTCCACCCCCGGTCACCCTGCCGCACACGATGCGCAGGAACCGCTGCGGCGGCACGAACAGCCAATCAGGCGAAAGAGGAGTTTCGCGTATGACTGCACCTACCCGACGTCACCTTCTGGGAACCGCAGTCGCGGCAACCCTGACCGCTTCTTTCGCCCTGCCCGGACAGGCGCAGGATTTGCCGCAAATCGAGTTTCTGTATTCGCCCTTCGCGGATTACGCGCCCTTCTTCGTGGCCGAGGAACTGGGCTACTTCGACGACTTCGGCGTCGATGTGCAGCTTGCCCCCAAGGCCAACACCGCCGAGACGATCCAGCTTCTGGCCTCGGGCAACATCGAGGCCGGCGCCGCGACCTGGGGCGCCAGCCTGTTCAACGCGCTGGACCGGGGTGCAACCGTCGCGATCATCGCCACGATGGCCCGCATCCCCGATACCGTACCCTCTCCGTCGCCGTTCATGGTGTCGCAGCAGGCCTGGGACGAAGGCATTCAAAGCGTCGAGGATCTGAGGGGCAAGCGCGTCGGCATCCCCGGGCCCGGCGGGTTCGGCATCTATTCGGTCGCCAAGGCGCTTGAAACTGGCGGCCTTACCCTGGACGACATCGAGGCGGTCTACCTGCCGCCCCCCGCGACTGCTGCGGCCTTCGCCAACGGCGCGCTCGAAGCAGGATGGAGCATCGAGCCCTTCGCCAAGCAGCTTGAGAACGAGGGACTGGGCAAGCGACTGGTCGAGGACCACATTTTCGGCACGGAACTGGGGTTCATCGCCTTCAACCAGGACTACGTGGCCGAGAACGAGGATACCGTCGTCGCCTTCATGGCCGGCTACATCAAGGCGGCGCGCCTTCTGGACAACGGCGGATGGGACGATGACGAAGTCGTTGCCATCGTTGCCGAGTACACCGGAACCGACCCCGACTTCCTGCGCGGCATTCCCTATACCGTTCGCTCCGAGGACGGCGGCATCGACATGGCGTCGGTGCGCGAGCAGGAAGAGTTCTTCCGCGCCGAGGGTGACCTTAGCTACGAGGGCGAGGCGGACATCGAGGCGGTCTATCGCACCGACCTGCTGGAACGCGCCAACGCGCAGGTCGCAGAAAACCCCTGATGGCTGCGAAGCTTGAAATGGTACGTCCGGCCCCCGCTGACAGCGCGGGGCCGGCCATCGAAGTCGACCGGCTTACCAAGGCGTTCTACGACGCCGAGGGGGACCGGACGACCGTGGCGGTTTCCGACTTCAGCTTTTCGGTCCCGCGAGGCGAATTCGTCTGCATCGTCGGCCCCAGCGGCTGCGGCAAGACCACTGTTCTGCGCATCATGGCCGACCTCGAGTCGAAACTCAGCGGAACCGTCGATCTGCATAGCGACAGGCCGCCGGCGATGGTCTTTCAGGAAGCCTCGGTGCTGCCGTGGCTTACGGTGTCCGAGAACATCGCCCTGCCGCTGAGCCTGAAGGGCGTGAAACGGTCGAAGATCGACGCCCGCGTCAGTGAGTTGCTGGCATTGACCGGCCTGACGGATTTCGCCCGCGCCCGACCGCAGCAACTGTCAGGCGGGATGAAACAGCGGGTCTCGGTGGCGCGCGCTTTGGCCGACGACCGCGAGATTTTGCTGATGGACGAACCCTTCGGCGCGCTCGACGAACAGACCCGGCTGGTGCTGCAGCAGGAATTGCTGCGCATCTGGGAAGCCACCCGCAAGACCGTCGTCTTCATCACCCACAGCGTCGACGAGGCGCTGACCCTCGCCGACCGGGTGCTGGTGATGTCGCCGCGCCCCGGCACGCTTGTGGCCGATCTCGACGTGCCGTTCGAACGGCCGCGCGACGTGGTCGAGATGCGCCGCGACAAGCGGTTCTGGGACCTGACTTACGAGGTCTGGAACCTTCTGGCCGACAAACCTGCAGGAGCCTGACATGAGCGCGACGGCAAGGTCCCTTACCGAAGACGAACTGCGCCGCCTCAAGGCGCCCGCACGGCGCGAGCGGATTTACCGCTTCGCGTCCTACTTCAGTCCGCTGCTTCTTTTGCTGCTGTGGGAACTGTCCAGCAGGACAAACATGATCGACCAACGGTTCTTCCCCGCGCCCAGCGCGATCGCGGGTACCGCGTGGGAGATGATCGTCAGCCTAGAGCTTTTCCAGCACATCGGCGCGACGCTGCGCCGGGTCGGCATAGGATACGCAATGGGCGCCATTCCGGGTGTGCTGCTTGGCCTGCTGCTGGGCCTGTCCCGCCCGGTCCGTCGCCTCTTGGGTCCGATCTTCGCAGCCCTCTACCCGGTGCCCAAGATCGCCATCCTGCCGCTGATCCTGCTGATCTTCGGTGTGGGTGATGCGTCCAAATTCGTGCTGATCGCCATCGGCGTCTTTTTCCTGATGTTCTACAACACGATGGGCGGCGTGATGCAGACGCCGCAGATCTACATGGACGTCGCGAAGAACGCGGGTGCGACCCCGTTCCAGACCTTCCGCCGCATCGCCTTTCCCGCCGCGCTGCCCAGCATCTTCACCGGGCTGAAGCTGGCCGCCGGGTCGTCCTACATCATCATCGCCGCAGCCGAGTTCCTTGGCGCGCGCAGCGGTGTGGGCTTCTTCATCTGGGCGTCGTGGCAGACCTTCGCGGTCTCGCGCATGTTTGTGGGCATCGTCGTGATCTCTGTCATGGGCTATCTCACGATCATGGCGATCGAGGCACTGGAACGCCGCTTCGTGCCTTGGGCCAAGCACTGAACCGACGCGAGGATCCGAAGGCATGAGCCCCGAAACAAGCACCGCCACCCCAACCAGCGCCCCCGCGCCGGTGTCCGAGCGTATCCACGTTGCGCTTCGGCAGGCGATCATGCGGTGCGAGATCGCGCCCGGCACGACGCTGGACGCTGCCGCAATCGCGCGGGACTACGGCGTCTCGAAGACTCCGGTGCGCGACGCGATGCAGAAGCTGGCGGCAGAGGGGCTGGTCACGATCATGCCCCGCAGCGGCTATCGCGTGGCGGCGATCACCTTTCAGGCCGTGCATGAAATTCTCGACATGCGCGCCGCCATCGGCCCCCATGCAGCACGGCAGGCAGCGCGCTATGCGACCCGCGAAGACATCGCCGGGCTCAGGCGCATCGTGCGGGAATACGCTGCCCCCATGGACATCGGCGAGATGCAGCAGGTCGCCCGGCGGTTTCATGTCGCCATCGCCCGTTGCAGCCGGAACCGGCGGCTGGTCGCTCTTTCGGAATCGCTGTTCGACGAACTGGAACGCCTGCTGCGCTTTGCCATCGACTTCACCGTCAAGGCGGACGAACACTCGGACGAGCACACGCTTCTGGTCGACGCCATCGAGGCCGGGGACGGCGACCGCGCCGCGCAGATCGAAACCGACCACATCCGCCACAGCCGCGCGTTTCTGATCGAGCGGCTGATGACGCTGGGCTACCTGTCCGAGGGCGAAATCGCACGCGGCGCGACCGACGGGGCCATTCGATGATCCCGGCACAGGATGCCATAGCCAAGCTGTCGCGGGCTTTGGGCGGCTCTGACGCGGCCGCGCTTGCCGCCGCCGCACTGGTCGAGGCCGACGCGATGGGTCAACCGCGGTTCGGCATCTCGATGCTGGACGAATGGACCCCCGACGCCAGCCCGCCCCCCTTGGTGGACGGCAGCCGCGCGGTGGCGTGGCTGGACTGCACGGACAGCTTTGCCCCCCTTGCCGTCGCCTCTGCCACGCTGGACCTTGCCCAGACGGCCAAGCAGCTGGGCATCGGCGCCGTGTTCCTGCGCGGCGTTCGCGGGTTCGGCCGGTTCGCGCCGTTCCTGCGTCCTCTGGCAGACAGCGGGCTGATTGCCCTTGCCGGGGCCGAGGGCCCGCCCTTCGTCGCCCCCCACGGCGGCACCCGGCCTGTGGTCGGGACCAACCCGTTGGCCTTCGCGATGGGGCGTGGCGACGACAGCGTGATCATCGACGCCGCCAGCAGCAGCATGACAATGGCCGACATCCGGTCTGCCCGGGCCGAGGACAAGCGCCTGCCCGCAGGGTCCGCCGTCGACGCGGCGGGCGCTCCGACCAATGTCGCCGCAGACGTGGCTGCGCTGTTGCCGCGCGGCGGCCAGATCGGGTCGCTGCTGGGGCTGGTCGTGGAATTGATGGCCGGCGTTGCAGCGGGCGGTCGGGGCGATCCGAAGGGCCGAGGCGTGTTTCTGGTGGCAATCGACCCAACGGTCGCGGCCGAGGAAACCGGCTGGCAGGACAAGCTGGCGGCGCTTCGGAACGACTGGACCGGCGCGCGTGGCCACTGGCCGCGTGGTGGCGGACTGGCACCGGATGCGACGCTGGACGATGACTTCCGGGACCGGCTGGATGCCTATCTCGGGAAAATGCCCCCCGAAGCAGGCGGTGCGCAATGACGTCCCTTGTTCTGACCGTCACCCCCGAAGACGGCCCCGTCGATCTGCCGCGCCGCATCACCCTAACAGGGCTGGAGCCCGACGCACTGGTGGCGATCACGGCCCGCACACGGCGGACCGGCGGCGCAGACTGGGACAGTCAGGCGACGTTCATTGCGGATGCCGATGGCACCGTCGACCTGACCCGCGACGCCCCGGTGGGCGGTGACTATGCCGAGATCGCCGCGATGGGGCTGATCTGGGGCCAGCACCCCACCGACAGGGCAGGCCCGGACCTGTTCGCGGATGACGTCATGGGCCCCCTGCCAACCGACCTGACCGCCGAGACGGCGGACGGCCAAGGTGCCACCGCGCAGCTGATCCAACGGTTCGCCGCGCCCGGCGTGAGCCGTCGCGAGATCCGCGAGGACGGGATGGTTGGCACGCTGTTCACGCCGCCCGGCCCCGGTCCGCATCCGGCGGTGCTGGTGCTCAGCGGCTCGACCGGCGGCATCATGGAAGCGCGCGGCGCACTATTCGCGTCGCACGGGTATCAGGCGCTTGCGCTGGGGTACTTCAAGGCGCCCGGCCTGCCCGCGCACATCACCGAAACCCCGCTGGAATACTTCCGCGACGCGCTGGACTGGATGCGGGCCACGCTATCCCCGCGGGGCGACTTCGTGGCCGTCAGCGGCCAGTCACGCGGCGGCGAGCTGGCGCTGCTGCTTGGCGCAACGTGGCCAAAGCGCGTGTCCGCCGTCATCGCCTATGTCCCCGGCGCAATGGTCCACGGCGCGCAGGGCGCGGGCGATCCCGACCGGGGCGGCTGGCACGGTGACACGTGGACGCTGGATGGCACCCCGCTGCCGCACCTGTGGCAGAACAACGCCCACGTCCACTGGCACCCGTGGGACGGGGCGGCGCCGCCCGATCGCCACCACTCGGTGTTCTTCGAAGGTCTCAAGGACCGGGCGCTCGCCGACCGCGCCCGCATCCCGGTGGAACGGATCGCAGCACCGGTCCTGCTGATCTCGGGCCGCGACGACCGGGCTTGGCCGTCCAGCCTGTACGCGCGAATGGTCGTCTCGACCCTGCGCCGGCACGACCATGCCCACACCGTGCGCCACCTCGACTTCGACGATGCAGGCCACTCGATCAACCTGCCTTTCGTCCCCGCGACCCAGATCAGCCGCCCGCACCCGGTATCGGGCGTCCCTTTCACCACCGGCGGAACGCCGTCCGGCAATGCCCGCGCCGACGACGCCTCGTGGCGCGGCGTGCTGGCGTTCCTGGACGAGGCCACCGCCACGCACGCATCCCCCCAAGAGGAAGCCCCATATGCCCACGCACGAACATCTTGAAGGCCAGTGGCGCGAATGGCGTCACGCCCATGTCGCCACCATGTTCCGCCCCTATGGCTGGACCGCGCTGGTCGCCCAGTACTGGCTGGAAGAGACCGACAGAGACGTCCGGTTCGACATGCTGCCCGGCACATGGTCGGTCGAGGACGGTCGCATCATGTTCACCCCGCCGGCGTCGGGTCCCACTTTGTCCGTGAACGGCGCCTACCCCGAGGGCCCGGTCGAGATCATCCCCGGCCGGAACCAGACCTACGGCCACGGTGCAAGCCAGCCGGTGTACTACGGTGTCTGCGAGGTCGAGACGCTGCTGCGCACCAAGCACGACGGCGAACGGCTGTACGGCATCCGCGTCCGCGACCCGCGCGAGGCGACGAAGGCCGAGGACTCGGGCGTAAGCCATTTCGACTATGACATCGCGTGGCGCATACCGGGGTACTACACCCCGACCGAGCGCACATCCTACGAGGCGGAGACGGTTGAACCGGGCGTGCGCGAAGATACCCCCCGCATCGGCACCTTCACCTTCGAGCACGATGGCACGACCTACGAACTGCAATTGATCGGCAAGGACACCGCGCACGGCGTGCAGCCCGTCGCCCACGTCCGGGACAAGACGAACGGCCCCGTGACCTATGGCGCCGGTCGCGTGGTCGAGCTTCATTTCGCGGATGACAGCGGCGAACGGATCGATTGGATCGACTTCAACTACGCGGTGGCGCTGCCCTGCGCCTTCACCGATTTCGTCACCTGCCCGATTTGCCCGCCCGAAAACCATCTCGACTTCGAGGTGCTTGCTGGCGAAAAGCGCCCGACCCGGACAATCGCGCGCACCGTGACCTACCAGACGGAAGGCGCCGCCTGACCGGGTGACCGCAATACGTCGCCCCCGCCGCGACCGGCGGGGGCTTCTTTCATCTGCCCAAAAGCCACCCCGGCTTTACACCGGCGGCCACATGCGGCTGAAGATGCCGTCGCGTTTCACCAGACCGTGCATCGCCGCGGCGCCCGCGTGCATCAGGATCAGCACGATCAGGACGGATTTCGCGATCTCGTGGAATTCGCTGGCCGCTTCGGCAAGATCCTTGTCGCGGTCCAGAAGCCCGCCGATCAACGGGTCCCAGATCTCCATCGGGAAGCCTCCGGCCTGTACCCGCACCATGCCCGACACGACCAGTGCGACCAACGTGGCATAGAGCAGCCAGTGCACCACCGACGCGACAAGGGCCTGCACGCGCGGCAGGCTTTCGGGATGCGGCGGCGGCGGCGATACCACGCGGACCACCAATCGCAGCACGACCAGCAACAGGATCACCGGACCGATGTTCTTGTGGTACAGGTACAGCGTGTCCTGAACCGGCCTCGACAGCCCCTCTTCCACCATGATCAGCCCCGCCGGGATCGTCGTCAGCACAAGCACGACGGTCAGCCAGTGCAGGATGCGGGCGGCGCGGGAATATCTGGGCGGATAGGCGGCAGTTCGCACGTTTGCCATTGCGAGGACCTCCGGCTTGGCATTCATACTATTTTCACAGACGGTTGAAGTGGAGGCTTAGTCAAGGGTCTTCGCTTGACGTCGGAGTAAGGGGCGGCATGTCGTTTCCTATGAGTATTTTGTTACAACAGGCGCACAACGCCCCAGCGCAGGCCGGATCGCGGGCGGCTGCGGTGTCGATGTTCCTGCTTTCGTTGTCCTTTGCCGTGGTGCTGTTCGGCCTGTCGTGGTGGCTGGCAGGCACGCGAACGCTTTTGCCGGTCGTGTGCTTCGGGCTTGGCGCGGCGGTCTCCGGGGTGTTCCTGATCCGGTACTGGCCCGCGCGGCGGCTGGGCTATGCCAACGCGCTGACCTTGGCGCGGCTGGCGCTGTCGGCGCTGATGCTGGTGCCGCTGGCCGATCCGCGCCTGACCGAGGGCGCGACGGGCTGGATGGTGTTCTGCCTTGCGCTGGTGACGCTGTCGCTGGACGGGCTCGACGGTCCGCTGGCCCGGCGCAGCGGCCTTGCCGGGCCGTGGGGCGCGCGGTTCGACATGGAGGTCGACAGCATCTTCGCCCTGCTGCTGGCCGGCGTGGTCTGGCGCAGCGGTGCCGCCGGAAGCTGGGTGCTTCTGCTGGGCAGCCTGCGGTACGTCTTCGTCGCCGCAAGCTGGGCCTTGCCGTGGCTGGACCGCCCCCTGCCCCAGCGGTTCCGGCGCAAGCTGGTCTGCGTGGTCCAGATCGGGACGCTGGTCGCGCTGATCGCGCCGATCGTGCAACCGCCCTACAGCTGGATCGCGGCGGCGGTGGCGCTGGCCTTGCTGGCGTGGTCCTTCGCGGTCGATGTGATCTGGCTGGCGAGGCGGCGTTGACCTTGCGCCTCCGCCGCTGGCTTCTGCTGATCCTGTCCGCAGCGTTCCTGCACCTGCTGCTGATCATGCCCAACCATCCCCGGGCCGTGACTTGGCAGGCGCTGCAGATGGTGCCGCTGGAACTGCCGGTCCTGTTGCTGGGCATGCTCGCCCTGGCCACGCGGTCGCGGCTGGCGGGTTGGGTCTGCGCCGGGCTGCTGCTGGCTGTCACCCTGCTGAAGCTGGCGGACCTGTCCGTCTACACCGCGTATGGCCGTGGCTTCGACCCGCTGGCCGACATGCACCTTCTGCCCGCCGCCGGGATGCTGTTGACCGGCAGTATCGGCATCCTTGGCACCGTCGCGGTGGTGGCCGTCGTGGGGCTAGTGCTGGCCGGGATGCTGTTTCTGACCTGCGGCGCGCTGCGCCTGTGGGGCCGCGCCGGTCAGCGCCTGCCCCGCGCGGTCCGCATCGGCGCCGGGACCGTCGCGATGGTGTTCGCCGCCCTCTGCGCGACCGAGATCCGCACTGCCCTGAACGGCTGGAAGGGCTGGCAGCCGCCGGGCAGCGCCTTTACCGCAAGGCTCGCCGCCGAGAATATCCGCGACTTCGAACGCTCTCGCGCGGCGCAGGCCGAGTTCCGGCGCGCCGCCGCCGAGGACCCGTGGCGCGACCGCGACGGGTTGTTCGCCCGCCTTGACGGGCGGTCGGTGGTGATCGTGTTCGTCGAAAGCTACGGCCGCACCGCTTTCGTGAACCCGCTGTACGCCGAACGCCACGAGCGGACGCTTTCGGCGGGACAGGACGCGCTGGCCGATGCCGGGCTTGCGGCCCGGTCGGGCTGGCTGCGATCCCCGGTGCAGGGCGGGCAAAGCTGGCTGGCCCATGCCACGCTGGCCTCGGGTGTCGAGGTCAGCGACCAGCGCCGGTATCGCGCCCTGCTGGCCAGCGAGCGGCAGACGCTGTTCATGATGGCGATCCGCGCCAGATACGAGACCGCCACCGTGGCCCCCGCCATCGTGCTGGACTGGCCCGAGGGTCCGGCAATGGGGTTTCAAAGGATCTGGGCCGCCGCCGACCTTGGTTATGCCGGGCTGCCGTTCAACTGGGTGACCATGCCGGACCAGTACACGCTGGCCGCCTATGACCGCGAGGTGACGTCGGACGGCCCGCTTTTGGCCGAGATCGCCCTGATCTCCAGCCACGCGCCGTGGACGCCGGTGCCCGAGATGCTGCCGTGGGACGCGGTCGGCGACGGCAGCGTGTTCAACGATCAGGCCAGCGCCGGCCCCACCCCGCGCGAGGTCTGGTCGAACCGCGACAGCATCCGGGACCATTTCGGCCGGACCATCGACTATGCCATGCAGGCGGTCCTGTCGTGGGCCGCGCTGCCCCGTGACGAGGCGCCGCTGATCATCCTTCTGGGCGACCATCAGCCGGTCGAGTTCGTGGCACAGGGCGGCGGCAAGGATGTGCCGGTGCACCTGATCGGCCCGCCCGACGCGCTGCGGCTGTTCGACGACTGGGACTGGACCGACGGCATGATCCCCGATCCCGACCTTCCGACTTGGCCGATGAGCGCGTTCCGCGACAGGTTCCTCGACGCCACCAGCGCGACCGGAGACGCCGCGACACAGGCGGACGGATCATGAGATGGCTGCGCCTGCTTCTGCCGCTGGTCCTGATCGGGATCTGCCTTGCGCTGGCCGATGGGCAGGGCGCGCTGGACCGGCTGGCCGCCCTGTCGCCGGGGTGGATGCTGGCGACGGTCGTGCTGCTGAACGCGGTCACGCTGTTGTCGGCCCTGCGCTGGCGGGTGACGGCGGGCGCTTTGCGGCTGCACATGCCGTGGTGGGACACGGTGCGCGAATACTACCTTGCCCAATTCGTGAACCAGACCCTGCCCGGCGGCGTTCTGGGCGACGCGGCCCGCGCCGCCCGGAACCGACAAGGCGGTACGCTGGGGCGCGCGGCGCAGGCGGTGGTGCTGGAACGGGCCTCGGGACAGGCGGGCATGGCCGCGATGTTGGCGCTTGGCCTGATTGGCGTGGCGCTGCCGTCCGGGCCCGGCGCAACGGGTGCGGCGGGCGCGGCGGGCGCATCTGGCCCGCAGGTGCCGCTGGTGGTGCTGCTGCCCGCCGGGGTGCTTGCGCTGATGCTCGCAGCGACCGGCGTCCTGCTCTTCACCCGCGCCGGGCGCCCCGACGGCTGGCGCGCCGCCGCCCGCAGCGCGCTTTTGGGACGATTTCCGACACAGGTCGCGCTGTCTTTGGCGATCTCGGCCCTGATCGTCGCGGGGTTCGTCACCGCCGCCCGTGCCAGCGGCAGCACCCTGCCCGCCGGGACCGCGATGCTGATCGTGCCGTTGATCCTAACCGCCATGCTGCTGCCCGCGTCCGTTGCGGGCTGGGGCTGGCGCGAGGGCGCGGCGGCCGCCCTGTTCCCGCTGGCGGGCCTTGGCGCGGATGCCGGGCTGGCGGCCAGCATCGCCTTTGGCCTTGCCGCCCTGATCTCGGCCCTGCCCGGCGCCTTCTTCCTTCAGCGCCGCACCCCCAACGCTGCCCCCGCCGGGGACGGCATTGCCACCACGCACGATTAACCTACTCTTTTCCAAAACCCAGAGGATGATGCCATGACCTTCCTGACGCCCTCTCGCCGCCTGTTCATCGGAGGCGCCCTGACCACCGCCGGTGCCGCCCTTCTGTCGCCAAGCCGCGCGCGGGCGCAAAGCGCCGTGAACTTCCAGCTGTCGTGGCTGCACTCGGTACAGTTCGGCGGCAGCTATATCGCCAGCGACAAGGGCTATTGGTCTGACGCGGGGCTAGAGGTCTCGTTGCTGCCCGGCGGCCCCAACGCTCCGGTCGAACCGCCGGTCGTGGCGGGCACCGCGCTGGTCGGCATCTCTGCCGCGGACTATACCGCCGCCGCCGTGAACCAGGGCGCGCCGTTCAAGATCATCGGTGTCGCGATGCAGAAGAACCCCTTCGCCATCGCCTCGCTGGCCGAGAACCCGGTGAACACGCCCGCCGACCTTGTGGGCAAGAAGATCGGCATGGCGCTGGCCAACATGCCGGTGCTGGAAGCCCTGTGCACGATCAACGACGTCGATGTCTCGCAGATCGAGGTGGTGCCGACCCAGTACGATCCCGCGCCGCTGGTGCAGGGTCAGGTCGACTGCCTGCTGTGCTGGGAAACCGACCTGCCCGTCGCGATGGAGATCCAGGGCGTCGACAACGTGACCATGCTGCTGGCCGACCACGGCTATTCGGTCCACTCGCAGACCTACATCGCGACCGAGGACAGCCTTGCCAACCGCCGCGACGAGCTGGTCGCCCTGATGACCGGCGAAATTCGCGGTTGGGAGGACTACAAGGCCGCCCCCGCCGCCGCAGCCGCGCTGACGGTCGAGATGTTCCCCGACGCCGGGCTCGACCTGCCGACGCAAGAGCTGCAGGCCGAACGGCAGGTGCCGCTGATGTTCTCGGACCTGACCGAAGCCGAGGGCTTTGGCTGGTTCACCGACGATACCGTCGCCGCCAACGTGGAAACGCTGGACCTGCTGGGCACCCCGGTGTCGCCGGACCTGTGGGACCGGTCCATTCTGGAAGAGGTTCATGGCTAGACACCCGGGCCGAGGACCGGCTTGCGCATGACAGCCCGGCCCGACATCCGGCTGACCGGCGTATCCAAAAGCTTCGGCGCGGCAGGACGCCGCGTCGATGCGGTGGACACCGTGGACCTGACGCTTGCGGGCGGCCAGATGACCGCGCTTGTCGGGCCGTCGGGCTGCGGGAAGTCGACCCTGCTGCGGCTGATCGCGGGGCTGGACCGGCCCTCTACCGGCACGATTTTGATCGGCGGCGAAAGCCCGGACGACCTGCGCCGCCGCGCCGGTCTGGCGGTGGCGTTTCAGGACGCCGCGCTGCTGCCGTGGCGCACCGTTGAGGGCAACATCGCGCTTGGCCGCGCGCTGGCCCGTCGCCCGCGTGATCCCGACGGCATCCGCGACCTGATCGCCCGCGTCGGCCTGTCGGGCTTTGAACGCCGCCGCCCGGCAGAACTGTCGGGCGGGATGCGCCAGCGCGCCGCCATCGCCCGCGCCCTTGCCGGAGAGCCCGAGCTTTTGCTGCTGGACGAACCCTTCGCCGCCGTCGATGCCCTGACCCGCGACCGCCTGAACGCCGAGCTGCCGCCCCTGTGGGAAGCCCGCGGCGCGACCTCGGTCCTTGTCACCCATTCGGTGGCCGAGGCGGTGCGCCTGTCGGACCGCGTGCTTGTCCTGACCCCGCGCCCCGCCAGCGTCGCCGCCGACATCGCCATCCCGCTTCCGCATCCGCGCGACGCCAAGGTCCTGGCCTCGGACGCGTACCGCGACCTATGCGCCCAAGTCACCGAGGCGCTGCGCGACCACCAGTTCCCCGAAAACCTCGCGGCGCAATGACAGCCGCGGACGGCTCCGTTCCCGACAGCGGCCTTGCACCGGCCACGGCCCGCCTGTTGAAACGCGGCGTCGGGGTCGTGCTGTTGCTGGCGGTATGGGAAATGCTGGCCCGCGCCACCGCCGGCTCTTTCGTGATCGCCGCGCCCAGCCAGATCGCCATGCAGATGGCACAGAACGCGGGCCTGTTGTCCCGGGCGCTTGGCACCACGCTGTGGTCGGCGCTGCAGGGGTTCGTCTGGGGCAATCTTGCGGGCATGCTGCTGGCGCTGGTCGCCGTACTGGCCCCGCGCAGCGAAAGGCTGCTGGCGACACTTGCGCTGTTGGTCTTCTGCCTGCCGCTGGTCGCCACCGGCCCGATCCTTCGGGTGCTGTACGGCCCCGGCACCGGCCCGCAGGTCACGCTGGCCGCGCTGGCGGTCTACTACACCACCTTCCTGCCGGTGCTGGTTGGCCTGCGCGCCGCGCCGCGCGGCTGGTTCGACCTTGTGCACAGCTATGGCCGGGGGCGGCTGACCACGCTTTTGCAGGTGCGCCTTCCCGCCGCGCTGCCCTACGTCGTCGCGGGCCTTCAGATCGCCGCCCCCGCCGCCTTTCTGGGTGCCATGGTGGGCGAGTTCACCGGCGCCGAGCGCGGGCTGGGCGTGCTGACGGTGCGCGCGCTGCGGGCGCTGGACCTGCCCGCGACGTGGTCCATCGCGGTGCTGGCCGCCGGGGTGTCGATGCTGGCCTTCGCGGGCGTCGGCGCGCTGGGGCGGCGGCTGGACCTTGCCCCGCCCGAGGTGCTGCTGGCCCCGCCAACCGAAACCCGCCGGTCCCGCTTCGCAGGCCTTGGTCAGGCGCTGCTGGCGTTCGGGGTGACGGTCGCCATCTGGAAGGGCAGCATGGAGCTGTTCCAGCTGCCCCGTTTCTTCGCCAAACGCCCCGAGGACGTCTGGGCCTATCTTGTGACCGCCCCGTCCTCGGCGGCGCAACGGGCGCGGCTGTTCGACGCGATGGCCGAGACGCTGGCGCTGGCGGCGCCCGGCTATGCCGCGGGGCTGGTGCTGGGCGCCGGGCTGGCGATGGCGCTGACGCTGCTGCCGCGCCTTGCCGGGGCCGTGATCCCGGTGTCCGTCGCGCTGCGGTCGATCCCCATCGTCGCCACCGCACCGCTGATCGTCTGGGCGCTTGGCCGGGGCGCCACCGGCACAATCGCCGTGGTCGCCACGATGATCTTCTTCCCCACGTTGATCGCCTGCCAGCACGGGCTGGCCCGCACCCCGCGCGCCGTGCTCGACCTGTTCGACGTCTATGCCACCGGCCCGGTGCGGACGCTCACCGGCGCGCGGTTGCCCGCGATGCTGCCCGCGTTCTTCGCCTCTGCCCGCATGGCGATCCCCGCCGCGATCCTTGCCGTCACCACCGCCGAATGGCTGGCCACGGGCCGCGGCGTCGGCGCGCTGATGGCCACTGTCGCCTCGACCTCGGACTACGGGATGCTCTGGAGCGCGATCGCCCTGATCGGCCTTGCCGCCGTGCTGGCCCATGCTCTTGTCGCGACGCTGGAACGGATCGTCCTGTCGCGCACCAGTGCCGAGCAGATGGCCCGATGAGACCCTGTGCCTTCGCGATCCCCGGCGATCATCGCCAGAAAACCGGCGGCTACATCTATGAGCGCCGCCTGCTGGAAGAGCTTCAGGCCTCGGGGCGCGACACGCGGCACATCGCCCTGCCCGCCGCCGCCGCGTCGCCGGACCAGCCCGACGCGCTGCGCGCCGAGGTCGCCAAGACGCTGGCCGACCTGCCCGACGACCGGCCCCTGATCCTTGACGGGCTGGTGTTCGGGGCGATGCGCACCGTAGACCTTGCCCGGCTGCGCTGTCCCGTGGTGGCGATGCTGCATCATCCGATGGGGCTGGAAGACGGGCTGACCGCCGACACCGCACGTCGCCTGCTGGCGCAAGAGACCGCGAACCTTGCCCACGCCACCCGGATCGTGGTGACCAGCCCGCACACCCGCGACACCTATGTCCGCCTTGGCGCCGCCCCGGACCGCATCACCGTCGCGTTGCCCGGCTACGACGGTCCCCGCGACCTGCCGCGCACCGATGCCGGGCCGCGCATCCTGTCGGTCGGGCTGCTTGCCCGCCGCAAGGGACACGACGTGCTGATCCGCGCGCTGGCGCAGGTGGCCGAACTTGACTGGACCGCCCGCATCGTGGGCAAGACATTCGATCCGGCGGTGCAAGACGATCTTGCCGCGCTGATCGACGCGCTGGGTCTGTCAGACCGGATCGAACTTGCCGGCGAACTGTCGGACGCGGCGCTGGACGAGGCCTATCGCACCGCCCGGATCTTCGCGCTGGCCACCCGCTACGAAGGCTACGGCATGGCACTGGCCGAGGCGCTGACCCACGGCTTGCCGATCGTCACCTGCGCCACCGGCGCGGTGCCCGGCACGGTGGGCGACGCCGCCCTTCTGGCGCCGGTCGACGACCCCGACGCCTTCGCCCGCCACCTGCGGTCGCTGCTGGTGTCGCACACGGAACGCGACGCCCTGTCGGCCCGGTCCCGCGCCTTGGGCCGTGCATTGCCGCGCTGGCGCGACACGGCCAATGTGATGGGCAAGGTGCTGGACGGACTATGAAGGTGATGCATTACCTACCGCCGACAGGTATCTGATTTTATTTTACATTCCGGCCATTCATCCCGCCCCGAGACGGCCATCCCCGATATCCCAGAATAGCCCCGCCATCATCTGCGTCCCCTCGCGGGCCACGTCCAGCATCATGTGCTCGTTGGGCGCGTGCTGGGCACAGGCCGGGTGCGAATGCGGAATCCAGATCGTCGGCAGACCCAGCGTTTCGGCAAAAACCTCGTTGGGCAGCGCGCCCCCGAAGTTCGGCGACAGGGCCGGCGGCGCGCCCATCGTCTGGGTGATCGAGGCAACCGCCAGCCGCACCCACGCATTGTCGGGGTCGGTGCGGGTCGCATGGAAGAAATGGCGCGAGCCCTCCACAATCTCGACATCGGCAAAGCCGTGGCGGTCGAGATGCTCGCGCAGCGCCGTGACAATCCGCGTGTGGTCGATCTCGGCGATATAGCGCAGCTGACAGGTCGCGCGGGCCTGCCCCGGGATCGCGTTCACCGGCGCCTGCGGATTGCCGCACACGAAGCTGGTGACCTCGAAGTTGCACCACCCCAAAAGCTGCGTCGCGCCCGTCAGCCCCGGCTCGCCCCAGTCGTCGTCCGTCTGCGGGTCGTCGGGCCCGAATTCCAGCGCAATACCCCGCAACGCCGCCAGCACGTTTGCGGGGATCTCATCGGGCCGCCACTCGGGCACCGCGATTTTCCCCTTCGCGTCGGTGATCACCGAGATCGCCTGCGCCAGCCGGATGCCCGCGTTGGGCAGGATACCGCCCCAGTTGCCAGAGTGATGCCCGCCCTCGCGCAGGTCGCACCGCAAGGTAAACCCGTGACTGCCCCGCGCACCAAGAAACACCGTAGGCGTCCGGGTCGAGACCCGCGGCCCGTCCGACGCGATCAGCACATCCGCCGCCAGCAGGTCGCTGTGCGCCTCGGCGATCCCGCCCAGCCCCGGCGACCCGCATTCCTCGCCCATCTCGATCAGGATCTTCGCGTTGAAACCAAGCCGCCCCCGCGTCTCGATCACGATGCGCAGCGCCTCTAGGTTGATCGTGTGCTGCCCCTTGTTGTCCACCGCACCCCGGCCATACAGCCGGTCACCGACGACCGTCGCCTCCCACGGGGACAGGCCATCGGCCCACTCGCCCTCCATGCCCCACAGCACATCGCCATGCCCGTAGACAAGCACGGTCGGCAGTCCAGGATCCTCGGCACGCTCTGCAAACAGCGCAGGCAGTCGCGGCAGGTCGGGGTTGTCCAGCAGACGGCAGGCGAACCCCATTTCCGACAGCATCGGCTGGATCTGTCCCTGCAGGTATTGCAGATGGTCGGCCGCGCTGTCCTCGCGCGGGCTTTCCGAGCGGACGGCGATGCGCGCGGCCATGTCTCGAGCGAACCGCCCGTCGTCAACATATGCAGATGCGCGTGACGTGGCCTCTTGGCGTGACATGGCGGTCTCCTTCCGCATCGGGTCGTTGCAGGGACTCGGCGGGCCAAGGGCTGGCCGCAAGGACACTGCACATGAAGACAGGCGCGAAACCGCGCCTGCCCCGTTATCCGCGGCCGGGGCCGAAGCCTCCGTCCCGGCCTATGAATACCCGTCGCCTTAGCGGTTGGCGATCTCGATGAACTCTGCGAAAGCGTCAAGCTCTTCGCGCATCATCTGGCTGGCTTCTTCCGGGCCATAGAAGGTCATGTCGACGTTGCGCCGCTGACCGACCGTCTGCGCGGTCTCGCTTGCGACCGCGGGCTCGATTGCCGCGGCAAGTGCGTCGACGATTTCGGCCGGGGTGCCTGCCGGGGCAAGAAACATCATGCTGGATGCGCTGCCCAGTTCGAAGCCCAGATCCTTCATCGAAACCAGATCCGGCGCCATTTTCAGGCGGTCGAAGGACGAGGCGAACAGCGCCTTGGCGTCGCCCGCTTCGACCAGCGGTGCCCACGACCCGCCCGACAGGACAACGTCGACGTCGCCCGACAGCATCGCCTGGATCGCGCCATTGCCGCCCTGCACCGGAACCGGGGTGAATTCCACGCCGGCGCTGTCGGCCATGTAGCCCATCAGCAGACGGTCATACGACAGGTAGCTGCCCAGAAGGATCGGGCGGTCTTCTTCCTGCGCCACGGCGACCAGTTCCTCGAAGGTCGAGAAGCTGCTGTCGGCGCCGGTGATCATCGCGGACTGGAACTGCCCGGCTTTCGCGATCACCTCGAAGCTGTCGAGATCGTACATCGTTTCGTTCAACTGGGGTTCCAGCGTGATCGAGGACGAGTTGGTGGCAAGGATGGTGTACCCATCCGGGTCGGCGCGCGAGACTTCCGAGTTGCCAACGGCACCACCGCCGCCACCGACGTTCTTGACGAGGATCGACACGCCAAGCTCTTCGCTCATGACGTCGGTCATGGCACGCACCGCCGTGTCGACGCCGCCGCCGGGTGCATAGGCCACGACGATGGTGATCGGCTGGTCAGGGAAGCTTTGCGCCAAAGCGGCACCACCGGGGACGACGGCCATCGCCGTGGCGAAGGCAAGCAGTGCGCGCCGCGTGACGCCCTTGGATGTATTGGTCATGTTCATCTCCTTGTTGGTTCGTTGTCGTTTCAGGTTCAGCCAGCCGCAGACAGCCGCATGGATCGCATCCCGGCGATGGTGAAGCGCCAGACCGCGAAGACCGTAAGGGCGAGGAAAAGCAGCGCGATGGGATGGTCGAGGATCCGCCAGGGATCGCGCGCCGACAGGATGATCGTCTGGCGGATCGTAAGCTCTGCCATCGGCCCCAGAAGGTAGCCCACGACGAAGGTCACGAAGGAATAGTCGAACTTCCGCATGAAGTAGCCGATGAAGCCGAAGATCAGCATCAGGTACACGCCGAACATCGTGCCGCCCTGGATGTAGGCACCGCAGACGCACAGGAAAACGATGACCGGCCACAGGATCGTGCCGCGCACCCGAAGCGCCGCCGCGAACAGGCTTTGACCGAAGAACCCGACCAGCAGCAGCGCCGCAGAGGCCACGATCATCCCGATATAGATCGAATAGACCACCGTCGCGTTCTCGCGAAACAGGAATGGGCCGGGCGTGAGGTCGTGCATCATGAACGCGCCCATCAGCAGCGCCGTCGACAAGCTGCCGGGCACGCCGATGGCGAAGACGGGCACCAGCGCGGCGGGAACGGTGGCGTTGTCCGCCGCCTCCGAGGCCGCGACCCCTTCCGGGGCGCCCTTGCCGAAGCGTTCCGGCGTCTTCGAGCTTTTCTGCACCCATGTATAGGCGAGGAACGACGCCAGCGTCGCACCAAGCCCCGGCAGGATGCCGATCAGCGTGCCGACGATGCTACCGCGCATGATCGCGGGGGTGATCTGCTTGAATTCTTGCTTGCTCAGCTGCTTGTCGGACTCGTCGGTGGACACGACCTCGGCATCGGGCGAGGTGTACTTTCCGCGCCACCCCTTGTCGGTCTGTGACAGGACCTGCGACATCGCCAGCGTGCCGATGGCGACCGACAGGACCGGCACGCCGTCGAACAGTTCGACCAAGCCGAAGGTCATCCGGGGCAGCCCGGTTTCGATATCGAGGCCCGGTGCCGACAGAAGCAGGCCAAAGAACCCGGCGATCAGCGCCTTGAAGAACGAGTCGCCCGCCACCGCAGCGATGAAGGTGATCGAGAAGATCAGGATCGCCGCCAGTTCGAACGGACCCAGCCCGATGGCGAAATCGGCAAGCGGCCGCGCCAAGGCGATCAGCACGGCGGTGGCCAGCACGTCGCCGATCACCGACCCGAACAACGCCGCCTTCAGCGCCTTCTGCGCCTTGCCGCTGCGCGCCATCGGATAGCCGTCATAGGCGGTCACGGCCGACGATGCCTCGCCGGGGATGTTCAGAAGGATGGCCGACACGGCAGACCCGGCCGCTCCGCCCTTGTTGATGCCGATCAGGAAAGAGATCGCCGCAGCCGGCGACATCGTGAAGGTGAACGGCAGCGACACTGCGATGGCGGTCGTCCGGTTCATGCCGGGCAGCGCCCCGACGACGTAGCCCAAAAGCACGCCGAAGACGATGTAGATCAGGACAGCGGGCTGAAAGATCTCGGCTGCCGCCGCAAGGATGTACTGGCTCATGATACCGCCCTAGGGAAGTGGTGCCCGAAGCACGTAGGTGACGACGAGGTAGACGGCGGCGACCGGAACCGTGCTGGTCAGCAGGATGGTCAGCCACGACCGTTCACCGAGGATCAGCATCAGCCCGGCGATCATGACCGGCGCGCCATAGATCAACCCGAAGAAGTCCATCAGGATGACCGAACCCAGCACGAGACCGATGATCAGCAGGAAGAAGAAGATGTTCGAGGCCGAGACGGGAAGCTCTTTGCCGAACCCTTCCGCCTTCAGCCGACGAAGCGCCTGCAGCGTAAGCCCAAGGCCGCACAGGCCGAAGCCGGCGGACAGGATGATCGGGAACACCACCGGCGACAGGCCGAAATAATTCCCCGACGCGGTCTGGGTCGGGATGATCCAGAAGATCAGCAACAGGCTGAACCCCATGATCATCAGGCCTCCGATAAGATCGGCCCTGTTCATTCAAACTCTCCCGCCGGACGCGTCCACTGCATCGCTCAGGCCTCTGCCATCTCTTCGCGGTACGTCACGAAGACCTCTTCGGCGGCGCGCATGGATTCCAGCGCAGCCGGCGCACCGCAGTAGACGGCGGTTTGCAGGACGACCTCGACGATCTCTTCCTCGGTGACCCCGTTGCGCAGCGCGCCGCGGACGTGAACACGGAATTCATGCATCCGGTTCAGCGCGGTCAGCATCCCAAGGTTCAACATGCTGCGCTGCGCCAGCGTCAGGCCGGGGCGCGTCCAGATCTCGGCCCAGCAGGTTTCCGTCACAAGCTTCTGCAACTGCACGGATTTTTCGCCAACCGCCGACAATGAGCGGTCCACATGGGCATCACCGAGAACTGTCCGCCGAACGGCCTCGCCCTGCTTGAACCGCTCTGTCTGGAATTCAACTCTCGCATTCATGGGCCCGTGCCCCTCCGCAACATTGTCGTATTGCGCCGGACGCTAACCACCGATCCGGGGGGCGTCAAGATTGTATTATTGTCCTAGCATCATATTGTTGGAACATCCTTCGATTGATGCTATCGTCTGCGGAAATGGATACGGACAGGCGCGCGACGAAGCCGCCAAATACCTGCAATACAAGGAGAATATCAGTGACCAGCCGCAGTTATGGTTTTGTCGGACTTGGCAACATGGGCCTGCCGATGGCGCGCAGATTGCTCGAGGCCGGGTATTCCCTTTCGGTGTTCGACACCCGCCGCGACGTCGCGGAAACCCTTGTCGCCGATGGTGCGACGGTGGCGGAATCGCTGTCCGACCTTGGCCGGAACGCCGACGTCGTCTTCATGTCGCTGCCGACGCCGGATGCGGTGAAAGCGGTTTGCCTGTCGCCCGGCGGGTTGCGCGAAGCCGAACGCGCAGAGGTGATCGTGGACCTGTCGACCACTGGCCCCCGCGTCGCGACCGAAGTGGCGCAGGTCCTTTCCGACGCCGGCAAGACCTGGATCGACTGCCCCGTCAGCGGCGGCGTCGCCGGGGCGCGCAAGGGCACGCTGACGCTGATGGTCTCGGGCGATGCCGGGTGGATCGAGACGCTTGCGCCGGTGATCGCGTGCTTTGGCAAGCAGTTCGTGGTCGGAACCGAGGCCGGCAGCGGCCACTCAATGAAGATCATCAACAACCTGATGTCCTCTGCCGCCCTCGCCGTCACCTCGGAATGTCTTGTGCTGGGGCGCAAGCTGGGGCTGGAGCCGGAAACCATGCTGGAGGTCCTGAACTCTGGCAGCGGCCGCAACAGCGCGACCACGGACAAGATCCCCAATTTCGTCCTGCCCGGCAGCTTCGACTTCGGCTTCGCCATCGCGCTGTCGTCCAAGGACGCGCGGCTGTGTCTGGAGGAAGGCGACCGCATGGGCGTGCCCATGATCGTCGGCAACGCCGTGCGGCAGCTGATGAACATCGCCCGCGACTCGCTGGGCCCCGATGCCGATATGACCGAGGTCATCCGTGTGGTCGAAGGCTGGGCCGGGGCCGAGGTGCGCGGCAAGGACGTCGCGCAGAAGGCCGCCGAGTGAGCGCGCCCGCGCTTCCGGCGGAAACGGCGCTCGCCCGCTTTGCCGCCGACGCGGCATCGCTTGCGGTTCCCGAACGCGTGCTTTCGGAAGGCCGCCGGTCCCTGCTGAACATGTTTGCCACTGCCTTGGCGGGCAGCGGCGAGCCCGCCATCGACATCGCTGCGTCTGTTCTGACCCCGTTCGCCGGTCCCGCAACCTGTGGCGTCATCGGGCGGCCCGACCGCACCGACCTGCCCACCGCCGCCTTCCTGAACGCGGCCAGCGCCAACATCTTCGACTTCGACGACACCCATCCGGGCACCATCATCCATCCGACTGCCCCCGTCGCTCCGGTCCTGCTGGCACTGGCCGAGACCAGACACATGACCGGCGCCGACCTGCTGCGGGCGTTCATCATCGGCGCCGAGGTGGAATGCCGCCTTGGCCTTGCCGTGTCGCCCGACCACTACGCGCGCGGTTGGCACATCACGTCGACCTGCGGCGTTGTGGGGGCCGCCGTCGCGGCCTCGGTCGCGCTTGGGCTGGATGAACGCCGGATCGGCTGGGCAATCGCCAATGCCTGCGGGCAGTCCGCTGGCATGGTCGAGACGCTTGGCACGATGACAAAGTCGCTCAGCGTCGGAAACGCGGCGCGCGGCGGCCTGCTGGCGGCCCTCCTGGCCGAGAAGGGTTTCTCGGGCCCGGACGCCCCGCTGACCGGCCAGCGCGGCATTCTGCACCTGTATGCGGACGCGCCCCACGCCAAGGCGCTGTCGCAGGATCTCGGGACACGCTGGGATTTCGCGGACAACACCTACAAGCCGTACCCTGTCGGCGTCGTACTGAACCCGGTGATCGACGCCGCCGCCGTGTTGCAGTCGGACGGCGTTAGGCTGTCGGACATAGCGGACATCACCCTGCGCGGGCACCCGCTGCTGCGTCAGCGCGCCGACCGCCCCGACGTCGCCACCGGACGCGAAGCGCAGGTCAGCGCGCAGCACGCCTTCGCCGTGGCCCTTTCGGGCGAGGTCGGGTTGGCGGATTTCACGGACGACGCGGTCATAGGCACGCTGAAGACGGGACGGCCCGCGATGACGTTCGAGGATGATGCCGATATGGACATTGGCGCCGTCGCACTGACGGCCCGGATGGCCGATGGCACCGAGCGACAGGTCACCATCACCGCTGCGCGCGGATCGACGGACAACCCGATGACCAACGCGCAGATCGAGGACAAGCTGCGCGCGCTGGCGGAGTATCGCGGCGTGACATGGGACACCCAGCCGCTGATCGACGCGGTTTGGTCGCTGGACACCCTGCCGGACGCCGCGCGCCTTGCCGCTTTGGCCTGCCGCGCCCCAATGGCAGAGGTGGCGGCATGACCCAGCCCGATCCGTTCGAGTTGTTCGCGCTGCGGTACGGCACCCACACGGGACGCAGTGACGCTGACAATTTCGACGACGGCGATCCGGATGCCGCCGGTTCGGACCTCGACTATTACATCTGGGTCGCGCGTCGCGGGGACCGGGTCTTCGTGATCGACACCGGCTTTTCCGACGCACAGGCACGCCCACGCGGCCGCCGGCTTCTGTGCGCGCCCGCCGACGGGTTTGCCGCGATCGGAATAGACGCAGCGCGGGTCGAAGACGTCGTCATGACCCACCTGCACTATGATCACGCGGGCGGCCTGGAGGCCTTCCCGAACGCGCGGCTGCACCTGCAACACGCAGAGATGGCGCATGTCACCGGCCCGGCCGTCAGCCACCCGCCGCCGCATGGCGCCTACGACGGCGACGACATCGTCCACGTGGTGCAGCAGCTTTATGCAGGTCGGATCATGTTCCATGACGGCGATGTCCAGCTGGACCCCGGCCTGACGCTTCACCTGACCGGCGGCCATTCCGCCGGATTGCAGGCAGTGCGGGTGTTCACCCAGCGCGGCTGGGTCGTCATCGCGGGCGACGCCGCCCACCTGTACGCCCACCTGCACGACGACAGGGTTTTCCCGGTCTACCATGATCGGGACACCACTCTGGACAGCTATCGCCGCATCATCGCGCTGGCAGAAGGCCCGGACCGCATAATCCCCGGGCACGATCCGCTGGTCGCGCGGCTTTATCCCGAGTTCGCGTCGCCGCGCGATGGAAAATTTGTCCGTTTGGACAAAAGCCCCTTCGATACTCCCGTATGATTGTATTAGGATACTTCCGCCGGGTGCCATATGCTGCCGGCTTTAGTGTTGCCAGTTGGGAGGCTCCGGCACCGCATGACATTCATTTCCGATCCAGACAGTCATCGGGCCCTCGCCAGATGCGGCCGCTCTGCGAGCGCGCCACACGTTGAGTATTATGCCGTGGACAGCCGCGGAACCCGAACGGGCACGATGTCACTTGGACGACACCGAGACGGCCACTGCCAGAACACAAACACCTGACAGGACTGAGCAAGAAATCCATGACCACCCCCCCGAACGCATTCCGCGTCCAGAAGGTCGCCGCGCCCTTGCGGCAGACCGTAACCGAGAACATTCGCAACGCCATCTCGACCGGACATTTCGAGGCGGGATCGCACCTGCCCGAACGCGAGCTGTGCGAGGTGCTTGGCGTCAGCCGTACCCTTGTCCGCGAGGCGCTGCGTCAGCTTGAGACAGAGGGCTGGATCACCGTGATCCCCCATCGCGGCCCCTTCGTGACCAAGGTCACGCGCGAGCAGGCCGAGGGCATCTACAAGGTGCGGATCGAGCTAGAGGGCTTGGCCTGCGAGCTGTTCGCCACCAATGCAACGGACGCCCAGTGCGACGCGCTCAAGGAAGCCTTCGCCGCGTTCCGCGACCTGCCGCCGTCGACCGACCGCCTTGCGCAATTGCAGGCCAAGAACCGGTTCTACGAATGCCTGCTGGACGGCGCTCAGAACGAAACGCTGAACGCCTGCATGACGCTGCTGGATTCCCGCGTCATGCTGTTGCGGGCGACCTCGCTGCAAGCACCCGGCCGCGCCGAGGACTCGGTTCGCGAGCTGGCGGATCTTGTCGACAAACTGATCGCCCGCAATGCGCCTGCCGCGCGCAAGGCGGCGCAGGACCACATCCGCATGGCCGGAAAGACCGCGCTGAGCATGATGGACGAAGAGGTCGCCTAAGGCCGTGGCCGGGCATCAGATGCCCGGCGTCGCGCCTCCGTCCGCGACAATGACCGTGCCCTGAATATAGGCCGCCTTGTCAGAGCACAGGAATCCGACCAGCTGCGCGATCTCTTCCGGGGTGCCGTACCGCTCGATCTTGCTTTCGGCGCGGAACCGGTCGGCGGCGGCGTCGAATGTGATCCCCTCGCGGTCGGCCAGAGCCTGCACGCGTTTCGACAGCCGGTCGGTCAGGATGTGGCCGGGGCAGACGGTGTTGACCCGGATGCCCTGCGGCAGGCCACGCTTGGAGATCGCCTTGCCGAAGTTGATCATCGCCGAGTTCACAGACCCACCGATGGTGAAATCCGCGGCGGGCGTCTGCGCGCCGATGCCAGAGATGTTGACAATGCTGCCGCCGCTTTCCGCCAAGGCCGGCCACGCCGCGCGGCAGAACCTGACAGCGGCGTGGAATTTCAGGCCGAAGCCGGACAGGAAATCCTCGTCCGTCAGGTCAAGAAAATCGCCCCGCTTGGTGGTGCCCGCGTTGTTTACCAGAACGTCGATCCGGCCGAACCGCTCCATCGTTTGCGCGACGACCTGTGCCGGGGCCTCGGGCTGCGACAGATCGGTGGCCTGCACAAGCACGTCCGGCGCACCGGCGGCGCGCGCTTCGTCCGCGACCTCGGCAAGGACGTCCGCGCGGCGGGCCGACAGCACCAGTGCCCGACCGCCGCTGGCCAGTTCCAGCGCGATTGCCCGCCCCAGCCCCTGACTTGCGCCGGTAACGATCGCGACTTCGGCCGAATTGCTCATTCTTCTTACTCCTGCAGGTTCGCGGGTCCCGTCGCGGAAGCCTCGCCTCGTAATATTGACAGATTGTCATATCGTATTAAAGGTACATTCGACAGCCGGATGGCTGATAGGACGGAAAAGGACCCGACAATGCATAAGGAAATCATCCGCGCCGACGTTCCCGAGAACGGCGGATCCTACAATCTGTGTGTGCGCTATGGCGACATGCTGTACCTTTCGGGCCTTGCCCCCTTCGACGCCGAATTCTGCGCCGAGGTCGCAGAGGCGCGCAAGAACGGCACCAAGGTGCCCCCGATGCCCGACACGCCGTTCCCGCGTCAGGTCGAGATCGTCATGGACAACATCAAGAAGCTGGTCGAAGCGGCCGGGTCCAACATGGACTGCCTCTTGAAGACGAACGTGTGGCTGAAGGACCAGACGCAGGCCGAAGAGTTCGAGAAGGTCTACGTCAAGTATTTCTCCAGCTTCGAAGCCCTGCCCGCCCGTGCCCGGATGCAGGCTGGCCGGACCCCGATGGACTGCGGGCTTGAGATCGAAGCGATCGCCTACGTCCCGTCCAAGGACTGATCGATGCGGCGCATGGCCATCTCGACGTCGGTCGACTTCCAGCAGGACGGCCGCCAGACAGGTCACCTGCGCCTGCCGCATTCGACGCACAGGTCGGCCTATGGCCACATTCGGATTCCCATCGCCTGTCTCAGGAACGGCGATGGCCCCTCGCTTCTTGTGGTCGCGGGCAACCACGGTGACGAGTACGAGGGGCACATCGCCGCCCGCAGGCTGGTGCAGTCGCTTGACCTCGGCAGACTCCGGGGGCGGATCATCGTTCTGCCCTCGGCCAACCACCCCGCGCTTATGGCCGGGCAGCGGACCTCTCCGCTGGACGACGGCAACCTCAACCGTTGCTTTCCCGGCGACCCGGACGGCACCCCGACCCGGCAGATCGCCGACTACATCGAAAACGAGTTGATGCCGCAGTCGACCCACGCGATCGACCTGCATTCGGGCGGCAGTTCGCTGGACTACGTGCCGTCGGGTGTTGGCAACATGCAGCCCGGCGACACCCCCCGGAACCGCGCGGTGATCGGGATGCTGGATGCCTTCGGGGCACCGACCAGCTTCGTGTCGGCCACCACCTCGGGCGCGCCGCAATCCTTCGCCTCGGCCGCGATCCGGCAGGGCGTCACCGCGATCGGGACCGAGGCCGGCGGCGCGGGACGGACGTCACGCGCGGCGCTGGACCTTGTCGAGGCCGGTCTGATGCGGCTGCTGGCCCATCTGGGCATGCTGCGAGACACACCGGCCCCGGCCGACAGCGCAACGCGCCTGATGCAGGTCGGCGGCGCGGATTACTTCGTCTTCGCCGGAACGCGCGGGATCTTCGAGCCGTTGGTCGAACCCGGCGCCACCGTCACGGCGGGCCAGCCCGCCGCCCGCATCCACGACCCCCTGACCGGATGGACCGAGCCCGAAACGGTCTGCTTCGAAAGGGACGGCTTCGTCCTGTGCCGTCGCAGTCTTGGACATGCAGAGCCCGGCGATTGCCTGTACCATCTGGGCACCGAACTTGCCCGCCCCTCGGACGCGCCCTGAAACACCACGCTGAAAGCAAGACCATGAGCAACTTCTCGACCACCCAGAAGATCACCAAGACCGTGGAGTGGACCGACGGTGGCGTCGTCGCCAGTCAGCACCGCACCGCATCCGAAGCCGGTGCGCGCGTGTTGGCCGAGGGCGGCAACGCCTTTGACGCGGCCGTCGCGACCGCGTTCGCCCTTGGGGTGGTCGAGCCGTGGATGAGCGGGCCGGTGGGCGGCGGGATGATGACCCTGTGGCGCGCGGACCGGCAGCAGGCCGAGACCATCGAGTTCGGGATGCGGTCTCCGGTCGGGCTGCGGCTGGAGGACTACCCGCTGGAGCGCGGCGACGGCCATTCGGACCTGTTCACCTGGACCAAGGTGAAGGACGACCGCAACGTCTTCGGCCCGCATTCCATCGCGGTGCCGGGCTTCGTCGCCGGAATCGAGATGCTGCACCAGCGCCACGCGACCCGCGACTGGGCGGATCTGCTGGCCCCGTCCGTCGGGCTGGCCGAAAAGGGAATGCTGATCGACTGGTACGCTTCGCTGATGATCGCGGCTGTTACGCGCAACCTTGCGCAGGACCCCGATGCCGCCGCCATGTTCCTTGTCGACGGGCAGTGGCCCAACATCGCAGGCTGGACCGACGTCAGCGAACAGCGGCTGGACCAGTCCGCAATGGCGGCGACCCTGCGCCAGCTGGCCGAAGCCGGGGCGCGCGACTTCTACGAGGGCCGCACCGCCGAGGCGCTGGTGGCCGACATGGCCGCCAAGGGGTCGTCGCTGTCGGCGGAAGATCTGTCGACCTACAGCGCCAAGGCGTCCCCCACGCGCGAGATTGCCTATCGCGGCGGCGTGATCCATGCGCCCTCCGGCCCCAGCGCGGGCGCGTCGCTTGTCCGCACTTTCCGCCAGTTGGCGCAGTCCACGTTCGGCGACAGCCCCGACGCCGCCAGCTTCGCCGCCACGGCGACGGCGCTGCGCGACGCGTACAAGGCGCGCCTGTCGCAGGACGGGGCCGAGGACGAACCGGCGGGGTCCGAATCCTGCACGACCACGTTCAGCGTGGTCGACAAGGACGGCAACATGATCAACGTCACGCAGACCTTGCTGTCCAAGTTCGGCAGCCGGGTCGTGTCGCCCTCGACCGGGATGCTGATGAACAACGGCATCATGTGGTTCGATCCCGAACCCGGCCGGCCGAATTCGCTGGCGCCGGGCAAGGCCTGCCTGATGAACGTCTGCCCGACCATTGGCAGCACCGGCGACACCATGTTCGCGATCGGCGCCGCAGGCGGGCGGAAGATCCTGCCCTCGGTCACCAACCTCGCCAGCTTCATGCTGGACTTCGGCATGAGCCTTGAAGACGCGTTCCACCACCCCCGCATCGACGTCAGCGGCACCGAGCGCATCATCGCGGACGAAGACCTGTCGCCCGAAATCGTCGAGGCACTGTCGGGCGTGGCCGATACGGGCACCGCGAAACGGACCGTCCACCCCTATGCCTTCGGCGTGCCCGCCGGCGTTATGCGGCAGAACGGTCGGAACTGCGGTGCGACCGAGATCATGAGCCCTTGGGGCGACGCTATCCTGGCCGACGACATCGCCTGAGCCTCGACCGTCTCAGACGTTTCCGAAAGAAATTCACCCGCCGCGAAGCAGGCGTCGCGGCTGGTTTTTCCGTTTCTCAACCGCCCATCCCGACCGCTGTCCCCCAACCCCGCTGACGCATCCATCGCGCCTGCACATTGTTTGATCACCGCGGAGGAAATCGCCGGTCGCCCTGCCCTGATCTGCGGATAAACCTTGAGCCGCCGCAGACAATCATATTGTCTGACAATCATAACAAAGTAGTCCGCTGTCCGAGGCTTCTGCTCTCGGGCTGCGGGCGGTTCAGGGATCGCCATGGTGCGGTCACGCGGAGGACCCATGACAAAGCAAGACCCCACATGCTGACCTTTATCATCAAGCGTCTGCTGGCGACGATCCCGGTGATGATCTTCGTCGCGCTGTTCGTATTCTCGCTGCTGTACCTCGCGCCCGGCGACCCGGCGGCGGTGATTGCAGGCGACCACGCCACCGCCGAAGAGGTCGAAGCGATCCGCGAGAGCATGGGCCTGAATCGCCCGTTCCTCGTGCGCTTCGCCGACTGGAGCCTGAGCGCCCTGCGCGGCGATCTTGGCACCTCGATCTACACCAACCTGCCCGTGTCCGAGCTGATCCTTCAGCGCGTCGAGCCCACCATGTCTCTGATGGTGCTGTCGCTGTTGTTCGCGGTGGCGGTCGGCGTGCCGATGGGCGTGCTGGCGGCGTGGAAAGCCGGCAGCTGGATCGACAAGGCGACGATGGCCTTCGCGGTGCTCGGCTTTTCGGTGCCGGTCTTCGTCGCGGGCTACGTGCTGTCGTGGTTCCTTGCCCTGAAACTCGGCTGGCTGCCGTTGCAGGGCTATACCCCGCTGTCCGAAGGCGTGCTGCCGTGGCTGCGAAACCTGATGCTGCCGTCGCTGACGGTGGGGATGATCTATATCGCGCTGATCGCCCGCGTCACCCGCATGACGATGCTGGAGGTGCTGAACCAAGACTATGTCCGCACCGCGCACGCCAAGGGCGTGGCGCAGAAGGACATCCTGTTCCTGCATTCGCTGAAGAATGCCGCGGTGCCGATCATTACCGTCATCGGTCTTGGCGTCGCGCTGCTGATCGGCGGCGCGGTCGTCGCCGAAAGCGTCTTCGCCATTCCGGGTCTCGGCCGCCTCACGGTCGATTCCATCATGTGGCGAGACTATCCCGTCATCCAGGGCGTGCTGCTGGTCTTCAGCCTTGTCTACGTTCTGGTGAACCTTCTGGTCGACCTGACCTACACCCTTGTGGACCCGAGGATCCGGTACTGAGCATGAGCGACACCGCAACCCCCACGTCTTCCGCCATCCATTCCGGCGCAGTCCGCGCCCGCCTTGGTCGCAGCGCGCGGTTCCGGCGCTATCTGCGACGCTATCCTTCGGTCACCATCGGCGGCGGCATGCTGCTGCTGATCGCGCTGGCTGGCATACTCGCGCCGCTTCTGGGCACCGTGAACCCGTCCGAGATCGCTCCGACCCTGCGCCTGCAGCCGCCAAGCGCAGAGACTCCGTTCGGCACCGACATGCTGGGCCGCGACGTCTATTCCCGCGTGGTCTACGGCGCGCGTGTGTCGCTTGCCATCGGCTTCAGCGTGGCGATCGTCGCATCGGTGATCGGGCTGGCGGTCGGCATGATCGCAGGGTTCGTGCGCTGGACCGACGGCATCATCATGCGGATCATCGACGCGATGATGTCGATCCCGTCGATCCTGCTGGCCATCGCGATGATGGCCCTGACCCGAGGCTCTATCGCGAACGTCATCATCGCGATCTCGCTTGCCGAAATTCCGCGCGTGGCGCGGCTGGTGCGGGGCGTGGTGCTGTCGCTGCGCGAACAGCCCTATGTCGAGGCCGCGATTTCGCAGGGCGCGCGGACGCCGCGCATCATCCTGCGGCACATCCTGCCAAATACGGTGGCCCCGATCCTGGTGCAGGCGACCTATATCTGCGCAAGCGCGATGCTGGTGGAATCGATCCTGTCCTTCATCGGCGCAGGCGTGCCGCCCGCGACGCCGTCGTGGGGCAACATCATGGCCGAGGGCCGGACCCTGTGGCAGGTGCGCCCGAACATCATCTTCTTCCCTGCCCTGTTCCTGTCGATCACGGTGCTGGCCGTGAACCTGCTGGGAGACGGCCTGCGGGATTCGCTCGACCCGCGCGTGGCGAAACGGATCTGACCCAATGGCGGGGGGCCGGTTTGGCCCCTCGCCCTGCCCTTACAGGGCCAGTCCCGCGATGGCGTCGCGCATCGCCGACACGCACATCTCGGTCCGCTCGGCATCCATTCGGAACGCGGGGCCAGTGACCGTCAATGACCCCAGCGGCATGCCGCCCGCAGACAACAGCGGCATACAGATCCCGCGCGTCTGTGCGGTCGTCTGGCTTTCGCTGATGGCGTAGCCACGGTCGCGGATCTGCGCCAGCTCGGCGCGGATCAGCTCGGGGTCGGTGACCGTTTGCGGTGTGTACGCCGTCACGGGCTGCGACAGGACGCGGTCGATCTCGGTGTCGCGCAGGTGGGCGAGGATCACCCGGCCCGAGCCGCCCGCCGCGATGTGCATCCGGCGGCCGCGCGGGATCGACACGCGCAATTCCTGCTCCGACTCCAGCACCTCGGCATGGACCGCCTCGTCGCCGCTTCGAATGGTCAGCATCACCGTCTCGGCGGTGGCGCTGCGCAGCCCCTCCAGCACCGGGCGGATGCGCGCCAGAAGACCGTCCTCGCCCCGCACGCAGTCCCCCAGCAGCCGCAGCTTGTCGCCCAACTCGAAACTGCCGCGCGCATCGCCATCCTGCAAAAGCCCGTTCGATTTCAGAACGCGGATCAGCCGATAGGCGGTGCTTGTCGGGATGTTCAGCGCGGCGGTCACGTCGGCCACGCGCCGGGCCTCGGGGTTGCCGTCCAGAAACAGGTCGAGGATGCGGATGCCGCGTTCCAGCGACTGCAACTCGCCCCGGGCGGCGCCCGAGGTATCCTGATCCGGCCCAGCCGGGGCGTTGTCGTCCGGAGAGGCCGGAGGGGGTGTCATGGCGATGTCTGTCCGCGCGTCTTCGGTTCGGTCCGTCACCTTAGCCGCAGGTTTGCCGCACTGGCAAACGGTTGCCCCGGAAAGACCCGGCCAGGCAGCGTCCGTCGCCACATCAGGCCGCGCGGGGCGTGCGGTGGTTCCATTCCTCGCCCCACACCATGACGCTGTGCCCTGCCGAAACCTCGCGGTATTCGCGCACGGGGACCACGAAATCGGTCGCCCGCGTCGGGTTCATGATCTCGTCGTTCACCACCGCACGCTTTTCGTGGCGACGGGCCGGGTCGGCGATCGGGACCGCAGACAACAGGCGCTTGGTATACGGGTGCTGCGGGCTCTCGAAGATCGCCGCGCGGGGACCTATCTCGACGATCTCGCCAAGGTACATGACCGCGACGCGATGGCTAACCCGTTCGACCACGGCCATGTCGTGGCTGATGAACAGATAGGCCAGCCCCATCCTTGCCTGCAGGTCCAGCATAAGGTTCAGCACCTGCGCCTTCACCGAGACATCCAGCGCCGAGACGGATTCATCCGCGACGATCAGCCGGGGGTTCACGGCAAGCGCGCGGGCGATGCAGACCCGCTGCCGCTGGCCTCCCGAGAATTCGTGCGGATAGCGGTCGGCCATCTCGGGATGAAGTCCGACGTTCCGCAACAACTCTGCCACCTGCTCGGCGACGCCAGAGCGTTTCGCCATGTCGTTGATCAGCAGCGGCTCGGCAATCGCCGCCCCCACCGTCATCCGCGGATTGAGCGAGGCGAAGGGGTCCTGAAAGATCATCTGGACGTGCCGCCGCTGGTCGCGCAGGCCGGACTGGCCCAGCGTCGTCAGATCGACACCATCCAGCAGCACCGTCCCCGCCTGCGGCTTCACAAGTCCCATGACCGACCGGCCGGTTGTCGACTTGCCGCAGCCGGATTCGCCCACCACAGCCAACGTCTCGCCCGGCTGCACGCTGAAGGACACGTTCTCGACCGCGTGGACCCGCCCGGACACCTTGGACAAGATCCCCGACCGGATGTCGAAGCGCGTGGTCAGGCCCTTCACGTCCAGCACCGGAGGTTCGTCAGCCTTCACGGTGTCGGGCACCTGCACGGGCACATCGGCCAGCCCCGTCTCGCGGTCGACGGTGGGAAAGCGCATCGGTTTGGCCTGCCCCTGCATCGACCCAAGTTTCGGCACAGCCGCCAGCAACGAACGCGTGTAGGGTGCCTGCGGGCGGGCGAAAATATCGGCGGTGGGGCCCGTCTCGATCTGGTCGCCGTTGTACATCACGACGGTGCGGTCCGCGATCTCGGCCACCACGCCCATGTCGTGGGTAATAAAAAGCACCGAGGTGCCCTCTTCGTCCTGCAGCGTCTTGATCAGGTCGAGGATCTGCGCCTGGATCGTCACGTCCAGCGCGGTGGTCGGCTCGTCCGCGATCAGCAGCTTCGGCTTGCACGCCAGAGCCATCGCGATCATCACCCGCTGCCGCATCCCGCCCGAGAACCGGTGCGGATAATCGTGGAACCGCGAGGCCGCCGCCGGGATGTGCACCTTCTCCAGAAGGCGGATCGTCTCTGCCTCGGCCTCGGACCGCGACACACCCCGGTGCAGGACCAGCGCCTCGGCGATCTGGAACCCGATGGTCAGCACCGGGTTCAGCGAGGTCATCGGCTCTTGGAAGATCATCGCGACGTCGTTGCCGCGAATGCCGCGCATCGTTTTTTCGGACTGCGTCGTCAGTTCCGTTCCCGCCAGCTTGATCGACCCCTCGACACGGCTCATGTCCGACGGCGTCAGCCCCATGATGGACAGCGCCGTCACCGACTTGCCCGACCTGGATTCGCCAACCACGGCAAGGGTTTCGCCCGCCGCGATGTCGAACGAGATGCCGTTGACCACCGGGCGCCATTCGCCGTCGACGCGGAACGAGGTGGTAAGGTTCGAAACGGAAAGGATCGGCTGGGTCATCGGTGTCTCTTCTCTACAGATTTCGCGGCGGTCAGCGGGGTGTTGCGGTATCTAGAACCGGCGTGCGGGCCGCGCCTGTCGCCGGCTCAGAGGGCCTTGCCCCCTGCGGCAGCGACTGACGAAACCGCGCGGCGTATTCCGCGATCCCATCCGGCAGGCTCAGCTTCGGCGCCCAGCCCAGCAGGCGTTTCGCAGCCGAAATATCCAGCGGCGCGCGCATTTTGACGTTCTTCGCCTCAAGCGGCGTCAGATCCTCGCCGATCTCGATGTCGGCGCCGGGGATCTCGGCGCGGACCATCGCCGCCACCTGCGAGGCGGTCCACGTCTTGCCACAGGCGACGTTCAGCACCCGCTGTTCCCCGGCGGTCCAGCGCGGCGCGTCCAGTGCCGCACAAACGGCGTCGCAACAGTCTGCGACGTGGGTATAGTCGCGCATCATCGCGCCGCCGGTGGCGAACCGTGTGGGGCGCCCCAGCACCGCGTTCTCAACCATCGGCTTGACGTACAGCGGGCTTCGCATGCCGAACCCGTAGATCGCGGTGACCCGCAGGCTGAGAAAGTCGAGGCCGTGGAACTCGGCATAGGACATGCCCACCGCCTCGGCCATCATCTTGGATGTGCCGTAGTGCGAGGCCGGGTTGCCGTTCCGAACCGAGAACACAGGATCGGATTCCGACAGGCTGTCGCCCGCCCCGGCATGGTAGGCCGCGTTGCTGGACATGAAGATCACCTTCCGCATGTCCGTCTGGCGGGCCACTTCGCAGACGTTGACCAGCCCCATGACATTGGTCTGGTAGGTCGTCAGCGGCTGCTTCAGCGACGGCTCGTGCCCCACCAGCCCGGCGGTGTGGATGATCGCCTCGATCTTCTCGGTCCGGCACACGTCGAACAGGCGCGCCAGGTCGCCCACGTGACCAATGCGCGTGCGTGCGGCCAGATCGGGCGCGATGATCAGCGCATCGCCAGAGGGTGGCACTATGTCCAGCCCGACGGGATCGTCGCCGCGCCGGGCCAGCGCCCCGATGATGGAGCTGCCCAGAAAGCCAGAACTTCCGGTAACAAGGACCTTCATGCGCGGGCCGCCGTCGGCGCCGAAGCGGGTTGAAGTGACATCAATGGATCAGACCTCCGGAAGCGTGCTCGTCCAGCGGCCAGATCGGCCGCCGCACCTTGGCATAGGGGATGCGGGTATAGTCGCGACGTTCCAGCAGACCGTCGGTGTGAATGTGGACGATCTCGGCGGCGATGGGCGCATAGGCGGCGCGGAAATGGGTGCTGGATTTCAGCACCAGCACGCCCCGCGCGGTCGGGTCGATACCGAGGTTGGTGAAGGTTTCCAGCCCCAGCGCCTGCGTGCGCGCCGTATTCAGCACGATCTCGACCCCGCCAATGCGGATCGCCGCGCAGTCGCCAAGCGCGACCTTGGTCGGGCCAAAGGTTTGGGTGCAGTCGCGGGCCAGCGCGATGACCTCGACCACGGCATCGACCGGATCGCCCGAGGCCGGGCCGGTCTTGCCGCCGAAGCGCAGCGGGAAGGTCGCGCCCAGCCCCGCAGAAAAGCAATGCTGCGTCGCCACCGGGTCCCAGACCGGGCCGACGGCGACGTCTTGCGCGTCCCGCGCCAGCAGCGCACGGATCAGCGTGGTATTGTCCGACGGCGCCCCCGCCCCCGCGTTGTCAGCGGCATCGGTCACGATAATCGGCTTGCCGCCGCCCGCCTGCGCGAAGGCATGGTCCAGCCCTTGCTCGACCTCGAAGAAATCAATCGCGGTCTTGCCGCGCAAGGTCTGGAACCGTCCGCCGACCTCGGTCGCGACCGCGTCGGCCAGCGCCTTGTCGCCATCGGTGACGACCAGCACGCGGCCGCCAAGGTCGGGCACGTCGCCGTAGCAATAGGCGTGCGACACCGAGATCGAAAGGACGCCGTCGGTCTTTTCCTTTTCGATCACCCAGTCGACGAATTCGCGCATGACCGGATCTTGGGTCGGGTACGCACCCAGTTGCTGGCAGTCGTAAACCGACATGACCGGCGCAATGTCGCCGCGATGCTTGGCAAGGATCAGGTCCAGCAGTTCCTCGGCCCGGTCCACCACGTCGGTGTGAGGATATTCCTTGTACAGCACGATGACGTCGCACAGCTCCACCCGCTTCAGGCTGAGGTGGCAGTGCAGGTCGAATTCGACGCCAAGGATGCAGTCGGGGCCGATGATCGCGCGGACACGGTCCAGAATGTCGCCCTCGACGTCGTCATAGCCGTGCGCGACCATCGCGCCGTGCAGGCCCAGCATGACCGCGTCCAACGGCATCGCTGCGGCGAGCTCTGCAAGGATCTGGTCACGCATCCATTCATAATCGGCGCGGTTGGTGACACCGCCGGGGCTGGCCGCAAAGCAGCTGCCGTCGATCGCGGTGAAACCGTCCCTCGCCGCCCGTTGCCGGGCGACGAAGGTGGGTGCTGTGCAGAACATCGGCTCTGAGTCCGGATGCTCGCCCGGTCGCAGGAAGACGTACTCGCGAAAATTCGCGAGGCTGGTCGAGACCGGCGCGAAGGTGTTGGACTCGGTCGCCAATGTCGCAGTGAACAGTCGCACGTATCAGGCCTTCGTGACGCCGTAGAACACGGGGAAACCGGGCTGGATGCCCTCGATGGTCGTCCGGTAGGCCGTGGGCAGGAAGAATTGGCCCAGCGGGATGTACGGCACGTCCTCGAACACCTGTTCCTGGATCGCGGCGCAGGCGGCTTTCTGGGCCTCGAAGTCCGGCGCTTCGAACCATTCGGTCCGCAGGCGTTCCAGTTCTTCGCTGACCGGCCATCCCGGAGGCGCGCTGTCGCCGTTGCCGCGCGTGTTCTGGTGGCTGGCCGGGTCGAGCGTGTCGATGCCCGCGATGTAGGTGAACGTGATGTTCCAGCCGCCCTCTTCGACCGGGTCGCGCATCACGCGGCGGCCTTGAAGGGTGCTCCAGTCCATCGGCTGCAGATCGACGTTCATTCCCAACCGCTGCAGCAGGTCGGCGGCCACCTCGGATTCCGCCTTGATGACCGGACGGTTGCTGGGCGACAGCAGCACGACGGGTTCGCCGTCATAGCCGGACTCGGCGATGATCCGGCGCGATTCCTCTAGGTCGCGCGGACCGTTCAGCGCCTCCATCCCGGCGTCGCTGTCCATCGGAGTGCCCTTGGTGAAGACCCCGACGCCGGTGTTCGACATCTCGGGGTCCGCCCCTGCGACCGCGGCCATGAAGTCGGACTGCGACACCGCGTGAAGCACCGCGCGGCGGACTTCCGGGTTGTCGAACGGCGGGTGCAGCGTGTTGAACCGCAACGCGCCCTGGTTGCCGGTCGGGTCGGTGATTTCCACGTTCACGTCCGGGTTGCTGGTCAGGATCGGCAGCAGGTCGGTGACCGGCGACTGCACCCAGTCCACCTCGCCGATGGCCAGCGCGTTCACCGCCGTGGCGTGGTCGGGCATGATGTGCCACTCGACCCGGTCGAAGTTGACATGCTTGCCGCCTGCGGTCCGGTTCGCAGCCTCGTCGCGCGGGACGTAGCCTTCGAAGCGGTCATAGACGACGCGGGCACCCTGCACGCGTTCCTCTTCGTTAAAGCGGAACGGACCGCTGCCGATGATTTCCGAGATCTGCTCGGTGTGCGAGGCAGAGGCAAGGCGTTCCGGCATGATCGCGCACATCGAAGAGGCCAGCTTGGCCAGTGCGTTCGGCAGCAGCGGGAACGGCTGGTGCAGGCGGAACTGGATGACATTATCGGACGGGGCGGTCAGCTCGGCGGTGGCGGCCATCAGCGACTGGCCGAACACGTCGCGCCCGGACCAACGCTTGATGCTGGCCACACAGTCACGCGCCAGCACCGGCTCGCCATCGTGGAACGTCAGGCCGGGACGCAGGGTCAGCCGCCACAGCAGACCGTCTTCCTCGATCGTGTGCCCCTCGACCATCTGCGGCTTGATGTTGAACTCGGCATCGGTGCCGTAAAGCGTGTCGTACACCATGTACCCGTGGTTCCGGGTCAGGTTCGACGAGGTCCAGATCGGATCCACCACGCCGAGATCCGAGGATGGAACGAACCTCAGGACATTGCTCGACTGCGCCCGCACGAATGACGGGGCAGCAAAGAGGGCGGCCCCCCCTGCAAGAAAGTGACGACGTTTCATCTTTCGGTCTCCTTGTGCCAATCCGCGCTGTCCCGCGGCTGAATTCCTTATTTCCACTATGTGAAAATAATAACGGCTTCTTGTCCATTATGTGTATTCGCTAGGAAGCCAAATTCCGGAATGCAAGCAAAATGCGGCCCCTGACGGATGCATTTCCGGACATCGCACAAGAATTACTCAGTGCCGCCATTCACGGCAGACGAGCAGCGGTCGGGACTTTCGGGACGCTTTGGCTGCGACAAGGGATCGGCGCCTTACAGCGCGCAGAACGTGGCGGGCTGGCGTTGCGCGAGTCGCGCGCTGGCTGGAAGCGGGCCTACAAAAAGCGCCGCGCCACCCGAGTGCACATATGTGCAGGATAATTTCAGATAAGATTCTTTAATCACTTTTAGCATCTGTTTTTAAAATAATTTCTTGGCTTTTAGGCTTGCACCTACAATCACTACCATCTGTTTTTCGTTTGACTCATCGTGTCGGCTTAAGGCTTTCTGGCGGAAGCTCGTCGATTCAGGGGCAATCGTTGGCCAGCGGTGCAAGGGAGTGCATCGCCTGCCATCGCTGCAGGATGCCCCTTCCGCAATGAAGAAATCGGCGTTTAAGGGAGGAGCCATATGGCCAGTTTTGAAGTCATGCACACTGTTGCATTCGTGGATCGCGCGGCATGAGCAGCGTGTCCGACCCCCAAGGGCACAGCCCTCGGTCCAGCCTTGCCACACGCCTGAGATACCGGACACGGATCGCGATGCGCGAGCCGACGACGGTCATCGGGCTGCTGATGGCCGGGCTGTTTACCTACCTCATCGTCGTCCCGATCATCTCGATCCTGCTGGACGCGGTGCAGACCCAGTTCGGGGATGCCCGGCGTACCGGCGGCGATGTCGGAAGCTGGACCGCCTACTACCTGAACCGCACCTTCCTGTCGCCCATCGCGCAGGACATGTTCTGGGAGCCGTTGAAGAACACGCTTAGCGTCGCCTTCGGAGCGATCGGCGTGTCGCTGGTGATCGGCGGCATCCTGGCTTGGCTGATCAGCCGCACCGACATGTTCGCCCGGCGCTGGTTCGCGACCGCGCTGATCGTGCCCTACATGCTGCCCGCGTGGACCTTCGCGCTGGCGTGGACCACCCTGTTCAAGAACCGCACCATCGGCGGCCAGCAAGGCTGGCTCGAGGCTATGGGCTTCACGCCGCCGGATTGGCTGGCCTATGGGCAGGTGCCGATCACCATCATTCTTGCACTGCACTACACGCCCTTCATCATCCTGCTGTTCGGCAGCGCCCTGCGCCGGTTCGACAGCCAGCTGGAAGACAGCGCCCGGATGCTGGGCGCCAGCCGCGGACGCATCGCGTGGTCGATCGTGCTGCCGTTGATGAAGCCCGCGCTGATCTCGGCCGTCGTGCTGATCTTCGCCAAGTGCCTTGGCGAATTCGGTGTCGCCTATGTTCTTGGCCTGCCTGTGAAATTCGACGTTCTGGCAACGTCGCTGTACCGCAACCTCGGCTCGCGCCAGACCGGCGTGGCGGGTGTGCTGGCGGCCTCGATCATGATCCTCGGCATCATGACGCTGCTGATCGACGCCTACCTTGTGCGGGAAGCGCGCAAGTTCGTCACCGTGGGATCCAAGGGCTCGATGAACCGGCTGACGCAGCTTCGGGGTATGCGGCTTCCGGCGACCGGGTTCGCGGCGTTCATCTTCTTCATCAGCGTCGGCCTGCCGGTCCTGACCCTGTTCCTGTCCACCGTCATGCACGTCCCTGCCCGGTTCACATGGGAGAACTTCACGCTGGACTACTGGCTGGGCACCAACCTTGACACCGTCGCGCTGCAACAGGGCATCCTGCTGACGCCCGAACTGTGGAGCGCGGCATGGAACACGCTGTGGATCGTCGGCTCTGCCTCGGTCGTGTCGGGCATCCTCGGGCTGCTGGTCGGTTATGCCGTCGTGCGCACCCCGCTGCGGCCGCTGGGTGTCTTCCTGCGGCAGGTGACCTTCTTCCCCTACCTCGTGCCCGGCATCGCCTTCGCCGCCGCCTATCTGTCGCTGTTCGCGGTCCAGCGCGGCCCGGTCCCGGCCCTGTACGGCACGATGGCGATCCTGATCCTCGCCCTGATCGCGGACCAGATGCCCTATGCCTCGCGCGCCGGGATCTCGGCCATGATGCAGCTGGGCAAGGAACCCGAAGAGGCGGCGCAAGTCGCCGGCTCGGGGTGGTTCCACCGCATGACCCGCATCGTGGTGCCGATCCAGAAGGGATCGCTGGTGACCGGCGTCCTGCTGCCGTTCATCTCGGGGATCAAGGGGCTTAGCCTGTTCGTCGTGCTGGCGGTGCCGTCGACCGACGTGCTGACCACCTATTCGCTGCGGCTGGTCGACTACAACTACACGCAGGCCGCCAACGCGGTGGTCCTGATCGTCGCGGGGCTGGCCTATTTCGGCACCCTCGCCGCGCAAAAGCTCACAAAGACAAACCTTGCCGAAGGCCTGGGAGGATAAGCCATGCCGGGAATTACGCTGAAAAACGTCAAGAAAAGCTATGGGGCCTACGAGGCGATCCACCATCTGGATCTCGAGGTCGCGGACGGAGAGTTCCTGTGCCTGCTCGGCCCCTCGGGCTGCGGCAAGACCACCACGCTGCGGATGATCGCCGGGCTGGAGAACCTGTCGAGCGGGGAGCTGGCCGTCGGCCCGCGCGTCGTCGATTGCCCCGAGCGCGCCACCTTCATCGCGCCCGAGAAGCGCGGCATGGGGCTGGTGTTCCAAAGCTACGCGCTGTGGCCGCACCTGACGATCGAGCAGAACGTCGAGTTCGGTCTGAAGCTGCGCAAGGTGGCGAAAGCAGACCGCCAGAAGCGCACTGCCGAGGTGATGGAGGCCCTCGGCATCGGCAAGTACGGCAGCCGCTACCCGTCGCAGCTGTCCGGCGGGCAGCAGCAGCGCGTCGCGCTGGCACGGATGCTGGCGGTCAACCCGGACGTCCTGCTTCTGGACGAACCCCTGTCCAACCTCGACGCGCGCCTGCGCCTTGAGATGCGGGCCGAGCTGAAGCGGATCCACGACCAGTTCTCGACCACCATCGTCTTCGTCACCCACGACCAGTGGGAGGCGATGACCCTTGCCGACACCATCGCCGTGATGAACGAGGGCACCCTGCAACAGCTGGGCAAGCCCGACGACATCTACGAACGCCCCGCGAACCGCTTCGTGGCGGAATTCGTAGGCTCGCCGCCGATCAACATTCTGGAGTTCGATCAGCCCGGCGAACTGGTGCAGGGCGCGAAACGCTTCCTTGCGCTGCGCCACCCGGAGATTTCCGGCATCGGCTCGGTCGGCATCCGGCCCGAGGCGATCTCGCTGGTGTCGGGCAAGGACGGGCTGGCCGAGGGCGACTTCGGCGCGCCGGCCAAGGTGGCGGCGATCCTGCCCACCGGCGGCAGCTGGATCCTTGAGCTCGAGACCGGCGACCAGACGATTTTCATGAACACACACGTCGCGCCCAGCGTGCACGAGGGCGACCGGATGTGGTTCCGCGTCCCGGCCCGCGCGCTGAACGTCTTCGATCTGAAGGGCGACCGCATCTTTGCCGCGGACGAAGTGCTCGCGGCGGCGGCAGCCTGAACCGATGTCCAAAAGGGAGGAACAGGACATGACCAAGAACACCCTTACCACGACAGCGATGCGCCTTGCGGCGTTGAGCCTTGGGCTTGCGCTTGGCGGCGCGGCGCAGGCGCAGGACGCCGATTTCGACATCGACGCCCTGATCGACGCGGCACGCGCCGAGCCTCCGATCACGGTCTATGCCGTGACCGGCAAGATCGTCCGCACGGCCGAAGCCTTCAGCGAACTCTATGGCGTCGAAGCCGAGGGCAAGAAGGTGAACGAGGCGGACCAGATCGACCTGATGATCCGCGAATTCCAAGCGGGCAACATCGTCGGCGACCTTGGCGTCGCGGCGGACGTCGGGTCCATCATGGCGCAGCTGATCCCCGAGGGCATCGCCGCAAGCTGGGTGCCCGCCGATCTTGCGCCCGGTATCGCCGAAGGCCAGCAGGATCCGCTGGTCGTCGTGTCCGATCCGCATGTCTGGGCCTATTCGACCGAGGTCTACGACACCTGCCCCGTCTCGAACATCTGGGAACTGACCGAGCCTGAGTGGAACCGCAAGGTCGCGATGCTCGACCCGCTGGTGAAGCCGAACTACGCCGACTGGTTCAACCAGCTTGAAACCCACCACGACGATGCGATGGCCGCGGCCTACGAGGCCTACTTCGGTGAAGCCATCGACACGTCCGAGGAAAGCGCCACCCGGCAGTGGGTCCGCATGTACGCCGAGAACGCCCCCCTGCTGGGCGACAGCACCTCGGTCGCAGAGGCCGTCGGCGCAGTGGGTCAGGACGACCCGTTCTTCGGCATCATGTCCACCGCCAAGTTCCGCTCGAACTCTGACGGGGAAACCGCTCTGGGCATCTGCGGCGGCATGGAGCCGTTCACCGGCTGGCTCTATCCGGGGCTCGCGATGATGTCGACGAAGACCGAAAGCCCGAACGCGGCGAAGCTTTTCGTCCACTACCTGCTGACCGAGGAAGGCATCGCGCCGATGTCGGTCGACGGCAAGGTGTCGTCCAACACCGCCGTGCCCGCCAACCCGGAAGAGGTTTCGGGCGTCGCCGACTTCATGGACGAACTGATGGTCTACGACACGGCCACCGCCGCCGAGGACTTCGACGCCCGGCAGGATTGGCAGGATTTCTGGCGCATTCACTACAGCCGCTAAACCACGTCCGGCCCGCAGGAGGAGCGGGCCGGGCTCACAACTCAAAGGGAGGAAAGACACAAATGAATAAGCTGATCAAAAGATCCACCAGCGCATTGGCGCTTTGCCTTGTCGCCGCTGGCGCGCAGGCGGAAGAGTTCGATCTGGACGCCCTGATCGAGGCGGCCAAGGCCGAACCGCCGCTGGCCGTGTTCGACAGCACCGGCAAGATCACCACGATGGCCGAGGCTTTCGCCGAGAAGTATGGGCTAGAGGCCGTCGGCCAGAAGGTGAAAGCCCACGCCCAGCTGGAAATGATGGCGCGCGAGGCGATGGCCGGGAACGTGCAGGGCGACGTGTCGATCATCTCGGACGCGCCGGCGGCAATTGCCGAACTGCTGCCGAACGGCTTCGCCGTCAGCTGGGTGCCGCCAGACATGACCGACGTCATCGAACCCGGCTATCAGGACCCGCTGGTCGTGGTCACGATGGCGAACGTCTGGACCTACAACACCGAGCTGTACGACACCTGCCCCGTGTCCAACGTCTGGGAACTGACCCAGCCCGAGTGGCGCGGCAAGGTGGCGATGCAGGATCCGCTGAACAAGTCGGTCTACACCGACTGGTTCAACCAGATGCAGACCTATGGCGACGACGCGCTGGCCGAAGCCTACGAAGAGTACTTCGGCGAAGCGATGGACCGCACCGACCAAAGCGCGACCGAACAGTGGGTCGCGATGCTGGCCGCGAACGCGCCGCTGCTGGGCAGCTCTGACAGCAACGCCGCCGAGGCCGTCGGCGCGCCGGGCCAGTCCGAGGGCTTCATGGGGCTGATGAGCTCGGCCAAGTACCGCGACAACGCGGACTCGGACTTCAAGCTGGGTCTGTGTGACGGGATCAAGCCGTGGCTCGGGTTCACCAACGCCGGTGTCGGCCTGATCGCGGCGGGCAGCGACAGCCCGAACGCGTCCAAGCTGTTCATCCATTACGTGATGACCGCCGAAGGCATCGCGCCGCAGGCACAGGACGGCAAGATGTCCGCCAACTCCGAGGTCGGCCTGCCTGACGACGAACCGTCGGGCATCGGCGACGCGTGGGATCAGCTGCTGACCTACAATCTGTCCACCGCCGTCGAAGACTACGACACGCGGCAGGATTGGCAGGATTTCTGGCGCATCAACTACGTCCGCTAAGCGGGTCAGCCGGGCGGCAGCGCCGCCCGGCCCTTTCCCAAGAAGGTGAACAGGAATGAGACAGATGAACAGATCCGGGACGTCCGGCATCCTGCTTGCGCTGACCGCCGCGATGGCCCTGCCCTCGATGGCGATGGCCGAGGACTTCGACCTCGACGCGCTGATCGAGGCCGCCCGCGCCGAGCCGCCGCTGACCGTCTACGATAGCACCGGCAAGATCGTATCCATGGCCGAGAATTTCGCGGCCAAGTACGGGCTGGACGCAATCGGCCAGAAGGTCAGCGCGACCGCGCAGCTAGAGATGGTGATCCGCGAGTTTCAGGCGAACAACGTGCAGGGCGACGTCCTGATGATCACCGACGCGCCCGCCGGGCTGGCGCAGCTGCTGCCCGAGGGCTTCGTCACCAGCTGGCTGCCGCCTGACATGGCCGACGTGATCCCCGCCACCTATCAGGACCCGCTGACGGTGACGACGAACGCCAACGTCTTCGCCTACAACACCGAGGTGTACGACGCCTGCCCCGTCACCAACATCTGGGCGCTGACGGATCCCGAGTGGTCCAAGAAATTCGCCCTGATCGACCCGCTGTCCAAGTCCAGCTACACCGACTGGTTCAGCCAGATGGAAAGCCACCACGACGACGCGGTCCGGGCCGCCTATGAAGACCACTACGGCCAACCGCTGGAGACCGAGTTCGACACCGCCACCAAGGCATGGGTGGCCGCTTTGGCGGGCAACGCGCCGCTGGTGACTGAAGGCGACGACACCACCTCGGCCGCCGTCGGCGCGCCGGGGCAGGAAGACCCGTTCATCGGGCTGATGTCCTCGGCCAAGTTCCGCGATGTCGACGGCAAGGGTCACGCGATGGCGATCTGCGACACGCTGACCCCGTGGGTCGGCTGGACCTATTCCAAGCTCGCGCTGATCGCCGCCGGGACCGACAGCCCCAACGCCGCGAAGCTGTTCGTACATTTCGTTCTGACCGAAGAGGGCATCGCGCCCCAGATGGTCGACGGCAAGGTGCCGACGAACACCACCATCTCGATGCCGGATGACGAACCCTCTGGTGTCGTGGCGCTGTGGGACAACCTTCTGGCCTACGACTCGAAGTCCGGGATCGAGGACTGGGACACCCGCCAGGACTGGCAGGACTTCTGGCGCATCCACTACAGCCGCTGACCTCCCCAGCGGCCAAGCTTCGGGCCTGTCCGGGCCCGGAGCGACCGAACTCAAAGGACCAAGATCGAATGACATCCACCGATCCCGCCATTCCGTCCCCCGCCCGCCTGCGCGAGGTGGCCGAAGCCGTCGCGCGCGCCGCCGGGACGCCGCTGATCCCGGTGTTCCGGTCCGGGATGACGGTGGACTACAAGGCCGACCTGCACGACCCGGTCACGGTCCACGACAAACGAACCGAAGCGGTGATCCGCGAACAACTGCTGGCGCAGGTCCCCGCCTCTGCCATCGTCGGCGAGGAAGGCGGCGAGATCGGCAACGGGCCGGTGAAGTGGTTCGTCGATCCGATCGACGGCACCTCGAACTTCGCTGCCGGGCTTGCGTTCTGGTGCGTGTCGATCGGGGCCGTCGTCGACGGCCGGATCGTCGCGGGCGCGGTATATGACCCGATGGCGGACAACCTGTTCTCGGCCGACACCAAGGGCGCGTGGCTGAACGGCGCGCCGCTTCGCTGCCCCGAGGCGCGTGACGAAGCCCGGGCCACGCTGATCACCGGATACCCGGTTCAGCGCGATTTCCGGCTTGAAGGCCGCGACGCGGCCCTTGCCGGTCTGGGCGACCTTGTTTCGGCATTCTCGACCCTGCGGCGTCCCGGCAGCGCGGCGCTGAGCCTGTGCCACATCGCGGCGGGCTGGGCCGACGCGGCGGCGGGCTTCGGCGTCAACGCGTGGGACGTCACCGCCGCGATCCTGATCCTTGAACACGCCGGGGGTAGCTACCGCCCGCTGACGCTGGGCAAGACGCACGACGGCACGCCCGCCCACCATTGCCCCGGCTACGTCGCGACGGGGCGCGGCGGCCGCTATCCGACGCTGGACCGGGTCGCCGACGCGGTCGACGCCCGCCGCCGCGCTACCGCCTCGGCCCCCGCCCTATGACACCGCACACGACCCAATACACCCGGCCCGAGCCCGCGCGCCGGCCCTTGAACGGAGCCTTTCCTGCATGAGCCAAGCAGACACATCCGCGCCCCGGCAGATCGCCGACCGCGCCGACATTTGCCTTTCCCTGATCCGAAGCGCCGGACGGATCGCGCTGAATGGCTTCCGCCGCCGCGATGGCGAAGAGATCACCATGAAGGGCTCGCAGGACTTCCTGACCGAGACCGACGCCGCCGTCGAGGCGCACCTGAAGGCCCGGCTGGCCGAGGCGCTGCCCGGCGACGACTTTCTGGGCGAAGAGACCGGCGGCACCGTCACCGGCCAGTCGGTCTGGGTTGTCGATCCGATCGACGGCACCGCGAACTTCGCACGCGGAATCCCGCATTTCTGCATCTCGATTGCCTATGTCCGCAACGGCGTCACGGAACTTGGCGCGATCTTCTCGCCCGCGACGGACGAACTGTGGTTCGCCCGGCGCGGCGAAGGCGCCACCTGCAACGGCGCGCCGATCAAGGTCGCCTCGACGCAAGCCTTCTCGGCTGCGTGCCTTGAACTGGGCTGGAACAACCGGCGTCCGCAGCAGGACTACCTGTCGGTCCTGACGCGGCTTCTGGATCACGGCGCGAACGTGCGGCGCTGCTCGTCGGGTGCGCTTGGGCTGGCCTACGTGGCCGACGGGCGGTCCGATGGCTATGCCGAACTGCACATGAACGCGTGGGACTGCCTTGCGGGGCTTTTGCTGGTCGAAGAAGCCGGCGGGCGCGTCAGCGCCATGCCCGAAGACGGGCTGGGTCAGGGGGGCGCGGTGCTGGCCGTCGTGCCCTCGCTGGCGGCCGAGACAAGCGCCGCGACGGGCATCAGCCTTGCGTCGCAGTCGAACGAAACCGAACGCGCAAGGATGATCGCATGAACGACGCAAGCCCGATGAAGAAGGCCCCCCGCTATGACCGCCCCGACATCAGCCTGATCGAAGAGCGGCTAGAGCCCTACGGCGTCGCCCTGTACATCGGCGGGCGCGAGGGCATGTCGAACCCGGATCTGCTGCAAAAGCACGGCATCACCACCGTCGTGAACTGCGCCGTCAATCTGGACGTGAACCTTGTGACCTCACCCGACCCCGAGATGTCCGACGACGGACTGACCTACGGGTTCGGCGCGTACCGATATTACAAGCTGGGTCTGGTCGACGGCGGCGGCAACGCCGAGACGATGATGCTGGCTGGCTACTATCAACTGCTGGGCGCGCTGTCGCAGATCCTGCCCGAGCGGGCGTCGTACCCGCTGCGCGAGCGTGGCAACGTGCTGGTGAACTGCCGGGGCGGACGCAGCCGGTCGGTCGCCTTGGTGGCGCTGTTGCTGCACAAACAGATGCCGGACCGCTATCCGACGCTGGACGCGGCGCTGGACCATGTGCGCACCCGGCGCGAACTGCACCCGGACGAGTGGTTCGAGGCGCCGAAGCCCGTGCTGGTCAATGCCGCGAAGGCGGCGTCGGACTGGATCGACCGGATCGCGCATCGCGACCCCGAACCGGCCGAGGCAGCCCGCGCGCAATGACCCGTATCGCCGTCCTGTCCGATCCGCACCTGCACGACGTCCACGCGGGCACCACCGACGACACGCCGCTGGTGCGGTCCTTCGCCGACAGCATGGCGTCAACGCGCGTGTTCAACGAAAGCGGCCCGGCGTTCCGCGCCGCGCTGGATGCGTTGGTGGCCGAAGGGATCACCCTGTGCATCATCGTGGGTGACCTGACCGACGACGGCCAGCCCGCAAGCTGGCAGGCGGTGTCCGACCTGCTGGCCGACTATACCCGGCGGCACGGCGTCCGCTTTTTCGCGACTCCCGGCAACCACGACCAATGGTCGATGACCGGCAAGCCGCTGGCGAAAAGCTTCGTCGATGCCGACGGCCACGTCGAGGCGCTGGCAGGCCAAAGCATCCCGCGCCGCGCGGGCGCGCGGTTGTGGCCGGGACAAAGGATGGTCGGCTATGACGAGGCGACGCTGTACGCCGAGGCGTTCGGTTACCGCCCGCAGCCGTCGGACCTGCACTGGGAAACGCCGTTCGGCACCACGCCGGACCTTGCCGACCGCGAGGCCCGGTTCTCGTCCGCGCGGGGCGACAGCGCCTTCGTCTGCGACCTGTCCTATCTTGTTGAGCCGGTCGAGGGTCTGTGGCTTCTGTCGCTGGACGCGAACGTCTACCTGCCGGACGGCACGGGCGGTTACACCGATTGCAGCAAGGAAGGCTGGAACGCGACGGTGCGGCACAAGCCCTACCTGCTGGACTGGATGCGCGACGTCGCGCAGCGGGCCCGCAAGCAGGGCAAACGGCTGGTGACGTTCTCGCACTATCCTGTGGCCGATGTCTTCCACGGCTGCACCGAAGCGCTGGCGCGGTTGCCGTCCTCGCGCGCGGGCGCCCGCCAGATGCCACGCAGCGACGTCGCGGCGGCGATTGCCGGAACCGGCATCCCGCTGCATTTCAGCGGCCATTGGCATGTCGATTCCACGGCATCCAGCCCCGGCGGCGAGGTCGTGAATGTCGCCATCCCGTCCACCGTCGCCTTCCCCGCCGGGTGGAAATGCCTGACCCTCGACGCGGACGGCGCGCGGATCTGCGACCGCGCCGTGACCGACGCACCCGGATTTGACGCGTGGTTCGGCCGATATGCCGCCGAGGCTGAACGGACCGTGCGCGAGGCCCCCGCGCTGACGGCCGCCGATTATCCTGACTTCCTAGATCTGCATTTCCGCGATGTCGTGCTGAACCGTCGTCTGCCGGAAGACTGGCCGAAGCGGATGCAGCCAATGGTCCAGACCGCACGGCTGTCCGACGTGATCGCACGCCTCGGCCATTCCGACGTGCAGGTGCCCGACATCGCGTTCGCCGATGTGTTCGTGGATTGGTATCGCCTGCGCGAGGCCGGTGCCGGCGCGGCGGCTGTCGCCCCCGAGCGGCGCGCGCTTTATGCCGACCTTGCTCGAACCTGTGCCAGCCCGGCGTCCGTCAGCGGACCCGACACGGCAATCCTTGCGGTCTTCTTTGAAACGCTGGGGATAATGAAGACCGGCAACGCCTTGGCCCGCGCCGCGCTGGACCGGCTGAGGTCGGTGGCCGAAACGTGCTAGCCCATGCGCACAGTCTTCCGCCACACCGGCAAGGCGTCGAAGGCGGACTCGCTACCGCCCGCGTCCGAGGTCAGCAGCTCGGCGATGCGCGCGACCATCTCGTCCATCGGCTGGCGGAAGGTGGTCAGTTCGTACGCCGACCAGCGCGCCTGCGGCACATCGTCGAAGCCGATTACGCACAGGTCGCGCGGGATCTCGACGCCGAAGATGTTGCGCGCCCCGTCGATGAAGCCGAACGCCAGCAGGTCGGTCACGCAGAACACCCCGTCCGGCGGATCCGAGCGGCCCAGCAGGACGCGCGCCGCCTCGAGCCCGGTGTCATAGCTGGTCGGCCCGATCCGCGTGACGTCGATGTGGACGCCGACCTCGGCCGCGGCTTCGGTAAAGGCGGTTTCACGGGTCATCATCGACGGGGTCCGCGCCTGCGAGGACACGCACGCCAGCCGCGCGCAGCCCGCCCGACGCAGCAGTGCCAGCGCCTCGCGGCAGGCCTTGTGGTTGTCGATCCAGATCCGTTCCACCCCTTCGGCGTCATCGGTCCGGTTGACCAGCACCACGCGCTGCCCATTGGCAAGACAGCTTTGCACCAGCTTGGCAGAAGGCGCCCCGCTGAGCACGACCGAGGCCTCTGCACGGTATTGCAAACTTTGCCGCAAAGCCTGGCTGACGCTGTCCTCGTCACCGCCGGTGTTGATGATCATCGCGACCTTGCCCAGATCCTGAATCTGCCGGGTCACCCGGTCGATCATCGCGGCATGATACGGCTGGCCGACATCCGCCGCGATCACGCAAACGATCTTGGACGGTTCACCGACCAGCCCGCGCGCCAGAAGGTTGGCGTGATACCCAAGTTCTTCGGCTGCTTTCAGCACCTTGCGGCGGGTCGCCGGGGCGACGCTTCCGGCGCCCGAAAAGGTGCGCGACACGGCGGACCGGGACACCCCGGCGCGTTCCGCCACCTCGTTGGCGCTTACATAGGACGTCCGGTCGCCCCGCGGTGGAATTGGTCCGCTCATGCACAGCCCTTGCAATCGGTTGCAAATAATTTCATCGAGGACCCTAAAGGCAGGATCCGCACGGCTCAAGAAAAAGCTGTGGCCGCCCTGCCCGGCCCGGCGCCGCATGGAGACCCCGCATGACCTCTACCATCCAGCTGATCGACCTTCTGGGCGCCGGTGCGCTGCTGCTGTGGGCGCTGCGGATGGTCAAGTCGGGCATCCTGTCGGGCTTTGGCGCCTCGCTGCGAAACGGCATCGCCCGAGGCACCGGCAACCGCGTCACTGCCGCGCTGTCCGGGATGCTGGCGACCATCGCGGTGCAATCCTCGACCGCGACGGCGGTGATCGCCGGGTCCTTCGTCTCGCGCGATCTGATCGGGCCGCGCATGGCGCAGGCGGTACTGCTGGGCGCGAACCTTGGCACCGCGCTGACCGCCGCGATCCTCGTGAACGACCTGCACTGGCTGTCGCCTGCCTTGGTGCTGGCCGGGGTCATCACCCATGCCCGCAGCCAACTGGCCAAGGGGCGCGGCATCGGCAAGGCTCTGATCGGGCTGGGTCTTATGCTGTTCGCGCTGGAACTCCTCGGCGCCGCCACCGGCCCCCTGCGCGAGGCCGAGGTGACGACCGCGATCCTGTCCGCACTGTCGCAGGGCCCGATCTTCGGCCTGCTGCTGGCCGCCGCGCTGGCCTTTGCGTCCTCGTCCAGCCTTGCCGTGGTGCTGTTCGTGTCGATGCTGGCCGACAGCACCGCCGTCAGCCCGTCGCTGCTGTTGGTGCTTGTCGCCGGGGCGAACCTTGGCGGCGCAATCCCGCCCTGCCTTGCCGTCACGTCAGACGGCCCCGAGGCGCGCCGCCTGACGCGCGGCAACCTTGCGGTGCGCGCCGCCGGGTCATTGCTGGTGCTGGTCACGGCGGGGCTGGCCGGGCCCGTCATGGCGGCCCATGTCCCGGCGGGGGTCAACCTTGGCATCGCCGCGCATCTTGCGTTCAACGCCATCCTGCTGGCGCTGTTCCTGCCGCTGCTGGGCCCGCTGGACCGCCTGACCCGCAGGCTGTGGCCCGACCCCGAGGGCGAGCGCGGCGCACCGTCCCATCTGGACGACGCCGCGCTGGACACTCCGGCGCTGGCGCTGGGGGGCGCCGCCCGCGAGGTCCTGCGCATCGGCGACACCGTGGCCGCGATGATGGAACTGAACCTGCGGTCGCTCTTGGTCGACGATCCGGGCGCCCCGCGCGAGATCGGGCGGCTGGACGACCGCGTCGACGCCGCGCTGTACGAGGTAAAGCAGTATTTCCTGCGCCTTGGCCGGTCCGACCTGAACGAACCCGAGGCCGCGCGGATGCGTGAAATCCTGTCCTACGCGATCAACCTCGAACACATCGGGGACATCATCGACCGCGACCTGTCCCAGATGGCGCGCAAGAAGGCCGAGCGGCAGGTGAAATTCTCGCCCGCAGGCGAGGAAGAGATCGGCGAGCTGTACCGCAAAACGCTGCTGAACCTAGAACTGGCGCAGTCGGTTTTCCTTAGCCGCGACGTGAACCTCGCCCGCCGCCTGACCGCAGAAAAGGTGCATGTCCGCCAGATCGAAGAGCGGTCCCAGAAAAAGCACATCGAACGGCTGCAGAACGGCCAGCCCGAAACGCTTGGCTCGACTTCGCTGCATCTCGACATCTTGCGCGACCTGAAGCGGATCAACGCCCACGTCGCGGCGGTGGCGCTGCCGATCCTATCCGAAGCCGGAGAGCTGTCGGCCAGCCGAGTGATTACCCTGCAGAACGCGAGCTGACCCGCCCGGGCGCCTTGCCGCGCCACAGGATGAACAGGCCCGAGGCGACGATCAGCGCCGATCCGACCAGCATCGCAAGGCTGGGCCGCTCGCCGAAAAGCGCGATACCGAAGGCCACGCCGAACAGCAGCCGGGTATAGCGGAACGGTGTCACCGCCGATACCTCGCCGGTGCGCATCGCCTTCATCAGGAAGGAATAGGCCGCGACGCCCGCGACGACGGCCGCCGTCAGCACCAGCGCGGCGCGGGTGTCGGGTATCACCATCGGGCGCGCCTCCCATACCGCGAAGGCAAGACCCGCGACCACGATGGCAAGAAAGCCATAGACCCCAAGCGTCGACGTGCCCAGCGTCCTCGGCGCCGCGCGGCTGGCTAGATCGCGGCCCGCAAAGCCGAACATGCCGATCACCGCCAGCACCGACAGCATGGAAAAGCTGTCCGTTCCGGGCTGAATGATGATCACCACCCCGGCCAGCCCCACGACGATCGCGCACCACCGTCGCCAGCCGACCGTTTCCCCGAACAGCAACGCCGCCCCCGCAACGACCACCAGCGGGGTCGCCTGCAGGATGACCGTCGCCGCCGACAGCGGGATCATCGAGATGGCAAGGACATAGAACAGCCGCCCGACGACCTCGAACAGGACGCGGATGCGCATCGGGCGGGACAGGACATCGGGCGAGAACAGCCGCTCGCGGTTCACAAGCGCAAGGCAGGCGAACAGGCAGGCCCCGCCCGCGCCGAACAGGATCAGGATCTGCCACACCGGCAAGGTCACGGCGGCGACCTTCAAAAGCGCGTCCTCGACCGCGAAAGCGCCCATCGCGGCGATCATCCAGAAGCTGCCGGCAAGGTTGGCACGGCCAAGGTCGGCGATTGCGGATGTCACGGTGTCTCCCGGTCTGGCGCGCGGCAGACCGTGGGGGCCGCCGATCTGCCTATAGGACCGTTCCGTTGCCCGAACATCCCGGATCAATCAAGGGGCGGCGTCGCTCCGCCGCCCCGCGCAACGGTTATGTCGCGTCGCGCTCCATGATCCATTCGACCTGCGGCGCGGCGACGAAGCGCCACTTGCGCAGCGGCCCGGCCATCACGTTGAGATAATACATCTCGAACCCGTGCGGCGCCCCGCAAGGGTGGTGGCCGCGCGGAACGCAGACCACATCGCCGTCATGCACCGCCATCGTCTCGTTCAGCTGCAGGTCGTCGGTATAGACCCGCTGAATCCCGAATCCGTCCGCGGGGTTCAGCCGGTGATAGTAGGTCTCTTCCAGATAGGTGATCCGGGGATAGTCGTCCTCGTCGTGGCGGTGGCTGGGATAGGACGACCAGTGGCCCGCCGGGGTGAACACCTCGGTCACCAGCAGGCTGTCGCAGTAATCCTCGGCCTCCATCGCGATGTTGTTGATATGACGCGTGTTGCTGCCCTTGCCGCGCTGGGTCAGTTCGATCCCGTCCGGCCCGATCCGGCGCGCCGGATGGCCGCCGGTGCCGGGGGCCGAGCAGACGGCGATGACGCAGTCGGTGGTGGCCGTCGCCTGCCACGTTTCGCCGTTCGGCACGTACAGGGAATGCGGCGGCGTCTTCTCGAACACGTTCATCCGGTCGCCCAACTCGCCCCAGTCCTGCCCGGCCGCCTGCATCGTCGCCTTGCCCTCGACCATGACAAGGATCACCTCGCGGTCGCCGGTCTCTGCGCCCGTGGTTTCGCCCGCGCGCAGGCGCCACAGGTCGAACCCGACATAGCGCCACCCGGCGCTTTCCGGCGTGATCGAATGGACCTTGCCGTGGGTCCCGAACGGGCGTTTCAGAAGATCTGGCATCGGAATTCCTTTCCTGTCTTGTCCGGTCGCATCAGCCCGCGACCAGCCCGGTCTCGCGCGCCAGCCGTTTCAGGGTGGCCAGTCCCAGCGTCTGGTACAGCAGGGGATTGCGAACGTTGGGGTCCTGCTCTGCCTCGATCACGATCCAGCCGTCGTAACCGGCATCCGAAAGGATCTGCAGCAACGGACGAAACTCGACGCACCCCTCCTGGTCGCCGGGCACGGTGAAGGCCCCGGCCAGGACGCCCTCGATGAACGACAGGTTCTCGTCGCGCACCCGCGCCGCCACGTCGGGGCGTACGTTCTTGGCATGGAAATGCACCACACGGTCTATGTGCCGCGCCAGCACCGTCTCGGGATCGCCACCGCCAAACCGGCAATGGCCCGCATCGAACAGCAGCCCCGTCGCGGGTCCTGTCGCCGCCATGAACGCGTCGATCTCGTCCGGCGTCTCGACGATGGTCCCCATGTGGTGGTGATAGGCCAGCCGCACGCCCTCCGACTGGAGGTAGGCGGCGAAGGCCTCCAGCTTTGCGCCGAACGCCGCCATCTCGTCCGCCGACAGCACCGGCTTGTCGTTCACCGCGACCGCCGGGTCGGAATGCACCGCGTTCGAGGTCTCGCACGCGATGCACACCGCACAGCCGTTCTCTTTCAGCTTGGCAAGATGCGGCTGTACGGCGGCGATCTCGTCCTCGACCGACCGCACCAGCAACTCGGTCGAGTACCAGCCGGAAATGAACGTCAGCCCGTAGCCGCCCAAAAGCTGCTTCAAGGCTACGGGATCGTCAGGCCAGCGGTGGCCGTTCTCGATCCCGTCAAAGCCGATCTGGCGGCCTGCCTCGTCAAGAATACGCTCGGTCGGGATGTCCGCACCGATGCTTTGGTCGTCGTCGTTGGCCCAGGCGATGGGGTTGGTGCCGAATTGGATCATGGGTCGGTCCTGCATGGAACGCGCGGGCGCACGGCCCGGCGCGGGATCAGTTGAGCGGGTTCTGCCGGGCGATGTTGGCGGCATAGTCGGCGCGGGCGCGGTCCAAGCTGTCACCGTCGCCCACTTCCGGCACCGCGACGTCCCACCAATGCCCCCCGGCGCCGGTGCCGGACTCCGCCTCGGTGTCGATGACGATCACGCTGGGGATGTCGCGCCCGCGCGCCGCAAGGATCTTCGCCTCGAGGTCGGCGATGCCGGTCGCCTTTTCCGAATGGGCCCCCATCGCGCCCGCGTGGGCGACAAAGTCGATGTCGGGCTGCACCTCGACATTGGCGTCGGCGTACATGTTGTTGAACGCGGCGCCCCCGGTGGCCTGCTGCAACCGGTTGATGCAGCCATAGCCGCGGTTGTCGGTCAGAACGACGGTGAAGGGCACGCGGCGCATCACCGCCGTCGCCAGCTCCGAGTTCGCCATCATATAGCTGCCGTCGCCCACGAAACAGACCACGTTGCGGTCGGGCGCGGCCAGCTTGATGCCCATCGCGCCCGCGATCTCGTAGCCCATGCAGCTATAGCCGTATTCCATGTGGTAGCCGCCCTGCGCCGCCTGCCACAGGACATGCAATGCCCCCGGCATGGTGCCCGCGGCGCACATGGCGACCGTGGTCTCGTCCGCGGTCCGCTGCACCGCGCCGATCACCTGCGCGTCCGACGGCAGACCGTCATGGTTCGGCGCGGCGGTGACCTGCCGCACGGTGTCGTGCCACGCCTCGCGCGCCGCGGGGTCGTGCCAGTCGAACCGCGTGTCGCCCAAGGCGGTCGACAGCTGCCCCAGCACCGTGCGCGCATCGCCGACGCAGGGGATCGCGCCGTGCTTGGTGGCGTCATAGCCGTGCAGGTTGATCGACACCAACCGGCGCCCCTCGCCCCCGAACACGGTCCACGAGCCGGTCGTGAAATCCTGGAACCGCGTGCCGACGCCGATGACAAGATCCGCCTCTGCCGCCAGCGCGTTGGCGCAGGCCGACCCGGTCACACCGGGCGCGCCGAAGTTCAGCGGGTTCTCGAAGGACAGCGCCCCCTTGCCCGCCTGCGTTTCGGCGAAGGGGATGTTGTGGCGCGCGGCGAACGCGGCCAACGCGGCCTCGGCACCGGAATACAGCACCCCGCCGCCCGACACGATCATCGGCCGCTGTGCCGCCTTGATCGCGGCGACCACGTCCGACACCTCGCGCGGGTCGGGCTCGGGACGCCGGATGCGCCAGACCTTCGGCTCGAAAAAGGCTTCGGGATAGTCATAAGCCTCGGCCTGCACGTCCTGGCAAAAGGACAGGCACACCGGACCGCAATTCGCGGGATCGGTCATCACCGCCAGCGCGCGCGGCAGGCAGGTCAGCAGATGCTCGGGCCGGGTGATCCGGTCGAAATAGCGCACCACGGGACGGAAACAGTCGTTGGCGCTGACCGTGCCGTCGTCGAAATCCTCGATTTGCTGCAGCACCGGATCGGGTCGGCGGTTCGCGAAGACATCGCCACAGATCATCAAAAGCGGCAGCCGGTTCACATGCGCCAGCGCGGCGGCGGTCACCAGGTTGGTCGAGCCGGGCCCGATCGACGATGTCACCGCCTGCGCCCGCCTGCGCCGCATCGTCTTGGCATAGGCGATCGCCGCGTGCGCCATCGTCTGCTCGTTCTGGCCCCGCCACGTCGGCAGATCGTCGCGATACCGATGCAGTGCCTCGCCCACACCGGCCACGTTGCCGTGCCCGAAGATCGCCCAGACGCCCTCGATAAACCGGCAAACCTCAGTCTGCCCTGCCGCGTCGCGGCCCGAGGGCTCAACCGCCTCGGTCACTTGCACCGAAAGCCACTTCACCATCGCCTGCGCCGCTGTCAGCCGGATCGTCTTCATGACCACCTCCCTTTCCCAGTCGGAACCAGATCCTTCTTCTGTCCCGAAATATCCCGGGGGAGCCGCGCAGCGCGCGGCGGGGGCAGAGCCCCCTGTCCCACCGACCGTTTCACGCCGCCGCCTGCCGGGCCTGTGCCCGCGCCGCGTCCCACGTTTCGCACAGCTTCGCATAACGCGCCGCCATAAGCGCCACCGCGTCGGCATCGGACATCGCACCTGTCATCCACGCCCGCGCCGCGTCCCCGAAGATCGTGCGCCCGACGGCGAACCCCTTCACCAAGGGCTGCCGGGCCGCCAGCGCGAAGCTTTCGGCAAGCTCTGCCTCTGGCGCGTCCAGCCCCAGAACCACGATCCCGCGTGTGCGCGGGTCGTTGCGCTCGATCGCGGCGACGGCGGCCTCCCACGCGGCGGCGGTGCGGAACGGTTCCAGCTTCCACCAGTCGGGATACACGCCCGCGTCATAGAACTGCTGGATCAGCACCGCCGTCGTGGTGTCGTCCACCGGGCCCACCTTCGACGGGATCACTTCCAGCAAGAACTCCAGCCCGTTGCGGCGTGCGGCGGTGAACAGGCGCCGGACCCGATCTTCCTGCAGCGCGCGCGTCGCGGCATCGTCGTCGGGGTGGCAGAAGACCAAAAGCTTCACCACGTTCTCGCGCGCCCATTCCCGCAAGCGTCCAAGGTCCGGGCCCAGGTCCGGCTCGAACCCGATGGGGCGCGAGCCGGGAAGCTCGGCAGGCCGCCCGATCCACAGGCCGGACCCACTTGCCCGGTGCAGCGCGGCGCGACCGATGCGGTTGTCGCACAGGATGCCGAAACCGCCGTTGCCGCCCTGAACCTTTATCGCAGCTTCAAGGCACAGCTCTTTGAACGCGCTGCCTTTTTCGGGCGTATAGCCATCCATCTCCTCAAGCTGCGCCCGGTGGTCGAAGGCAAAGGTCTTCAGGCTGGACCAGTCGCCTTTGCGATTGGTCGCCCAGTGGACCTGCTCCAGTTCAGCATCGTTGCGCAGGTCGGGCCGAACGACGCCGCGACGGAAAAAGAATTGCAACTCTTCCCACGATGGATAGGCCGGCGTGCAGCCGTGGCGGCTGACCGCGAAGGCGCCGCAGGCGTTCGCGTATTTCAGCGCGACCGGCCAGTCCTCGCCGTCCAGCCAACCCTTCAGCAGCCCGGACATGAAGCCATCGCCCGCGCCCAGCACATTGAACACTTCGATCGGAAAGCCCGGTCCGGTCTGACCTGCTTCAAGGCTGTCGGGGATCGCACCCTCGAACGCCACCGCGCCCATCGGCCCGCGCTTGCACACCAGCACCGCGTCCGACACCGCCCGAACCGCGCGCAGCGCCGTCAGCGTGTCGGTCGACCCGCCCGCGATGTGGAATTCTTCCTCGGTGCCGACGATCAGGTCGAACAGATGCAGCGTTTCCTGCAGGCTCGACGTGACCTCGGCGCTTTCGGCGAACCGGCTTTCGCCATCGCCATGTCCCAGCACGCCCCACAGGTTCGGGCGATAGTCGATGTCCAGCGCCGTGCGCGCCCCGTGCTTGCGCGCCAGTTCCAGCGCCTTCAGCACCGCCGCCCGCGTGCGCGGATGGCTAAGATGCGTGCCCGTGGGCACCACCGCCCGCGCCGAGGCGATGAAAGCCTCGTGCACGTCATCCTCGCACAGGCCCATGTCGGCGCAGTTCTCGCGGTAGAATATCAGCGGGAACTGTTCCTGATCTCGGATGCCAAGGATCACCAGCGCGGTCAGCCGCTCTGGATCGGTCACCACCCCCTCGGTCACCACGCCCTCGCGGGCCAGCTGTTCAAGGATGAACCGGCCCATGTGTTCGTCGCCGACCCGGCTCAGCAAAGCCGACTTCAGCCCCAGCCGCGCCGTCCCGCAGGCGATGTTCGTCGGAGACCCGCCGATGTACTTCGAGAACGAGCCCATGTCCTCCAGCCGCCCGCCGATCTGGTCGCCGTACAGATCCACACCCGCACGGCCGATGGTGATAACGTCAAGCGTCTTGGTCATGGTCATGTTATCCTGTTTTTCCAAAGCCCTGCCCGCCGCGCCTAATCCAGCGCGACAACCTTCCCGGTGCGCACGCTGTCCAAGGCGGCCTCGGCCAGTTCCAGCGCCTTCAGCCCATCCTCGCCCGTGGCGGGCATCGGCCCGTCGGTGGCAACGGCGTCGACGAAGGCCGCGATTTCATTGGCGTAAGCCGCGGTGTAGCGCGTCATGAAGAAGTTCAGCAGCGGCGGACGAAGATAGCCGTCGGCGGTCGCGATCTCGACGTTGGCTTCGCGGTGGTTTTCGGCAGACACCGCACCGCGCGATCCCAGCACCTCGATCCGCTGGTCGTAGCCATATGTGGCGCGGCGGGTGTTGGTGATGGTGCACTGTTTGCCGCTGCCCGTCGTCAGGATGACGTTGACGCTGTCATAGTCCCCCAGATCGGCAATCGCCGGGTCCGTCAGGACACTGGCGGCGGCCTGCACGGACACCACCGGCTCACCCAGCAGCCAGCGCGCCATGTCGAAATCGTGGATCGTCATGTCCCGGAAGATGCCGCCGGAAACCTTGATATAGGCGGGCGGCGGGGCGCCGGGGTCGCGCGATGTGATGGTCACCATCTCGACTTCGCCGATGCGGCCGTCGTCGATCGCCGCCTTCAGCGCCATGAAGTCGGGGTCGAAGCGGCGATTGAAGCCGATCATCAGCCGGGCGTTCAGCGCCTCGACCGTGGCTAGCGCCTGCTTCACCCGGTCGACGCTCAGGTCGATGGGCTTTTCGCAGAAGATCGCCTTGCCCGCGCGGGCGAAGGTCTCGATCAGGTCCGCGTGGGTGTCGGTCGGCGTGCAGATGACCACCGCGTCGATATCATCGGACGCCGCGATCTGGTCGATGGTGCGGATCTCGCAGCCATAACGGTCCTGCACCGCCTTCGCCGCCTCGGCCGAGGACTCGGCGACGGCGACAAGATCCGCCGTGGGGATCGAAGCGATGGCGCGCGCGTGCACCTGGCCGATACGGCCTGCGCCAAGAATGGCAAACCTGACGTTCATGTTTCCTCCCGGAACCGAGGGCCGTCGCGGACAATCCGACGCGGCCCGACTCGCCGCCTTGTGCGGCGCGGTACGGGCGAAACCTGCGCAACGGGGGCGCGTTCCGTCAATCATCGGCCGGGGATTTCACGTCATTGATGACGCATTCCAGCGCGCCTTAATGACGTATTCACGTCATCACAGCATCTCCGGCAAAATGATCCGGGGCTCAAGGAACAGCTGGCCCGCCCCCTCGCCCGATCCACCGTCGAAACTGTCGACCACGGCCCCCACCAACGCGCGTGACAAGTCGGCAAGCGGGGTCGAGATAACCATCTGGACATAGCCATCTGCCAATGCCGCGCGGCTGTCGAGGGTCAGTTCGTTCACCACAAGGCTGACCTTGCCCGGGGGCCGCATTTCGCGTAGCGCGGCGATGGCCCCTTCCATCCCGCCGCCCGCGACGTAGATGCCCGACAGATCCTCGTGACGGCGCAATAGCTCCAGCGTGGCCTCGTACGTGACCTTGCGGGTCTCTAGGTTCACCAAGGTATCAAGGACCGAGAACTGCGGCGCCTCGCCCCGTACATAGGATCGGAATCCTACCTCGCGCAGATCGTGGCCGTGCCAACGGTTTCCGCCGACGAACACCGCCAGCTTCCCCGGTCCAGCCGCGACGCGGGTCAGCATCCATGCGGCATTCCGCCCTACTTTCATGTTGTTAAGCCCAAGGTAGGCCGTCCGCACACCCTGTGCCATGTCATTCAGCAGCGCAAAGACCGGCACGCCCCGATCCTTCAGGTCCTGCACCGCGGCGGTCAGCTTCTGGTGGTTGATCGCCACGCAGGCCAGCGCGTCCACCTCTTTCCCCAGCGACTGGATCGCGGCGGCGAAATCGTCCGGCGATTGGGACGCGACATAGCTGATGCGCACCGCTCCGCGAATGTCGGGCCGGGCTGTCATCGCCTGTTCCAGTTCCTGCGCGAAGTTGCGGTAGAACGCCTGACCGCCCTTCACCAGCACCACGCCCAGCGTGACATGCGGCAGCGAGACGTTCAGACGATGCGCGATCAGCCCCCGGCCATGATAGCCCACGCGATGCGCCGCTTCGGCGATCTTGCGCAGCGTCTCTTCGCGGACCCGCATCCGCCCGTTCAGGGCGCGGTCCACGGTGGTGACGCTGACCCCGGCCGCTTTGGCGACATCTGCGACGGTGGCGCGCTTGGCCATGACTTCCCCATGAATGACGTCAAAGCGTCATTAGTGACGGACATCCCGCCCCTGCGCAAGCCGCGTCAGAAGGGCTGGTTCTTCCGCACGCTGCCGCGCCACGCCAACTGCACCGGGATCGAGGTTTGCAGCGGATCGCCAGACATCGCATCTCCGGTCAGCCAATCGACGCAGGCATCCGCGATCTCGCCCACCGGCTGCGAAAAGGTCGTCAGGTCATAGCTTTCCCAAGACGCCTGCGGCACATCGTCGAAGCCGATCACGGACAGATCCTCGGGGATGCGGACACCGAAGCGGTGGCGCGCGGCGTCCATCACGCCAAGCGCCAGAAGGTCGGTGGTGCAGAACACCCCGTCCGGTCGATCCGTCTGCGACATAAGGCGGGTGCCGATGGACAGCCCGGTCTCATAGCTGGTGGGGCCGGTCGCCTCTTCGACGATCTCCACCCCGGCGGCAGCAGCGGCATCGCGGAACCCATCACGGCGGGCGGATAGGCTGGGCGTGCCGGCCTGCGACGTCGCCAGCGCAAGACGCCTGCACCCGGCGGCGGCCAGCGTCGCGAAGGCGGTGCGCCCCGCCGCGCGGTCATCAAGGCGGATCAGGTACGACCCTTCTCGGTATTCGTCGCGGTTGATCAGAACCAACCGCATTCCGTTCTTCAGACAGGTCTCGGTCAATTCGGTCTTCGGCATCCCGGACAGCACCACCGCCGCATCGGTGCGATAGCTGATCGCCTGCCGCAGCGCCCGTTCGACACTGTCATCGGAGCGGTCCGAGTTGATCAGCATCGCCACCTTGCCGGCTTCCTGCAGCCGCTCGGACAGCGCCGCCAACAGCGCAGACCTGTAGGGCGTTGCCAATTCCGCCGCGATCAGCGCGACGATCCCGGTCTCGGACCGGATCAACCCGCGCGCCAGATGGTTGACCTGATACCCCAGCGTGTCGGCGGCCTTCATGACCTTTTTGCGGGTCTCGGCAGAGATGCTGGCGCCCGGCGTGAACGCGCGCGACACGGCCGCCCGGCTGACACCGGCCGCCTTCGCGACATCCTTGGCGCTGACGCCTCCACGTCCCAAGACCATCAATTCCCTCGCCCTTGTTGAGCACCTGCGCACATGGCACGCCCCGTACAGATTACGCACATTCCAACAGATTTGTAACAAATGTTTGACAACCTGCGAATCCGGATGAAAAGTATTGCACAGCTGTTCACGGGCTCAAGTCCGGCATTCGACAGCAAGGGAGGAAATTATGAAACCATTGAAACTGACCCTCGCCGGGGCAGCCGCGCTGCTGACCGCAGGCGCCGCCCACGCGCAGGAACTGAACCTTATCTGTTCCGCCGACGTGGTGATCTGCGAACTGCTGGTCGAGCAGTTCGAAGCCGGCCACGACATTGACGTGAACATGGTGCGCCTGTCCTCGGGCGAGGCCTATGCCAAGATCCGGGCCGAGGGCCGCAATCCTCAGACCGATCTGTGGTGGGGCGGCACCGGCGACCCGCATCTTCAGGCGGCGTCTGACGGGCTGACGATGGAATACCAGTCGCCGATGCTGGAAGAACTGCACGAGTGGGCCACGCGGCAGGCGGAACTGTCGGGCTACCGGACGGTCGGCGTCTATTCCGGCGCGCTTGGCTGGGGCTACAACACCGAGATCTTCGAATCCAAGGGCATCACCCCGCCGACGTGCTGGGCCGACCTGCTGGATCCCTCGCTGGCCGGCGAGATCCAGATCGCCGACCCGAACTCGTCGGGCACCGCCTACACCACGCTCGCCACGCTGGTGCAGCTGATGGGCGAAGACGAAGCCTTCGCCTTCCTCGCGGACATGGACGCGAACGTGTCGCAGTACACCAAGTCGGGCTCTGCCCCGGTGAAAGCCGCCGCGCGCGGTGAAACCGGCCTTGGCATCGTCTTCATGCACGACGCCGTGGCGCAGGCCGAGGAAGGCTTCCCGGTCGAGGTAGTCGCCCCCTGCGAGGGCACCGGCTATGAGATCGGGTCGATGTCGCTGATCGAAGGCGCACAGAACGAGACCGAGGCGAAGACGTTCTACGACTGGGTTCTGGGCGCGGACGTGCAAAGCATGATGCCCGAGGCCGGATCGTTCCAGATCCCGTCGAACGCGTCGGCCACCCCGCCCGAGGCGGCGCCGAACCTCGATGACATCAAGCTGATCGACTACGACTTCGCGCAGTACGGCGACAGCGAACGCCGTGCCGGCCTGCTGGCCCGCTGGGACGAAGAGATCGGCGGCAAGTAACGTCGACGGGCCGGGGCGCACCCAAAGCGCGCCCCGGCCTTTTCTTGTGTCGGCACCGCCTTTCGCCGCGCCATTGGCCGAGAACGCACGTCCGACACCACGCCGCCCGATGACATCCGCCTGCCCCCCAACGGACCCCTTCCGATGATACGCGACAATCACCGTCTCGATTACCTGCTTGGCCTTGCGCTGGCCTGCCTGCTGCTGGTGCCTTGGTACCGGGTCCGTTCCGGCTTTTTCGGCTTCGAGTGGGTCGCGGACATTTTCGGCAACGACGACCTGTGGCCCGGCCTTGCGGTGCCCTTCGCGGGCCGCTGGCAGGTGCTTCCGGTGCTTGCGCTTGTCGCGCTTGCGGTGCTGTTGCGGCTGCGGGCGCGGCCCGGCGACCGACGTGGGCGCGGGCTGATCCTGATCGGGGTCGCCGGGCTGGCGTGGATGCTGGCCGAGGGCCTGTCGATCGGGATGCGGGGATGGAACTGGGGCCTGCTGGAAGCCACGTTCGGCGACATCAACGGCCAACCCGCCTTCGGCGCGGGGGCGGTCGGGCTGGCCACGGTCTTTACCCTGCTGATCGCCTTCGGCTTCACCGAACGCGGCGCGCTGAAGGGCGACGCCTTCGTCGCGGGCATGATCGCGATGCTTCTGTTGCTGGTCGCGACCTTCGTGTTCTACCCGATCGTGTCGATGTTCACCGGCGCGTTTCAGGACTATGACGGGTCCTTCACCGCCGCCGGCGTGCTGAAGAACCTCCCCGACCCCAAGATCTGGTCGCTGTCCTGCCTGACCGGATCGGGCAGTTGCGGCGTTGCGTGGCGCACGTTCTTCCTTGCCTGCTGCACGGCGACCGGCACCACGCTTCTGGGTCTCGCCTTCGCGCTGGTCGCCACCCGCACCGGATTTCCCGCCAAGAAGGGCCTGCGCCTGCTGACGGTGCTGCCGATCATCACACCGCCATTCGTGGTCGGCCTTGCGCTGACGATGATGCTGGGCCGCGCCGGCTTCGTCACCCAGTGGATCGAAGCAATCACCGGGCTGGAACTGGGCCGCTGGCTGTACGGCCTGACCGGCATCTGGATCGCGCAGATGCTGTCCTTCACCCCGATCTCGTTCCTTGTCCTGATCGGCGTCGTCGGCGGCGTCTCCCCCTCGATGGAGGAAGCCAGCCAGACCCTGCGCGCCGACCGCTGGCGCACCTTCCGCAAGGTGTCGCTGCCGCTGATGGCGCCGGGGCTGGCGAACTCGTTCCTGATCGGCTTCATCGAGTCGATGGCAGACTTCGGCAACCCGCTGGTCCTTGGCGGCTCGGGCGGCGTGCTGTCGACCGAGATTTTCTTTTCCGTCGTCGGCGCCCAGCACGATCCGTCCCGCGCGGCGGTGCTGGCGACGGTGTTGCTGTGCTTCACCCTGTCGGCCTTCTTGGCCCAGCGGCTGTGGCTGTCGGGCCGGAACTTCGCCACCGTGTCCGGCAAGGGCGACGGCGGCCGCCATGCGCTGCTGCCGCGCCGGGTGGCATGGCCCGTCACCTCGATCGTGGTGTTCTGGAGCCTGTTCACCATCGCGGTCTACGGGATGATCCTGTTCGGCGGCTTCGTGAAGCTTTGGGGGCTGGATCACTCGCTGACCTTCGACCACTACGTCCGCGCCTTCGGCATCTCGTGGGATGGCGGCATCGTCTGGGCCGGCGTTGCGTGGGACAGCTTCTGGACCACCATGAAGATCGCCCTGATCGCCGCGCCGCTGACCGCCGCCGTGGGTCTGTTGACCGCATGGCTGATCGTGCGGCAGACCTTCCCCGGCAAGGCGGCGTTCGAATTCGCGCTGATGATGTCCTTCGCCATCCCCGGCACGGTCATCGGCATCAGCTACATCATGGCGTTCAACCTGCCGCCGCTGCAGATGACCGGCACCGCGCTGATCCTGATCTTCTGCTTCGTATTCCGCAACATGCCCGTGGGCGTGCGCGGCGGGGTGGCGGCGATGGCGCAGATCGACGGCTCGCTGGACGAGGCGTCGCTGACGCTGGGCGCCAACTCGGCCCGCACCATGCGCCGCGTTGTCCTGCCGCTGCTGCGCCCCGCGATCCTTGCGGCGCTGGTCTACAGCTTCGTGCGGGCGATCACGTCGATCTCGGCGGTGATCTTCCTTGTCAGCGCCAAGTACAACATGGCCACGGCCTATATCGTCGGCCTTGTCGAGAACGGCGAATACGGCGTTGCGATCGCCTATTCCTCGGCGCTGATCGTGGTGATGATCACCGTGATCGGCACCTTCCAGCTGCTGGTGGGCGACCGCCGCCTGCAGCGCCCCGCAACCCCTGACACACCCGCTGCCAAACCGCAGGAGGTCCCCGCTTGACCCGTCCCAAACGCGGCGCCGTCCGCTTCGAGAACGTCCGCAAGGACTTTGGCGGCTTCACCGCCATCCCCGACCTGACGCTGGACATCGAGCCCGGTCAGCTGGTCACGCTGCTGGGGCCTTCGGGTTGCGGCAAGACCACCACGCTGCGGATGCTGGCGGGGCTGGAAAGCCCGACGCAGGGGCGCATCCTGATCGGTGGAGAGGACGTGACCCGCCTGCCCGCCAACCGCCGCGACGTGTCGATGGTGTTCCAAAGCTATGCCCTGTTCCCGCACATGAGCGTGGCCGACAACGTCGCCTACGGTCTGGAATCCGGCGGCATGAAGCGGGCCGAAGCCCACGCGGCAGCCGAGAACGGGCTAGAGCTTGTCGGCCTTGCCGGGCTGGGGCGGCGCCTGCCGTCCGAGCTGTCGGGCGGTCAGCAGCAGCGGGTCGCGGTCGCGCGCGCGCTGGTGCTGGAACCGCAGGTGCTGTTGCTGGACGAACCGCTGTCGAACCTTGACGCCCGCCTGCGGCGCCGGGTGCGGACCGAGATCCGCGACCTGCAGCAGCGGCTGGGGTTCACCGCCGTCTACGTGACGCACGATCAGGAAGAGGCGCTTGCCGTCTCGGACCGGATCGTCGTGATGAAAGACGGCCGGATCGAACAGTCCGGCTCTCCGCGCGAACTGTACGATGCGCCCGCCTCCGAGTTCATCGCGGATTTCATCGGCGAAGCGAACGTGATGGCGGCAGAGGTCCTGTCGGTCAACGGCACCGAGGCCGACGTGTCCATCAGCGGCATCACGGTCACTGTCCCTGCGCGCGCCGCCCGCCCCGGCCCGTCGAAAGTCGCCGCGCGGGCCAACGCGATCACCGTGACGCCCCAGTCGGACGCGCCCTTTCCGGGCCGCGTGCTGTCCTCGGCCTATCTCGGCGACCACGTCGAGTACGAGATCGAGACCGCCAGCGGCCCGCTGTTCGTGCTGGACTCCGAAGGCGAAACACCCCTGCCCGCCGGCACCAGCGTTGCCATCGGCTTTCGCCCCCGCGGGCTTGCGCTGATCTCGTGAAAGGTCTTGGCAGTCCGTGAGTTTCAGACCACGGGCTGCACCGTCACGCCGCTTTCAGCAACTCGCGCAGCGCCGGGTCTTTCTTGGGCTTCCGGTCGATCCGGCGCAGCAGTTCCGACAGTTCCGGCTCGTGCACCGATTTCGCCGCCGACCGGGCCGAGAACCAGCGGCGCTTGCGTTGCTTCCGTTCTTTCCAGTCGCGCTTTAGCTTCTGCACGATCATCGGATAGACCCGGACCCGGCACAGCACCGTGCTGCCGTCGTCCAGCACCTTGTCATAGTGATAGTCCCCGATCGCCCGGCGCGAGATACGGCCCTTGGCCCCGGCTTCTTCCAGCGCCTCGATCTCTGCGGCGGCCCACGGCTTCTTGCCGTCCATCGTCCAGCCCTTCGGCATCACCCAGCGCCCCGTCTCGCGCGAGGTGACCATCAGCACCTGAAGCTCGCCCTTGCCGCTATAGCGCAGCGGCAGTGCCGCGATCTGCTCTGCGGGCGTCGTCATCCCGGGGTCTCCGACCAAAATTGCAGAAGACGCACCAAACGGACACGCGGCCAAAATGGACCGGCGAAGGTCCGCGTGGACCTTGCAAGTTTCTGGTCAGGGGTGCCGTAGAGTTCCCTGCGCTTCGTGCTCACCTCTACACCTTCCCGCTTCAAAGCGGTGTCATCTTGCCTTGCACAGCCGATGATAGCGGAAAACACCGCCGCATGTCTTCAAATGTTCCGGCAGTCTATAAATGCAATTCGGCGCAAATGCGGAAATACCAGGCCACCGGGTCTCCGGGCAAAGACTGAAAAGCCACGATATAGATTAAGGCTGGTCGTGGGGGCGTCGGGCGTGCGGCTGTCAGGACACCCGGGCCACCGCCACCACACGGGTGCGGTCGATGTGGTCGGCCAGCAGCGCCAGCGCGGTGTCGATGTCGCCCTGCCGCAGGTTGTCGACGATCTGGCAATGCTCGAAAAAGCTGGCATCGCGCCGCTCGACATAGGGAGAGGTCAGCGCGGTGCGCACCGTGGCGATCCGCGCCTCGGCCATGTCGAAAGCGGACGTGACCAGCCGGTTGCCGCAGAACGCGAAGAACGCGCGGTGAAAATCGGTGTCGGAATGGGCGTAGGCCTGAAAGTCCTTGCGCGCCAGTTCCGCTTCCATCCTTGCCACGATCCCGTCCAGTTGATCGCACAGCGCCCCGCGCGACCCCGCGACCGACATACGGATCGCCTCGCGCTCCAGCATCTCGCGGTAAGCACAAAGTTCGGCGATGTCGTCGGCGGTGGGGTCGAAGACGAAACTGCCGCGCTTCGGGCGTACCTCGACCAGGCCCTGAAACTGCAGCGCGGACAAGGCGTCGCGCACCGGCGTCCGGCTGACACCGTAGGCTGCCGCCAGACGGTCCTCGGACACGTTTTCCCCGAAGGCGAAAACGCCGTCCACGATGTCGCCGCGCAAACGCTCTGTCACCAGCTCTGTCAACGAGCGCGGTGACGGGATCTTGCCCGCTGTGCCCTTCATCCGATCCTTGGCCCCTTCCCTCGCGCGCCGCCGCCTGCCGCCACGCCCCACCGCGAATCGCGATCCGCTGAAAGGCGCGTTTGAACAGGAGTAACTGGAAAACCGCTGCGTTGCAGGTATTTCCGGCGTGTTGTATGTAAGTGCATAGTGATGTATGTAACATACAACACGGGGGAGGACACGGTAAATGACGACGGTTTCGGACCGCCTGGACGCGATGCAGGCCCAGTTTCCGGATATGCGGCTGCTTGGCGGATCTGACATCCCCGAGCGCAACCGCACCGACTGGAGCTTCCTGCCGCCGTCGGACCCGTTGGCCGTTGCCCGCCCCACATCCACGGAAGACGTCTCGAAGCTGATGGCCGCCTGCCATGCGTCGGGCATCCCGGTGACACCGCAGGGCGGCCTGACCGGCCTGTGCGGCGGCTCGCGTCCGCTGGACGGCGGCATCGCCCTGTCGATGGAACGCATGTCCGGGATCGAAAAGATCGACCCCGACGGCATGACCATGACCGTGCTTGCGGGCACCCCTTTGGAGACCGTGCAGAAAGCGGCGGACGACGCCGGGATGTTCTTCTCTCTGGATCTTGGGGCGCGCGGGTCCTGCGCTATCGGCGGCAACCTGTCGACCAACGCGGGCGGCAACCGCGTGATCCGCTACGGCATGGCGCGCGATCTGGTGCTTGGGGTCGAGGTCGTGCTGGCCGACGGCACCGTGCTGCCGATGCTGAACACCATGCTGAAAAACAACGCCGGATATGACCTGAAACAGCTGTTCCTCGGGTCCGAGGGCACGCTGGGCGTCATCACCCGCGCCGTGCTGCGGATGCACCCGAAACCCGGTTGCGTCAGTGCAGCGCTGTGCGTGGTCGACGGCTACGACAAGGTTCTGGAACTGCTGCGCACGGCGCGCCGCAGCCTTGGCCCGATGCTGTCGGCGTTCGAGGTGATGTGGGGCGACTATTGGCATCAGGCGACCGAATGCGTCCCGGGCGCCCGCGCGCCGGTGCAGATCGGCGACGGCACCCATGTCGTGCTGGTCGAGATGCAGGGGCTGGACGCCGACATCGACACGCCCCGGTTCGAGACATGGCTGGAAGGCGTGTTCGCCTCTGGCGCCGTGACCGACGGGGCGGTGGCGCAAAGCCTTGGCGACATGGCGGCCTTCTGGGCCACGCGCGACGCCGCGGCCGAATTCGCCAACCCGGCGGTGATCGGGCCGCATATCTCGTTCGATGTGGGCCTGCCGGTCAAGCGGATGGACGAGTTCGCGCAACAGTCAAAAGCCGCGCTGCTGACAGAGCTGGGCTGCCAGTCGGTGCACTACGGCCACGTCGGAGACGGCAACCTGCACATCGTGGCATGGGTGCCCGGCGCCTCGCCGCAGCCCCTGCCCGACGTCAGCCGCATCGTCTACGGCATCGTCCGTGGGTTCGGCGGCACCGTTTCGGCCGAACATGGCATCGGCACGCTGAAGAAACCGTACCTGGGCCACACGCGCGGCCCGGACGAGATGGCGCTGATGCGCCGGATCAAGACCTGCCTGGACCCGGAGAACATCCTGAACCCCGGCAAGGTTTTCGACTGAGACCCCGGGCCATGGCGCCCGGCAGATTTTTTCCAAGGGAGGAAGACATGAAACTGACGAAACGCGCACTGCTTGCAGCAACCGCCGCATTCGCGATGGCCGGAACCGCCCCGGCGATGGCGCAGGACTGGCCGGACGGCCCGGTCACGATCATCGTTCCGTGGAGCTCGGGCGGCGGCACCGATGCGACCGCCCGTATGATCGGCACCCTGCTTGAGGACGAGATCGGCGTACCGGTCAACGTCGTGAACCGCACCGGCGGCTCGGGCGTCATCGGCCACACCGCCATCGCGGATGCCGACGCGGACGGCCAGACCATCGGCGTCGCGACGCTGGAAATCGGCAGCATGCACACGCTGGGCCTGACCGATCTGACCTACGAGGCCTACGCGCCCATCGGGCTGTACAACTCGGACCCTGCCGCGCTGTTCGTGCGCAGCAACTCTGACTACGAAGATGCCGCCGCGCTGCTGGCCGCGCTGGAAGGCGCCGAGGACCGTGCGTTCAAGGCGTCGGGCTCGGCCCAGGGCGGCGTGAACCACCTTGCGCTGGCCGGGATGCTGCTGGCCGCCGGGATGCCCCCGGAGCGCGTCGCATGGGTTCCGTCGGAAGGCGCGGCCCCCGGCCTGCAGGACCTTGCCGCCGGCGGCGTCGAGATCGCAACCGCCTCGCTGCCGGAAGCCGCCGCGCTGATGGACGCGGGCCTGATCCGTCCGCTGGCCGTCTTCGCGGCAGACCGGCTGGCGTCGGCGCCTGACGTGCCGACCTTCGAGGAAGCCACCGGCAACACCTTCGCGCTGGGGTCGTGGCGCGGCATCGTCGCCCCGGCCGGCATCCCCGAGGACGTCCAGTCGCAGCTGATCGAAGCTGTCGGCGCCGTGGTCGAACATCCCGACTACCTCGCCTTCATGAACGATCGCGGCTATGCCACCCAGTGGACACCGGGCGCAGAGTTCGAAAGCTTCATGGAACAGTCCGATGCGGCACTCGCCGACAGCCTTGCCGCGGTCGGTCTCGCGAAGTGAACCAAACGGCGCGGGCAGGTGTTGCCCGCGCCACCCCCGCCGCTCGTCTGACGGAGGCAGGCCATGCGCATACACGACAGCCTGATCGGCGCCCTTTTCGTCCTGTTCGGCGGCTGGGTCCTTTTCACAGCCCTCGGGTTTCCGGACATGCCCGGCCAGTCGATTGGCCCCGGCACCTTCCCCAGCATCCTTGGCGTGGTCTTCCTGCTTGGCGGCGCGGCCCTGATCGTCACCGGCCGGATGCGCGGTGAGCGGACGCTGGCCGACCCCAACGCGGGCTGGCGCAAACCCCACCGCCTGATGGCCGCCGGACTGGCGACCGTCGGCGTGCTGGCCCTTGCGCTGGGTTTCGAAACCGTGGGCTTCCCGCTGGGCGCTTCGATCCTGATGTACGCCCTGTTCTTCCTCGAAGGCTATCGCCGCCCGCAGTGGCTGGCGCTGTGCGTCGTCTTCGCCGTCGGACTGCATGTCCTGATGACCCGGTTCCTGCTGGTGCCGCTGCCCGCAGGTCTGCTGGAAGGAATTCTCTGATGATCATCGACCACCTCGGAAACGCCATCGGGCTGGTGATGACGTGGAACATGGCGCTGGTCATGCTGTCCTGCGCGCTGTTCGGCCTGTTCGTCGGCGCGGTGCCCGGCCTGTCGGCCACGATGGCGACGGCGATGCTGGTGCCGCTGACGTTCTTCATGGACCCGGTGCCCGCGATCTCGGCCATCGTGACGACCGCCGCGATGGCGATCTTCGCGTCCGACATCCCCGCCGCGCTGGTCCGCATCCCCGGCACAGCCGCATCGGCGGCCTATGTCGGAGACCTGACCGCCCTGACCGCGAAGGGGCGCGTCGGACGCGCGCTTGGCATCTCGGTCACCGCGTCGGCCATCGGCGGCGTGTTCGGGTCGCTGGTGCTGATGTTCGCCGCGCCGCAACTGGCGCTGGTGTCGCTGAACTTCACCTCGTTCGAATACTTCTGGCTGGCGCTGCTGGGCCTGTCGGCGGCGGTCATGCTGGGCAACGCGTCGATCCTGAAAAGCCTGATGGCGCTGGCCATCGGGCTGATGATCGCCTCGGTCGGGATGGACACCACCAGCGGCACGCCGCGGTTCACCTTCGGGGCCGCGTCGTTGCTGGACGGCGTGGCCTTCGTCCCCGCCCTGATCGGCATGTTCGCCGTGCCCGAACTGATCCGCACCTTCGTCCACCGCGACGAGACGCCCCCCGTCGCCCCCATCGGCAACCCGTTCCGCATGTTTCAGGGACTGGGCCGCGTGCTGTGGACGTCGAAGCTGAACCTTCTGCGGTCCTCGACCATCGGCACCGCCATCGGCATTCTGCCCGGCGCCGGATCGGACATCGGGTCGTGGATTTCCTACGCCGTGTCCAAGCGGTTCTCGCGCAAGCCGGAAGCCTACGGCAAGGGCAGCGAAGAGGCCGTGCTGGGCGCTTGTGCCGCCAACAACTCGGCCCTGTCCGGCGCCTACGTGCCCGCGATGGTGTTCGGCATTCCCGGCGACAGCATCACCGCCATCGTGATCGGCGTGCTGTACGTGAAGGGGCTGAACCCCGGCCCGATGGTGTTCATGACCAATGCCGACACCGTGGCCGCGATCTTCCTTGTGTTCCTGCTGGCGAACCTGCTGATCGTGCCGCTGGGCCTGTTGGCCATCGCGCTGGCCAGTCAGGTGCTGCGGGTGCCCAAACTGGCGCTGGCGCCGCTGATCCTTGGGTTCTGCATCGTGGGGTCCTATTCCATCGACGCCTCGGCCTCGGGCATCATCATCATGATCGTGCTGGGCGTGTTGGCCTACCTGATGGAGGAAAACGGCTTTCCGGTCGCGCCGACGATCCTTGGGATCGTCATGGGGCTGCTGGTAGAACGCAACCTTGTGTCCAACATGATCAAGTCCGACGGGGCCTTCCTGCCCTTCGTGGAACGTCCCATCGCCGCCGGGCTGGCGCTGACCTGCCTGCTGGTGTGGACGGTGCCCGCCATCGGATGGCTGCGGAAGCGCAGGCGCGGCACGGCGACCGCCCCGACCGCGACAGAACAGGAGACCTAAGCCATGACCGACCGTCCTTTGCTGATGAACGCCGCCGCGCGGCTGCGGGCCCGCCTTGAGACCGGCGGCATCGTTGCCGCGCCCGGGGCGCAGGACGCGCTGACCGCGCGGCTGGTCGCCGCCGCCGGGTTCGAGGCGGTGTACATGACCGGCCTCGGCGCCACCGCGTCGCGGCTTGGACAACCCGACCTCGGGCTGATGACACAGGCCGAGATGGCCGACTGCGCCCGGTCGATGGTCCGCGCCACCGCGCTTCCGGTGATCGCCGACGCCGATGCGGGCTATGGCGGCCCGCTGAACATGGCCCGCACCGTCGACGAATACATTCAGGCCGGCGTCGCGGCGTTGCATATCGAAGACCAGCAGAACCCGAAGCAATGCGGCGTGCTGGCCGGTGCGCAACTGGTGGACACCGCCGAGGCCTGTGCCCGCCTGTCAGCGGCGGTCGAGGCCCGAAACCGCAGCGGGTCCGACATCGTGCTGATCGGGCGCACCGACGCGCTGAAGGGCGAAGGGCTGGACGCCGCGCTAGACCGGGTGCGCGCCTATCGCGACACCGGCGTCGATTTCATGTTCGTGGACGGGGTCACCACCCGCGCCCAGATCGAAGGCATCGCCCGCGGGCTGGACGGGCCGAAGATCATCTCGATCGTCGATGGCACCGACGCCGCAGGCGTGTCGCTGAAGGAACTGGACGAGATGGGCTATTCGGTCGCGCTGTACGCCGTCACCACCCTGTTCGCCGCGATGAACGCCATGAAAACAGCCCTCGACGCACTTCAAAGCACCGGTCACCCTGCCCCGGCAAGCTATGACTACGCCGCCTACGCCGACGTCGTGTCGCTGGCCGAGTTTCAGGACTTCGCCCACCGGTTCGAACCCGGCGGCACCGTCAAAGGCTGACACGCGAAGGCCCCTACATCAGGAACCGTCGACCTCTGTCGGCAGCAGCCCGGCGGCTTGGATGCCGCGTTTCTCGGCGCTGGTCAGGACCGCCTCGCGCAGGGCGCGGCTGCGTTCCAGCAAGCGCCAGAACCGTTCCTCGTCCAGCACCAGCAGCGTGGTCGGCGCAATGGCCCGGACGTCGGCGCGGCGGGCCCTGTTGGTCAGGATCGCCATCTGGCCGAACATCTCGCCCCGGCCCAGCCGCCAGCTTTGCCCGGCGCTTTCCAACTCGACCGCGCCCGACGCGATGAAGAACACGCTTTTGGCCGCGCTTTCCTTGCGCAGCACGGCCTCGCCCGCATCGACATGGCGCGTGGTGATGGACCGGCCCAGACGCTTCATGTCGCCCTCGGCAAGGTCCGCGAACAGCGGAAACTGCCGCACGAAGGACGCCCGCTGCACCGCCACATCCAGCCGCGGGCGGACTTCGGCGGCGGTCCGGCGCGTCGCCAGTTCCTGCATCAGGGCGGTATAGACCTCGGCCCCAATCAGCCCGTCCTCGCGCATCGCCACGTATTCGCGTTCCTCCATCCGCAGCGCGGTGCGGCGGATGAAACGGCGTTCAAGTTCCTCGGCATAGCCGGGATACTGCAATCGCATCCCCTCAAGCGCGGTTTCCACCGCCTCGATCCGCCGCGACAACAATTCGTGCAGCAGTTCCGCGACCCGGCGGCCGTGGATGCGCCGGATACGGCCGTCGATGAAGCTGCCAAGGTCGCGCAGGATCAGCCGCTGCGACAGCAACAGCTCGAACCTGTCGGCGGTCATGCGGGCCAGCGGCGCCGAGATCCCCAGCCGCCCGTGCAACAGGACCGCGGCCCGGAACGCCTTGCCGTAGGCGACGCTGCGCCGGGCGGCCCGCTGATAGCCGCTGCGGCCCATCGTGCGGGCCCCTTCGATCAGGCGGTCGGCCTCTGACAGCACCAGTTCCGCCATCCGGGCAGAGATCGTCCGTTCGCGCACTCGCGCAAGGATGGTATCACGCTCGTGGCCCGCCAGTGCGATCAGCCCCAGCGCGATGCGGTCCCGGTCAAGAATGTCGGCGTTTTCCTCGGCCGTCTTCACCGCGACGTCCAGCCGCTCGCCGAACCGCTTGGCCTCGGACCGGACCGTGTCGCGGTTCAGGTCATAGTTCTCGGTCGACCGCGCCACATCCTCGCGCACCGTCTGCAACGCCACGGCCACGACCTGCCGCGACAGCGCCTCGTCGATCGGCGACAGCCGGTCCAGCCCCAGCTTGCCGATGACCCAGCGCAGGGTCGTGCCCTGCACCAGCAGCGTGAACAGCGTGAACCCGGTGGCTAGGATACCGACCAGCCGCTGGATGTCGTCCGGCACCCGCACGCTTTCGGTCACCGCCAGCGCCAGCGCCAGCGTCACCGCCCCGCGCAGCCCGCCCCACAGGATCGCCGCCCGGTACGGACGCTCGACCACCGGCGACAGCTTCACCGCCGACAAAAGCGGCATCAGCCCGAACAGGATTGCGCTGCGCGCCACTACGGCGGCCACCACGACGACGCCGACCAGAAGGAAATCGCCGACGCGCACCTCTTCCAGCAGGCGCGGGATCAAAAGCGCGGCGAGGATAAAGATCAACGCCCCGGCCCAGTGCGCCAGCACGCCCCACAGTTCACGCAGGTTCGCCCACGCCTGCGGCGGCAGACGGCCCGGCGCGGTCAGGTTAAGCGTCAGACCCGCCGCGACCACGGCGATCACCCCGGACGCGCCGATGCCCTGCTCGGCCACGATATAGGCAAGGTACGGCAGCGCCACCGAGATCGAGATCTGCGCCAGTTCGTGCCGCCCGAACATGGACATCACCCAGACCGCGATCCGCGCCGCCAGCCAGCCGGTCACCGCGCCGCCCGCCACCAGCATCGGGAACCGGGCCAGCGCGTCGCCCAGCTCGGGGTCCGGGATGCCCAGCATGACGAACCCCATGAACAGCCCGAACAGCGCGATGGCCGCGGCGTCGTTCAGCAGGCTTTCACCCTCGATGATCCGCGCCAGCCGTCGCGGGGCCGAGATCGAGCGGAAGATCGAGACGACGGCGGATGGGTCCGTGGTGGACACGATCGACCCGATCAGCAGACAGGCCGCAATCGGCAGCGCGCTAGCCCACGACAGCGCGACGCCGACGGTGATCGTCGCGACGACGACGGCCACCACTGCCAGCACGATGATCGGCACCCAGTCGTCCAGCATCCGCCGCAGGTTCATCCCCAGCGTCGCCTGAAACAGCAACGTCGGCAGGAACACGTAAAGGAACACGTTGGACCGGATCGGCAGCCCAAGGATCGCCTCTGCCACCGGGTTCAGCGCGTCCGTCAGTTCGGTGCGCAGGAAAAAGGTCGCCCCGGCCCCGATCAGGATGCCCAGCACCGCAAGGATCACACTGTACGGCAGCCTGACACGCGCGGCGAACGGCTCTGCGATGCCGATGACCACGAACAGCGACGCGATGACAGTGGTGACAAGGATGATGTCCATGACGCGGGAATAGCAGAAGTTTTCCCGGATGCACCTTCGTTATGGCGCCGCCGCGTGACAAGGCCGTGTTCCGGGCGGAGAAATGGCCGCACAGTGCGCGCGCGACGCAAATCGTGGCGGCATCCCGCGCGGGTTGGCGGGGTCAGGCAGAGGCGATTGGCCGGACCGGACGCATGGCCCTCCGGTCCCCGAGCCCGATCCGCATCGCGCTATAGCGGGTCAGCAGTAGGGTCTCGACCCACAGTCCATTCGCACGGATCATCTCGTGCCGGTCCAGCAGGATGTTGTAGTAATTGGCGATGCGGCAGTGCTGCCGCTGCTGAAGACCAAAGCGGTCGACCAACCGGCGCGCCGGCACCAATCGCTTCGGCGCGGTTTGCGGAAGCGCGATCCGGTGCTGCGGCGACAAAAGAAGTTCCCGGGTTGGCAGGTTCGTCCCGAACCGACCGGGCGGGATGCGCAGGGGCTTCATCTTGTGGGCGCCACTCGGGAACCGGTAGGTGTGCGAGACCAGACGCCGCACGGGTTGCGGGCCGCGATCATGGGTCAGAACCAGTTGGCCCGGCGCGAGGCTTTCGATCCTCCGCTCCCCGCCAAGGGTTGCAATCCGCGTCCCTTTCACAAGACAGACCGGGCCGGTATTGAAGACGAACTGCGCCGGCGCGGCCGAGCCCACGGGATACCACTTGATCTGCGTGACGGAACCGTCCGGGAAGGTGATCAAGGTCCCAAAATTTCCATCGTCGGCCAGATAGGGCTGCAACTCTGCAAAGGTGTTGATGCCGGGGTAATTTACCGAAATCAGGTCGCCGTCGCCCGGGGTGAAATCATCGATGATCACCGTGCCACTTCCGGCGTTCGCGACAAAGACGTCCGCGCCCGCACCGCCAAGAACTGTGTCGGTCCCTGCGCCACCGACGATCGTGTCGGCCCCGCCCTGACCGTAGATCAGGTCGTTGCCGTCATCGCCAAACAGCAGGTCGTCGCCGTCATCGCCATAGATGTCGTCGTCGCCCGTGCCGCCGTGAACCGTGTCCGCGCCGATACCGGCGTAGACGGTGTCGTTGTCGGCACCACCATCGAGGACGTCGTTTCCAGCGTTGCCGTATAGGGTGTCGCTGCCGGTGCCACCCGAAAGCGTGTCGCCCCCGGCCCCGCCCAGTACGCTGTCAAGCCCGTCGTCCCCGAATAACAGGTTGCCGTCGTCGCCACCCTCAATCGTGTCGTTCCCGCCGCCGCCGGTGACGGTGTTCAGCCCGCTCCCCGCAACGATCGAGTCGTTGCCGAGCCCCCCGTCGATGCTGTCATTGCCTGACTGGCTGGTGATCGTATCGTCGCCAGCCCCGCCCGAGATGCTGTCGTCGCCCGAGGTCCCGTCCAGACTGTCGTCGCCGCTTCCGCCTGAAACCGTTGCCATGTTTTCCCGTCGAATCGTGCAGGACAAGGCCCCGGCAGTTAGACGGCCGGAAACCTCAGCGTTTCATGTCCAAGGACAAGCACACAGGTTAGGAAACTCCGCCTAAGATCCGGTAAAAAGACGGCGGTGCGTCCATTTTCGCGGCAAGCACGCGCAAGTGCCGCGCGAGACGTGTTTCATATACAAACTTCGATTTACATACGGGGCGAAGCGCCCCAAAGTGCGAAGCACCACATTCGGAGCTAAGTGAAATGTACGACTTCCTTATCGTCGGCGCCGGGGCAGCGGGGGCGGCGATGGCCGCTCGTCTGACGGATGGCACCGACAAGACCGTCCTGCTGCTGGAAAGCGGGCCCGACTATCTCAGCGCGGACCAGCCGGACGAGATGGCCAGCCCCAACCCGTTCAACCTGCTGCTGCCGCGCCGCTTTCAGGAACAGTACATGTATCCCGACCTGATGGCCCGGCGCACCGCGCGGCAAGAGCATCGGATCTACTGGCGCGGCAAGGGCGTCGGCGGCTCGACCGCGGTGAACGGCCAGATCGCGATCCGCGGCCTGCTGCACGCTTTCGACCGCTGGGAAAGCGACGCGGGCTGCACCGGATGGGGCCGCGAAGGCGTGCTGCCGTTCTTCAACCTGCTTGAAGACGACCCCCTCGAGGCCGCCTATCACGGACAGGGCGGCCCGATCCCGATCTTCCGGATGCCGCAGGACAACTGGGGCGCCGTCGACCGCGCCCTGCGCGATGCCGCGCTAGAGGCCGGGCATCCGTGGAACGACGATCTGAACGCGCCCGACACCGAGGGCGTATCGTGCTATCCGATCAACAACCGTGACGCGCGGCGGGTGTCGACCAACGACTCGTATCTCGAAACCGCGCGGCGGCGGAACAACTTCTCGATCCGCTGCGGCGTGACGGTGGACCGCGTGCTGCTGGACGGCCGTCGCGCCACCGGCGTGCGCGCCATCGTCAACGGCGAGCCGGAAGAGTTCCACGCCGAAACCGTCATCCTGTCCGCCGGGTCGATCCACACGCCGCCGATCCTGCAACGCAGCGGCATCGGTCGCCCCGAAACGCTGAAGACGCACGGCATCGCGCCCGTCGCCGACCTGCCGGTGGGCGAGGATTTCTTCGACCACCCGTTCTGCCGCTTCGAGCTGAAGCTGAAGGACGAACACCGCGCCCGCGACGTGAACGCCCGCCACACCAACGCCTGCGTCCGGATGAGCACCGGCGTCGAGGGCGCGCAGGCCGATGACATTCTGTACGTCGCCATGAACCACGGCGGCGTGGGTGTCGAAAGTGACAGCGACAGCGCCCAGTTCGGCGCCGCGATGGTAAACAACATCCTGATGGACTGCGCCAGCCGTGGGTCCGTGACGCTGTCCTCGGCCGATCCGTTGATGCAGCCGGTCGTCGAAGAGAACATGCTGGACGACGAGACCGACCGCGCCCAGTTCCGCGCCGGGTATCGTCACCTTGGGTCGCTGGTGGCGCTGGACCCGATCCAGTCGATCTGCGACGACGTCACGCTGGGCGACAGCGACCTGCCCTTGGGCTGGCTCGACGACGCGTCCGAAGACGAGCTGGACGACTTCCTGCTGGAACAAAGCTCGGACGCGCAGCACGGCATCGGCGGCTGCCGGATGTCGGGCAATGGGTCCGGCGTGGTCGACCCGTTCTGCCGGGTCGAGGGGTTTCAGGGGCTGCGCGTGGTCGACGCCTCGATCATACCGCTTGACTGTCAGGCCAACACCAACCTGACTTCGATCATGATCGGCGAGAAGATGGCCCGCGCCATTCTCGACGGCCACTGACGACACGACACGAAGGACAATCGCAATGGACGCCTACGAACGGCTGAAGGCGGCGGGGATCGAGCTTCCCCCCGCGCCGAACCCCGCCGGGACCTATATCCCCGGCAAGATCATCGACAGCTTCATGTACCTGTCCGGTCAGGGCCCGCGTAAGCCCGACGGCACGTTTCACGAAGGCAAGGTCGGCGGCGAAGTCACGCTTGAGGAGGCCAACCGCCACGCGCGCGAGGTCGGCATTCAATTGCTGGGCGTCGCACACATGCTGGCGGGCGACCTGAACAAGCTGGAAGCCGTGAAGGTGCTGGGCATGGTCAACGCCGTGCCAGAGTTCCGCGACCACCCGAAGGTGATCAACGGCTGTTCCGACCTGTTCATCGAGATCCTCGGCGAGCGCGGCAAGCACGCGCGGTCCGCCGTCGGCATGGGATCATTGCCGAACTACATGACCGTCGAAGTCGAGGTCATTTTCAAGATCCACTCGTAACGCATTGCCCCGGCGCGGTTTTCCACGCCGGGGTTTTCCGGTTCAGACCGCGATGTCGACGACCATCGTCTTCAGGTCGCACATCTCCATCAGGGTGTGCCGACCGCCGGCCCGGCCCAGCCCGCTTTGCGTGCCCGACGCGCCGCCGGCGGGCACGTGCGGCTCCCAATAGCTGCTCATCTCGTTGATGTTGACGATCCCCGCCTGCAGCTTCTCGGTGAACCGATAGGCCGCTGCCAGCGACCGCGTGAACACCGCCGCCGACAGGCCATAGGGGCTGGAGGCAGCAAGGCGGAACGCCTCGGCCTCGTCCGCGAAGGTCAGCACTGGCACCACGGGGCCGAAGCTTTCCTCGCGGTTCAGCAGGCTGTCCGCGTCCAGCCCGGTCACGACGGTCGGTTCGAAATACAGGTTGGTGGGCAGCCCCTTGGCCGGACCGCCCCCCGCCAGCACCTTGGCGCCGCGCGCGCGGGCGTCATCCATGTGCGACTGCATCTTGTCCAGAGCGGCGGCGTTGTTCAGCGGACCCATCGTCGTGCCCGCATCGAGCGGGTGACCAAGGCGCACGTCGCCTGCCGCCTGAACCAGAAGCGCGACGAAGCGGTCGTGCAGGCTTTCATGGACCAACACCCGTTCGGTCGCCGTGCAGATCTGCCCCGCGTTCCCGAAGGCCCCGGCGGCGACGCGCTTTGCCGCCAGTTCGACGTCGGCGTCTTCCAGCACGATGGTCGGGCCGTTGCCGCCCAGTTCCAGCAACAACGGCTTGCCCGCCCCGCGCCGGGCGATGGTCATGCCGGTGGCGGTCGAGCCGGTGAAGCCGATGGCGTGAACGCCCGGATGCACCACCGTGGCGTCGCCCACCTCTGCCCCGTCGCCGGTCACGAGGTTCAGCGCGCCAGCGGGCAGCCCCGCCTCGACCAGCACGCGAACCAGTTCATAGGCCACGAGGGAGGTCGAGGGCGCCGGAACCCAGACCACCGCGTTGCCGGTCGCCAGCGCCGGGCCGAGGTAATACAGGCACGGCAGCGCCAGCGGGAAGTTCCACGGGGTGATGATCCCGAACACGCCTTTCGGCTGCAGGAAACTGTGCGCCCGCTTCGTCGGATCGGCCAGCGGGATCACCCCGGTTTCCATCCACTTGATCTGCTCGGCCGCGTTGCGGAACCCCAGCGCGGCGGCGCCCAGTTCACCCTTCGCCTCGGCCAGCGGCTTGCCCTGTTCAAGGCTCAGAAGCGGAGCGATCTCGTCGGCGGCGGCGTCGATGGCGGCGGCCATGTCCATGCACAGGGCCGCGCGGGCGAAGGGGCCCATCTCGACCAGTTCGGCGCGCGCGGCCTCTGCGGCGGCCACCGCGCGGTCCACGTCGTCGGCGGTGCCCAGCGGGACGTGGCCCAGCGGTTCGCCGGTGGCAGGGCTGTCGATGCGCAGGAAGCGCCCCGCGCCGTCCTGCCACTGGCCGCCGATCAGGTGACGCGCGGCAATGCCATCGCCGGTGGGTGCGGCGTCGATCGCGATGCCGCGCAGGTGCGGGCCGTCCGCCCGCGTCGAGAACTGGACCGTCACGGGTCTCTCCTTCGTCGTATGTCTTTCGGGGGTCCGGCGGCGCGTTACGCCGCCCGTGCCAGCCGTGTCTTGGCCAGCGTCATGCCGCTGTCGGCCAGCAGCGCGACCATGATGATGGCGCCCTTGTACAGCTCTAGACTGGACGGGTCGGTGCCAAAGATCCGCAGCGCCGTGGTCAGCAGGCTGACGATCAGCGCGCCGACGATGGTGCCCCAGACCGTGCCGCGCCCGCCGAAGATCGACGTGCCGCCCAGAACCGCCGCCGCGATGGCGTCCAGAAGCAGCGTGGTGCCGCCAAGGTTCGGCGTCACGATCGGCACACGGGCCACCATGACCAGCGCGCACAGGAACACGAACACGCCCGACGCGGTGTAGACCAGCACCGTGTGCCGCGCGATGGGGATGCCCGCCAGTTCAGACGCGGCGGCGTCGGACCCCAGCGCGTAGGTGCGCAGCCCGAACCGCGTGCGCCGCAGCAGGAATGCCGCCCCCACCACGATCAGCGCGGTCAGGAAGATGATGTTCGGCAGGCCCAGCGTGCGGGTGACGCCGATGAATTGCAGGACCGGCTCGCGCAGGATCAGCACCCCGGACGAGGCGACGGCCAGTGTCGCGCCCTGCAAAGCCACCATCGCCGCGAGCGTGGTCACGAAAGGCGGGATCTTGAGATAGGCGATCACCGCGCCGTTCAGCGCGCCAATCGCCGTCATCGCCACCAGCCCGGCCAGCAGCGCCAGCCCCAGCGGCACGCCCGCCGCCTTGAGCGAGGCCATCAGCACGGCGCAGAACGCCACGCCGACGCCGGTCGACAGGTCGATCCCGGCGGTGATCAGCACGATCATCGCCCCCAGCGCCAGCACCGCGATGGGCGTCGCCTGACTGACGATGTTGATCAGGCTTTGCCCCGAGATCACGCGGGGGTCCAGGATTGCGAACACCACCAGCAGAACGGCCAGCAGGATCAGCGGCGACAGGTCCAGCAGGCGGCGGACCAGATGTGCGCGGTCATGGGTCATGTCGGTCGCTCCTTACTCGGCCGCGTGGCGGGTGGTCTTGGCATCGCCAAGCGCCAGCCGCATCACGTCTTCTTCCGTGGCGCCGCGCGGCAGTTCGCCGACGGCATGGCCTTCGCACATCACCACGATCCGGTCCGCGACACCCAACACCTCGGGCAGTTCGCTGGACACCATGATGATCGCCGCGCCGTCCTTCTTGAGGTCGGCGAACAGGCGGTGCAGTTCCGATTTCGCGCCGACGTCGACGCCGCGCGTCGGTTCGTCCAGCAGGATCACGCGCGGTTTGGTGGCCAGCCACTTGCCGATCACGACCTTCTGCTGATTGCCGCCCGACAGCTCGCCCGTGCGCTTTTCCGGCTGTGCCGGACGCACGCCCAGCGACTGGATCAGGTCGCGCGCAAGACGGCCGATGGCGCGCCACGACAGGATGCCGCCGGTCGTGTTCCCGCGCAGCCACGCGAGCGAAAGGTTGTCGCGCACCGTCATGGTGCCGACGAAGCCTTCAAGGTGCCGGTCTTCGGGGATGTAGACGACGCCGTTGCGGTTCGCCTCTTTGATGTCGCCGCCCGACTGGGGTTTGCCGAACACCTCGATCGACCCGGCTTCAAGCGAGGACAGCCCCGCGATCAGGCGCAGAACCTCGCTGCGGCCGGAACTCATCAACCCCGCCAGCGCAAGGACTTCGCCCTGCCGAACATGCAGGCTGGCCTCTTTCAGCAGTTTGCCATCCGAAATGCCGTCGACCTTGACCGCGACCTCTCCCGCAGGTGCCTGAAGCCACGGGAAGATCTCGCCCACATCGCGGCCGACCATCATCGACACGATCTCGGACTCGGTCGTCTCGGAAGTCTCACGCGTGCCGATGTAGCGGCCATCGCGCATGACGACGACGCGGTCGCACTGGCTGAAGATCTCTTCCATCTTGTGGCTGATATAGAGGATGCCAGCGCCCCGCGCCTTCAGCTTGGCGATCACCTCGTACAGGCGGTCGCGTTCGCGGTTCGACAGGGCCGAGGTCGGTTCGTCCATCACGAACAGCCACGCGTCGGACAGGACGGCGCGGGCGATCTCGACCATCTGCTGGCGCCCGACGGTCAGGCTTTGCAGCTCGGCGGTGACGTCGATGTCCAGTTCCAGCTCGGCCATGATGCGTTCCGCCTCGGCCTTCATGCGGCGGCGGTCCAGCATCCCTGCCCCGGTGCGCGGCTCGCGCCCCAGAAACAGGTTTTCCAGCACGGTCAGGTCGGGCGCGAGGCTGAAATGCTGGTGGATCACGGCGATGCCCTTGGCGTCGTTCGCGCCCTGAAAGCGCACCGGTTGGCCATCCAGCACGATCTCGCCCTCGTCCGGGCGGTAGATGCCGCTGATGCATTTCACCAGCGTGGACTTGCCCGCCCCGTTCTCGCCCGCCAGCGCCACGACCTCGCCCGCGCGGATCGCGAAGCTGACGCCGTCCAGCGCCTTCACGCCGGGAAACTCCTTGCCCAGCCCCCGCAATTCAAGGCTGTGCCCCTCGACATGGCCGTGGGCGGCGTCCTCCGACGCCTCGGCCGCCGGGCCGATCTTGCGGCGGCGTTTCTTCAGCAGCGCGGTCACGGTTTCCGGCTGGCTGAGCAGCACCGCGATCAGCACGAGGAAGGCGGTGACGAAATAGATGATGGTCTGCGGCACCTGCAGGAACGACAGGCCGGTGTTGATGACGCCCAGTAGCAGCGCCCCGATGGCGGTGCCCCAGATCGAGCCCTCGCCCCCCGACAGCTTGGTGCCGCCGATGATCGCGGCGGTGATGGCGGTGAATTCCAGCCCGGTGCCGGCCAGCGGCTGCGCAGAGCCAAGCCGACCGATGGTCAGAACCGCACCGACGCCCGCCGTCAGGCCAAGGATGACATAGGCCGACACGCGGACCTTCTGCACCGGCACCATCGACGCCCGCGCCGCCGAGGCCGAGCCGCCGGTCGCGTAGATCCAGCGCCCGTAGGTGGTGCGCGTCAGCACGAACCACCACGCCACCAGCGCGATGCCCGCGATTACCACCGACACCGGGATCACGCCCAATGTCTCACGCCCCGCGAAGACCAGCACCGGGTCGTTGATCGGAATCGACGACGCGCCCGACAGGTTCAGCGAAAAGCCCCGCGCGAAGGCCATCGTCGCCAGCGTCGCGATGAAGGGCGAGATGCCCGAGAACCCGATCAGCAGGCCATTCAGCAGCCCCATCGCGGCCCCCGCGCCTAGCGCGGCCATAATCGTCAGGGCGGCAGACCCGGTGGCCTGAAACACCAGCCCGCCGCAGATGCCCGCGAAAGCCAGGGTCGAGCCGACCGAGATGTCGATGCCCTTGGTCAGGATCACCGTGGTCATCGCGAAGGCGATCAGCGCCGTGACCGCGCTTTGCTGCAGGATCGACACGATGTTGCCGGTCGACAGGAACCGCGCGTCGACCGCGCCGAACACGGCGACGGCAGCGATCAGCACGACGATCAGGATCGGTTCGTTGCGGCGAAAAAGCGAAGAGAGGTCGGGCATGGGCTGTGCCTGTCTTGCGTCCGAATCGCGCGGCGGCACGCGAACGGACGGGAAAACTGTGAGCGGGGCGCGCCGAGGGGAGAGGTTCGCGCACCCCGCCGTTAGGCCGGCAAGCGGTCTGCCGCCCCGAAGACCGGGACGGCACCCTTACCGGCGAACGGGCTTATTCGCCCGCTGTCATCGCCTCGGTCGGCAGGTCCGGGCCCAGCTGTTCCGAGTAGGCCATCGCGGCTTCCTGCGCGGCGTCCGGCGTCAGGTAGTCGATGTCCAGACCGGCCTCGGCCAGCATCGCGGCGCTTTCGTCCGACGCGATGAAGTAGGTCGGCATGAACAGGTCCAGCGGCATCTCTTCGCCCTTGGCAAGGCGGGCGGCCACGGCGATGTTCCAGTAGCCCACGCGGTAGGCGCCGGTCAGCACGTCGATGACCATCTTGCCGCTTTCCAGCAGGTCGACCATCTCGGCGTCGCCGTCATGACCACCGTACAGCAGGTCCGCGCCCATCGCGGTCGCGACGGATTCCGCGCCAAGGCACATCGAGTCCGAGATGCAGGCGATGCCGCCCAGATCCGGGTTCGCGGTCAGCCACGTCTGCGCGGCGTTGGCGGCGGTGGCGGCGTCCCAGTTGGTGGGCTCGATACCGACCAGTTCGATGCCGGGGAATTCTTCGGCCAGCGTCTCGGTGAAGCCCGCCTCGCGGGTGTCGGACACGAAGTTGCCGCGCGCGCCGACCAGCAGGGCGATCTTGCCCTCGCCGCCCATCGCGGTGGCCAGCGCCCGTGCGACCATCGACATGTTTTCATAGTCCGGGTACAGCGTGCCGTAGTTCTCGCCCGCTTCCACCTTGTTGCCCATCGTAATGACGGGGATGCCGGCCTCGGTCGCCTGCTGGATCACCGGGATCACGGCGTTCTTGTCCAGCGGGTCGATCAGGATCGCGTCGACGCCTTGGTTGATGAAGTTCTCGATGATGCCGACCTGATTTTCCAGGCTGCCTTCGGCGGACTGCCACGTCGCGTTCACACCGTATTCCTCGGCGGCGACGTCACCGGCTTCGCGCATCCGCACGAAGAACGAGTTCTGCAGGTCGATGGCGGCCAGACCGAGGGTCGGCATGTCATCTTGGGCGAACGCCGGAAGCGCGGTCGACAGCGACAGCAGGGCGGCAGCGGCAAGGGGGAGTGTCTTGGACATCTGGGTAGCTCCTTGATGGTAAAAGAAAACGTGCAGTTCTCTGCATCTTGTTGTGGCGCGCCGTCCCGCGCGGGACGGCGAAAGGGTCATGCGGGTGGTTGGGCGGTCACGCCCCCATCCCATCCGTGCCGGCGCCGCAGACCAGCCCGGCCACCACGGCCTCGGGCGGAAGCGTCACGGCGCCGGTCATCAGCGCGGCCAGCGACGCGGCGGCGCTAAGGTCGGCGGCAAGGCCGAACTCGAACCACAGAAGTTCCGCCGCGGTCTGCATCGCGTCGTCCTCGATCAGGACCACGTCGTCGACGAGGTCGCGGACGGTGGCATAGATATCCTCGTGGGTGCGGCCGCAGGCCATCGTGGCGACGCGCGTCGTCACCTCGGGCAGCCGGACGACATGCCCCGCATCAAGGCTGCTGTGCAACGTCGGAGACCCGACAGGTTCCACCCCGATGATGCGCGCATTGGGCTTCAGTTCGCGCAGAACGGTCGACATGCCCGCGATCAGCCCACCGCCGCCGATGGCGACGATATAGGTGTCGGCGTCGGGGATCTGTTCCGCCATTTCCAGCGCCACGGTGCCCTGCCCTGCAACGATCACCGGGTCCGCGAACGGGTGAACGTAGAAGGCGCCGATCCGCTCGGCATGGGTCGTCGCGGCGGCGTGCGCCTCGTCCCAGAACCGGCCGGTCTGGACCACCTCGGCCCCAAGACGGCGCAGTTTCTCGGCCTTGATGGGGCTGGCGGTCTCGGGAAGGAAAATCGTCGCCGGCAGCCCGGCATCGCGCGCCACATAGGCGGTGGCCAGCCCGTGGTTGCCCCCGGACGCCGCCACCAGACCGCCGGGCGCTGCGCCTTCGGGCAGCGTCATCGCCCGGTGCGTCGCGCCACGGATCTTGAAGCTGCCGCTGACCTGCAGGCATTCGAGCTTCAGGTGCACGGGGTTCGACAGGTCCGCGCCCCGGCAATGATCCAGCCGCAGCACCGGGGTCTGCCGAAGGCGAGGCGTGATCAGGTCTCGCGCCGCGACGATGTCACTGAAACTGGGCATGGGGCGGTGACGTCTCCTGTCGTAGGGCTTGCCTTGGGGCTCGGGCCGGCAGGGCGCGCCCGACGGCGGGCCCGAGTGCCGTGATTTTGGTCATCCGGGGCCCGTAAGCGGCACGGGCGCCAGAATTGTCTTGTGGGGTCCAGAGTGTTGGTTTTATATTTGATGTCAAGTTCGAATATGAAACCATCGACCGAAGCCCGTGCAGTTGCTAGAAATTTCAGCGACAACTCAGCGACACCCACGGGCAGGAGGACCACAGGCGATGACAGAACGAACAAAACCCGAGAGGACGGCGAGCTATTCCGCGCCGGCTCTGATCAAGGGGCTCGATATTCTCGAGCTGCTGGCGGAGCGTCGGCAGGACCTGACGATGAAGGAAATCGCCGAAGGTCTTGGGCGCACCAAGAACGAACTGTTCCGGATGATCGTCGCCCTTCAGGAACGCGGCTACATCCAGCGCAACCCGGACACCGACGCCTTCAGCCTTGGCGAGCGCCTGTTCAAGCTGGGCCTGCACGCGCCCAGTTCGCAGGACCTTCTGACCGCCGCGATGCCCGAGCTTGAATTCATCGCCGCCGAATGCGGGCAGTCGCCGCACCTTGTAGTTTTGGCGTCGGGGCGCACCGTCGTCACCGCCGCCGTGCCGGGGGGCGAGGATATGTCGTTCACGCTGCATCTTGGCTATGGCCGGGTCGCGACGGACGCCACCTCGGGGATCGCGATCCTTGCGTTCCAGTCGGACGCGATGCTTCAGCGCGGGCTTGCGGAAGCCGACGCGCACCTGACCGAACCGATGGACCGCGCGGTGCTGGCGGACCGGCTGAAAACCGTGCGCGAACAGGGTTACTGGATGCGCGACAGTAGCGATTTCATCGGTATTACAGATATTTGCTGCCCGATCTTCGGGCCACAGGGGACCGCTGTCGCGTCGATCGTGATCCCCTTCGTGAACCGCCACAACCGGCCCGACGGACGCCCGCACACCCTTGAGGTGATGCAAAAGGCCTGCGGTCGGATCTCGGAAAAACTGTCCAACAGAATCAACAGGACCGGGATCGCGGACTGACTGAACGCCCCGCGCCCGTCCCCCAAGGAGACCGAACGACCATTGCCACACGATAAGCAGCCGCGCCCCGCGCCCACGGTATCCCGCGACGAAGCGGTCTCTGTTCTTTCCGAGATGGTGCGCATTCCCAGCATCAACCCGAACTTCCTGCGCGACGGCCAGCCAGAGGACTGGCACGGCGAGGCCGCGCAGGCGCAGTACATCCTTGACTGGTGCACCGCCCTTGGCCTGAAGGCCCGGCTGGACGAGGTGCTGCCGGGACGCCCCAACGTGGTGGTGGAACTGATCACCGACCCCGATGCGCCGTCGTTCCTGTGGGAAGGCCACACCGACACGGTTCAGGTCGAAGGCATGGCCGCCCCGTTCGAGCCCCGGCTGGACGGCAACCTGCTGTACGGGCGCGGATCGGTGGACGACAAGGGGTGCCTTGCGATGTTCATGCTGGCGCTGGCCGCGCTCAAGCGGGCGGGAACGCCCTGTAACGTGACCTTCGTCGCCGCCGTCGACGAGGAATCGACCTTCCTTGGCGTGCTGCACCACGTCAATTCGAACCCGCCCGCCGACATGGGCGTCGCGGGCGAGCCGACGAAGCTGGAAATGGTCACCGCCTGCAAGGGTGTGATCCGGTTCATCGTCGATGTGACAGGCCGGGGTGCCCACGCCTCGCAGCCGCACGAAGGTCTCGACGCGCTGGCGGCCTCTTCGCGGCTGATCCTGCACTTGCAGGACTACATCAAGGCCACCCCCCGCACGCATCCCACGCTGGGACCGCGCAGCCTGACCTGCACGATGATGCAGGGGGGCGAGGGGCAGAACACCGTTCCCGCCCATGCCCGCCTGACCTTCGACATGCGCACCCTGCCCGACCAGTCCGGCGAAGACGCGTGGGCCGAGATCAACGGCGTGGTGTCCACCTTCGCCGCCGACGCGCTGCCGGGGTTCGGGGTGACGATGCAGCCGCCGTTCATCGACTCGATCTCGCAGCAGGTGCCCCACGACGCCCGCATCGTGACCGAAATGGGCGCCGTACTGGCCGCGTGCGGCCTTCCCGACACGCCGCTGGCGGTGCCGTTCGGATCGGATGCGTCCAAGATGACCAAGGCCGGCACACCGACCATCGTGTTCGGCCCCGGCACAATCGATGTCGCGCATTCCGACAACGAGCATGTCGACGTGACCGAAGTCGTCCGCTCTGCCGAGATCTTGGTCGAACTCGTGCTGCGTGCCGGTGCGGGCCGAAGCTGACTGCCGGTGGTCAGCCTTTGAAGGCATCAAGCGCACGGGCGATGATCTCGTCGGTGGACAGGTCGGGACTGACCACGATGCTGTCCACCGCGCCCGCCGCCTGCGATGGCACGTCCTTGAGGATGTGCCCCGACAGGATCAGCACGGCGGGCTTCGGCAGCTTGTCCGCCAGCTTGCGATAGGCCGCCAGCGCCGCGATGGCCGCGGGTTCGGCCGCGATCCCTTCCAGCTTGCCAAGGTCCAGCATCGCGCTGCGGATCTCGTCATCGGTGACCGCGACGGCATGGCCGTCCGCGCCCCGGATCCGCGCAAGCGTTCGCGTGCCGTCGGCGGCATAGCCCCGCAATGGGTCGTTGATCGACCCCGGCATCCCGGTGACGGGATCGCCCCATTCCTCGACCGTGTCGGCGCCCGCATCGAAGGCCCGCGCGATCGGCGCGCAGCCTGCGCCCTGAACGCCGACCGGGACCGGCATCCGGTCGATGCGCCCCTGCGCCATCAGCACCTCGGCCCCGGCAACGATGCCGTCCAGCATCGGACCGGCGCCGATGGGGATCACGACCGATCCGACCTCGCCCAGTTCCGCCTGCAATTCCCACATGATGGTGGCGTGTGCGGCGGTCATGTAAGGGCTAAGATAGGTCGAGGTCAGGTTGACCCAGTCGGAATGCTCGGCGGCGATGGTTTCGGCCATCTTGAAGGCATCCGAGAACGTGCCGTCCACCTCGACCACGATGGCGCCGTTGGCCTTGGAATGCACCAGCTTGCCCGGCGGCGTGCCTTTGGCGAGTGCGACGATACACGGCAGCCCCGCCCGCGCGGCATAGCCCGAGACCGAGGCCGCGTTGTTCCCGGTCGAGGCGCAGACGACCCCCTTCGCCCCAAGCGCGACCGCCGCCGACACGGCCACCGCCGCGCCGCGATCCTTGAACGAACCGCTGGCGTTCATCCACTCGGCCTTCACGTAGACGCCGCCCTCGGGGAACATCCGGTCCAGCGGCAAAAGCGGCGTGCGCCCCTCGCCAAGGCTGACGCGCACGTCTCCCACCGGCAACGCGGACGCGTAGTCATAGAAAGACGCGCGGCCCTGCGGCAGCACCGGCCCGTCAACCTCGGCCGCGAGCGTGCCGCCGCAGGCGTGGCACGCGGCGCCAAGGTCGGGCGCGCGGGTGGTGCCGCACAGGACGCACCGCAACTGGGTTCGGGAAAGTCCGCCGGTGGGGGTGGCTGGCGTCATGGCTGGTGGCTCCGTCGTTTTTCCGCCATCGAAGCCGGTCCTGCCGTCGCGGGGGCATTGACCGTCCGCGCGTGGGGCGGCAGGGTTAGTTAATCGTTTGACCTTAAAGAAACAGCAAATCCTGCCGCCTGTCCAGATGCCTCAGAACGGCGCGGGAACGCCCGTCATCGCCACCCAGTCCAAGGCCCGCCGCGCGTGGCGCCGCCCGCCTTTCAAAGAGAACGTCCCGTGCCCCGGATAGAATTCGTCCCAGTCCAGATCGGCCAGCTTGCGGATCGACGCGATGCTGTCGGCGACCGAGCAATCGGCGATTTCTTGCAGCACCACGCGCCCGCCCGCGAACAGCGCATCCCCCGCGATCAGCGCCGGGGCGCCCTGCCCCGTCACAAGGAACGCGCAGTGGTCCGCGCTGTGGCCGGGCGTCTCGATCAGCGTCACCGTGTAGGGGCCGACCTCCATCGGATCGTCAGGCTGCATCACCCCGTCCACGTCGGGCGGGGTCCATTGGTAATCCGCCGGATAGTACCCGCCCCGCGCCCGGTCGAGGCTGATCGCCCGCTCGTCGCGCTGCGCAAGGATCTCTGCCGTCGCGGCGCCCGAAAGGATCCGCAGCCCAGGCACCCGCGCCTTCAACGCCGCCGCCCCGCCCGAGTGGTCGGCATGGGCGTGGGTCAGGAACAGCGTCTCCAGCCCGTCCGGGTCCAGCCCGCCCGCCTGCATCGCGTCCAGCATGCCTTCGACGTCCAACCCGGCGCCGCTGTCGAACATGTGGTGCCGCTGGCCGTCGGTCAGAACGTGCACGTTGCAGTCAAGCCGGTCGGTCAGGTCCATCCCGTTGCCGCCGCTGGCCACCAGATGAAATCGCTCGGTCAGCTTCATTCTCGCACTCCCATCGGCGCCCGCCGCGCCGGACAAACAGGTTTCAAGGAAAGGGTCCACCCATGACTACACGGATGAACGAGCTTCTGTCGCTCCCCGGCAAGGTCGCCATTGTCACCGGCGGCGCCGCCGGACAGGGCCGCGTGGCGGCTGAACTGTTCGCCCAGCAAGGCGCGACCGTGGTGATCGCCGATATCGACGCCAAGGCCGGCGCAGAGGTCGCAGACCAGATCGGCGGCACCTTCGTCGCCACCGACATGGCCGACGAGGCGCAGATCGCCGCGATGGTCGCCCACACGGTCGAAACCCACGGCGGCATCGACATCCTGTTCAACAACGCGGGCGTCGGTTTCTCTGCCTCGCCCCGGTTCAAGATGGCGCCGATCACCGACACCCCGCTGCAGGCGTGGGACGCGATCCTCGACATCAACCTGCGCGGCCCCGCAATGGCCTGCAAGCACGCGATCCCGCACATGGTGGAACGCGGCGGCGGGGCGATCATCAACAACGCCTCGATCAATGCGATTGCCGGGGTGAACGGGGCCGACGCCTATACCGCCGCGAAAGGCGGGATCGTGTCGCTGACGCGGGTGCTGGCGCTGGACTGGGGCGCGAAGGGCATCCGCACCAACTGCATCTGCCCCGGCCCGGTGGCGACGGCGATGATCAACGACCTGCTGGACGACCCGGACTTCAACAGCGCGATGACCACCTCGATCCCCATGGAACGCGTCGGCACCGCGGAAGAGATCGCGTCGGTCGCGGTGTTCCTTGCGACGCCGGCAGCGGCCTATATCAACGGTGCGATCCTGCCCGTCGACGGCGGCTGGTCCGCCAAATGAACGAAGGCGGGGCCGATCGTCTGGCCCCGCCCCCGCTCCGTGAGTGTTTCCGTTGCAGGTCACCCGCCCTACTTGGACGATCCCGCCGTCACCCCGGCGATGAAGTATCGCCCAGCGAAGGCGAACAGGATCACCACAGGCAGCGCCGTCATCACCGCAGCCGCAGACAGCAGGCCCCAGTCGATGGAATAGGAGGACACCAGCCCCTCCAGCCCCACCGGCAGGGTCTGCAACGAGTCGTCGATGATGAAGACCGAGGCGAACAGAAACTCGGTCCACGAATAGACGAAGGTGTACGTCCCCGTGACCACGATCCCCGGAAGCGTCAGCGGCACGATGATCCGGCGCAGGATCTGCATGTCGGTGGCCCCGTCGATGGCCGCCGCTTCCTCGATGCCGTCTGGGATCGAGGTGAAGAACCCGCGCATCAGCCACACGCTGAACGGCGCCGCGAAGGTGACGTTCATGATGATCAGGCTGGCCCATGTGTTCAGCGCACCCGACAAGGCGAACAGCTTGAACAGCGGCGCCAGCAGCAGGATGCCGGGAAACACGTAGACCACCAGCAACAGCAGATAGACCGTCTGCCGCCCGCGATACTTCGTCCGGTACACGCTGTAGGCCGCCAACAGCGCCAGCGGGATCGAGATCAGCGTGCTGGCCAGCGCCACGATCAGGCTGTTGCGCAGCACCAGCAGGAAATTCGCCTCGCGCGGGAGACGCGCGTAGTTGTCCAGCGTCACGGCCTCCAGCCGGAACAGCTCTCCGGGGCGGATCAGCACCCCGTTGGGCTGGAACGAGCTAAGCAGCATCCAGATGAATGGCAGGCCGATGATGGCCAACATCAGGACGATCAGCGCGCCGCGCAGAAGGCCGGGAAGACGAAGCGACGGCATCACACGACCTCCTGTTCCGAGGCGCCCGAGGGCACGAAGCGGATGTAGCAAAAGGCGAACAACAGCAGGAACAGCGCCAGCGTCACCGACATGGCCGACGCCTCGCCCAGGCGGAACTGCTGGAACGCGCGTTCGTAGATCGCCACGGGCATCGTCTTGGTGGCACCGATGGGCCCGCCCTTGGTTGTCAGCCAGATGATGTCGAACACGTTGATCGACCACAGCGTGCCCAGAAGCCCCACCACGTACAGCACCGGCTGGATGAACGGCAGCGTCACACGCTTGAAGATCTGCAGGCTGGTCGCGCCCTCGACCTTGGCGGCCTCGTAGTATTCGGGCGCGATGCGGGTCAGCGCGGCAAGGATCAGCAGCGTCATGAAGGGGAACCAGCGCCACGCGTTGATCAGCGTCACGGTCAGAAAGGCAAAGTCGGGATCGCCAAGGAAATCAATGGGGCGGTCGATTAGGCCAAGGCCGGTCAGTACGTGGTTCACCACGCCGAAGTCGGCGTTCAGCATCCAGCGCCACAGGAAGGTGACGATGATCGTGGGCACCACCCAGCTGATCATGATCCACGTGCGGGCGATGTGCTGGCCGCGGAACCCGCGCGACAGCAAAAGCGCGGCGGCGGCGGCGATCACGGTCTGCAGCACGGCCCCGCCGATGGCCCACAGCAGGCTGCGCAGGAACGGTCCGGTCATCGTGCCGTCCGAGAACACGGTGATGTAATTCGCCAGCCCGACGAAGCGCGGCACGCCGCCCATCGTGTTGGCGTTGGTCAGGCTGATCCAGATGCAATAGCCCAACGGCAGCGCAATGGTCAGCGCCAGCCAGATCAGGATCGGCGCCGCGAACAGCCGCCCAAGCCCGGCCCGGACCGATACGGTTGCCGCCCCCGAGGGGGCGGCGTCCTTCACATCGTCAACGGTCGCGCCGGTCATTCCGCGATGGCGCTTTCCATCTGCGCCTGGCCCCACGCCACGGCGTCGGCGGCGGTCTCGTCCCCGATGATCGCGCGCTGCACGACCTGCGCAAGGATGTTCTGCGCCGCGATCGGGCCGATGGCATCCTGCACCTCGCCGATGTTGAAGCCCGGCAGCATCCCATAGGCGGATTGCTCGGTCATCAGGTCAAGGCAGGACTGGTACGGCGCCAGCGCCTCGGCGTTTTTCCACGCGTCGGTCGCGCCGTCCTCGGTCAGCGGCAGGAACAGGCCCGGCTCGGCCAGCAGGAACTCGGCATAGTTCTCGGGCTCCAGCACGAAGGACAGGAACGCCTCGGCCCCGGCGCGGCGCTCGGGATCGTCGGTCATGATCATCGCCGCGTTCGAATAGTAGATCGAGGCGCGTTCCCCGCCGTCCGCCACCGGAACCGGGGCGCAGCCCAGCATCTCGGACGGCTGGCCCGAGGCGGTTTCGAAGGTCGACAGGTACTGCCCCTTCTCGATCGCCATCGCCACCGCGCCCGCGTTCAGCGCGTCCTGCGGTTCGGCCCAAGTCCACGACCCGATGCCCGACGGCGACAGGTCGGCCAGTTGCTTGTAGAACTCCAGCGTCGCGACGGTCTGCGGGTTGTCGAAGATCACGTTGCCGTCCGCGTCGAACAGCTCGGCATCGTTGTTGGTGGCCATGAAGCTGTAGAACACCTGATCGGTCGCAAGGCTTTGCGAGGCCGGGATGCCGATGCCATAGACGCCCTCGCCCGTCAGGGTTTCGGCCGCCGACAGCAGGTCTTCCCATGTCGCGGGGGGCGTTTCGGGGTCAAGGCCCGCAGCCTCGAACATGTCCTTGCGATACCACAGCACCTGCACCATGCCGTAAACCGGAACCGCCCAGACCTCGCCGTCGTCGGTATAGGGCAGTGCCGCCTGATCGATGAAGCCATGCGCTTCGTCCAGCTCGGCGACGAACTCGGTCACCGGCTGCACCGCGCCGGTGTCACGCACGGTCACGGTGAAATCGGGAATGGTGAACTGGATGTCGGGCTGAATGCCGGCATCCACCGCAGGCGGCAGCACCTGATAGATGTTGCCCCAGCCCTGCACCTGCTGGACCACTTCGTATTCGTCCTGGCTGGCGTTGAACGCGTCGATGACGACCTGAAACTGGTCGATCCGGGGCTGCACCTGCTCTTGGTGCCACATGGTGATCTGGGTCTGCGCCATCGCGCCGGATGCGGCGGTGGTGGCAAGCAGAACGGCGCAAAGACGCGCGGCTCTTTTCGAGCTGGTCATGGGGAAGAACTCCTCTGCCGGGATATGCATTTTCGTTGGCAAGCGGACGGTCCGGCCGGTGGTCTGGCCGCCCCCGCTGCATGACTCGGATCGTAGGAAGCACGATTTCAAAACGCAAGTTTAATCGTTTGACTAACTGAAAACGCGCGGGTTACGGTATTGCTCAAGCAAGATCGCCGACGTCCGCGCCGCCGTTTGGAGGCACGGGAAAAAGACGATCCCGACCGCCGCATTCAGAACGACAGGGCAGCGCACATGGCGAAAGTCACACTCGACGGAGTGGTCAAATCCTACGGAAACGGCATGACCGCCGTGCACGGCATCGACCTTGCCGTCGAGGACCGCGAATTCGTCGTTCTGGTCGGCCCATCGGGCTGCGGCAAGTCGACAACGCTGCGGATGATCGCAGGGCTGGAAGACATCACCGGCGGCACGATCCGCATCGGCGACCGGGTGGTGAACGATCTGCCCGCCCGGCAGCGCGACATCTCGATGGTGTTTCAGAACTACGCGCTGTACCCGCACCTGACGGTGTTCGATAACATGGCCTTCGGGCTGTCGCTGGGAAAGACCCCCAAGTCCGAGATCGAAACCCGCGTCCGCGCGGCCGCCGACACGCTGGGCATCGGCGCCTTGCTGGAACGCAAGCCCAAGGCGCTGTCGGGCGGTCAACGCCAGCGCGTCGCGATGGGGCGCGCCATCGTGCGCCACCCCTCGGCCTTCCTGTTCGACGAACCGCTGTCGAACCTCGACGCGGAACTGCGCACCCAGATGCGCAGCGAGATCAAGCGCGTGCACCAGCGCGTTGATACAACGACGATTTACGTCACCCACGATCAGGTCGAGGCGATGACGCTGGCCGACCGGGTCGTGGTGATGCGTGGCGGGCGGATCGAACAGGTGGCGCCGCCGCAGGAATTGTACGCCAAGCCCGCCAGCCGCTTTGTCGCCGGGTTCATCGGCAGCCCCGGCATGAACTTCCTTCCGGCGACCGTCACGACCGATCCCGTTGCGCTGACCTTCGAAGACGGCACGCGCATGGTGCTTCCCGGGGATCAGGCCGGTCGCCTTGCCGCCTTCGCGGGCCGCACCGTCACCTTCGGCATCCGCCCCGAGCACCTGATGCCGCCGGACGGCGTGATCCGCGGCCCCGAGGCCTCGATCGACGCGCGTGTCACGCTGGTCGAGCCGCTGGGCGGAGAGGTCATCCTGCACCTTGAAGTCGCGGGGACCGAACTGGTGTCCCGCGCCGCCGTCGATACGTGGCCCTCGCCCGGGGACATCGTGCGCATGCGCGTCGCGCTGGACCGGCTTTGCCTGTTCGATCCCGAAACCGGCGCCGCCCTGCCGCTGTAAAGACCCGAGACCCACATGACATCCGAACAGACCCTTCGCTTCGACACCATCATCGCAGGGGGCACGGTCATCGACGGCACCGGTGCGCCGGGCGTCCGCGCCGACGTCGGCCTGATCGACGACCGCATCGCCGCTGTGGGCGCGCTGGACGGCGCACAGGCCGGCAAACGCATCGATGCCACCGGGCTGACCGTGGCGCCGGGCTTCATCGACTGCCACACCCACGACGACGGCTACCTGCTGACATCACCGGATATGTCCGCGAAGGTCAGTCAGGGTGTGACCTCTGTCGTGATCGGCAACTGCGGCATCTCGCTGGCGCCGACCTTCGGACGCCCGCCCGCCCCGCCGATGAACCTGCTGGGCGCTGATGAACTGTTCCGTTTCAAAAGCTTCAAGGGTTTTCTTGATGCGTTGGACGAAGCGCCTGCGGCGGTGAACGCCTTGCCGCTGGTCGGCCTGACCACGCTGCGCCGCTCGATCATGGAAGACCTTGAAAAGGCCGCCACCCGCGACGAGATCGACGCGATGCGGCAGCTGTTCGAGGACTCGCTGGACGCCGGTGTTCTCGGGTTCTCGACCGGGCTGTTTTATCCCAACGCCGCCGCCTCGACCCCGAAAGAGGTGATCGGCGTGGCCGAGCCCGCCAAGGGCATGGACCTTGTCTATGCTACGCACCTGCGCAACGAGGCCGACTTCATCATGCCCGCGCTGGAAGAAGCCTTCGGCATCGCCCGCCAGCTTCAGTCGCGGCTGGTCCTGTCGCATCACAAGCTGATCGGGGTTCAGAACCACGGGCGCGCCACCGAAACGCTGGGCCGGGTACATCGCCAGCGGCTGACGCAGGACATCGCGCTGGATCTTTACCCCTACACCGCCGGATCGTCGGTGCTGAACCTCAAGACCGTCGAAGACACCGAACGTGTCGTGATCAGCTGGTCCGACCCCCACCCCGAGATGGCGGGCCGCGATCTGGAAGAGGTCTGCGCCGAGTGGAACCTGCCGCTGGCCGAGACCATCGACAGGCTGTCGCCCGCAGGCGGCATCCTGTTCATGATGGCAGAGAAGGACGTGCAAGAGATCCTGCGCTACGAGGCGACGATGATCGGTTCGGACGGGCTGCCGAACGACAAGTTTCCGCATCCCCGCCTGTGGGGCACCTTCCCCCGCATCCTTGGCCACTATAGCCGCGACCTGGGCCTGATCGACCTGCCCGAAGCGGTGCACCGGATGACCGGCCTGACCGCGCAGGTGTTCGGCCTGACCGACCGCGGCCGCATCGCGCCGGGCTGCAAGGCCGACCTGACGCTGTTCGACGCCCGCACCATCCGCGACCGCGCCGACTGGGCCGCGCCGACGGAACCGGCCGAAGGCATCGCGCACGTACTGGTCAACGGCACGACGGTCTGGACCGACGGTCAGTCTACCGGCGCCCGCCCCGGTCAGGCGGTTCGACGGGCCTGAACCACGCCGGATCGCGGGGTTTCGCCGCACCCAGAATTGGCGCTATGGGCCAATCCGGTATTGGCGGTCCGTCCGGGCCCGCTTAGCATTCCGCCGCGGCATCCGTAGTCACGGGCCGGGCGGCAGAAAGGACGGCACGATGCGACGGATGACGATGGCGGACCTTGCGCGGCTGGCCGGCGTCTCGGCGGCGTCGGTGTCGCTGGCCCTGCGCGGCAGCGAGAAGATCTCGCCCGCGACCCGCAAGCGCATCGCCGAACTCGCCGCCGAACATGGCTATGTCTACAACCGCGCGGCGGCGCACCTGCGCATGTCGCGGTCCACGATGATCGGGATGTGCCTGCACACCATCGTCAATCCGACCGTCTCGGCGATCCTGACCAGCGCCCAGCGCGTGCTGGCGGACGAGAACTGGTCGATGATGATCGGCGACTCCGAAGACGACGTGGACCGGCAGCAAAGCTTCCTTGCCAGCGCGATCGAGACCAACATCGCGGGCCTTGTCCTAAGCCCCGCCGCAGGCACCACCGAGGCGCATCTGCGCATGGTGCAGGAACGCGTTCCGCTTGTGCTGGCGTCCCGGTCGGTCGTTGACGCCGACATCGACACGGTCCGCATCGACTTTCCCGCCGGTGTCCGGCTGGCGATGGCGCATCTGGCCGATCTGGGACACCGCCGCATCGGCTGGATCGGCCGCAGCGCCGAAACCGGCACCCGCCCCGAAGGGCATGTCCACTACGTTCGGATCATGGCCGAGCTTGGCGTGACCCCGCCGCCGGAATGGACCGAGTTTTGCCACCCCAACCGCGAAAGCGGCTATCTCGCCATGAAGAGGATGCTGGCGGCGGTGCCGGACCTAACGGCTGTTTTGTGCTTCTCGGACCTGTTGGCCATCGGCGCCCAGCGCGCCGCGCACGAGGCGGGGCGCATCCCCGGGCGGGATCTGTCCATCATGGGCTTCGACGACATCGACGAGGCGCGCTTTGCCACCCCGCCGCTGACCACCGTTCACATCGACTATGACGCATTGGGCGAAACCGCCGTGCGCCTGCTGCTCGCCCGGATCGAAGAACCGGACGCGCCACGGCAGGTGGTCGAGATGGCGCCAAGGCTGCTGATCCGCGACAGCACCGCCCCCGCTTGATCCGCGCCTACAGGTGCGGGTTGCGGTCGCGGTAGCGCGCGACCAGCTTCGCGTTGATCTCGTCCGCGCCTTCCATGTTGGCGCTGCGGTAGACCGGCACGTCCTCGCCCCGGTCGACCAGCCGCTGCGCCACGTCCGCGAACAGCGCGTTCAGCAGCGTCGCGCCGATCACCGTCGACACCGGGCCCACATGCATCTCGCTGCCCTTCAGCGCGATGGCCGCGTCGCCTGCGGGGCCGCCGTTGTCCAGAACGATGTCCGCGATGTCCGCGATCCGCACCCGGCCGCGCGCCGCGTGGGCCGAATAGGTCTCGGACGTCACCGCGACGACCACCGCGCCGCGATCCTTGGCGATCTGCGCCGCCTCGACCGGCGCGGTGTTCACGCCCGAGTTCGACACCACGATGAGCATGTCGCGGTCCCCGACCCCATAGCGATCGAGGATCGGCGCGACGATGCCCGACAGCCGTTCATAGACCGTCCCGGCAACGGCGCCGTCCTGTACGGTGGTCGGCCCCGACAGGATCGGCACGGTGAAGGCCGGACCGCCGGCGCGGAAATGGGTTTCCTCGGCCATCGTGTGCGAATGGCCGGTGCCGAACACGAAGACCCTGCCCCCCCGGTCCAGCACGTCCAGCACCGCCTCGGTCGCGGCGGCCAGCGGCGCGGCGGCGGTGTCGCGCAGGTCGGTCAGGCGGGCAAGGATGTCGTCGAAATAACGGGCGACGGTATCGGTCATGGAAGGGTCTCCTGATCTGCAGCGGCAAGCACGGCGTCGCGTCTTGCGGCATAAAGGGCATGGGCGGCGCGCCACGCCGGGGCGTCTGCGGCGCGCGGTACGACGCGGCGCGCCTGTGGCGGCGTCATCGCGGTGAAACTGTCGCTGTCGGGGTCGGACATCGTCGCGGCCAGCATCGCCGCACCCAGCGCGCCGAACTCGCTGCCGTCGGGCACCGTCACGGTGCGGCCCAATGCGTCGGCGATCATCTGCACCCATGTCGCGCTGCGCGCACCGCCGCCAGCGATCAGCACCGGCGCATCCGCCTCCGACGGCGGCAGCAGGTCCACTAGGTCCAGGATCGCCAGCACGATGCCTTCGTGCACCGCCCGCAGGATCTCTGACCGGCCATGCGCCGGCGTCAGGCCTAGGAATGTGCCCCGTGCCCCCGCCGAGACCGTGGGCGCGATAATGCCGCTTTCGCTGAGATACGGCAGAAAGGTCACCCCGTTCGCCCCCACCGGCACGTCACGCACCAGCGCCTCGGCCCGTGCATACCGCTCGGGGTCCAAGGACCAGTCGGGGCAGAACAGGTCCAGCGCCCAGTCCAGCGCCAGCGTGCCCGCGACGTTCACCATCGCGCGGAACCACGCGTCGCCGGGCAGCGGGAACAGCAGCCCCAGCCCCGGCGGCGTGAACACCGGCCGGTCGGTGGCGACGCCCAGCATGCATGTGGTGCCAAGGATGATCGAAACGGTGCCGGGTGCGCGCCCTCCCATCCCGGTCACCCCCGCCGGGACGTCACCCGCGCCGATGGCGACCGGGGTTCCGGCGACCAATCCGGTGGCCTGCGCGGCCTCTGGCGTCACCTGTCCGGCGCGCGCTTCCGAGGGCCGGACCGGGCCCAGCAAGGACGCCTGCGCCTCTAGCCCGAACAGCGACAGCATCCGGCGGCTGAAGGTGCGCGCGTGGGTATCGCCCGGGGCGACGCTGGCCTCGGTCTCGTCCGCCGCGATCTCGCCGGTCAGACGGAACCGCAGGAAATCCTTGTAGCTGACCGCATGACGCGCGCGGGCCAGCGTGTCCGGCGCATGGTCCCGCGTCCATGCCAGCAGCGGCAGCGTGCACCCCTGTTGCAGCGCACTGCCCGAACTGGCGAAGATCGTCGCAAGCATGTCGGGGTCGGCGGCTTCCATCGTCTCCAGCAGCGGCTGCGCGCGGGAGTCCTCCCAGTTGATGCCGGGGGCGACGGGTTCACCGCCTTCGTCCAGCAACCACAGCCCCACCATCGCGCCGGTCAGTCCGACCCCCGCGACACGCGCAGGCGCGACGCCGGTCTCGGTCCACAGGTCCCGCAGCACGCCGCACAGCGTCTGCCACGCAAGCAGGGGGTCGACCTCGACCCGGCGCGGCGCGGGCCGCGCGATCGGCATCTTGCGCGCCGCCTTGCCCACCAGCCTGCCCTGCGCATCAAACAGCGCCGCCTTCGTCACCGAGGATCCGGCGTCGATACCAAGGTACAGGGGGTGTTCGGTCATGGGATAAGCGCCGGGTTAATCGTTAAACCCATCGCTATCAGCCCCGCTTGCGACTTCCAAGTCCGTTCCCCGCGCAGCCCGCTTGGCGTGCGGGCAGGATGCGAAACGGGATCAGGGCGTCTTGAGGTAATCCGCCGACACGTATCCCGTCACGTTGGGCGCGTCCGCAAGCGACACGCGGCACCACAGCTGGCTGACCTCTGTCACGCAGTCCCGCTGGATCAGCGGCGTCCCGTCCGGCAGGCCAAGGATCACCCGATAGCCCAGCCCCGGCCCGCCGCGCAGCTTCAGCAGGTCGTCGTCCCCGACCCGGTGCACGGTCGCGCGGGTTCCCATCTCGGCGCCGCACGCCGACACGAAGGCAAGCGCGAAGACAGCAAGGGTGACAGTGCGTTTCATGATCAGGCCTCGTATGTTTCCGGGCCCACCATGCCGATGTTCGCAAGACCCGGCAACCGGGACCAAGCGGCAGGCGACACACGCGGGTCACAACGCATGGCCCCTGCGCTAAACGGGCCCTTTGCCCTAACCGTCAGCCGCCACCCGGAACCCGCAGTTGCCGGTCGCACTGTCGGGATCGATCCGCGTGCGCGAATTGACGTGGTAGCGGTCGCACTAGCTGACGTGGCACAGGTACGCCCCCCCAACCGGCCAGCGATATTTTCGCCGCGCCGCCCTTCCATATCCCGTCCCCGGCTGGTGTATTGGGCGACAGCCCGGACGTGCCCCACACCATCGGCGCACGAACCGCAACCGCCCCCGGCTGGCCGGGGCGCATGACTTACCGCAAGGAACACGACACCATGACCGACCAATGCCGCTGGGGCATCATGGCCACCGGCCTGATCGCCGACCTGTTTGCCGCCGACCTGTCGCTTGCCGGCCTGCCCGTCGCGGCGGTCGGGTCGCGCTCTGCCGGGAAGGCCGACGCCTTTGCCGCCAAGCACGGCATTCCCACCGCGCACAGCAGCTACGAGGATCTGGTGGCCGACCCGGATGTGGACGTCATCTACGTCGCCACGCCGCACCCGTTCCACGTCGAGGGCGCCAAGCTGGCGCTGAACGCGGGCAAGCACGTCCTCATCGAGAAACCCTTCGCGATGAACGCCCGCGAGGCGCGCGAGATCGTCGCCCTTGCCGAAGCGAAGAACCTGCTGGTGATGGAAGCGATGTGGACCCGCTTCCTTCCCCATATGGTGCGCCTGCGCGAAATTCTGTCCGAGGGCACGCTGGGCGAGATCCACTCGCTTTGGGCCGACCATTCTCAGGCGCTTCCGGACGATCCGAACCACCGGCTGAACGCGATGGAATTGGGCGGCGGCGCGCTGCTGGATCTTGGTATTTACCCGGTGTCCTTCGCGCATGACGTGCTGGGGCCGCCTGCCGAGGTTCAGGCGGTGGCGCGGTTCAAGGACACCGGCGCCGACGCCGAAGTGGCGATGGTGATGCGCCACGCCTCGGGCGCGCTGTCGCAGTTGGTGTGCACCAGCGACTATCAGGGGTCCAACGCGGCCCGCATCGTCGGCGCGCAGGCGATCCTTGAACTGGACGGCGTGTGGTACTCGCCCACCACGTTCCGCGTGCGGACCCACGCGGGCGACGAAATCGAGACCTGCGACATCCCGGTCGAGGGACGCGGCATGCAGTACCAAGCGCACGCTTTTCAGGATGCGGTTCAGGCCGGGAAACGCGCCGTCGACCTGATGACGCCCGAGGGCACGGTCGAGGTCATGCAGACGATGGACACCATCCGCGACCGCATCGGCCTTCGCTATGCCGCCGACGACGACAATGCGCCTGCATAAAAGGACGTACCGCCTGCCGACCCCGGCGGGCGGGCCCACGCCAGCAGCCGCGGGCTGGACGTCAGACGGGTGAAACGCATAAAATTTCGCGTCAGCCTTGCTTCGGGTGGACTCGAGTACAAATTGTAACGTCCAGCGAACGGGGTCGATGCCCGTCAGCAAACGGGGATATCGCCGAGGGATGAAGGACCAGCCACTGCCGCAGCGCCTTGCGGACTACATTCGTCAGTCTGGCGTGGCGCTTGCCATGTCCGACACCTCGGAAGACGCGCCACTGGTTCTTGTGAACGACGCCTTCTGCGATCTGACCGGCTACGATCAGGCGGATGTCCTGAACCAGAACTGCCGCTTTCTTCAGGGCAGCGACACCACCGAGGAGATGCGGCAGCCCCTGCACGATTTCGTTCACGGCAAAGGCGACGACAACGGCAGGTTCCCGATCCTGAATTACCGCAAGGATGGGTCCGCGTTCCACAACTATGTCTTCATGACCCGGCTGCGGGATGACGAGAACGTGGTGCGCTACATTCTCGCGTCGCAGTTCGACATGAGCTCTGCGCTGTTGCGGTCCAAGATCGCCACCCACGATGAAAAGCTGCGCCACGCGCTGTCCGACGTCGAGCAGATCGGGCGTGAATTCGGGCTGGCCATGATGGGTTCGGCCAAGCTGCTTGCCGACTCCGTTGCCACGATGGCGAAATTGTCGATGCGTGAGGCCTGAGCAGGCCGCTTGAGTTTGAGTTAGACGATGAAAGACGACGAAAAGTCAGAACAGGCCGCTGAAGCGTCGGCGGAGAACAGCGTAGAAACGGAACGGCTTTGCATCGTGGGCATCGGTGCTTCGGCCGGTGGGCTGGAAGCCATCCGCGAGATGCTGGCGGGCGCCCCGACCGACGCCAACCTTGCCTACGTGGTCATCCAGCACCTTGACCCGAACCACGAAAGCCTGCTGGCCGAACTTTTATCACGCCACACCGACCTGACGGTGAAACAGGTGTCCGGCGGCGAGAAGATCCGCGCCAGCAACGTCTATATCATCCCGCCCGGCGTCGGGCTGTCCGTGTCGCAGGGTGTGCTTGAGCTGACCGACTTTGCCCAGCCGCGCGGGCTGCGCCGTCCGATCGACGATTTTTTCGAAAGCCTCGCGCTGGATCAGGGCCGCTTCGGCGCCTGCGTCATCCTGTCCGGCACCGGCGCCGACGGAAGTGCGGGTTTGCGGGCGATCAAGGAACACGGCGGGCTTTGCGTGGTGCAGGATCCCCGCACGGCGAAATACGACGGGATGCCAACCTCGGCACAGAACACCGGGATGGTCGACCTTGTGCGGCGCCCGTCCGAGATCGTCGACGCGATCCAGCAGTACTATGCCCACTCCTTCGTCGACACCGCCGATGCCAAGCTGGCCAACACGATCGAAGAGAACCTCAACGACATCTGCGCCGTGGTGCGGAATTTCGTGGGGCATGACTTTTCCGGCTACAAGCAGTCCACGCTGATCCGCCGCGTGCAGCGCCGGGTGCAGGTGCTGGATCTGGACGACGCCGAGCAATACCTGCAACACATCCGGTCGGACCCCAGCGAATGCGAGCTGCTGTTCCGCGACCTGCTGATCAACGTCACGCGCTTTTTCCGCGACCCCGAGCACTTCAAGGTGCTGCGAGAGACCGCGATCCGCCCGATGGTGCAGAACGCCGGAAACGAGGACGAGATCCGCGTCTGGGTGCCCGGCTGTTCCAGCGGCGAGGAAGCCTATTCCATCGCGATGCTGTTCGCCGACGAGTGCCGGGCGCAGAAGCGGTCGGTCAACATTCAGATCTTCGCCACCGACATCGACGAGCAGATGCTCAGGATCGCCCGCGAAGGGTCCTATGCGCAGGCGGCGCTGGCCGACATCCCCGAGGCCATGCGCGACGCCTATACCATCGCGCGGGACGGCCGGTTTCAGGTCTCTGCCAAGATCCGCGACATGATCCGCTTTTCGGTGCACAGCATCGTCCGCGATCCGCCGTTCTCAAGCATCGACCTGCTGTCCTGCCGCAACCTGCTGATCTATTTCGGCGACCAGTTGCAAAGGTCGGCGATGCCGATCTTCCACTATGCGATCAAGCCCGGCGGCGTCCTGTTCCTTGGCCCGTCCGAGACGGTTGGCCGTTTCGACCACGCATTTCAGGCGATCGACCAAAGCGCCCGCGTGTTCCGCCGCAACAACAGCCGCCCCGAGTATCCGTTGCACCTGCGCGGTCAAAACGGTTCGGATTCGAACGGCAATCGTCTGCGCCCGAAACACGACGCCGAGCCGTCTAAGCGGCTGGAATGGGGCGACGGCGGCGCGACCGACCGTATTCTGGCGGCCTACGCACCGGCAACATTGCGGGTGACCTCGGCGGGCGAGATCCTGAAGACGTCGGGACGGCTGGGCAAGTATCTGGAATTCAGCAACGGCGAAGACGGGAACCAGTTCGCGCCCGCCGTCGCACGCCCCGGCGTGCGCGAGGCCATCTCGGCCATCGTGCGGCAGGTCAGCCGCAGCAAACGGCGCACGATCTCGCAAGACCTGAAGGCGCAGTCCGAGTTCGGCAGCCAGTCCTTCGACCTGATCGCCGAACCGCTGAACGACGGGACCTTCCTGCTGATCTTCCGCGAACGCGACCGCTTTCAGCACGCGGATGACGACGATTTCGAATCCGTGGTGCCGATGGACAGCCATGTCCAAAGCCTTGAGGACGAGCTGCGCTCGACCCGGGTCCGGCTGCACACGACGGTTGAAGAGCTTGAGACCGCGAACGAGGAACTGAAAAGCTCGAACGAAGAAATGATGTCGATGAACGAAGAGCTTCAGTCGACAAACGAAGAGCTGTCCACCGTCAACGACGAGCTCAAAAGCAAGGTTGACGAGCTGTCCGTCGCGAACTCGGACCTGTCCAACTTCTTCGCATCCACCGCCCTGCCCCTTGTGGTCGTCGGCGCGGATCTGTCGATCCGCAACTACACCGACGCGATCCTCAGCATCTATCCCTTCCGCAACACCGACCGTGGCCGCCCGCTGAACGAGGTGACAAGCACCGTTCGGCAGGACGAGGAAATGCTGGAAGCGACGCGCGACGTGATCCGCGACGGCGAGATCCGTCATCTGCGCGTCTGGGACCGCGCCGAGGAACGGACTTGGTCGCTGGTGGTGACCCCATACAAATCGCGCGACGGCAGTCTGGACGGCGCCACGCTGGTCTTCAGCGAAGTCACCGACGCCATCCGTCTTGAGGACGCGCTGGAACAGGAAGGCGAACGTTTGCGGCTGGCGCTGGACGTGTCGGGCCTGTCGGTCTGGGAATGCAATCCACGGGCGAAGACGATGACCTTCGACGCGACCGGCGCGGTGCTGATGGGGCTGGACGACGAAACCATGCCCGTCACGACGTTCTTCGACAGCATCCACGAAGACGACCGCGAGCGCGTCGAAAAGGAATTCCGCGCGCTGACCGACAACGGCGACGAGATCGATATCACCTTCCGCATCGACACAGGTGGCGCCCGCAACCCGTTCGTTCAGGTGATCGGCAAGCGGATGCACAGCCGTCGCGAGATGCGCATCCTCGGCGTCGTGTTCGATGTCACCAAGGAACAGGAAGACCGCGACATCCGTGAGATGATGCTGCGCGAGATGAACCACCGGGTGAAGAACATGTTCTCGGTCATCTCCGGCATCGTGCGCATCGTCGGCCGGCAGGCGCCCTCGGTCCCCGATCTGGTGGACGGCATCCAGCGCCGCGTCGACGCGCTGGCGCGGTCCCACGATCTGACGCAGCGGGCACCGTCGAAGGCCTCGCTGACGCTGGACGACGTTGTGCGCGCCTCTCTCGAGCCGTATTCGGATCATTCGGAGATCGACATCGACGGTCCGCCCGTCCCGGTCACCAGTCAGGAGCTGACCGCGCTGTCGCTTTTGCTGCACGAATGGGCCACCAACGCGGCCAAGTACGGCGTGCTGGGGCCGAAGGACGGACGGCTTTCCGTGACATGGAAAGACAACCTTCCGGAAAATGTCGTTTTGACGTGGAACGAAAATCACTCGGCGGAAGTTATTGAGTCCGAGGAGACCGCCGGGTTCGGTTCGACGCTGCTTCAGCTGTCGGCCGCGCAACTCAACGGTCGGATCGAAACGGATAAAACAGAGACCGCGCGAAGGATGACTTTGACCTATGTCCCAAACTGAAAACACTGCTGGTTCGCGGCATAAGGTCATGATTTGCGAAGACGAATTCATCGTCGCGCTGGATCTGAAACTGATGCTCGAAGATTTCGGCTTCGAGGTTCTGGGCCCCTTCAGCGAAGTGTCCGCAGCGGCCGACTTCGTGAAGGACACCTGCCCCGACGTGGCGCTGCTGGACGTCAACCTGCGCGACGGCCAGGTCTTCCCGCTGGCGGACACTCTGGCCGAAAAGGGCGTCCCGATGGTTTTTCACTCGGGTCACGTCGACGACAGCGAGATCCGGGAACGCTACCCCGAGGCGACAAGCTGCAAGAAGCCAGTGAACACCGAAGGCCTGAAAAACGCGCTGTTCCAATCGGTGGCCTGAGCCCGCGGGCTTCGTGGGGGCGTCCGGGCGATGGCTTGAGCCTTCCAAAGCCAGCTAGGCACGGCGCGAGGGTGGATCCATGGTACTTGCGTACATGTCCCTTTAAATTCTGCAGGGGAACCTTTGCGGTTCCGACTGCGGAATCGCGAAGAGGCCGCAATCTCGACCCCATCCTGTCTAGAGGCGAGACCAGCGCAAACTGGCCTCGCCATGCAAACCTTCTTCGTCAGACAAAGTTCCAGGTAGACGCGTCTGCTTCAATGGCCGCCACGTCCGTATGACCTTCGAAGACAATGAAGCGCGAAGGGGTAAGCTGGATCGCTACATCCCCCGACCCTGCCGTCGTGAACGTTAGGTCACCGGCAGAGCTGTAACCGAAGTCTATAAGGTCAAGCGTGTCGGTTCCCACTTCGTAGTCAGTGATGAACTCTGCAACAAAGGTGGTTTCTTCGCCGAACGTGAACTCGAAGACGTCGGCGCCATCGCGACCGCTAAGCTGATCGGCACCTTCGCCTCCGATCAGTTTGTCGTTGCCAGCGCCGCCAACAAGGACATCTGCCCCGCTTTCACCGCGGATGGTATCATCGCCGGAGCCACCCACGATCGCATCATCGCCGCCGCCAGCGAAAATCTCGGTCGCTCCAGTGTCTGTGGAGATGAAACGATCGTCTGCGTCAGTAAGGTTGTGGACCGGGTTCGTCGCGATCAGCCCATAGGTGCGTGCGAATTCAGTCGCGACGATATCGCCCGGCAGCAGATCGCTTTGCGACAGGCCTTCCAACACGATGAACCTACCGCTCCCAAGGTCTATGGCGTCCCCTTCTGCAACGGTGATGAAGCTTAGGCTCCCCGGATCCGTAATACCGAACCCGGAAAGCTCGATAATATCTTCGCCGGGCGTGAAGTCGGTGACGAAGTCGGCAGTGAAGCCCCCGACCTGGAAATCCCCCGCCGAGAAGGCGAACATATCGCTCCCCTCACCGCCGGTTAGATTGTCAGCACCCAAACCACCGATGATGGTGTCGTTGCCAGAGCCTGCGAGAACGACGTCGTCCCCTGCACCGGAGGACACCATGTCGTCACCGGCGCTGGTGGCGATGACGTCGTCGCCGCCGTCTCCATAAACGCGATTGGGTCCAGCATCTTCAGTGATGAACCGTTCTCCGGCGGGCGTCAGTTGACTTGCCGCTGGTCCAGCTAGAACAACGGTCGTTTCTCCGTTGACCGAAGACACCTCGAAAGTCTCGCCGGAGAAGTCTCCTTCAAGCGTCAGCACGCTTTCAGGCGTCCCGTCACCATTTGCATCGAAAGACAGGATGGCCGAGCCCGCCACGACCGTGACGTCGTCCGGAGACAGGCTTGCCTCCTGCAGCACGATGGCATCCCCCGTGCCGAAGTCGCTGACGGTATCGCCGTCGAAGTCGGACAGGCTTCCGGAGATCGTGTCATTCGATCCCTGAAGCTCAAAGTATTCGGTGTCTCCCGATGCTGATAGATCGTCGCTCTCAGGCGTCCCGAGGACAAAGGTGGACCCCGTCGGTGCAACAGTCACCACAACCTCGGCGGTGCTGATCTGCCCCTCGTCATCATCTATGACGTAAAAGAACCTGTCGGACCCAACGAAGCCGGGCATCGGAACGTACTCGATCATACCGGCTGCCGTGATCTCAGCCGATCCGAAAAGCGGCGCCGCAACACTGACGAGCGAGATGGGCCCACCCTCGGGGTCGCTATCATTTCCCAGCACGTCGATGACGATGGCGGCGCTTTCCGCTGTGTCCGCCCGATCATCAATTCCTTGAGGCGCCAAGTTGGGTACATCGTCGTTCAGGATAGTGTGTATTGCCGTCTGGCCGGTTGGGTCGATGGAAACGTTTGTCCGATCCGTCGACACGAGTTCTACGCCGACGTCCTCATCGCTCTCGAATTCAGTGTCACCGGTTACAGAGACAACGAACGACACGCTCGCCTGGCCATCTACCAGCGTGACTTCGTCGGGGATGGACCCCGCGATGTCCGCCGCGTTGACGGTTCCCAGCGCCGCGAGCGTTAGGGTGACAGCACCCGTAAGATCGCCGGTCCGGGTGACCGTGAATGAGAGGTCGTAGCTACCGGAATCGCCTTCCGTGAAGCTTGACGTCGTGGACGGCGTCTCGCCGGAGCCGACGCGGGTGACAGCGACCGACACGGTCGAGGCGAGATCGTCGTTCTCGATCGTGTAAGTCGCACTGGATGCACCGGGCTCCGTCACGACATCGGCGCGGGACGTCCCTGTGATCGCAACGGTCAAGTCCTCATCCGCCTCGATCACGTCGTCCCCGAACACGTCCAGCCGGAAATAGCTTTCCTCAACGCCCGACCGCAGAGTGACGGTCTGCGGCACGCTTCCCGAATAGTCGTCGCTATCTGCTGTTGTCGAAAGCTGCAGTGACACATCGACGTCGCCGGACAGGTCACCCAAGCGACGCACAACGAACCAGACCTCGGTATTGCCATCAGCACCTTCGGAACCGGCCGAAGAGGCGAAGGACGTAAATCCGGCATCATCGGGATTGCCGGTCCCAACTTCGATGCTGACCGAGCTCGCGGGGTTGGCAATATCGTTTACCGTTACATCCACGGTGCCGACAGACGTGCCGCCGTTGCCATCGACGATCGTGTAGGTGAAGCTGTCCGACCCGGTGAAATTGGCGTCCGGGGTATAGATCAGGGTACCGGAAGTGCCGACCACCACAGAGCCGTCAGCACCTTGTGTGACACCGACAACAGACAGCGGATCGCCCTCGGGATCGGTATCATTGGCGAGTGCGTCGAAGGAAATCGAAGTGTTCTCGTCCGTCAGGACGGTATCGTCGTTTGCAGTCGGCCCGACGTTCTTCGCCGTGTAGGTCACGATATAGGTCTGCGGACCAGCCGTTTCGTTATGGTCGAGAAGATGCAAAACGTCTTCGTACTCCGGCCGTCCGCTTGGCGGGAAGGTCCGGTCCGTCTGCCAATAGTTGGCATCCAGAAGCACCTTTCCGTCGCTCTCGCGCACGATCGAGGCAATCGTGTATTCTCCCGCCCCGGGGTCCAGCAGCGACGCATAGCTATACCCTGCAGCCATCGTAGCGGTGACCTCGACCACCAAGTCCGACGGGCCTGCAACGCCATCCGCAACCTCACCAGTGGCGAGCGCGACAGCCAGAACTTCGCCGTCCGAGGTATAAAGCGTGTCTGGAAGCGCGGTCGGATCGGTCTCCCAGTCATCGTTGACCAGAAAATCGGACAGGCCGTCAGAGCCAGACCGATCGTCCTGCACCACCTGCACCAGTTCGTGGATGCGGGTTTCGGTGATCAACGACAGTTCCTCGAACCCAAGGCTGTTCTCATGGGTAAAGGACACGTCGTAATCTACGAACTTGCCCTGCAGGCTCGACTGCATCAGCCACACCGCCGTTTCGGCGTCGCCAGCGGCGATGTCGCCGAAATCCGCATTCAGTGTCGGCGCGACACCTTCCCCGTTCACCTCGGTGCCGAGGATCTCGAAATCGATCAGAAGACCTTTCTCGTTCTCGATAATCTTCGGCTGGGCCGAGGTGATCGACAGGTTTGTTGCGTCACCTGCGCCAACGTTGTTGACGAGGATTCCAAGAGCGAAAGGTTGCGACACCTCGACCACGTCGTCCGTGAACGGATCGTCGGAAAAAACGTTCCGCTGCATGAAGTAATCGAGTTCCAGTTCTGCCTGCGGACGGACGGTTATCTCTTCCTGCCGCAGTGGGACCGCCACCTGAACGCCGTTCTCAACATAGCTGAGCGAGCCAGAGATCGTGTACGTCTCTTCGCCCGAAGCGGCGGCAAGACGGGACGGCACAAGGGTAAAGGTCGCGGACCCGCTCTCGCCCCCAGCAATCACACCCGTGCCGTCAATCGCGGTCAGGCTGCCGTCGAGGAACGGATCGGTGATGCCGAATTCCGTCTGCTCGACGAGATTGCCGCTGCTGTCACGAACCTCGATCTGCAGCGCGATGTTCGACAAGTCCTTCGTCGTCTCGTTGACGATCTCCAGTTCCGCAAGGAATGCCTGACGCGTCAGAACGACGTCCTGGCTGATCGAGATACGGACGGAGGCGCAGACGCCACCCACTGGCGCTGTTTGTTCGGCTTCCACAAGGTTAAGTGCCTGCTCTGTCAGCGACGACAAGTCCGAGTAGCCATAAGCGTCAGCAATCAGACCATGCGAAATATACGCACTCGCCAGCACCTCAAGCCGATCCAAAGCTATGAAGTCAGAACTCATACCATTGGGCACATCCTCTTCGTTAATGATGCCTGCATTCCAATAATCGATGGATCGGTTCCATCTTTCAAGAAATGCCTCGGCTTCATCACTTGAGATGTCATCCGGAAGCGTCAGCCCAAGCAGATAGCCTTTCTCTTCGACCGTCAGGCGGCGTGCGCCGTCGACCAAAAATGCGCTAAACTCCCCAATCCAACCTGAAACGCCCGCGGCGTCCTCAGTGTCCAACCAAGCCTGATCACCGAAAAGATATGATTGATAATCAAGTGACGCGTTGAACGAACTCAAAGCGAGACTCAATGCGAGTTGCGCATCCGTCATGCCTGTTTCCAGCATCGCAGGCGCCGCATGGAGGGACATCGGTGAGGCGTCCGAAGGTTGGGAGACACCCGTCAGGCCATTGACGATTTCAACGACGTCATCGGCGAGATCAACAAAATCGCCAAGATCCTCTAGATCCAATATATCGCCAATATCATCAAAATCGTCTACAATCGTGGCGATAGGTAGAACTTTGCCAGTGTATGCAAGTACGTTGTCGAGAAAATCAACGCCCTGCTTCCACCCAAGCAAATCTGCGAGCGCCCTAGCGCATTTTATACCGTCTTCTATTCGCCCGAGCGGCGCTAGTCCGTCAATTTGATCCGGATCGAAGTAGTCCTCCAGACCTTGCGCGACGCTGCCAGCGAGATCATTGGCATTCCCCCCCCCAGGACCTTGTGCAATGAACCTGACAAAATCAAACGCCGGCGCAAATTGTGGTGCGAACGTTTTTCCACAATCCACGAATGGATCGACCAAATCACAAAGGTCGACTTTCGGAATAGGGATAACCGGGCTGAATACGGGTTGCTGAGGCGTACCACCATTTGGACCACCGCTGGAAAATCCTCCTCCTGCACCGCCTCCGCCTGCGCCGCCGCCGCCACCGAAACCGCCTCCAAGCCCCCCGCCGCCAAAGCCAAATCCGCCAGGGACACCATCGTCACAGTTGCCGTCCGCGTTAGCAATTCCGATAGAAACCACCTTGTAAACATCGTTGGGTCCGCAAGGATAAGAGAAATACACTTCCGCTTGGATTACGCATGACACTGGTTCGGAAGCAGGAACTGCCCCCGGCGCGTCGAATGTTGAAAGCGCACCCATTTTCTCGTCCGCCATGTCTCCGAGAAGGCCTTTCTCGAGAACAATATTGCTTTCTTCTGCCTCAACCTCAAAGTCCGCAACACGAGTGATCTTAATGGGAATCGTAATTTCAGATTTCGCATCGAGCACATCAAAGGCGCCCTCGGGGTAATCGAAATTATAAAACGGATGATCGCCAATATTGAGTTCAAAATTATTGACAGCTATCAATCCGTAATTTGTTGCCGTCATTTCGACAACGATTTCCTCGCCGACCTGATCTAGCTCCGCTAGATCAATCAAAGGTGGATCGATCACGACGACCGGCTCGGGAACGTCGGTGGCAAACTCTGCCTCGACGTTTACGGTGTACCTGTCCTCGACCTCGGTTTCCTCGACGGACCAGTAGTACTTCACCGTCTGCTTGGACATGAAGGCGTCGATGGAATTGGTCTGACCCGGGTTGATCTCGATCGTCGACTGGTAGCTGTCGTGATCCTTTGCATCGATCCGGACGTTATACAGCCCCTCGGGGATGTCGCTGATCGTTACCATCCCGTCGACGTCCATGGACGAGAACACGATCTCTCCGGTTACCGCGTTGGTGACGGTGACGCGGCCATCGTCAACCTTCGGAGCTTCGTCCGAGAAGTAGAACAGCTCGTCGACCAGGTTCAGCTCCAACGTGCCAGTGGCATCCGAGGCCGTGTAGAAGGTAAATGGCAGGCTGGCGAAATCGCCGCCGGCTTCCGAAACGGAGATCGAGCCCGAGAAGGTCCCAAAGGGGACATCGTCATCAGGCGTCAGGCTAACGAAGATTTCACGGCTTTCGCCGGCCCCGAGGCTTTCGATGACCTGCGGCGTGGCAAGACCCATCCAGTCGAGCTCCGGCAGAAGGACCGTAATCGGCGCCGATGCCGTCGATCCTTCATTGGTGATCGTGAAGCTTACGAGTTCCTGCTCTCCCCGCAGCGCGAAACCCTCGATCGAGGTCTGTTCGATGACAAGATCGGCCAAGGACGACACTGGGTCGATCCGTACGTTAGCCGATGTCTCTGCACCTTGGTCAGAGGTGACCCGAACCACCACGTCCGTGAAGTCGTAGGCCGTTACCTCCGGCATGGTGGCGTTCAAGTCCAACGTGATCGTGCCGTCACCGGCAAGCGTCGTCGCCTCCAGAACCGGGGTAACATTCCACGACGTCGGCAGGCCCTCGATCGTGGCATTTAGTCCGGTCAGGTCCAAGTCGCCGAAATTGTCGAGCGTGAGGCTAAGCGTCCCGGACTGACCGTTGACCACCTCGAACGTGACATAGTCCTCAAGGATATCCATGCCGAAGATGTCGACCGTCGCTTCCGGCGCTGCGTCTTCCCCGGGGTTCCCCGGGTGGTGCGCATTCAGGCTGAGAGTGCCGCCCTGCCCCGGCAACGTGGTGAAGCTTGTCGACCACTGCCCGGTGATGTCGGTCAGCACATCGATCGTCCGCGTCGTACCGTCGATTTCAGCTTCGATCGTCACGAACTCGAAGGGCGCCGCCTCTCCGGTCTCGACGTCGATCGCCTGCCCCGACAGCTGAATGGCCTCACCGCCGACCACAGAACCGGTGTTGGCCACCAATGTCGAGTGATAGGCTGGAAGCACCCCGGCCGGCGCCAAGGACGCTCCGATGTTGTTGCTCTCGTCGACCTCGAGAACGGTGCTGCCCCCGGCATCCGTCTTGACGAGAAGATAGTAGTCGCCGTTCTCGCCGGGCATTTTGACCGTAGCGGAACGTTCGTAGAACGATCCTGCATCCAGTGTCCCCGAGAAAGATAGGTCCCGAAGGAAGATATCATTCTCGTCGAGAACGGTATCGATCGAGAGGAAAAGCTTGTCGGTCCAACCGGTATCGGGAAGCGTCGCTCCGCCAAGATTGTCGACCCGGTACGAGACCGACACCCACTCGTCCGTTTTGCCGCCTTCGAACTCTACATCCGACACGACCAGGTCGGGAGCACCGGCGATTCCGTTGACCGACAAGGTCACGAGCGCGGTGTCACTGCCCCCGGCGCCATCATCTACCGTATACTGGAAACTGTCGGCGCCGGTCTCGCCATAAGCCAGTGTCGAGAATGCCCCGTTGGGATCGTACGAGAAACTGCCGTCCGCGTTGAGAAGCAGCAGCGCACCGGAGGCAAGCGTGATCTGTGCCCCGACATCACTGGTTGAACCGTTGACGGCAGACACGACCAGAGCATCCCCATCCGGATCGACGTCGGTGCCATCCTCGAGAACCGTGACGGTGCCGCCGCAGCCGCAGTCTTCTTCTTCCGGCAATTTGATCACGTTGCCGGTCAGAACGCTTGTCTCGACAACCTCGTAAGCGTCATCCGCGGCGACGGGCGCGTCGTTCACCCCGGCAAGGGTAATAACCGCGGCGCTTTTGGTTACGCCCCCGGCCCCATCCGAGATCGTGTAGGTGAACGTATCCGTACCGGTCGCCCCCTCCCCAAGAGCATCCTGTGCCCCCGAGGGATCGTAGGTAAAGCTGCCGTCCGGCGCCATCGTCACGACGGCCCCGGATACAAGCGTTATGGGACCATCCGCGATCGGCCGTCCCTCGACGGCAATGACGGTAATGTCGTCCCCGTCGGGATCGCTGTCGGCGCCGGTCCCGGTGTCGTCGGTGATCACGTTGCCAACAACAGGAGTTTCCTCGTCGCTGCTATAAGCGTCTTGCGTCGCGACCGGCGGTGCGCCGACGCCGGTCAGATCGATATTGACGACAGCCTCCGAAAAGCCGCCTTCGCCGTCGGAAATGGTATAGGTAAAGCTGTCGGTCGCACTCTCACCACTCGCCAGGTCGAAGGCCCCGTCGGGATCATAAACGAAGGTGCCATTCGTCTGCATCGTGACAACTGCCCCGGATGCCAGCGTATAGGACGAACCCACGACCGCGGTCAGCCCTTCCACCGCATAGACAGTAAGGGGATCCGCGTCGGTATCTGTGTCGTTGCCCAGCACCTCTCCCGCAACCGTCTGGGTCTCGAGAGTTGCAAAGCTGTCATCCGCGGCCTCGGGCGGCGTGTTCGGAGGCGCGAGAACGGTGATCGCAACCTGCCCGGTCATCGACCCGCCGTTTCCGTCCTCAACCGTGTAGCTGAAAGTATCCGTGCCAGAGAAACCCGCCAGCGGCGTATACGTGACCTCGCCGCCACTCCCAACGGTTACCGTTCCGTGCGACGCTGGTCCGGTCCCGGTCAACTGCAACGGATCGCCTTCTGGGTCCGAGTCGTTGTCCAGAACGTTCAATGTGACAGCCGCTTCAAAGTCGGTCTCTGCGGCGTCGGCGACAGCAACAGGTGCATCGTTCACGGACAGGATATCAACCGTGACGGCCTGGACGCTGGTTTCGTAGCCGTCACTCACGACATAGTCGAAGCTGGCAGGCCCGAAGTAGTCGGGATCTGGTGTGAACCGGACTGTGTCCCCGATCAGTTGCACAGTACCGTTCGTCGCGTTCTGAACCGCCGTAATGGTCAGCGGGTCTGCATCTGGATCCGTGTCACCCTCTAGAAGGACTGACGTCGCGATCTCAAAGACACTGTCCTCGTCCGAACTGAATGCTTCGCCGTCTGTGACGGGCACCTGGTTGAATACGACATCCTGATCGGCAAAGCGCAGAATCCGGATTCCGGACAGCGTATCGCTTCCCTCGTCACCGTCCGCCGCATTCAGATCGGTCACCGTCGCTGACGTATCGTCGCCCGCTATCAGGAAATCCGCGCTGTCGCCCGCATAGACTGCAACATCGAGCCCCGCGCCACCTTCGAGGGTATCGTCACCTCCGCCACCGGTCAGCAGGTCGTTACCGTCACCGCCGAGAACGCTATCGTCCTCGCCACCGGCCTCGATGGTGTCGGCTCCGTCGCCGCCATCGAGCGTATCTTGGCCGTCGAGACCGACAAGGCTGTCGTCCCCAGCCAGACCCTGGATCGTGTCGTTCAGGATTGTCCCGACCAACGCGCCCGGATTGCCCGGCAGCCCATTGTCGTCACCGCTGGTCCCGAGGAGATCCACGCCGGTGAACCCGGTGGCAACCGGAAGATCCCCGTCCGAAAACCGCAGAACCTCCACATCCGTTAGAACATCTGTCCCGTCCGAACCCGTGTTGTGGATCACCTGCAATCCGGTCTGGTCACCAATTACCGTGTATTGTGCCCGCGTCCCCGAATAGATCGCTATGTCACCGGGACCATCGCCGCTTTCGCCGCCGCCGAAGATCGTATCGTCCCCGACACCGCCACGGATGATGTCATCGCCCGTTCCGCCGAAGATCTGGTCGTTTCCGCTATTGCCCTCGATGCTGTCGTTGTCCGCTCCGCCCTCAAGCGTGTCATCCAGACCCGAGCCGATGATCGTATCGTCGCCCGCGCCACCATCGATCGAGTCCGGGCGGTAGCCGGACCACGTACTGGTCGTACCGCCATTGATGGAGTCGTTGCCGTCCCCGCCAAGGATCGTGTCCAGCCCGTAGCGGGTCCCTGTGATGGTATCGTCGCCCGCGCCGCCATCGATCAGCACCGCCGTGTCGGTAACGACACTGCCGTATCGCGAAATGGTATCGGCACCATCGCCGCCGTTTACAAAGATGTCGGCACCGGACTGGTCGACGAAATCAATCCGATCCTGCCCGATCCCACCGTCGAAATAGGTGCCGTAACCACGCAGCGTGTCGTCGCCTTCGCCGCCAGAGAAGCTGTTCACTTCGGTCGAAGAATTGTAATCCGTGAGGCTGTCGTCGCCGGCACCACCTTCCAGCGCATCGTCACCGCTTCCGCCATCGATCGTGTCGTTCCCAGCGTCGCCGACCACGCTGTCGTTGCCGACGCCCCCGTTCAGAAAATCGGCTCCCGCGCCGCCGATCAAGGTATCGTCGCCTGCCTGGCCATAAAGGACGTCCGCATCGTCGCCACCGTCAAGGCTGTCGGCGCCCTCGCCCCCCTGAAGCGTGTCGTCCCCAAGACCGCCAAGGATCGTGTCGTCGCCGTCCCCGCCCAAACCAAGGTCAGCCCCGTCACCGGCTTC
>NZ_JARGYD010000012.1:0-101521 GCF_029168315.1 Psychromarinibacter halotolerans
GCGCCCTACCTGCGCGTGACCCGCACCGGCGACAGCTGGACGTTCGAATACTCGACCAACGGCACCACTTGGACCACGGCGGGCACCGTGACCCATGCCATGACCGTGGACGCAGCCGGCCTGTTCTCGGGCAACCTTGGCCAGTCCAACGGCTTCGAGGCGCGCGTCGATTACTTCGAGGTGTCGCACGACCCGATCCTCGACGAAGACGGCACCCCGGTCGACCCGCCCGCCAATCAGGCGCCGGTCGCGGTTGATGACACCTTCGCGACCGGGTCGGACACTGCGCTGGACTTCTCGGAAGACCAGCTTTTGTCGAACGACAGCGACCCGGACGGCGACTCGCTGACCGTCACCGATGTCAGCCAGCCCGCCAACGGGACGGTGACCGACAACGAGAACGGCGACTGGACCTACACGCCGAACCCCGGATTCAGCGGATCCGACAGCTTTGAATACACCGTCAGCGACGGCGTCGATTCTGAGAACGCGACTGTTACGGTGATTGTCACCGACCCGGCCGAGAACCCGATGACGTCGGACGACTTCGCTTCGGGCGCGCTGGGATCGACCTGGCGGTATGAAGGCCCGGCGCAGGGCACCGTCGGCTTTGGCAGCAACGCCACCGACGCCTACCTGACGCTGGCGACCCCGGACGGCACGTTCGATGCGTGGCAGACCAACGGCACCGCCCGCATCATGCAGGACGCCGTCGATGAGGACTTCCAGATCGAAACGCGGTTCCTGTCGACGCCGCAAGGCAGCTACCAGATGCAGGGCATTCTGGTGGAACAGGACGCGCAGAACTGGATGCGGTTCGACACCTATTCCGCCGGCAACACCCTTTACGCCTATATCGGCCGCACCGTGAACGGGCAGACGTCCAGGCTGCTTGAGGTCGCGATCCCCGGCGGTACCGCGCCCTACGTTCGCGTGACGCGGGACGGTGACAACTGGACCTTCGAATACTCGACCGATGGCAACACTTGGACCTCGGCGGGAACCGTGACCCACGCCCTGACCGTGGACTCGGTCGGCCTGTTCTCGGGCAACCTTGGCCAATCCAACGGGTTCGAGGCGCGCGTGGACTACTTCGAAGTCTCGAACGATCCGCTGACCGATGAAGACGGAAACTTCGTTCCCCAGAACCAGGGTCCGACCGCCGTGGCCGACAGCTTCTCGACCGCGGACGGCACACCGGTCACCTTCTCTGCGGCTGACCTTCTCGCGAACGACAGCGATCCCGAGAACGACACCCTGACCGTCGCGTCGATCGGTCAGCCGTCCAACGGGTCGCTGGTCGACAATGGTAACGGCACCTGGACCTACACGCCCTTCTCGGGCTTTGGTGGTCTGGATACCTTCACCTACACCGTGACCGACGGCGACAAATCAAGCGTCGGCAACGTATCCGTCACCGTCGGCGACCCGATCGACGTTTGGTACGGCGACACGCAGACGTTCGGGGCGCAGGGCGAAACGCAGGTCTGGATCAACATCCTTGGCAACGTGTCCGGCGAGGTCGCATCGATGAGCTATTCGCTCAATGGCGGCCCGGCGCAGTACCTGTCTGTAGGCGCGGACACACGGCGTCTTCAGGATGCCGGCGACTTCAACGTCGAGATCGCCTATTCCGATCTGGATGGCTCTGCGACGGATGACGTTGTGACCATCACCGCAGTGATGACCAACGGCCAGACCTACACGCAGGATGTCATCGTCGATTACGAGGACGGCAGCGTCTGGGATGCGAACTACAGCATCGACTGGTCAAGCGTGAGCGACATCACCGATGTCGTGCAGGTCGTCGATGGCACATGGACCATCGGTCAGGACGGCGTGCGGCCCGTTGACCTTGGCTATGACCGGCTGCTGACGCTGGGCGACGAAAGCTGGGACAACTACCAGGTTTCGATGCAGATCACACCGCACGACCTGACCAACGTCGACCCGCGCGGCCGCGACGGCGGCGGGTTCGCGCTTGGCATGCTGTGGAACGGTCACACCGATACGCCCATCGCGAACGCCCAGCCGCATGTCGGCTGGGAGCCCGGCGCGGCATTCTTCTTCCATGACGAGAACGGCGACGGCAACGGCACGATCAAGCTGCACCCCTCGCTGAACTTCTTCAACACGCTGGGCACCACGGCGATCACGATCAACCAAGGCACGACCTACAACGTCGAAATGCAGGTCGAGATGGTCGGTCTGTACGACCGCCTGTACAGCCTGAAGATCTGGGAAGACGGCACCGCCGAGCCGCAGAACTGGACGCTGCAGGGGGTTCAGACCTTCAGCATCGACCAAGCGCCGTCGACCGGCAGCCTGTACCTGAACGCGCACTACAATGACGTGTCGTTCGGCGACCTCACGGTCACCGAGATCGAGGGTCGCGACATCGTTCAGGGCACCGATGGCGATGACGTGCAGGTTGCCGTGATCAACGGGTCGACCGACCCGGGCATGGGCGAAATCGACGTCTTCGTCGGTGGCGGCGGCGCGGACACCTTCGTGTTCGGCGATCAGTACGGCACCTACTATGACGACAACAACGCGTCGTCGGCGGGCACGGAAGACTATGGCTTCGTGTGGGACTTCACCTCTGGCACCGACAAGGTCCAGCTATGGGGCAGCGAGTCGGACTACGTCCTGACGCAAAACACGGCGGGCCTGCCGGCAGGCACGGCGATCTGGCTTAGCATCGACGGCGAAGAGGACGAACTGATCGGCGTGCTGAACCAGTCCTACAACCTGTCGCTTGCCAGCGACGACTTCGTCTTCACGGATCCGGGCCTGTTCGCCTGATCATGATGGACACAGAAAGGGCCGGAGCGCGGACTGCGCTTCGGCCCTCTTCATTTCAGGATCGCGGTGAAAGCAGACCGATGGCCCGCTTGTCAGTACCCGGTACCACGCAGAACCACGGCGACGGTCCGCGCCAGAATCGACAGGTCGCTGCGCAGCGACAGCCCGGCGTGGTAATCCCGGTCGTACTGGGCGCGCTCGGCGAACGACGTCTCGTTCCGGTCGGACACCTGCCACGACCCGGTGATGCCGGGGCGCAGGATGAAATAGGCACGGCCAGGATACATGTGCCGCTGCTGAACCATCATCGGGCGCGGCCCGATCAGCGACATGTCGCCCCGCAGCACGTTCCACAGCTGGGGCAACTCGTCCAGCGAGGTCTTGCGCAGGAACCGGCCCAGCGGGGTGATCCGGGGATCGTGCTTCAGCTTCTGCGTCCGGTCCCATTCTGCGCGGGCGTCGGCGTTTTCGGCCAGATGGGCCGCCAGAAGGTCGTCGGCATTCGGCACCATCGTGCGAATCTTCATCATGCGGAACGTATGCCCCGCGCGGCCGATCCGCTGTTGACCGTAGAACGGCGACTTGCCGTCCAGCGCCACCAGCGCAGCAAGAACCAGCACAATTGGAACAGTGAACGGAAGCGTCACCAAAACGACAAGGACGTCCAGAAGGCGCTTGAACAGCCTTTCGTAGGGGCGTTTCCGGGATCTCGGCCCATAGTATCTGCCAACCGTGGGGCGCGCGCCATACGAGGCCGAATTCGGCACGCTTTCCAAGGGAAACGTCATAAAATCACCCCAAGCCAAGACTAGGCAGCATTGCGACAAGAATTCTTCCGATGGCTCGGATATGTCAGAGGTTATTAGACACGGTCAACCATTTGTAGCGCGGTGCGGGCAGCAACTCACCGTGATGCAACTATAAGATGCTGAATTACACATATCGAACACCCTAAACAAGAAAAGCCGCCTCGAAGACTTGCAGACATGGCGGTGACGACGACAAGAAAGTGCACATGACCTTGGCATCCGAAAAACCGGGCACCCCAGATCTTGCCAGCCGACCAAGCGTCAAGGTCGTCATTCCGCATCTGAACGGACACGACGCGCTGGACCGATGTCTGGCGTCGCTAGAGGCCGACAGCCGAAGGTCGGGCGTCCCGATTTCCGTGATCGTCGTCGACAACGGGTCCACCCATTTGCCGTCCGAGACGTGCGCCCCCTATCCCTTCGTGCGGCTGGTCGAGGAACGCGAACCCGGCCCGGGTCCGGCCCGCAGCCACGGCGCGCGGCTGGCCGACACGCCACTGTTGGCGTTCATCGACGCGGACTGCACCGCGCAGCCCGGCTGGCTGGCGGCCATCCTTGCGCATTTCGAAAGCCACCCGGACACGGCGGTCATCGGCGGCGACGTCCGCATCGCGCGGGCCGATCCCGCACGCCCCACGGCGATCGAGGCCTACGAAAGCGTCTACGGATACCGCATGAAGCTGTATGTCGAGCGCGATCACTATACGGCCACCTGCAACATGGCGGTGCGGCGCGAGGTTTTTCTGCGTGTCGGCGACTTCGCCGGAATTCAACTGGCGGAAGATGTCGATTGGGGCCGGCGCGCCACCGCGATGGGGTATCGGATCGACTACGTGCCAGAGATGCGGATAGAAACCCCGGCGCGCGAAAGCTTTGCCGAACTGGCCCGCAAATGGGATCGGCATATCGGACACGACTTTTCCGAGGTCCGGTCGGGCAAGGACCGGCTGAAGTGGGTGGCGCGCGCCGTTGCGCTTGCCGCCTCACCGCTGGCCGAAACCGGGCGGATCATGCGCTCGGACAGACTGAACGGGCTGAACGAGCGATGGCTCGGATTGACCTGCCTGACCCGCATCCGGCTATATCGCTGCCGAAAGATGCTGGGGCTACTGGCGGGCTTCGGGCGCAGCAGCGCCTCGGCCTGGCGAAACGAAGGATGATGGAATGACGACGGACGCAACCGCGACGGCCCCCGAGATCGCGACCAAGACCGAAACCGGGCGCATGTCCGACCCGGCCACGCCGCCGACGGTTTCGATCATCGTGGTCAGCTACAACACGCGCGAGATGACGCTGGAATGCCTTCGGTCCGTCGTGGCGGAAACTCGAACGCCCTATGAGGTCATCGTGCTGGACAACGCGTCGTCCGACGGGTCCGCCGAAGCCATCGCAGCCGAGTTCCCGGACATGATGCTGATGGCCGAAACCGACAACCACGGCTTTGCAAAGGGCAACAACATCGCCATCCGCCACGCGCGGGGCGAGTACGTGCTGTTGCTGAACCCGGACACGATCGTCCTTGATGGCGCGATCGACCGGCTGATGGAATTCGCGGCAGCTCGTCCCGAAGCCGGGATCTGGGGCGGCCGGACGCTGTACGGCGACCGCAGCCTCAACCCGACCAGCTGCTATCGCAAGATGTCCCTGTGGAACGTCACCAGCCAAGCCTTGGGCCTAAGCAGCCTGTTCCGGCAAAGCCCGATCTTCAATTCGGAACGCTACGGCGGCTGGAAGCGCGACACGGAGCGCGAGGTAGACGTCATCACGGGCTGCTTCCTGCTGATCAAGCGGGCGTTCTGGGACGAGCTTGGCGGCTTCGATACGACCTATGTCATGTACGGCGAGGAAACCGACCTGTGCCTGCGGGCGCACGCGCTTGGCGCGAGGCCACGCATGACGCCGGACGCCACGATCGTTCACTACGCCGGTGCGTCCGAGAAGGTGCGGTCCGACAAGATGGTCCGCCTGCTTCGGGCGAAGGTCCTTCTGATCAAGCGCCACTTCCCCGCGTGGAAGCGGCCGCTTGGGCTGGCGATGTTCCGATTGTGGCCCTGGAGCCGCGCGTGGGGCACGCGTCTGCTGCGCAGAGGTGGCGCGGAAACATGGGCCGAAATCTGGGCGCGCCGCAGCGAGTGGAAGGACGGCTGGCCAGAGTGATGCCAGTATGATGCCGGAGTGAGTCCCGGCTGATCGGGCCATTCCGCGCTTATTTCCCACACCCCTAGGCGGACTTCTGCTGCTTGCCGCGACGGCGGTCTGCGGTTTCCGCACAGATCCTGCAGCGCCCGATTCGGCGCGCCTTGTTTCCGTTAAATTGACAAAATACCAAACTACACAAATCGAACCGAATTGGTGAACAACCGCGGAACGAGGCTGTGAGCAGATGAACGTCCGGTCAGATCTTGAGAACGCGCCGATAACGCCGGTCGAAATGCCCGAGGCGATTCGCGGCACGCGCGACGCGATCTTCTATCTTCTGCGTCAGCACCAAGGCGGCTTGGACGAGGACCAGCACAATCAGACGGTCCCCATCCCGGATCGCCCCCAGCCGTCCCCAGCGCCGCAAAGCACGACGCCACGTCCGATCCCCGAGGCAGTGCGAGAGACGTCGCCGCATGTCCGCGTGCAAGAGCAGGTGACGCAGTACCGGTTCCGGCTGGGCCGCATCCGCATCCCGGCCACTGCGCCGCGATCCGAAAACCACCTTCCGATGGACGAGTTCGTGTCCGACGACGACGACGGCTCTCCCGGCCACTTTCCCGGCACACCGGACCGCTGGACCTTCGGCTGAGGCCGCGACACCCAGCGCGCGCCCGAAAGCCCGACCTCGCACAGAGTTCTCTTGCCTTTCCGCCCGGCTGGCGGCACGCCAAACCAATGACCGATCCCGTAACGCGCGACATCTCCGGACCTACACCGTCCGCGTCCGGCACGACCGGCGGCGTCAGCCCGGTTCTGCTGATGATCGCAGCCGTCTGCATCCTGATCGAACTGGTCCTGCAAGGTGCCGACCTGAAGCTTTTCGGCTCGCCCGTGTGGCGCAGCCGTACCTACCAGTATGGCGCGTTCTGGCCCGGGCTGCTGCACGGGTGGCGGCCCAACTACGCGGCGCAGCCCTATGCGATGTTCCTGACCTACGCGATGCTGCACGGCGGCCTCGGCCACCTTGCGGGCAACATGTTCACCCTGTTGGCACTGGGCGAGACTGTGGTCCGCCGCGTTGGGCAGCGCGGCTTCGTGCTGATCTACTCGACCGCGGCCCTTGGCGGCGCGGCGCTGTTCGGCCTGACCGCAGATGGCCCCCGCCCGATGGTCGGCGCCTCGGGCGCGTTGTTCGGCTTGGCGGCGGCGCTGATCTACTGGAACTTCGTCATCCCCGAGCACACGGCCGGACGGATGCGGCGACTTGCGGCCGCCATCGGGTCGCTGATCGTGCTGAATGCGCTGCTATGGGTGCTTCTGGATGGGCTTCTGGCGTGGGAAACCCATCTTGGCGGGTTCCTCGCCGGGTGGCTTGCCGCTTGGCTGCTGGACCGCTGGGCCCGGCGGCGGGGTTAGGCCTGCGGCGCGCGAAGACCAGCGCGCCGCCTCGATCCTAGTAGTAGCCGTCTTCGTAGCCGTAGGCGCCGTTCACGTACCGGCACTTGTTCAGCACGACACCGGCAACGTTGGTCAGCTCGGCGACCTGCCGTTCGGCCACGTCGATCTGGGTCATGGTGGTCTGCTCGGCCTCGGCCACGATGATGGCCGCGTCGATCCGGTTCAGGAACCCGAAGTTGTCGTCGCTCGCCGACATCGGCGGCAGGTCGATCAGCATAAGGTCCGGCTGATACTCGGCCTCGATTTCTTCCAGAACCCGGCGGGTCTGGTCGCTTTGCAGGGTTTCGGCAGACCTATGCGACGTTCCGAAGCCAAGCCCGAACGCCAAGTTCGGGCCGTGGCGCATGGCGACATCTTTGAACGGCACCCGGCCGGACAGAACGTCTTCCATCGGGATCTCGCCCTTCTGACCAAGGATGCGGCCAAGGCCACTGCGGCGCAGGTCGAAGTCCAGCACGACGCTGCGCATCCCGGTCTGACGGCCAAGCCCGAAGGCAAGGTTGGCACAGGTCGTCGTCTTGCCGCACGCGCTGTGCGGCGACGTGATCGCGATCCGGCGCCAGCCGTTTGCCTGCGCCTGTTGGACCAGCCGCGTGCGCAGGATGTCGTAAGGCGTAGAGTCCTTGCTGCTGCGGAAGGTCATGATCCGGTTCTTCAGCATCTGCCGACGCTGCAGCTTGATCTCGGGCAGAGCGGCCCACGCCTCGTCGGCGGCGGACTTGTCCTGCACGGTGCCACGCGGCTGGGGCCGGGCTGTGGCCCCCCGCGTGTCACGCTGTTCGCGCGCGCGTTCGATCGCTGCCTGTAGACGTTCCATCAGACCAACTCTCTCATTGTCACAAACATCCTACCACCTGACTCCAAGCCGGTTCATCACCTTCTCGGCCAACAGGTCGATCGGCAGATAGAACACGTGAACCGCATAGATCGCGGCGGGCACCCCGATCAGGATGCCGACGATGATAAGAACCTTGAACCCGCGCTGGAAGAACAGCTGCCGGCGCGACCGGACATAGGGCACGGTCGCCAGCGGCGAGATACCGAACCGCTTCACAAGGTCCTCGGGGCGACGCACAGAACTGTTCAGCATTTCAAGCAGGACGATCAAAGCAATCCCCGCAGCGATCCCCAGCGCACCGCCGCCGCCGGCGATCAGGACGCGGTTGGGCTTGGTCGGCGCGTTTGGAGTGTTCGGCTGTTCGATGACCGAGATGCGCTGCCCCCGGGACCGGCTTTCGATCATGTCGCCCGTCTGGGCCTGCGAGAGCCGGGATTCCGCAAGATTGTACTGCGTCTCGATGATCGCGTAGCTGCGTTCCAGTTCGTCGAGCGAGATCGACACTTCGGGCGTCCGTTCGATCGTGTCGTTCAGCTTTTCAAGCTCGGCCAGAATCCGGGCTTTCTGTTCTTCCATGCCCGCGATCTCGCCGTCGATCTCCGCGATCTGCAGATCCATGATCGTCGGCGGCGCGTTTGCAGCGTCCTCGGCCGTGTCGTCGTTCTCTTCGACTCGCGTTGCGGCGGCCTCTTCGATCTCGACCTCAAGCCGATCGATACGGCGTTGCAGCAGGCGAACCTTTGGGTTCTGATCAGAGAACACCAGTCGCGCTTCAGCCAACTCGCCGCGCAGCTCGCGTAGCTGCTGTTCGGCCAGCGTGGGTGCGCTGTTCTCCGGGTCAAGCTCGGTCCGGCCGGTCGTCTCGTACAACTCGCGCAGGCGAAGACGCTGACGTTCCAGCCGCTCGATATCGCGGTCAAGCCCGGCGATGCTTTCCTGAAAATCGGCCCGCTTCGACATGCGGAAGTCCAGCGTGTCAGGCAGCGCGTCGCTGTTCTGCTGCTTGAACGAGATGATCCGGGCGCTTTGCGCGCTCAGCTCGCCGTCCAGGCGTTCGACTTCCTGTTCGAAGAACTCCAGCGTGTCGCCGGCCCGGCCACGGCGGAACTCGGCGTCCGCCTCTTGGATGATGTTCAGGTACTCGTTCAGGACACCCGAGGCCTTGTTGGGATCTCCGGCTTCGAACGACACCACCATCATGGTCGCGGCGTCACGGCCCGACTGGGTGTAGATCTGCGTGCGTGCGCGCATCGCGCGGACGATGTCGTCCGGGCTCATCTGGTCGAGGTCCGGCAGCACGTCCAGCCGACGCGAGATGTCCAGCAGGTTGGCACGGGTCAGCAGACGCTGTTCGATAATCTGCAGCTGTTCCAGCGCGGGCGTCCGCACGGTCGAGGCCGCCATTTCGTCGGGGATCTGCGGCGATTCCACGACAAGACGCATCTGGCTGACATAGGCCGGCGGCAACGAAATTGCGACGGACACCGCCACAGCGGTAATCACCGTTGCCAGGACAACGAACCAAGGCAGGCGTCGCAGGAAAATCGAGAAATAGAACTTCAGCTCATCCATCTCGGCCACCATTCTTCTTGAACTGGATCACTGGTTCCTCATCAACAGGTTCGTCATCGCGGGGCGCGGTGCCGCCAAGAAACACGCCGTCCGCCAGGACCTCTTCCACGGTGGTCGCGTCTATCACCGGCATGTCGCCGCCCCACGCGTACAGAAGCGCGAATTCGCACAGCTGGTTCACAAGACGCGGCACGCCGCCCGTGGCCTCGAAGATCTTCTGGCAGGCTTCGTCGGTAAATTCCTCGCCCGTGCCGCCGACCATCTGAAGCCGGTGCCGGATGTACTTCGGCACCGTCTCTGCGTCCATAGATTTCAGGTGGAAACTGGCCGCGATACGCTGGGTCAATTGCCGCATGTCCGGCGCTTGCACGATCTCGCGCAACTCGGGCTGGCCCACCAGCATCAACTGGATCAGAACGTCCTTGTTCGAATTGACGTTGGTCAGCATCCGCAGTTCTTCCAGCCCCTCGCGGGACAGGTTCTGCGCCTCGTCGATGATCAGGACGACACGCCGACCAGCCGCGTATTCCTCTAGCAGGAAATCCTGAAGGATCTGGAAGGTTTGCACGTAGCTGGTCGTCGGATCGTACTGCACGTCCAGTGCGTGAAGAATCCACTGCAAAAGCTCGCCCCGCCCTCCCTGGGCGTTCGAGATCAGGCCGATCCTGACATCGTCCCCGATCCGCGACAGCAATGCCTGAACCAGCGTCGTCTTGCCCGCGCCGACTTCGCCGGTGATCAGCGTGATCGGGGCGCTCGACATGATGCCGAACTCTAGGATCGCGAAGGCGCGCCGGTGTTGTTGGGACCAGTACAGGAACTCGGGGTCAGGAACGAGCGTGAAGGGCCGTTCGCGGAATCCGTAAAAATCGACATATAGTGCGTTGGGGGACATGACGGTCAGGCGCGCCCTAATTTACAAATACAATTGTCATTGTTTCCAATGCGGTAATGGCCACCAGCCATAGCCGCCGACCGGAAAGATGTCGTTTCGTGCACTGCCGCCTGCGTCGCGCCACGGGCGCGATCGGATTCAGTGATGGCAAAGTATGTTATTTTCATGGCGTAGCATCGGCCTGCTCAGGGCCTTTCCGGCAACCTCTTCGACCGGCCTTTCCTATCGTTCCGGCTCGTTCCCACAATAAAGACGACAAAACGCCGGGTCTGCACAAGGGTCACCGCACAAAGTTGATTGCAGCGAAATTGTGGCAGGCGGTCTGGAAGGTGCCGATGCGACAGGCAGGATGCCGCGCGACGGCGCCAAAACGATCCGCGCGCGAACAATCTTGCGTCTGCGGGGCCAAAGAAGCCCGCGCAAGCTGCACTGCAGCACACACCTGCATTCTAGGGCTGTGCAGGGATTGCACTTTCCCGCTTAACGTGTATCGGTATGCACGCGGCGTCAGGGTGCCAAAAGTGTCACGAATTGTTGCCGTATCGGAACCAGCCGCGGCGCCGACGGCCCCCTTAACGCGTGACCGGAAACGGCTATGCGCCCGCCGCGCGAATCAAAGACCGCCGGATCGTCGGTTTTCCGGCCGTTAACGGCGACAGTGGGTGGTTCTCGCAAAGAATTGCCCGGCTGGCGCGTCCTGTTGCCCCAGATCGGCCCCCGCCGCCCTTGTGAGAATGGCGTCATCTGGCGTAGGTTCCCACCTCGTTCGGACCCGGTGGCGACCGCCGCCGTGGCGAGCGTATGCGGTAACCAGATTTCGGGTTCAGGAATGTTTGCGCGTCTTCTTTTGATTATTTCCTTCGTTCTTCTCGCCGCCTGCGACTCGGCAGAGGAGCGTGCTGAAAAGCACTTCCAGGATGGCTTGGCCCTTTACGAAGAGGGCGATGTCGCCCGCGCCATCGTCGAGATGCGCAACGTGTTCCGCATCGACAGCACCCACCGGGAGGGCCGCCTTCTGATGGCCCGCATCGAGATGGAGCGCGACAATCCCCCCGGCGCCTACGGCCACTATCGCGCGCTGACGGAACAGTTTCCCGACGACTTCGAAGCCCAGCGTGCAGCGGCCGAGCTTGCAGCCGAACTGAACGACTGGGACGCCGCGTCGATGCACGCGAAGGCCGCGGCCGAACAGTTGGCAGAGGGTGAGACCGACCCGGTCATCCGCTCGGTCGAGCTTGGCGCAGCTTACCGCGCCGCCCGGCAAGAGAACGATCTGCCCGCCGCCCGCGAGATCGCCGAAGAGGCGGGCGAGCTTCTGCAGGACAACCCGGACATCGTGATGCTGCGCCGGATTCGCGTGGATGACCGGTTCGCCGCGCAGGACTGGGAGGGCGCGCTGACCGAGATCGACGGCGTCATCGCGGCCACGCCGGACGACCAGTCGTTCTATCTTCTGCGGCTGACCGCGCTGGACCAGCTTGGCCGGTCCGACGAGATCGAAGCGCAACTGCGCGACATGGTCGACCGTTTCCCCGAGGACGACATCCGCCGCGTGCTTGTGACGTGGTACATGGAACAGGACCGCGCCTCGGATGCCGAAGCCTACCTTCGCGAACAGATCGACCCCGAGAACCCCGACGCCATCGACCGGATGGTGCTTGTCACCTTCCTGTCGCAGCTGCGCGGCGCCGAGGCCGCCCGTTCCGAGATTGATACGATCCTTGCCGACACGCCCGACGACAGCCCGGACCGTCCGCTGTTCCGGTCTGTCGCAGCAAGTCTCGACTTCGATCTGGGCAACCGGGACGCCGCGCTGGCCGAGATGCAGGACATCATCGCCGGGTCCGAACCGTCGGACCAAACGCGCCGCATCAAGATCACCTACGCCAAGATGCTGGACTCCACCGGCAATTCGGTCGGCGCACGGGCCTTGGTCGAAGAGGTGCTGGAGGAAGATTCCAGCAACGTCGAGGCGCTGAAGATGCGCGCCAACTGGATGATCGCTGACGACAGTCCGGACGAGGCGCTTGTCGAACTGCGCCGTGCGCTTGATCAGGCGCCGCGCGATGCCGAGGTTCTGACGCTGATGGCGCAGGCGCAGGAACGTCTTGGAAGCCATGAACTGTCGGGCGAGATGCTGGCGCTGGCCGTCGAGGCGTCCGGCGCCGCGGCCGAGGAATCGCTGCGCTATGCGACCTTCCTTGTGCAGGACGATCGCCTTCTGCCCGCGGAATCGGTGCTGATCGACGCGCTTCGGCTGCAGCCCGAAAACCACATGATCCTTGCCGCGCTGGGGAACGTTTATGTCCGGCTGGAAGACTGGGGCCGCACGCAGGGCGTGATCGACGCGCTTCAGCGTCTGGACAGCGAAGAAGCCGCCCGCGTCGCGAACGAACTGACCGGACAGGTTCTGGCCGGCCAGAATCGGCAGTCCGAACTGCAAAGCTTCCTTGAACAGCTTGCCGGGGCGCAGGGGTCCGACGGTCAGGCCATTGCCGCTGCGATCCGCCTTCGTGTGGCGCAGGGCGACCTTGACGGCGCCATGGAGTATCTGAACGAGCGTCTTGCCGAGAACCCCGACAACCCGGGCCTGCGGCTGATCTCGGCGGCGCTGCTGTCGCGCGAGGACCGCCATGACGAGGCCCGCACCACCCTGCGCGAGCTGCTTCAGGAATTTCCCGACAACCAGCAGCTTTGGATGGCACTGTACAACGTCAACCTCGCCGCCGGCGAACCCGAAGCGGCCGAAGAGGTGCTTCAGGAAGGGCTGCAAGAGGTGCCCGACGGCGTCGTCCTGCGCTTCACCAGCGCGGTCGAGGCGGAACGCAACGGCGATATCGAAAACGCGATCGCCGTGTATGAAAGCCTGTACGAAAGCAATTCCGGGTCGCTGGTCGTCGCGAACAACCTAGCCAGCCTGATCTCGTCCTATCGCGAGGACGATGAAAGCCTGCAGCGTGCTTACGCGATCGCGCGTCGGCTGCGCGGGTCCGAAATTCCGCAGTTTCAGGACACCTACGGCTGGATCGCAGCCCGACTGGGCAACATCGACGAGGCGCTGGAATATCTCGAACCCTCGGCCGAGGGTCTGCAGGACGATGCGACGGCGCAGTACCACCTTGCCCGCACCTACGTGATGGCCGGGCGCGAAGAGGATGCGCTTGAGGTTTACCGGCGCACGCTGGCGATTCTCGACACCAACCGCAGGCAACTGCCGTTCCGTGAAGAGGTTGTCGCCGAAATTTCCCGTCTAGAGGCAGCAGAACCGTCTGTAGACAACTGATCGCCACAAAAACCGGCAAATCTGCCGCACCCTGCGGAAACCTTGCCTTGCCGGATTTTGTTCCTGATGCAAAAACTGCATAGTGCGTCCGAGAGGGCGGAGATACAAAGGTTTCCGATGTTTGCTAGATCTAAATTCCATCGCGCTGCCGCTGCCGTTTTCGGTGTGCTGCTGCTCATCGCCGGTACCGCTGCCACGGCACAAGGCGACTATCGCATTCGGTCGGGGGACACCCTGCAGATCGAAGTGATCGAGGATCCCAGCCTGAACCGTTCGGTTCTTGTGCTGCCTGACGGGTCCATCAGTTTTCCGTTCGTCGGTTCCGTGCGCGCCGGTGGCCTTGGCGTCGGCGACGTGCGCCGTTCGCTGACCTCGGGCCTTGCGCCGAACTTCGCGAACCAGCCGACGGTCGTCGTTTCGGTCGCTTCGGTCGCCGAAGAAACGCCGCCGGCCTACACCGGCCCGGTGAAGGCACGGACGATCGACGTGTACATCACGGGCGAGGTCGCCAACGCAGGCCGCGTCGAGGTGAAGCCCGGCACGACGATCCTGCAGTTCATCGCCGAAGCTGGCGGTCTGACCCCGTTCGCTGCCGAGACCCGGATCCAGCTGCACCGCACGGACCGCATGTCGGGCACGACGCGCGTCTACCTGTTCAGCTATTCCGGCAAAGGCAACGGCACCCGGATCAGCCCGGCCACGCGTCTCGCCCCCGGCGACGTCGTGATCGTGCCGTCCCGGCGCCTGTTCGAATAAAAGGACGTTCCGATGCTTTCCAGGCGGCGGACCCGGCTGAGACTGACGGTCGCAGCGGCTGCGGTGCTATCCGCATCCGCAGCCGGGCTGCCGTTGCTGGCCCAAGAGACCGAAGGCGGGCAAGTGTTCACTCTGGACCTGTCGACCTCGGTTCGGGCCAGCGACAACTTCGATCTCGACGCGGATTCGGCGGGTGACACAATCCTGTCCGAGACCTTTATCGGCCTCGGGTACGAAAGCGTCGGCCGCACGCAGACGTTCCGGTTCTACCTTTCGGACAGGTTCCGTTTCGGCGACGGCCCCGGAGCCCCGGCAGAGGCCGACTTCGAAGGCATCAACGCCAACCTGTATTACGAAAAGCTCTGGGTGAACTCGCGCCTCGTCTTCGACGCGCGGCTGCGGACCATCGACCTTAGCGACGATCTCGACGCAGAGGACATCGAAGACATCGTCGATGACGAAGAGCTTGATCCGCTGACGCTGGAACGCGGCACGCTGAGAACTAGCAACGTCAGCCTTGGATTCCAGACCGGGATCGAGGGGCCGATCGGCGCCGAGTTCTTCATATCGCACGCGCAGAACGACTATATCGACACCACCGACCCGGATCTGAACGACAACGAGACGCTGACGGGCGAGGTCGCCCTTCTCATGCGCCCCGATACCGTCACCGAGTTCCGGCTGGGCTATGCCGAATCCGAGTATGACGAGGAAGACGCCGAAGGCACCCTGCGCCGCACCCGGGTGCTGACCTTCGGCGCCGTGCGCCAGCTGAACCCCGTGGCCGTTCTGAGCGGCGAAATCGGCTGGAAGGAAATCGAGGAAGAGTGGCGGAACCTGCCAGCGGACCCCGACGACGAACGCGGCCTGACCGCGTCGCTGTCCTACCTGCGCGAACTTCCGTCCGGCAACTTCGGCATCGATCTGTCGCATGACGTCACCAACGCCGGCGACCGCACCGATCTTTGGGTTTCACGCGTCTACGACTACCCGCTGGGCTCCCTTGGGGTCTCTGTCGGCGTGGCCAAGCCCGAGAACGGCGATTACGAACCGGTCGGGCGCATCAGCTACGACCGCGCGATCGGCGATCAGGCCTTCGGGCTGTCGCTGGCCTCGGAAGTCGTCGTCACGTCGGACAGCGAGATCCAGCGGAACACGTCCGCGAACGTCTCTTACGACTACCAGATCAGCAACCTCGACAGCGTCGGTTTCTCTCTGGGCTATGTCTGGATCGATAGCATCGGCGGCGTCCCGGTCGACGAAAGCACCAGCGCCACGGCCACGGCCGTGTATCGCCGCGCCCTGACGCAGGACTGGTCGCTTGAGACCGGCTATTCCTACCGGCTGCGCCGCGAGGAAGGCGAGGGCGATGCCGAATCGAACACGCTGTTCCTGACGCTTCAAAGCAGCTTCAACTGGCGGCCGTAATCGCGCCGCCAGCCCGCGACTTCCCTTAAAAAATTCCGTGAACCGGCAGATTTCTGCGCTTTGCCACATTTTGCGCAGATTCTCGCCGACATTGGAACGCGACAATTGCCTAGGCTGAATTCACGGGCGGCACCTGCGTTGGGTTCATGCCGTCAACCGTGATACCAAGTTCGGCACGAACGGGAAGGCATACTGACGATGATCGTGGGAGCTCTGATAATCGGCGTTGGAACGGGGTTCGCCTCGCTTATCATGTCGCTCGTCTCTGGAACCGGGATCCTCGCCGCGCTGGGCGCCTACGCGCTGGGCGGGTGTGTCGGCACGCTGGGCACCTGCTTCATCGCACTGATGCTTCAGCGCCTCTTCTCCGAACGCACCGCCGAACGGACCGCTCGGATCAACGTCTCGGGCTGAAACGACCGCATCCCACCACTGACGGCCCAGACCCAGCCCGATTGACGAGGGCTATTCGAAGCCAAGTCGTGTTAAACCTGGCGTTTCTGTCGTTTCCCCTCCCCGCCTTCAGCTAGCCGCACTTCGAGAAGCCGCAGCTCAGGCAGGTCATGCACCCCTCCACCATCCGCGTCTCGTACGACCCGCAGGCCGTGCACGCCTTGGCTCGGGCGCCGTTGAAGTTCACCACATCCGCCTGAGGGTCGGACTTCAGGCCCAGCCCCTCGCCTTCGATGAACCCGATCGAAATCAGGTGCCGTTCGATGACGCCGCCGATGGCCGCGAGGATCGACGGGATGTACTTGCCCTGCATCCATGCGCCGCCGCGCGGGTCGAAGACGGCTTTCAGTTCCTCGACCACAAAGGACACGTCGCCGCCGCGCCGGAACACGGCAGAGATCATCCGGGTCAGTGCCACGGTCCACGCGAAGTGTTCCATGTTCTTCGAGTTGATGAAGATCTCGAACGGGCGGCGGTGGCCGTTCAGGACGATGTCGTTGATCGTCAGGTAGATCGCGTGATCGCTGTCGGGCCACTTCAGCTTGTAGGTCTGCCCTTCAAGCTGCTGCGGGCGGTCCAGCGGCTCGCTGATATAGACCACGTCGCCATGCGGGGTGCGGGGCTCGGCGCCCGTGGAACTGACTACCTCGGGCGCTTTCGGCTTCTCTTCCGCCACGGTCAGGACCGACCCGGTCACATCGTTCGGGCGGTAGGTCGTGCACCCTTTGCAGCCGGTCTCGTAGGCCTCCATGTAGACGTCCTTGAACGCCTCGAACCCGATATCCTCGGGGCAGTTGATGGTCTTGGATATCGACGAATCCACCCACTTCTGCGCCGCCGCCTGCATCTTCACATGGTCCATCGGCTGCAGTGTCTGCGCGTTCACGAAGTGGTCAGGCAACGCGGCATCGCCGAACCGGTCGCGCCACATCTGCACGGCATAGTCGACGACCTCTTCCTCGGTCTTGGTCCCGTCCTTCTGCAAGACCTTGCGGGTGTAGGCGAAGGCGAACACCGGCTCGATCCCCGAAGATACGTTGCCGGCGTACAGCGAGATCGTCCCGGTCGGCGCGATAGAGGTCAGGAGCGCGTTGCGGATGCCATGTTCCCGGATCGCGTCCTTCACGTCGTCGTCCATGTGCACCAGCGACCCGCTCGCCAGAAACTTGTCCGCGTCGTACAGCGGGAACGACCCCTTTTCGGACGCGATCCGCGCCGACGCCAGATAAGCGGCGCGGGCAATCCGGTGCAGCCAGCGTTCCGTCTGACGCGCCGCCTCGTCCGAGCCATAGCGCAGGCCGATCATCAAAAGCGCGTCCGCCAGCCCCGTCACGCCCAGACCGATCCGGCGCTTGGCGCGGGCCTCGGCCTCTTGTTGCGGCAGGGGAAAGCGCGAGGCGTCGACGACGTTGTCCATCATCCGCACCGCCGTCGCGACCAGGTCGTCCAGCTCTGCCTCGTCGATCCCGGCGCCGTCGGTGAAAGGTTCCGTCACCAGCCGGGCAAGGTTGATCGACCCCAGCAGGCAGGCGCCGTAGGGCGGCAGCGGCTGCTCTCCGCAGGGGTTGGTGGCGGCGATGGTCTCGCAATAGGCGAGGTTGTTCATCTGGTTGATGCGGTCGATGAAGATCACGCCGGGTTCGGCGTAGTCATAGGTCGACCGCATGATCCGGTTCCACAAGTCGCGCGCCCGGATCGTGCGATAGACCTTGTCGCCGAACACCAGTTCCCACGGGCCGTCGGCCTTGACCGCTTCCATGAACGCGTCGGTGACCAGAACCGAGACGTTGAAGTTCCGCAGACGAGCCTTGTCGGACTTGGCCGTGATGAAATCCTCGATGTCCGGGTGGTCGCAGCGCATCGTCGCCATCATCGCGCCCCGGCGGGACCCGGCGGACATGATCGTGCGGCACATCGAATCCCAGACGTCCATGAACGACAGCGGCCCCGAAGCATCGGCGGCCACGCCCTTCACACCCGCGCCCTTCGGCCGGATGGTTGAGAAATCATAGCCGATGCCACCGCCCTGCTGCATCGTCAGCGCGGCCTCTTTCAGACCGTCGAAGATGCCCGCCATCGTGTCGGGGATCGTCCCCATCACGAAGCAGTTGAACAGGGTCACGCTGCGGTCGGTGCCCGCCCCGGCGGTGATCCGTCCGGCGGGCAGGAACCGGAAATCCTCCAGCGCGGCGAAGAACCTGTCCTCCCACACTTCGGGGTCCGCCTCGACCGAGGCTGTCGCGCGCGCGATTCGCCGCCATGTATCTTCGATGCTGCGGTCGATGGGGGTGCCATCCGCCTCTTTCAGGCGGTATTTCATGTCCCAGATCTGTTCGGCGATGGGGGCAGCGAAGCGTGTCATGGGCTGATTCCTTTGACGCAAGGAAACCCGAATATAGCGGTTTTCCACAATCGGTTGAAGCCCAAGGCCCATGCGCTACGATATGCAGTGCCGAGTGGGGAAGATTCTGTGGATAAGTATACACACCTTGTGAAGCTGTCGGTCGGGACCGAATCCGTCGAGGATCTGGTCGCGTGGCAGCGTAGCGGACTGTCGGTCGCTCCGGACGGGCGGCCCCGCCACGTCACGCGCATGTGGCCCAAACGCGAGGCAGAAGTGCTGAACGGCGGGTCGATCTATTGGGTGATCAAGGGCGTCATCCAGTGCCGCCAGAAGATCCTGCGTCTGGACGAGGTCGTGCGCGAGGACGGCATCCGCCGCTGCGCCATCGTGCTGGACCCCGAGATGGTCCGCGTCGCGGCCACACGCAAGCGCGCGTTTCAGGGCTGGCGGTATCTGGCGCCGTCCGATGCGCCACCGGACCTGACCGGAAACCGTCAGGGGGAAGACCCCCTGCCCGCCGCGCTAAGTGCCGCGTTGGCCGAAATCGGGGTGTTGTAGGCGCGCCGCCCGAAAGCGGCGCCGCCCGGATCAGAACGTGCTCAGCACCGACGAGGTGATCGCGCTGTGGCGCCCGTTCTGCACCGCACCGGCGGTCGAGTTCAGCGGCAGCTTGCCGCCCGAGCCGCCAATCGGCAGCGTCAGGCCAAGGCGCACGGTGCTCATGTCGCCAGAGTAGCCGCCGTAATTGACCTCGGACTGCGCAAGCTCAAGGCTGACGGTCAGGGGCAGTTCGATGGTATTGCCAAGGTAATAGCTGCCGCCGATGCCGATGGTGTTCATATCCACGCTGTCGCCCGCCGAACTGATCGTCATGTGGCTGACACTGCCGAACAGGCCAAAGCCATTGCCGAACTGATAGGTGCTGGCGATCTCGAACAAGTCTGCGTTGACGGTCACGCCCGAGTCCTCGACCGACGTGCGGATCAGGTTTCCGGCGAAGGACAGGCGGTCACTGGACAGGACGCCAAGACTGATGCCGTAGTCCTGAATGTCCGTGTCCGGACCGATCTCTGGGTCGGTGTCGGTCAGGCCCCAGAAGACCTCGGTCCGCCAGTTGGTGCCCACGTAGCCGCCGGTCAGACCGTAAGACGTGGCATCAAGGCTGCCCGACAGTCCGGTATCGTCCAGCGACGCGTATTCGACATAGCCGCCGACCGTGTAGGGACGGTTGGCGAACCGATAACGCGGCGCGACGGCGAAAGAGGTGATCGACGCACTGCCCGAGATGTCGTCGGATTCAAGCCCCGTATATCCAAGGTCCAGCCCCATGCTGAAGCCGCTGTCAAAGCGCACCCGCCCGCTGGCGTCGATGGTGTAGCTGGTGAAACTGGTGTCCGTGTCGGACACCTCGCCAAAGCCAAGGCCGACGGTCGCCGTGGCCGTCCAGTCCTGAGCCTGCGCCTGCGCCGCCGGGATCGAAAGCGAAGCCGCGACGCAAAGCGCCGCCACGTGTGCCGGGTTGGTCATGAAACTGCTCGTTGTCGTTTTGTTATGTGCTTCACATAGCACCAAATCCGGCCCGTGCGTAACGTAATCGTACACCGTGCCACTTCGCCCGCGCATCGCGTTGCGACACAACCACAGCGGGAACCCCGGCGCGCGTCAGCCGTCGAGGTCCAGCATCCGCATCAACGCAAGGTACGCGTCCCGTTCGCCGTCGGCCCAAGGCGCGTTACGCGACTTGAACAGCGTGGCCTGACTGCGGTGCACGGGTTCGCCACCGATGATCTTCAGGTGGTTGGCCCGCAGCGTCTCGCCGGTCGAGGTGATGTCCGCGATGGCTTCGGCGGTCAGGTTCTTTACCGTGCCTTCCGTCGCGCCCTGGCTGTCGACCAGCAGATAGTCGGCCACGCCATGTTCGCGCAGGAACTCGCGGACCATGCGGTGGTACTTGGTCGCGATCCGCATCCGGTGTCCGTGCAGGCGGCGGAAGTTCGAGGCGACGGCATCCAGATCGTCCAGCGTCTCGACGTCGACCCAAGCGCGCGGCACGGCGATGATCAGGTCGGCATGGCCGAAGCCAAGCGGCGCAAGCTCTTTCACCGACTGGTCCCAATGGGCCAGCTTCTCACGCACCAGATCGGTGCCCGTGACGCCAAGGTGAATCCGCCCGCGGTGCAGTTCGCGCGGGATCTCTCCGGCCGACAACAGCACCAGTTCGATGCCCTCGACACCCTCGACGACACCGGAATATTCGCGTTCGGACCCGGCCTTGGACAGGGTCACGCCGCGCGATCCGAACCAGTCGAAGGTCTTCTCCATCAGCCGACCCTTGGACGGCACACCCAGCTTCACGGTCATCGGTCGGCCTCCGCCAGCAGCAGCGCCAGCGAGGGACGCACCACGCCCCCCACCGCCGGGATCGCGTCGCCGCCGCCCAGCGCGCGGGTCAGCGCGTCATAGCGCCCGCCCGTCGCCACCGGCGGCAGGTCGGGCCGCGCCATAGACGACAGGCCAAAGACGAAACCGTCGTAATATTCCATCGAGGTCCGGCCATAGCCGCCCTCGAACTCCAGCGCGTCCACGTCGACGCCCAGCTTGGCCATCGCGTCCAGCCGCGCCTCGACCTTCGCCACGGCAGGGGCGATGGCGGGCATGTCGACGGCGATGTCGCGCAGGCATTCCAGCGCCATCGGGGCGCTTTCGCGCAAGGTCACGATCTGGTCCAACAGGTCGGTTTCGGCAGCCGACAAAGGCGGTTCATCCGCATCGGCGACCAGCACCTTCAGCCGCGCTTCGATCTCGTCCTGCGACCGCAGGCCGATCAGCGGCCCGGCTTCGGCCAGCACGTCCTTGCCCGCGGTGTAGGCCGCCAGAAGCTCTGCCCGCCCGGCGGGTTTCGCCGCGCGGCCGGAATAGCGGTCGACCAGCGCCCGGAACCGGCGCGGGCGCCAGACATGGCGCAACAGCGCGCCCTTGCGGAAATCCGGCGTCGACAGCCCGCGCACGGCGGCCAGCAGGATGCCGATGTCGCCGATCACGGCCCGCAGGTTCATATGCGCCAGCGCGCCCGAGAACAGCGCGAACACCTCGGCGTCGGCAGCGGCCGGGTCGGCGCCATCGAACAGTTCGAACCCGACCTGATCGTATTCCGGGGGCCGGTCGCTATCCAGTTCCTGAATCCGGAACACCTTGCCGGCATAGGCATAGCGCGCGGGCGTCGGCCCGCCCTGCATGTGCATCTGGACCACCGGCACGGTGAAGTCGGGCCGCAACATCATCTCGCCCGCCAGCGGGTCGGTGGTGACGTAAGCCCGGGCGCGGATATCCTCGCCATAAAGATCCAGCAGCGTTTCCGCTGGCTGCAACACCGGAAGATCGACAAGCTGTCCGCCCGCCTGCCGGAACAGGTCGGTCAGCCGAGCGATCTCGGCGTCCAGCGCCATGTTGCCGCTCATCAGCCCAGCTTCTCTTGGACGTAGGCCAGAAGGTTGCCGCGCGCGATTTCTTCCTGCGCGGGCTGTTCCTTCCATTCCTCGTGGCTCATGCCCTCGGCCAGCGCCTTGCCCAGCACAAGGTCCTTGACGGTCACGACGCCGCGCGCCTTCTCGTCCTCGCCCTCGATGATCGCGAGGGGGCAGTCGCGCTTGTCCGCGTATTTCAGCTGATTGCCGAAGTTCTTGGGGTTGCCCAGATATACCTCGGCGCGGATGCCCGCGCCACGCAATTCGGCGGCCATCTTCTGATAATCGCCCATCCGGTCGCGATCCATCACGGTGATCAGCACCGGGCCTTGCGCGGTGCCGCCGACGCGGCCCTTGGCGCGCAGCGCGGCCAGCAGGCGGTCGACCCCGATCGAGATGCCGGTCGCCGGCACTTCCTGCCCGGTGAACCGCTTGACCAGATCGTCATACCGCCCGCCACCGGCAACCGAGCCGAACTGACGCGGGCGGCCCTTTTCGTCGAGGATCTCGAAGGTGAGTTCCGCCTCGAACACCGGCCCGGTGTAATAGCCAAGGCCACGCACGACCGACGGGTCGATGATGATCTGTTCCGGGCCGTAGCCTTGGCGCGCTAGAAGTGTAGCAATCTCTTCCAGTTCATTGACGCCTTGTAAACCTTCCTGAGAGTACCGCACCACTTCGCGAAGCCGCTGAAGTGTAACCTCATTGGTCTCACCTTTCGCATGGAGAAAGGCCAGAAAGCCATCCGCGACATATTCCGGCAATCCTAGTCCATCGATGAATGCGCCAGAAGCATCCTTGCGGCCCGTACCGAGGAGTTCCCGCACGCCGCGATCACCGATCTTGTCGAATTTATCCAGTGTACGCATCACATTATCAGTTGATGCAATTAGCCGCGTTCTGAGGGTCTCGAACTCACGCTGACCTCGCTCCGATAGACCTTCCGGGAAAGTCATCTGCTTCTGTAGTTCAGCGACGCTTTCTATGATTCCGTTCAGGACCTTCCGGTTGTTGACCCGGATGATGTAGTCGCCGCGCGGAATGCCCACGGTTTCCAGCGCGTCGGCCAGCATGCCGCAGATCTCGGCATCCGCGGCGACGTTGGGCGCACCCACGGTGTCGGCGTCGCACTGGTAGAACTGGCGGAACCGCCCCGGCCCCGGCTTCTCGTTGCGCCAGACCGGGCCCATCGCGTAGCGGCGATAGGGTGTCGGCAGGTCGTTGCGGTGCTGGGCATAGACGCGGGCCAGCGGTGCGGTAAGGTCATAGCGCAGCGCCAGCCACGTCTTGTCGTCGTCTTCCTGCCACGCGAACACGCCCTCGTTCGGGCGGTCGACGTCGGGAAGGAACTTGCCCAGCGCCTCGACCGTCTCGACGCCCGAGCTTTCCAGCGCGTCGAAGCCATAGCGGCGATAGACCTCGGCGATCCGGTTCAGCATTTCCTGCCGCTCGGTGACCTCATGGCCGAAATAGTCGCGGAATCCTTTGGGCGTCTCTGCCTTGGGGCGCGGCTGTTTCTTCTGCTTGGCCATCGTGCTGTCCATCCGGTTGGGTTCGCGGCGCGGTCTAGCGGAAGGCCGCATTGGGGGCAAGGACGCCTGCGGCGGCTCGACAGCGCGGCCCCGGCAGGAGTATGGGGGTCGCATGAGCGATACACACCTGCACGCCCTTGAGGAAAAGCTGTCCCACCTGCAACGGGTGGCGGACGAACTGTCGGACATCGTCGCCGGACAGGCCCGCGACATCGAGCGCCTGCAGCGCCGCGTCGGCCTGCTGATGGAGCGCGAGGCCGAACGCGAGGCAGAGGGTGGCGGCACGGTTCCCCTTGCGGACCAGCGGCCGCCGCACTGGTAGGTTGGAATGGCGTAAGGGGGCTCTGCCCCCGTCGCTTCGCGACTCCCCCGAGGTATTTCGGAAGAGAAGAAGCAGGGGCGCGCTGCCGCCGGCCGGATAGGCGGTTGGTCGTGGTCAGGCGTCCTCGACCGTGACCACGCCGCCAAGCGATTTCAGGGCGCCCTTGATCTGCGGATTGATGTGGAACCTGTCGCCCAACGAGATCTCGACCTCGCCCGGCAGGTCGGGCGCCATCAGGCAAAGCTGCACGGGTCCGCGCGCGCGGGTTTTGGCCTCGGCCGTTGCCTTTTCAAGAAGCTCGGCAACCGCCGCCACCGCGGCCGCTTCGTCGACGAAGACCTTCAGCCCCATGCCGCCCGCGCCCGCCGCGACCGCGTCCACCGGCTGTGCGCCGCGCGCCAGCAGCTTCAGCTGGTCGGATTCCATCGTCGCCTCGACCGTCAGCACCACGTTGTTGCCGGTTTCGAGGTGTTCGCGCGCCGCTTCCAGCGTGTCCGAGAACACCGTGACCTCGTAGAGGCCCGTCGGGTCCGACAGCTGCACGAAGGCGAAGCGGTTGCCACGAGCCGACTTGCGTTCCTGCCGCCCCGCCACCGCGCCCGCCAGCTTTGCGACATGCGGGCCGCGTTCCGCCTTCGCGGCGACCTCGGCCAGTGTCATCACGCCCTGCCGTTTCAGCGGGCCCATGTAATCGTCCAGCGGGTGGCCCGACAGGTAGAAGCCGATCGCCTTGTGCTCTTCGGCCAGCCGTTCGTTGGGCAGCCAGTCGGTGACCGGCGACAGCCGCGGTTCCGGCAGGTCGTCGCCCGCCTCGCCGAACAGCGACACCTGGTTCGAGTTCTTCTGTTCGTGCACCGCCGCCGAGTAGGCCACCAGCCCGTCGAGCGATTCGAAGACACGCCGGCGGTTGGGGTCCAGTTCGTCGAAGGCACCGGCGCGGGCCAGCATCTCCATCGGGCGCTTGCCGATCCGCTTGAGGTCGACGCGGCGGGCCACGTCGTACAGGTTCACGAAAGGCTTTTCGCCCTTCTCGGGCGCGTCGGGGTCCACGCGGCGTGCGTCGACGATCATCTGCATGGCATCGGCGCCGACGTTCTTCAGCGCGCCCAGCCCATAGACCACGCGGCCTTCCGACACGCTGAACGTCGCCAGCGAGCGGTTCACGCAGGGCGGCACGATCTCGATCTGCAGGTTGCGGCGCACCTCTTCGGCGTAAACCGCAAGCTTATCCGTCAGGTGGATATCGCAGTTCATCACGCCGGCCATGAACTCGACCGGGTGGTTCGCCTTCAGCCACGCCGTCTGGTAGCTGACCACCGCATAGGCGGCGGCGTGCGATTTGTTGAAACCGTAGTTGGCGAACTTCTCGAGAAGGTCGAAGACCTCGCTCGCCTTCTTCTTGTCGACACCGTTGGCCGCCGCGCCCTTTTCGAACTTGGGCCGCTCGGCGTCCATTGCCTCTTTGATCTTCTTGCCCATCGCGCGGCGCAGCAGGTCGGCGCCGCCAAGCGAATACCCCGCCATGACCTGCGCGATCTGCATCACCTGTTCTTGATAGACGATGATGCCCTGCGTCTCGGCAAGGATGTGGTCGATCGACGGGTGCACCGAGGTGATCTCGCGCAGGCCGTTCTTGACCTCGCAATAGACCGGGATGTTCTCCATCGGGCCGGGACGGTACAACGCCACGAGGGCGACGATGTCCTCGATACAGGTGGGTTTCATGCGCCGCAGCGCGTCCATCATGCCCGAGCTTTCCACCTGGAACACGGCGACCGTCTTGGCGCTGGAATACAGCTCGTAGGTCTTGGCATCGTCCAGCGGGATCGCGTTGATCTGGTTCTCGGCGCCCTCGAAGGGTTCGTAGATCTGCGATCCGTCCGGCCCGGTGTGCAGGTCGCGGCCCTGCCCGTGGATCAGGTCGATGGCGTTCTGAATCACCGTCAGCGTCTTCAGGCCGAGGAAGTCGAACTTGACCAGCCCCGCCTGTTCCACCCATTTCATGTTGAACTGGGTGGCCGGCATGTCGGACCGCGGATCCTGATACAGCGGCACCAGCGCGTCCAGCGGCCTGTCGCCGATCACGACCCCTGCCGCGTGGGTCGAGGCGTTGCGAAGCAATCCTTCGATCTGCTGGCCATAGGTCAGCAGCCGGTCGACGACCTCTTCCTCGCGCGCCGCCTCGCGCAGGCGCGGCTCGTCGATCAGCGCCTTCTCGATCGAGACCGGCTTCACGCCCTCGACCGGGATCATCTTAGACAGGCGATCCACCTGGAAGTAGGGCAGCTGCAAAACGCGGCCGACGTCGCGCACCGCCGCCTTGGACAGAAGCGCACCGAAGGTGATGATCTGGCCCACCTTGTCGCGGCCGTATTTCTCTTGCACGTAGCGGATCGTTTCTTCCCGCCGGTCCATGCAGAAGTCGATGTCGAAGTCCGGCATCGACACCCGTTCCGGGTTCAGGAAGCGTTCGAACAGCAGCGAATAGCGCAGCGGATCAAGGTCGGTGATGGTCAGCGCGTAAGCCACAAGCGAGCCCGCGCCCGACCCCCGGCCGGGGCCGATGGGGATGCCGTTGTCCTTGGACCACTTGATGAAGTCGGCCACGATCAGGAAGTAGCCGGGGAACCCCATGCCCTCGATGATGCCCAGCTCGAAATCCAGCCGCTCTTGGTATTCCTCGGGCGTGACCGCGTGCGGGATGACGGCAAGCCGCGCCTGCAGCCCCTCGTTCGCCTGCCGCCGCAGTTCCTCGACCTCGTCGTCGGCGAACTTCGGCAGGATCGGCGCGCGCTTCTCGGCCTTGTAGGCGCAGCGTTTCGCGATCTCGACGGTGTTCTGCAGCGCCTCGGGCAGGTCCGCGAACAGCGCGGCCATCTCCGACGGGCTTTTGAAATAATGCTGCGGCGTCAGCCTGCGGCGCGGGTCCTGCTGGTCGACATAGGCGCCTTCCGAGATACAGATCAGCGCGTCGTGCGCCTCGTACATCTTCGACTTCGGGAAATAGACGTCGTTCGTCGCCACCAGCGGCAGCCCCAACGCATAGGCCATCTCGACATGGCCGCGCTCGGTCGCGCGCTCGGCCTCGGTCAGCGCGCCGTTCTCGCCCGGATGCCGCTGCAACTCGATATACAGCCGGTCCCCAAACGCGCCCGCCAGCTTTTTCACCAGCGCCTCGGCCTTCGGCATCTGGCCGGCAGAGATCAATTTCCCCAGCGCCCCCTCGGGCCCGCCGGTCAGGCAGATGACCCCCTCGGAATGGGTGCATAGCTCCTCGACCGACACCTTCGGCAATTCGCCGTGGCTGTCGAGATACAGGCACGAGTTCAGCTTCATGAGGTTCATGTAGCCGGCCTCGTTCTGGGCCAGCAGGACCACCGGCGCGGGCGGGCGCGGCTTCTCTCCCGGCTGCACCGGGTCGTAGTCCACGTCGACCTGGCATCCAAGGATCGGCTGCACCCCGGCACCGCTGGCCATCACCGAAAATTCCAGCGCACAGAACATGTTGTTCGTGTCGGTCACGGCGACGGCGGGCATCCCCGCATCGGCGCACAGACCGGCCAGCTTCTTCACGGGCACGGCGCCCTCCAGAAGCGAATACTCGGTGTGCAGGCGAAGATGGACGAAGCTGGGGGACTGGGTCATGCGGCCACGCTATCCTACAGATGGGCGGGGTGGAATCGTGAAATCGCATCCCCGCGCGAACCGGTCAACGGTGCCGCAGCGGCCCTGCTTCTTCTCTTTCAAAATACCTCGGGGGAGTCGCGGCACGCGACGGGGGCAGAGCCCCCTTACGCTGCTGCCTCAGGCGCACCTGCGGTGCGACGGGGGCAGAGCCTCTCTTTTCACCGCGCGGGCAACGCAGACCCGAACGCCCCCACCGTCAGTGGTCGATCTCGTAGCTGGTGACCCGGCCTTGAAAATAGGCGTCGTACACACCGCCTTCGACATAGCCGACCTCCCCTTCGGACGGGATTCGCCGGGTGCCGATCATGCGGTAGTTCCGAAAGTATCCGCGCCAGTCGCACAGGACAACGCCACCGCCCGGCTGCAGCTTGGGGCGGTCTTTCGCGAAGAACTCGACGATGTCGCCCGCGCCGTCGAACCGGAAGCGCACCGAAACCGGACCGCCAGCGGCCTCCAGCGTGGCCACCGCGTGGTCCTCGTCCTCCATCCGCCACGAGACCGACGGATTGCCAAGGATCGCATCCGGCGCCCACGGCAGCTCGGCCAGGTAGCGCATCGCTTCGCCCCGGTCCACGTCGGCGCCTTTCGCCTCGATGATCCGCACAAGGCCAAGGATCTGGACCCGCAGCCGCCCGGCCCCGTTCACGAAACTGTCCACCACGCGCACCTTGGTGGTGCCGCAGAACGGTCGCCAGCCTTCCCACACGAACCCCGGTTCGCCCGTCGCGATGGTCTGCCGCGCTTCAAGCCAGTACCACGGCCCGCCCGGTTCGCGCTGTAGTTCCGCCAACTGGGTCAGGTGAACGCGCGCCGCGATGTCGTCGGCCGAGGCGTCGCATCGCTGGGCGAATTCGCGGACCCGAGGCGGCAGACGGTCGGTCACCGGAACCGGGCGCGTGCGGCCCAGCTTCGCCTCGAAACCGGCGACGAAGGCTCCGAAGCGCGCCCGCGCGACAAGCAGGGCAAGCAAAAGCGCCGCTGCGCCGATGCCGACGATGGTAAGGACGCCCATTCTGCCCGGTCTCTCCTGCTAGCCCCTGCCTGCCTGTCGTCGCGTGCGGGCGGGGCCGACACAAGGCAACCTGCACGCGTGGGCAACTTCTCGCGCAACCCCGGGTAATACAAGCCCGTCCAGGCAGGCTTCGTGCCCCTACCTCCGCCCATTTGCGCGGCAAATGCGCCGTTTAACGTCGTTATTGGCAGCCCCGTGACGTCATAATCCTGCGCAAGTGCTTGCCATTTGGGCAATCGACCGCTTTGCTGGCCAATGATCAGGGGGCGCCCGGCTTTCCGCCGCATCGGGTCTGGCGCTACGCGGGGCAACGACCTCGCGCGAACAGAAAGCGGTCACGGTACACGCATGGGCCAGCAGACGGGCCAGATCACGTTTCTCCTGAACGGAGACCCGGTCATTGCCGACGACATCTCTGCAACGACGACTTTGCTTGACTGGCTGCGCGAAGGACGCGGGCTGAAGGGCACCAAGGAAGGCTGCAACGAAGGCGACTGCGGCGCCTGCACGGTGATGGTCACCGATTCGGACGGCGCGCGGGCGGTGAATGCCTGCATCCTGTTCCTGCCGCAGCTTCACGGGAAGGCCGTGCGCACGGTCGAAGGCATCGCCGGACCCGACGGCGCATTGCATCCGGTGCAGCAGGCGATGGTCGACCACCACGGCAGCCAGTGCGGGTTCTGCACGCCCGGGTTCATCGTCTCGATGGCCTGCGCGCACCTGAACGGGCGCACCGACCACGACGACGTGCTGGCTGGCAACCTGTGTCGCTGCACCGGCTATGCCCCCATCGTCCGCGCCGCCGAAGCCGCCGCGTCAGAGCCGGTTCCAGACTGGATGACCGAGGACCTGTCGAAGCTTGGCGCGCTGGCCGCGCCCGGCGGCGGCGTTGCGCTGCCCGCCTCGTCAGACGACCTTGCCACGTGGTACGCCGCGCACCCGGACGCGACGCTGGTGGGCGGCGCGACCGACGTGGGGCTGTGGGTGACCAAGGCGCTGCGCGATCTGGACGAGGTGGCGTTCCTGAACGGCGTGTCGGATCTGAAGTTCATCGACATCGGGGCGGACGAGGTGAAGATCGGCGCCGTCACCTCCCTGACCGACGTGGGCGGAGCGATGGCCGACCTGCACCCGTCCTTCGCCGAGATGATCCGCCGCTATGGATCCACGCAGGTGCGCAACGCTGCGACCATCGGCGGCAACATCGCCAACGGCTCGCCCATCGGCGACAGCCCGCCCGCGCTGATCGCGCTTGGCGCAACGCTGCATCTGCGCAAGGGCGATACCCGCCGCAGCCTGCCGCTGGAAGATTTCTTCATCGAGTACGGCAAGCAGGACCGCGCGAAGGGCGAGTTCGTCGAAGCCGTCAGCATCCCGCGCCAGCCGGACCGGCTGAAATGCTACAAGCTTTCGAAACGGTTCGATCAGGACATTTCCGCCGTCTGCGGCTGTTTCAACATCACCGTCGAGGATGGAACCGTGACCGGCACGCGCATCGCCTTCGGCGGCATGGCCGGCACACCGAAACGCGCCACCGCCGTCGAAGCGGCGATTACCGGCCAGCCCTGGACGCAGGAAACCCTGGATGCCGCCGCCGACGCGTGGGCGCGGGATTTTACGCCGATGTCGGACATGCGCGCCTCGGCCGCGTACCGGCTGGAGACCGCGCGCAACATGCTGACGCGCTACTTCCTTGAAGACACCGGCGCGGGCGCCACCAGCGTGCTGGAGGTGTCGGCATGAGCGTCGCGAAACCGCTTCCGCACGATGCCGCCCGCCTGCACGTCACCGGCGCCGCGCGCTATGTCGACGACATCCCGGTGCCCGCCGGGTGCCTGTCGCTTGCGTTCGGCCTGTCCTCGGTCGCGCGGGGGCGGATCGTGGCGATGGACCTTGACCCCGTCCGCGCCGCACCCGGCGTCGTCGCCGTGCTGACCGCCGAGGACATTCCCGGCGACAACGACGTTTCCCCTTCGATCCACGACGAGCCGCTGCTGGCCGAGGGCGAGGTGTTCTATATCGGTCAGCCGGTCTTTGCCGTGGTCGCCGAAACGCATCTTGCGGCGCGAAAGGCCGCCCGGCTGGCGAAGATCGAGTATCAGGAACTGCCCCCCCTGCTGACCGTGGACGACGCGCTGGAGGCCGAAAGCTATTTCGAGGGCGGGCCGGTCACCTGGGCCATCGGCGACGTGGCGGCGGCGCTGGACGGCGCGGCGCATGTCATCGACGGCACGCTCGAGATGGGCGGGCAGGAACATTTCTACCTCGAAGGACAGGCCGCGCTGGCATTGCCGCAGGAAGGCGGCGACATGGTCGTGCACAGCTCGACCCAGCACCCGACCGAGATCCAGCACAAGGTGGCCGAAACGCTGGGCGTCCCGATGCACGCCGTGCGGGTCGAGACGCGGCGGATGGGCGGCGGGTTCGGCGGCAAGGAAAGCCAGGGCAACGCGCTGGCCTGCATCTGCGCCGTGGCGGCCGCCGCGACGGGCAAGCCCTGCAAGATGCGCTATGACCGCGACGACGACATGACGATCACCGGCAAGCGGCACGACTTCCGCATCGCCTATCGCGTGGGCTTCGACGGGGACGGGCGCATCGCCGGGGTGGATTTCACCCATTACGTCCGCTGCGGCTGGTCGATGGACCTGTCGCTGCCGGTGGCCGACCGGGCGATGCTGCATTCGGACAACGCCTATCACCTGCCCGCCTGTCGGATCGAGAGCCACCGGCTGAAGACCAACACCCAGTCCGCCACCGCCTATCGCGGGTTCGGCGGGCCGCAGGGGATGCTGGGGATCGAGCGGGTGGTCGACCACGTCGCGCACGCCCTGGGCAAGGACCCTTTGGAGGTGCGCCGCGTCAACTATTACCGCGAGATGGCCGGTGTCGATGGGGGCTCTGCCCCCGCGCCTGCGGCGCACCCCCGGGATATTTCCGGACAGAAGAAGGGGCCGGAACTGGACGGGGCCGATCCGCATCGCGACATGGCCTCGCGCGGGTCGGCGGGCGCGGTGGACGAGGCGCCGGGCGGTCTTGCGGCGGACCCCGACGGGGTGCAGGTGACGCCCTATCACATGCCGGTCGAGGACTTCATCCTGCACGAGATGACCGACGCGCTGGTTACGGCGTCGGACTATCACGCGCGGCGCGCGGCGGTGGCCGAGTGGAACGCGACGAACCCGGTGCTGAAGCGCGGCATCGCGTTTGCGCCGGTGAAGTTCGGGATCTCCTTCACGCTGACCCATCTGAACCAGGCCGGCGCGCTGGTTCATGTGTATCAGGACGGTTCGATCCACATGAACCACGGCGGCACCGAGATGGGACAGGGCCTGTTCCAGAAGGTGGCGCAGGTCGCGGCGGCGCGGTTCGGCGTGCCGCTGGAGATGGTGAAGATCACCGCGACGGACACCGGGAAGGTTCCGAACACCTCGGCCACCGCGGCGTCCTCGGGATCGGACCTGAACGGGATGGCGGTGAAGATCGCCTGCGATACGATCCGCGACCGGATGGCGGAGTTTCTGGCCGAGGAGCATCAGGCCGCGGCGGCGGACGTCGTGTTCGCCGACGGGCAGGTCAGCGTCGGCGGCGCAAGCTACACCTTCGCTGAGGCGGCGCAGAAGTGTTACGCCGGGCGGGTCGGGCTGTCGGCCACCGGGTTCTACAAGACGCCCAAGGTCACGTGGGACCGGTCGCAGGGGCGCGGGCGGCCGTTTTTCTATTTCGCCTACGGTGCCGCCGTGACCGAGGTGGTGATCGACACGCTGACCGGCGAGAACCGCATCCTGCGCGCGGATATCCTGCACGACGCCGGGACGTCGCTGAACCCGGCGCTGGACATCGGACAGATCGAGGGCGGCTACGTGCAGGGCGCGGGCTGGCTGACCACCGAGGAACTGGTGTGGAACGACAAGGGGCTGCTGACCACGCATGCGCCGTCGACCTACAAGATCCCCGCCTGTTCGGACCGGCCCGGCGTGTTCAACGTGGCACTGTGGGACGGCGCGAACCGCGAGGAGACGATTTATCGGTCGAAAGCGGTGGGCGAGCCCCCGTTCATGCTTGGGATCTCGGCACTGATGGCGCTGTCGGACGCGGTGGCGTCGTGCGGTGCGGACTATCCGGCGCTGGACGCCCCGGCCACGGCCGAGCGGGTGCTGGCCGCCGTGAACCGGGTGCGCGGATGAGCTTCGACCGGGCCTCTGTCACGGCTGCGGTCGCGCGGCATGGCCGTGTGGCGCGGGTCGTGGTGGCTGGGATCGAGGGATCCGCCCCGCGCGAGCCCGGGGCGGCGATGCTGGTCTGGGACAGCGGGCAGTCGGGCACCATCGGCGGCGGCGCGCTGGAATACGAGGCGGCGGCCGAGGCACGGGCGGCGCTGGCGGCGGGCCGCGATGCGGTGGCGCGCAAGCCGTTGGGGCCGGCGCTGGGGCAATGTTGCGGCGGCGCGGTCGTGCTGGTCTGCGAGTGCTGGGACGCGGCGCGGCTGGAGACCGTCTTCGGCGCGGTCGTGCTGCGGCGGGTCGAGGGCGCGGCGGACGCACCGCTGCCGCTGAAACGCGCCGCGGTGAAGGCGCGGAACGCGGGCGCGCCGGTCGGCACGGAGTTTCGCAACGGCTGGCTGTTGGAGCCGGTGGCGCGGGCGTCGCGGGCGATCTGGATTTACGGCGCGGGCCACGTGGGCCGCGCGCTGGTCAGCGTGCTGACGCCGCTGCCGGACGTGTCGGTGACTTGGGTTGACACCGGGCCAGACCGGTTCCCCGATGACGTGCCGCAGGACGTCACCGTCCTGCCCGCCGCGAACCCCGCCGACGCGGTGCGGCTGGCGCCGGCAGAGGCCGAGCACCTTGTCCTGACCTATTCGCACGCGCTGGACCTGGAGATCTGTCACCGCCTGCTGAGCCACGGGTTCCGCGCGGCGGGGCTGATCGGATCGGCGACGAAATGGGCGCGGTTCCGGTCGCGGCTGGCGGCGCTGGGACACGCGCCGGAGCAGGTCGCGCGTATCCGCTGCCCGATCGGCGACCCGGCGCTGGGCAAGCATCCGCAGGCGATCGCGGTGGGCGTCGCGGCAGAGATCCTGAGCGCCGGCGTTTCGGCGCTGGACAGGCCGCACTACAGGGAGGACACCGCGTGACGGACCCGCTTCTGAAGCTTGACGGCCTGACCAAGGCCTATCCCGGCGTGGTCGCGAACGACGGCGTGTCGTTCCAGATCATGCCCGGCGAGGTGCACGCCCTGCTGGGCGAGAACGGCGCGGGCAAGTCCACGCTGGTCAAGATGATCTACGGTCTGGTGAAGCCCGACGCCGGGCAGATGTCGATGAACGGTCAGCCGTTCGAACCCGCGACGCCCCATGCCGCGCGCGCCTCTGGCGTTGCGATGGTGTTCCAGCATTTCTCATTGTTCGACGCGCTGAACGTGGCCGAGAACGTGGCGCTGGGGATGGAGAACCCGCCGAAGCCGCGCCAGCTGGCGCGCCGCATCCGCGAGGTGTCCGAGACATATGGCCTGCCGCTGGATCCCGACCGGCTGGTCGGCGACCTGTCGGCGGGCGAACGGCAGCGGGTCGAGATCATCCGTTGTCTGCTGCAGGACCCGAAGCTGCTGATCATGGACGAACCGACAAGCGTGCTGACGCCACAAGAGGTCGACATCCTGTTCGACACCCTGCGCCAGTTGCAGTCCGAGGGCACCTCGATCCTGTATATCAGCCACAAGCTGGAGGAGATCCGCGCGCTGTGCGACGAGGCGACGATCCTGCGGCTGGGCAAGGTGGTGGGCACTTGCGATCCCAAGGCGACCTCGGCCCGCGAGATGGCAGAGCTGATGGTGGGCACGGCGCTGCACACCCCGTCGCGCGAGGTGAAAGAGCCGGGCGCGGTGGTGCTGGACCTGACCGACCTGTCGGTGAAATCCGCCAACCCGTTCGGGACATCGCTGAAGGGCGTGAACCTGACCGTGCGCGCGGGCGAGGTCGTGGGCATCGGCGGTGTTGCGGGCAACGGGCAGGACGAACTGCTGGCGGCGCTGTCGGGCGAGGCGCGGGTCGCGGACGCGGCGGTGACGCTGAACGGCCAGCCGATCGGCGGGCTGGGTCCGAACGCGCGGCGCAAGCTGGGCCTTCTGGCGGCGCCCGAGGAACGGCTGGGCCATGCCGCCGCGCCGGACATGTCGCTGACCGAGAACGCGCTGCTGACCGGGGCGGTGCGCGAGGGGCTGGTGTCGAACGGGTTCCTGAAATGGGCCGACGCGAAAAGCTTTGCCGAAACGATCATTGCGCAGTTCGACGTGCGGACGCCGGGGCCGGAGAACGCGGCGCGGTCGCTGTCGGGCGGCAACCTGCAGAAATTCGTCATCGGGCGCGAGATTTTGCAACGGCCCGTGTGCCTTGTGGTGAACCAGCCGACATGGGGCGTCGACGCCAGCGCGGCTGCGGCGATCCGGCAGGCGCTGTTGGACCTTGCCGAGAACGGTGCGGCGCTGGTGGTGATCAGTCAGGACCTGGACGAGTTGATGGAGATCTCGGACCGCTTCGCGGCGCTGAACGAAGGCCGCCTGTCCGAGCCGCGGTCGGCGAAGGGGCTGACGGTGGACGAGATCGGGCTGATGATGGGCGGCGCCCATGACCTGGAGGTGGGACATGCACATGGATGAAGCCACGCCGGGGGCTCTGCCCCCGGGCCCCCGGGATATTTGCGGACCAAAGATGCAGGGGTGTCGCGCGTGATCCGGCTGGAGAAAAGACCGCAGCCGTCGAAAGCGTGGAGCTATGCGACCCCGCTTCTGGCGGTGCTGCTGACGATGGTGGCGGGGGGCGTGCTGTTTGCGATCCTCGGGAAGGATCCCCTGCTGGCGATCCGCACGATCTTCTGGGAACCGCTGTTCGGTGAATTCGGCTGGTACTATCGCGGCCAGTTGCTGATCAAGGCGGGGCCGCTGGTGCTGATCGCCATCGGGCTGTCGCTGGGATTCCGGGCCGGGATCTGGAACATCGGCGCCGAGGGCCAGTACATCATGGGCGCGATCTTCGGCGCCGCCGTCGGGCTGGCGTTCTACCCGATGGAGGCGCGCTGGCTGATCTTTCCGCTGATGATCCTTGCCGGGGCCTTCGGCGGGTTCGTCTGGGCGATGATCCCGGCGCTTCTGAAGAGCAAGTTCAACACCAACGAGATCCTCGTGTCGCTGCTGCTGGTCTACGTGGCCGAGCAGTTCCTTGCCTCGATGGCGCTGGGGCTGCTCAGGAACCCGGAAGGGTCCGGCTTTCCGGGCAGCCGCAACCTGCAACAGTATGCCTCTGCCGCGAACGGCGAGCTGATCGCGGGGTCCGGGCTGCACTGGGGCGGGGTCGCGGCGCTGATCGCGGTGATCCTTGCCTATATCCTGCTGAACCGGCACATGCTGGGATTCCAGATCCGGGTCACCGGAGAAAGTCCCCGCGCCGCACGGTTCGCCGGCGTGAAGCCGAACCTGCTGGTGGTGGTCTGCATGGGCATCTCGGGCGGGCTGGCAGGGCTGGCCGGCATGTTCGAGGTGGCAGGCCCGGCCGGGCAGATTTCGATCGACTTCAACTCGGGCTACGGCTTCACCGCGATCATCGTCGCCTTCCTCGGGCGGCTGCATCCGGTGGGCATCCTGCTGGCGGGGCTGCTGCTGGCGCTGACCTATATTGGCGGCGAGGCGGCGCAGGCGAACCTTGGCCTGCCCGCGGCGGCGATCCAGGCGTTCCAGGGGATGCTGCTGTTCTTCCTGTTGGCGGTGGACGTGCTGACGAACTTCCGGGTGCGGATCGGCAAGGGAGAGATGGCGTGATGGCACATGTCGATTTGCATATTGCGGCAGAGGGGGGCGTCTGATGGATCTGTCCACGATCAACCCCGCGATCCTGCTGGCGTCGCTGATGATCGCCTCGACCCCGATCCTGCTGGCCGCCATCGGCGAACTGGTTACCGAGAAGTCGGGGGTTCTGAACCTTGGCGTCGAGGGCATGATGATCACCGGTGCGATCTGCGGCTTCATCGCGGCGGTCGAGACCGGATCGCCCGCGTTGGGGTTCCTTGCCGCCGCCGCAGGGGGCGCGCTGCTGTCGATGACCTTCGGCGTGCTGACGCAGCTGTTCCTGTCGAACCAGGTCGCGACGGGCCTTGCGCTGACGCTGTTCGGGCTGGGGCTGTCGTCGTTGATGGGGCAAAGCTATGTCGGGCTGAAGCCGCCGCCGGTCGGCGACATCAACTTCGGCCCGCTGGCCGATATCCCGTTCCTTGGCCGCGTGCTGTTCCAGCATGACGCGATGGTCTACGTCTCGATCCTGATCGTCGCCGCCGTGTGGGCCTTTCTGAAGTTCACGCGCGGCGGGCTGATCCTGCGCGCTGTCGGCGAAAGCCACGGCGCCGCCCACGCGCTGGGCTACAAGGTGGTCGCCGTGCGGCTGGCCGCCATCGCCTTTGGCGGCGCCTGCGCCGGGCTGGGCGGCGCCTATCTGTCGCTGGTGCGCGTGCCGCAATGGACAGAGGGCATGACCGCCGGCGCCGGCTGGATCGCGCTGGCGATCGTGGTGTTCGGCAGCTGGAAACCGTGGCGCGTCCTGATCGGTGCCTACCTGTTCGGCGGCGTCACCGTGCTGCAGCTGAACCTGCAGGCCGCAGGGGTCGAGGTGCCGGTCGAATACTTGTCGATGTCGCCATATCTGATAACGATTCTGGTGCTTGTCATCATGTCCTCGGGACGCGGCCGCGCGGCACTCAACGCGCCCGCGTCGCTGGGGCGCACATTCCACGCCTCGAGCTAGGGGCCTTAACGGCGGGCCGCAACAGGCCCGCAGACGACAGGGGAGAATATCCATGAAACGCAGAACGCTTCTGGCCAGCGGTGCCGCTGCCGCCACGCTGGGCCTTGTTCGGCCCGGCTTTGCCCAGGGCAGCCCGCTGAAGGTCGGCTTCATCTATGTCGGCCCGATCAACGACGGCGGCTGGACCCAGCACCATCACACCTCGGCGATGGAGATGAAGGAACACTTCGGCGACGCCATTGAACTGGTCTACCAAGAAAACGTGCCCGAGGGCGCCGATGCCGAACGCGCGATGACGCAGATGGCGCTGGGCGGCGCGGACATCATCTTTACCACCTCTTTCGGCTTCATGGACCCGACCGTGAACGTCGCCGCCAAGTTCCCGGACGTGAAGTTCGAGCACTGCACCGGCTACAAGACCGCCGACAACGTGGGCGTCTACTCGGCCCGGTTCTACGAGGGTCGTGCGGTGACCGGCTACCTTGCCGGCGCGATGACCAAGACCAACAAGATCGGCTACATCGGGTCCTTCCCGATCCCCGAGGTGATCCGCGGCATCAACTCGTCGTTCATCCATGCCCGCAAGGCCAACCCCGAGGTCGAGATGAACGTCGTCTGGGTCTCGACCTGGTTCGACCCGGCGAAAGAAGCCGACGCGACGCAGGCGCTGCTGGACCAAGGCGTCGACGTGGTTCTGGCGCACACCGACTCGACCGCGCCGCTGGCCGTTCTGGAGAAAGCCGGCGCGCTGGGCTTCGGTCAGGCCGCCGACATGTACGAATACGCGCCCGAGCCGCGCATCTCGTCGATCATCGACAACTGGGCGCCCTACTATATCGAGCGCGTGCAGGCCGTCATGGACGAAGCATGGGAAAGCCAGAACAACTGGTGGGGTATCGGTGACGGCATGGTCGGCATCGGCGAGATCACCGGCCCGGTTCCGGATGACGTGAAGGCCGAGGCCGAAAAGATCCGCGACGACATCGCCGCCGGGTCCTATCACCCGTTCACCGGCCCGCTGAACAAGCAGGACGGGTCCGCGTGGCTGGCCGATGGCGAGGTTGCCGACGACGGCACGCTGGCCGGCATGAACTTCTATGTCGAGGGCATCACCGGCTCGATCCCCAGCTGATCCGGCCCCAGCTGATCCGGCCCCGGCGGCTCCGGTCCGCCGGGTGCTGTGACGCATGAAAACCGAAGGCGCCTTCGCACGGGTTGCGGAGGCGCCTTTGCTTTGGCGGGTCCGGGGCACCACGCCCCGCGCTTGCCGCCTGCCCTGCCGCGCGGTACCCCTTGGTCAAAGGGAGGACATGATGACACAACTCGCGACCGCCAACGGCGCACCGCTATCGAAATTCTGCTTTGGCACCATGCAGTTCGGCGGAAAGGCCGACGAGGCGCAGTCGGCCGAGATGTTCGCCGCCTGCCGCGAGGCCGGGATCAACTTCTTCGACACGGCCTTTGGCTATACCGACGGGAAATCCGAACGTTACCTTGGCAAACTGGCCGCGTCGGAACGCGAAAGCCTGTTCCTTGCCACCAAGTGCGCGCACCCGGCCCCGTCGACCCCGGCCAATATCATGGCCCAGTTCGAGGAAAGCATGGACCGGCTGGACATGGGCTATGTCGACCTTCTGTACCTGCACCGCTGGGACGACGGCACCCCGCTGGAGGACACGTTCGAGACGCTCGCGGCGCTGACCGAAAGCGGCCGCGTGCGCGAGATCGGGATATCGAACTTCTCGGCGTGGCAGACGATGAAGGCACAGGCGGTGGCCCGCAGCTTCAGCCTGTCGATCGCGGCGCTGCAGCCGATGTACAACCTCGTGAAGCGGCAGGCCGAGGTCGAAATCCTGCCGATGGCCCTGTCCGAGGGCTTCTCGGTCTTCCCCTACTCGCCTTTGGGCGGCGGGCTGTTGACCGGCAAGTACGGCAAGGGCGACGGCGGGCGGCTGGTCGATGACGCCATGTACAAGGCGCGCTACGCGCAGGACTGGATGCACGACGCGGCCATTGCCCTGCAGGATCTGGGCGCCGAGCTGGGCGTGTCACCGATCACGCTGGCCGTCGCATGGGTCGCGCGCAATCCGGGCATCACCGCCCCGATCGTGTCCGGCCGCACGGTCGAGCAACTGCGCCCGTCGCTGGACGCGATGACCTTCGACATGGACGACGCGCTGTATGCCCGCATGTCCGCGCTGACCCCGACGCCGCCGCCCGCCACCGACCGGCTGGAAGAGGCCTGATCGCAAACCCGGGCCGCGCCCTGCGCGCAGTGCCAGCGTTGCAGCAACATCACCCGGCCCAATACCCTTGGGCTGGTTGCTTGCCCGTGCGCCGTTTCTCCGGCACACCTTTGCGCAACGCATTTCTAACGGGCGCCCAGACGCCCGCCGTACCGGGAGCAATTGCATGAAAGCGACCAGAATTTCGGTCCTGACCTTCGCCGCCGCGCTTGTCGGGGCGCAGATCCCGGCACCGGCCGCCTTCGCCGGTCAGGGGACCTCGACCACCTATCTGAATGTCCGGTCCGGACCCGGTTCGGGCAACGCTGTCGTCGGCGGGCTGAACCCCGGCGACGTCGTCGAGATCCTGCGCTGCGATGCCGACGCATGGTGCCAGATCGCCGGGGTCGGAATGGAAGGCTGGGTCGCCTCACGCTATCTGACGGCCGGGCCGGAGTATCCCGCCGTGAACCCGGGTTGCACGTGGTCGCTGGACGTCACCCTGCCCGAGCCGCAGTTCCGCGCCACCTGCCCGCCGGGCGTCGAACCGCCGCCCCCGCCGCCGCCACCGGGAGACATTGCCTGCTTCTTCGCCGAGCCCAGCTTCGGCGGGACCCGCACCTGCCTGGACGTCGGCGACTTTGCCCGTCTGGACCCGGACCTGTCGGGCACCTTCAGTTCCGTCCAGATTTCGGGCGAGGCACGGGTGCGCCTGTGTACCGAACCCGACCTTGGCGGCGTCTGCATGGACTGGATGGAAAGCACGCTGGCGCTGGATCCCCGGCTGGACGACAGCGCCATGTCGGCCAAGGTGTACGTGGGCTACCTGCCCCCGCCCCCGCCCCCGCCGCCGGTCGTGCATTCGGAAGGGTCGGTAGAACTGACGCTGAATGGCCGGGCTGACCTTGATCAGGGCGACTCGGGCGCCGCCGGGGCCGACATCTGGTGGCGGCCGCAGGGCGGTGACAGCCAGGTCATCGTTCCGGTCAACGGCGCGCAGATGTCGCTGGCCGACGGCAGCGACCGCAGCCTGCATGACTGCCGGGCCGAAAGGTTCGACGCCACGCCGATCGACGCGGCTTCGCTGACGGATGGGGCGGTGGTCTGCCTTAAGACCAACCTCGGGCGCGTCGCGCGGTTCTTGGTCGCGACCGAGGGCGGGTCCGCCCTGACGCTCGATTACGTGACCTGGGCGGAACAGTAGACCCTAGCGTTGTGCAGCCTTGCCCGGATCGTCCGGGTGAGGCTCTACCCCGACCGGGTCCTTGTGGATCATCACGTCGGCCCGCGGATAGGCCGCGATGATGTCCCTGCGCAGGGAGGCCCCGATGGCATGGGCCGCGTCCAGCGTCTGGTTGCCGTCCAGTTCGATATGCAAATTGACGAAGACCACCGACCCGGCGGTGCGTGTCTTCAGGTCATGGTAGCCGCGCACGCCGGGGTGACGGCTGGCGATCTCTTCGATGCCGGCCACCATCGACGGGTCCGCCGACCGGTCCATCAGCGCGTCCCACGCCCCTTTGCCGATACGCGCCGCGCCGATGGCCAGCATCGCCGCCGCGCCCAGCGCGACCACGCTGTCGACCTGCCCAAGGCCGAACCACTTCGAGGCCAGCAGCGCAAGGATCGCTCCGATCCCGGGAATAAGGTCGCCCAGATAGTGCAGGCTGTCCGCCGCCACCACGCGGTTCCCGGTCTTGCGGATCACCCAGCGCTGCCACGCCACCAAAAGCAGGGTCAGCACGATGGACAACACCATGACGGCCATGCCCCAGCCTTCCTGCTCGATCGGACCCGGAGGGCCTGCCAGCAGGCGACCGATCGCGGTCCACGCGATCAGCGCGGCTGAGGCAAGGATCACAACGGACTGGCCCAACGCGGCCAGATCCTCGGCCGAGCTGTGGCCGAACGCATGGTCGTCGTCCGCCGGTCGCGCGGCATAGGCGATGGCCGCCAGCCCGCCCAGCGACACCATCAGGTCCAGCGCGCTGTCGGCAAGGCTTGCCGCGATCGCCAGCGAAGACGTGGCCCCCAGCGCCCACAGCTTTGCCAGCACCAGCACGAAGGCCACAGACGACGACATAAGTCCCGCCGACAGGTTCAGCTTGAGATCGGTCTTGTCGGTCATCGCCGCGCCCGGATTCGGAATGTGAGGACCCTGAATGTCAGAACCGGACCGCTGCGCCAAGCCAAGATCCGCCCGGATAGGCCGGTTTCAGAGCATCGCCTTGTCGCGGATGCGGGCCCACGCGCGCGCTGCAAAGTCCGGCTTTTCCGGTTCAAGGCACATCCGGTCGAGATGCCAGTACAGGTACTTCTCGAACGGAAACGCTGCCATCGTCTCGCGACCGTGCAGCAGCGCGTCGCGCAGGTCGTCTTCGGTCTTCAGCGTCAACGTCGCGTGCCAGAAATCTGATTTGCCGCAGGTCACGACGCATTTTTTCTGCATCAGCGCCTCGAACCCCGCGGACGAATTCTGCGTCACCACCACATCGCTTGCCCCGGCAAGGTCGTGCACAGACGCGTCGCTGACGACGACGTTGCGATAGCCCGCCGCCATATCCTCTAGCCCCCGGCGAAGCGCCCTTGGGGTGTCGGGATGCGGTTTGACATACACGCGACGGCTGCCCGCCGTCGTAGCGGCAACGCGCACCATCTGTTCGGTCGTCAGGTGATGCAGCCGGTCGCTGGTGCGCTCGATCAACTGGCAGAACACGACTGCCGCCGCCGGGTCCGGCAAGGTTGCGCCGCGCGCCGGCTGGGGCCGCTTCGACACGTTCTCGCGCAGCATGTAGCCGGTGACACCGTTGAAGAAGTACTCGGCCTTCTCGCCATCCACCTCGTCTGCCGAGAAGCGCGCGAACCGGATCGAGGAATGCGCCCCGCTGCCCACTTCGTCGAGATACCAAAAGCCCCAAAGATGCCCCGGCGCCGCGTGCAAACGGTTCGGCCCATAGCCCGGCGCACCGCCGACCATGATGTGAACGTGTTCCTGCCCCAGCAGCAATTGCGACGTCGCGCCGCCCGCGCTGACCACCCGGGTGGTGAAACCGCGCGCGGTCGCTTGTCGCATCAGCTTGGTGAAGAACACATGCGCCCCGGCTTCAATAGACCGCGCCCAGTCGCCTTCGGCGTGGATCACCAGCGTATGCGGCCCGTCCGATCCAAGACGCGCGAACCCGGCGGTGCGGAACGCCTCCACCGTCAGTCCCCGAGGTCTTCCGCGTAAACGCCCCACAGCGAGGCCGCCTCGACCCAGCCGCGATATCCACCAGCGTTGATCCGGCACCAGCCCGCCGCGCATTCGTCCAGCCGCGCGACCACGCCCAGTTCCAACTGCGCGTTCATCGGCGCGTTGGGGTCGGGCTTCATCAACAGGGGCAGCATGTCGCGTTCGACCAGCACGGTACGCGTGCCGGACAACAGCGAGTAATGCACCCAGCCACCCGCGCCGTCCCGGTCGACGACCCGGCGCCAGTGGCCGAATTCGGCCACCACCTGCAACGGCATATGGCGGCGTTTCAGAACCCAGTCGATCCGGTGGCTAAGCGACGGACCGCGCCGCACGTTGCCCTCGCTTGCCTTCAGCGAAACGAACCGCGGCATCGGCAGGTTCGTCACCGGCCCCCGCTCTTGCGCGGTGGCGGTCATCGCCGAGATGACCAACGCGCACGTCATCGCAACGGCAAACGCCGCTGCGGTCACACCTGTTCTGATGCGTTTCATCGGTGCCCTACCCGAAACCATGTCCTGCTCGTGGGCGCGTGTCGCCCAATCCGTCGCGGGCCGTTCTTGTTCAAGCGGTTGTGCCCTGCGCCGGTTGCTGTAACTCTGATCCCAGCGCAGTTCAAAGGAAAGTACGGGAGGCACGCCGATGGTCCGAGAGCGCCTGAGTGTTGTCGTTACGCGACGGTTGCCCGAGGTGGTGGAAACCCGGATGACAGAGCTGTTCGACGTCGAGCTACGGGACGACGACAGGCCCTTCACCCGCGAGGAACTGGCCGATGCCATGCGGCGCAGCGACGTTTTGGTGCCGACGATCACCGACAACATCGATCAGGCGCTGCTGGCGCAGGCGGGCGACAAACTGAAGCTGATCGCCAACTTCGGCGCGGGGGTCGATCACATCGACGTGCAGACGGCCCGGCAGCGCGGCATCCTCGTGTCGAACACCCCCGGCGTCCTGACCGAGGACACGGCCGACATGACGATGGCGCTGATTCTCGCCGTCACCCGCCGGATACCCGAAGGGTTGGCCGTGATGCAGGCGGGCACGTGGGGCGGCTGGTCGCCCACCGCCTTTCTGGGCGGGCGGGTCGGTGGCCGACGGCTGGGTATCCTTGGGATGGGCCGGATCGGGCAGGCCGTGGCGCGGCGCGCCCGCGCGTTCGGGATGCAGATCCACTATCACAACCGCCGCCGTCTTCACGACGACATCGAGGAAGAGCTGGAAGCGACCTACTGGGACAGCCTCGACCAGATGGTCAGCCGGATGGACGTGATCTCGGTCAACTGCCCGCACACGCCGTCCACCTTCCACCTGATGAACGCGCGGCGGCTGAAGCTGATGAAACCCGGCGCGGTGATCGTGAACACGTCGCGCGGCGAGGTGATCGACGAAAACGCCCTGACACGAATGCTGCGCGCCGGCGAACTGGCGGGCGCCGGGCTGGACGTGTTCCAGCGCGGGGTCGAGGTGAACCCGCGACTGCGCGAGCTGAGCAATGTCGTGCTGCTGCCGCACATGGGCTCTGCCACGCGCGAGGGGCGCGCCGAAACCGGCGAGAAGGTGATCATCAACATCAAGACTTTCGCCGACGGACACCGGCCACCGGATCTTGTCCTGCCGTCGATGGTCTGACCCGGCGTGGCGCGCTTTGCCCGCATCATCCTGTTCCTGCTGGCGGGACTTCTGTGTCTTGGGCTTGCGACCACGCCCCGTGTGAACCCCGCCATCGGCGTGACCGAACGGTTCAACCGTGACGTGGCACTGGCCAGCAGCGCGACGTACATCTCGCTGCGCGCGATCAACGCCGCGCTTTCGGCGGTGCAAGAGGTCGAGGTTGGCGCGTCGTTCGGCGCGTCCGGCAGCCTTCAGCCGCTGAAGTGGCTTGAACCGGTGGACGACACGGTCGAGCGGGTGTCCGACCTGATTTTCGTCGTCGCACTGGTGAACGGCGTGCTGTCTTTGGCGATCGGTCCCCTTGCCTCGATCGGGTTCTTCCTGCTGGCGGTGGGCCTGATCGGCCGGTGCGGATGCGAGACCCGGCGCGCCGGGTGGGCCGCCGTCCCCGGCAGCATGAGACGCACGCTTGCCGGCTGCGGCACGCTGGGCTTCGCGCTGGCGGTGGCGCTGCCGCTCGCGGTCGCGTTGGGCGCTTGGGCGGGCGAGGTGCTGACCGCCGCCGACTGGGCCGAGGCCAGCGCCACCATCGCGGCGATTGCCGACGACGCGCGCGCGATGATCGGCGAGCCAGACGCTGCGGGCGACGACCGAGGATGGCGTGAGACGTTGGGCGCCTACATGAACGCGGGCGCAACCTTCTGGGAAGAGGCGGATTCGCTGCTGCTGGCGTCGCTGACGCTGGGCGGGATTTTCCTGTTGCGGATGGTCGTGTTGCCCGCGGTGATCTTCGTCGCGTTCCTGTACCTTCTGCGACAGTGGCGGCCAGCGGGCGGGCCGTTCTAGCGACGCGCGCCCCCCTGCGCGACCCGGCAGGGTGGACAGCCGCGACGTCCCGCGCCACTCTGACCCCAGAGTTTCAGGATTTTCGTTCGCGCCCATGCCATTGCCCTCCGCCTTGCCAGCTTTCGCACCAGTCCGGGACCGCCCCTGAACGATGCGGCGTCTTCCACTCCTTCTTCTGTTGCTTGCGCTCGCCGCCTGCACACGCCCGCTGGCCCCGGGCGAGAAGGCGCTGGCCGAGGACATGTTCGGGCCAACGATCGACACCTCGCGCATCCGCGTGACGGAAGGTCTGGGGCTGAAGCCGCTGCCGCGTCCGAAACCGCTGCCCCCCACGGGCGGCAAGATCGAACGGCGCCCGGGCCTGTGCGACCGCACCGCGCCCGACACCGGCCCGCCCGAGCCGCCACCGGCCTTTGCCGTCTACGACCGCATTCACATGATGCCAGAGTTCTACCACGCCGAGATCATGCCCGGCTGGCCCAAGCGCCTGCGCATCCCCGAGGTCCTGATCTTCTCGCACGAGCTGGTCCACGTCTGGCAATGGCAGAACCGCAAGCGCACGGGCTACTTTCCCGCGCGCGCGGCGCTGGAAAGCCTGACCAACAAGGATCCGTATTTTTACGTTCCCGACAACGAAAGCCAGTTCCTGGCCTACGGGTTCGAGCAGCAGGCCGCGCTGTTCGAAGACTACATGTGCTACCTGATCTTCGACCCCGAAGCCCCGCGCCGGGCCGAGATCCGGAAGATCCTTGCGCCCTATTTCACGCTCGACCGGCTTGAGACGGCGATGGGCCGCTGACGGCTAAAAGCCGGTCGAAACAGGTACGTTTTCGACCTGCCGGACGGGCATGTCGCTTTTCTTCCTCCATCGGTCGGCTCCCCCTGCCACGGCGGACGTAAATTCTGCAAATTGTGCCGGAATCACAGCGGAGCCCTGCCAGATGAAAACCCATGTCAAAGCCCTCGTGGTCGGCGGCGGCGCCGTTGGCGCCGGAATTGCCTATCACCTTGCCCGCGCCGGCTGGTCCGACGTGATGCTGCTGGAACGGGACGAGCTGACGGCAGGCTCGACCTGGCACGCGGCCGGCCTGCTGCCGCTGTTCAACATGAGCTACGCGACCAGCCACATCCACGACTACTCGGTCAAGTTCTACAAGACGCTTGAAGAGGAAACCGGCCTGAACGCTGGCTTCTCGGTGGTGGGTAACCTGCGCATGGCGCAGACGCAGGCCCGCATGGACGAGTACATGCTGTACGCCTCGACCGCCGAGACGGTGGGCATTCCCTATGAATGGCTGACCCCGGCGCAGATCAAGGAACGGTGGCCGCTGGTCCACACCGACGACCTGCAGGGCGCGATCTTTCACCCCACCGACGGCTACATCAACCCCGCCGACGTGACGCAGGCGATGGCCAAGGGCGCCCGCCAGCGTGGTGTCGAGATCGTGCGCAAGTGGCAGGTCGACGGCTATGAATGGACCGGGTCCGAGTGGAAGGTGACGATCACCAAGATGGTCGAAAAGGGCGGCAACCTTGTCCCGTCCGAGGAACAGCAGGTGATCACGGCCGAACACGTCGTGACCGCGACGGGCAACCATGCCCAGCGCACCGCGAAGCTGCTGGGCATCAAGATGCCGGCGATCCCGGTCGAGCATCAGTTCATCGTGACCGAACCCGACCCCGCGCTGGTCGAGTACCGCAAGACCTATGGCGAGCACCCGGTGCTGCGCGATGCCGACGCCAAGTGGTACGTCCGCGAAGAACGCGGCGGCTGGATTCTTGGCCCGTATGAGGAAGGCGCGCCCGCGCGGTTCGAATACGGCGTTCCCGACAGCTTCCGCGCCGACCTGTTCCCGCTCGACCTCGAACGGATCGAGGAAGAGTACATGTCGATGATCCACCGGATTCCGACGACCGAGCCGCTGGGCCTGAAGGACGATTTCAACGGCCCGATCTGCTACACCCCCGACGGCAACCCGCTGGTCGGCCCGGCGCCGGGCCTGCGCAACATGTGGCTGGCCGAAGGTTTCTCGTTCGGCATCACCGCCGCCGGCGGTACCGGGTACTACCTTGCGCAGATGATGGTCGAGGGCGAAGCCGAGATCGACATGGCGTCGCTGGACCCCAAGCGGTTCGGCAGCTGGATGACGACCGAGTACGCGGCCCGCAAGAACGAGGAAAGCTACGCCCACGTCTTCATCCTGCACCACCCGGACGAGGAACGCGAAGCCTGCCGCCCGCTGCGCACCGGCCCCGCCTATGACCGGCAGAAGGCCGAGGGCGCGCAGTTCGGCGTGGTCAACGGGTTCGAGCGGCCGAACTACTACGGCCCAAAGGACGCACCGTCGAACTTCGACCACGACGCCCGCAGCTTCCGGCGCGGCGGCTGGTGGCAGTTCGCGAAGGACGAGGCGCAGGCGATCCGCGAGACCGCGGGCCTGATCGACGCGACGGCCTTTGCCAAGCACGTCATCACCGGACCGGGCGCCGAAGCGTTTCTTGACTGGTTCACCACCAACAAGCTGCCGAAGCCCGGCCGCATCAACCTGACCTACGCGCTGACCGAGGCCGGCACGACCCGGGCAGAATACACCATCGTGCGCGAGACGCCGGATCACTGGGTGCTGATCTCGTCCGGGGCGCAGCACGCCTATGACCGCGACTTTCTGCTGAAAGCGATCGAGGACAAGGAACCCGAGTTCGGCCGCATCAACGTCGAGGACTGGACCACCCGTTATGGCGCCTTCGCGCTGGCCGGACCCAAGGCGCGCGACATTCTGAAAGAGATCATCAAGGACGCCGACCCCGACACCGCGCTGTCGAACAAGCGGTTCCCGTGGCTGTCGTGCCGCAACATCGAACTTGGCATGTGTCCCGTCGTCGCCGTGCGCGTCGCCTATACCGGCGAGCTTGGCTGGGAACTGCACCACCCGATCGAGTTCCAGAACTATCTGTGGGACCTGCTGGTGGAAGCGGGCGCGAAGCACGGCATGAAGCTGGTCGGCGCACGCGCGCAGAACTGGCTGCGGCAGGAAAAATCCTATCGCGCCTTCGGCAACGAACTGGGCCGCGACGCCACCCCGCTCGAAGCCGGGCTGGACCGCTTCGTGGACCTGTCGAAGGACTTCCACGGCAAGCAGGCGATGACCGACAAGGGCATCCGGTCGAAATGCGTCACCGTGCTGATCGACGGGCCCGAGGACGCGGACCCGTGGGGCCGCGAGGCGCTGTACGATGGCGATACCAAGGTGGGCCGCCTGACCTCGGGCGGCTACTCGGTCGCGTTCGGCAAATCGGTGGGCATGGGCTATGTCCGGCCCGATCTGGCCCAGCCGGGGCAGAAGCTGAAGGTGAAGATGTTCGACAAGCTCTGGGACGTCGAGGTCACCGAGGACAGCCCGTTCGATCCCAAGAACGAGCGTATCCGCGTCGACGGCTGACGCGCGGCCTGTCTGCCGCGACGACCAAGATGCAGCGGGCCCGCCACCACGGCGGGCCCGGTTGCTTTCCGGGCTAGCAGGCCCGCTCGTACAGCGGATTGTCGTCGTACTTGCCCGCGAACAGGCTGTCCGCCCGATAATCCAGCTTGCGCAGGCGGCGGGTCTCCTGACCGTTGGCCCGGATCATCGTCTCGGTCTCTGACAATCCGTAGATACACTCTGGGGTGACATCGCCGAACCCGCTGGTCGACAAATGTTCGGCCATCGCAAAGCCCGTCCTGCCGCCCATCGTAAGCAGCGAACAATTCTCGGCGATGGCTTGGTAATCCCGCCCGTAGGCGCCGCTTAGCTGCGACAGGCTTTGAACCAATAGCGCCGCGCGAATGCCGAAGCCCCGGCCCAGCGTGATCGCCGAGGTCAGCGCGGGCATCCGCCCCAATTGCGCCGCCTCGTCCACCAGCAAAAGCGTCGGCCGCTCTGGCTTGTTCTTGCGGCGCAGCATCCGCCGCAGCATGGCGGTCAGCAGGATGCGCACCAGCGTCGCATGAGACGCCAGCCGGTCCGGCGGGATGACAAGATAGATCGTCACGGGCCGCCCGTCGGCAAGGTGGCGGGGCGGGATGGTGTCGCCGCTGACGCACCGACGCACGCCCTCGCCCGCCAGCATCCGAAGCTGCTGCCCCGCGACCGCCTCGATCCCGGTGCGCGTGGTCTCGGCCAGCCGGAGATAGGCGCCGATCTTCTGTTCGACGAAAGGGTGCACGCCGGAATCCAGCATCCGCCAGAAGAATTGCAACTGGTCCGGCATCGAGAAGCTCTCGTAGACCCCGGCAAGCGACCGGTCGGACGGCTCGTGTTCGTGCAGGGCCTGCACGATCAGCGCGGCGATGATGTCCTGCCCGGCCTCGTCCCAGAACGGGTCCTTTTGCGCGCTGTCCCGCGACAGGTTCGAGAACAGCTCGGCAATCGTGTAGGCGTCATCGACCACTTCGGGGCTACCCACCGAGATATGCGCCAGCGGATTGAACTGACCGCTGCCATCCGACACCTGCCGGAACGGATCGAGGATCAGAACCTCGCCCAGCGTGCGGCGGTAGCGGGCCGTGACGTTCGCAAGCTCGCCCTTCACGTCGACCACCACGATGGCGCCCGGATAGCTAAGCAGTTGCGGGATCGCGAAAGAGGCGGACTTGCCCGCCCCCGTCGGCGCGACGACCAGCCAGTGGCCCTCTTCGTACGGGTCCCGGACGGGATCGGGAACCGGGCCGGGATCAGACACGACGACGGAGGGCGTGAAGCCAAAGGCGGCCTTCGGGCTGGTGCGGCGAGGCCAGCCAAGAAGCAGGGACATAGGCAGACTCCTGGACGGACTCCGACATGTCCCGGGCGAGGTCCCGGTGCCGGAGCAGGTGAACGCGAAGCAGGTTTTGAGTGTCTGGCCAGAATGGTCGGCGACCGGGTTCGTGGCCAGAAAACTTTGCCCGCGCCCGTCGGATTTTGCGCTTGACCGGAACGACCCTTCGGATTCGCCTGACAGAATTCCGGCGCCTGTTTTTCAGGCGTCGCATCGGGCGCTGTGACACGCCCCGAATTTTGCGCTGACCGGCCCGTACCGGTGCGTCAGTCCAGCCGGTCCGGCATCTGGACACCGCGCAGAAACTCCGCCGATTCCATCGCGCGCTTGCCGGGACGCTGCGCCGACAGGATCTCGACCGCGCCGTCGCCACAGGCGATGGTCAGGCCGTCCAGCACCTGCCCCGGCGCGCCGTCACCGGGGACGACCCGCGACAGCAGCAGCTTGACCCGTTCGCCGTCCATCTCGCACCACGCGCCGGGGAAAGGCGACAACCCCCTGATTTGACGGTCGATCTCGTCGGCGGGGCGCGTCCAGTCGATCCGCGCCTCGGCCTTGTCGATCTTCTCTGCGTAGGTCACGCCTTGGTCCGGTTGAACCTCGGGCCGCAGCGTATCGAGCCGTGCCAGCGCGTCGACGATCAACCGCGCGCCCATGTCCGCAAGGCGGTCGTGCAGCGTCGCTGCGGTCTCGTCCGGTGCGATATCCAGCGCCTCGCGCAGCAGGACGGGGCCGGTGTCCAGACCGGCCTCCATCTGCATGATGCACACCCCGGTCTGCGCGTCGCCCGACATGATCGCCCGCTGGATCGGTGCCGCCCCCCGCCAGCGCGGCAGCAGCGAAGCGTGGATATTCAGGCAGCCATGCGTCGGCGCGTCGAGGATCGGCTGCGGCAGGATCAAACCGTAGGCGACGACGACCGCGATGTCCGCATCCAGCGCGGCGAACTCGGCCTGCGCGTCCGCGTCTCGCAGGGTGCGCGGATGGCGCACCGTCAGGCCCAGCGTCTCGGCCCGGGCATGAACCGGCGTCGGCCGGTCTTTCTTGCCGCGCCCGGCGGGGCGGGGCGGCTGGCAGTAGACGCAAACGATCTCGTGCCCGGCCTCGACCAGCGCGTCCAGCACGGACACCGAGAAATCGGGCGTTCCCATGAACACGATACGCATCTGTCAGGTCTCTCCGTCGCTGGTGGGCCGAAGGCGGTCCCGAACCTTCGGGTGGCCGCCGCAGCAATCTTCGATCAGGTCCCCCATAAGCCTGCCCAGCGCGTCAAAGTCCACCCGGTAGATCACCTGCCGCGACACGCGCGTGGGCGTCACCAGCCCGGCCTGCGCCAAGACCGCTAGATGGAAGGACAGCCGGGACGGCTGCGCCCCGACCTCGGCCCCGATCACGCCAGCGGCCGCGCCATCGGCCCCTGCCGCCGCAAGGAACCGCACGACGCGCAACCGGGTCGCATCGGACAGGGCGGCAAGCGCCTGTAGGGTCCGGCTTTCATCCATATCTCAACAGTTGTTGAAATAAGTCCGAAGTCAACATCACGCGGACCCACAGGATTTTCTAGAAAATCCTGCACGGCACATTCTTCTAGAAGAATGTGGTCAACGCAGCTTCGCAGCCTTCTTCAGCAGCATCTGCCGTTTCAGGCCACTGAGATTGTCGAAATACATGCGCCCGTTCAGATGGTCGATCTGGTGCTGGACGCTGGTCGACCACAGGTGGACAAGATCGCGATCTTCGACCTCGCCGCGCTCGTTCAGGAACCGCACCGTCACCGCGCGGGGCCGGGTGATCTTGGCAGAGACGCCGGGAAGGCAGGGGCTGGCTTCCTCGTGGTCGCGCGGCTGGGCCGAGGCGTGCAGGATCTCGGGGTTCGCCATCCGGATCGCCTGCCCCCGCTCTTCCGAGGCATCGACGACCGCAAGACGCAGCATCACGCCGATCTGCGGAGCGGCAAGGCCGACGCCCGGCATCGCCTCCATCGTGTCGATCATGTCGTCCCACGTCGCGCGGATGTCGTCGGTGATCGTCTCGACCGGCGCGGCGGCCGTCCGCAGGCGCTTGTCCGGCCATTGCAGGATGGCGCGCGCGGTCATTCCGTCTGCCCCTGTGCGGCGCGGTCCGCAAGTGCGGCCAGCACCGCATCCGCTTCGGCCCGCGTATCGGGGTCCAGAACATCCGGGATCAGCTTGCCGTCCAGATGGTCGAACTCGTGCTGCGCGCAGATCGCTTCCATGCCGCTCAGGCGCTGCTCGGTCGGCACACCGTCCAGCCCGCGCCAGCGCAGGGTGATTTCCGCAGGGCGCGTCACCGAGACCGGAACATCCGGGATCGACAGGCAGCCTTCCTCGTGCGTCGCCGTCTCGTCCGAGGCATCAAGGATCTCGGGGTCGATCACCACGACCGGATCGCGTTCGCCGTCGTCCTTCCAATGGCAGTCCATCACGAACATCCGCAGCGGCACGCCGACCTGCGGCGCGGCTAGCCCACGGCCCGGCGCATCGTACATCGTCTCGGCCATGTCGGCGGCCAGCGTGCGGATCTCGTCGGTGATCTCTCCGACCGGACGCGCGATGCCGCGCAGCACGGGATCGCCCCAAAGACGGATCGGCAGCCGGCTCACGCCCGCGCCCGCTCGCGTTTCAGCTTTTGCATCTTGCGCGTGATCATCTGGCGTTTCAGCGGCTTGAGATAGTCGATGAACAGCTTGCCATCGAGATGGTCGATCTCGTGCTGCACGCAGGTCGCCCAAAGCCCGGTGAAGTGTTCTTCCTGCGCCGCGCCATCGACGTCCAGCCAAGACACCTTCACCTCGGCCGGTCGTTCCACATCGGCGTATTGCTCGGGGATCGACAGGCAGCCTTCCTCGTAGACGCTGGTCTCTTCGGAAGACCATGTGATCTCGGGGTTGATCAGCACCAGCGGCCGGGGTTCCTCGCCCTCTTCCTTCACGCAGTCCATCGTGATCATGCGCACCATCTCGCCGACCTGCGGCGCGGCCAGCCCGATGCCGGGGGCATCGTACATGGTCTGCAGCATGTCATCGGCCAGCACCCGGATATCGGGCGTGATCTCTGCCAGCGGCGGAACGACCTTTTTCAGGCGCGGGTCGGGATGGATAAGGATGGATCGGATCGTCATGCCGCTGATTTAGGGGATGCCTGCCATGCGCGCAATGTCCCTTGCGGCCACGGGTACAGCGGATAGCCTGCGGCAAACCGAAAACGAAGGCACCTTTCCATGAATTTCGACGAGACAAAGGATCGCGTTGGCACGTTCAGCGCCAAGTTCGACGCCATGCAGACTTTTGCCGGGGTTCCAGCCGAGGACGGCATCGCCATGTGGGTCGCCGACATGGACTTCAGCGCCGCGGACTGCGTTCTGGATATTCTGCGCGAACAGGCGGATCACGGCTATCTGGGCTATCCCGGCCCGGCGGCGTCGGTGTCGGATGCCATCGCCGGATGGATGAAGGCGGCCCATGACTGGGACGTGGACCCGGACTGGATCAGCTACAGCCACGGCGTGGTCGCGGGTTTCGGCATGGCGCTCGAGGCGTTCTCGGACCCCGGCGACGACATCATCCTGTTCACGCCGGTCTACCACGCCTTCTTCAAGAAAGCCGCCGCCAAGCGCCGTGGCGTGGTGCAGTCCGAGATGGTGCTGAAAGACGGTCGCTATTTCATGGACTTCGACACGCTGGAAACGCAGCTGACCGGGCGCGAGAAGATCGCGGTGCTATGTTCGCCGCACAACCCCGGCGGGCGGCTTTGGAGCGCGGAAGAGATCCGCGAACTGGCCGCCTTCTGCCAGAAGCACGACCTGCTTCTGCTGTCGGACGAAATTCACATGGATCTTGCCTTCCCGGATGCAAAGCACGTCCCCACCGCCATCGCGGCGCCCGATGCCATCGACCGCCTGGTGGTGATCACGGCGGCGTCGAAAGGGTTCAACCTTGCAGGCGGCGAGACCGGGTTCATGATCGTACCCGACCCCGCCCTGCGCGAGAAGCTGGCGCCGGTACAGCTTGAATACGGTGGCACCCCCAACCGGTTCGGGATGCTGATGACCCGCGCGGCCTTCACCGGCGGCCAAGACTGGAGCGAGGCGGTCCGCGCCTACCTTGCCGACAATTTCGCGCTCTGGCGCGACCGGATCAGCGCGATTCCGGGGATCAGCGTGATGGATATGCCGTCGACCTATCTGACGTGGGTCGATTTCGCTGGCACCGGCATGTCCCCCGAGGAGACCGAGCGCCGCATCCGGCAGGACGCCCGCATCGCGCAAAGCCCCGGCGCCGATTTCGGCAAGGGCGGCGAGAACTTCCACCGGTTCAACATCGCCATGCCCCGTCCCCGCCTGATCGAAGCGATCGAGCGGATGGAAAAGGCCTTCGGCGACCTTCAGTAAATAGAGATGACTCGGTCCCGGCGCGTTCAGGCGTCGGGACGTTCCAGCAGCCCGGCGGGCGCGTTTTCGTCACGGACGAAATCCAGCGGGGCGCGGTCCACGGCGGCTGTGTTGCGCTTGAACTCGTACAGCATCTGTCCGTCTTCCTCGGCGGTGGCGACGATCAGGCACTGATACAGATGTGCGCCGCCGTTATACAGATCGACAAGTCCCCGAAGGTTGGGCGCGTTCTCGGCATCCAGCGCGAACCCGCCATCCCAGAAGCGCAACACGCGGTACATGTCTTCACCGACACGCACGCGCAGGCGGCTTTTCTTCTTCAGATCCGCCTTACGGGCTGCTTCCAGCCCCTCTAGCACTTCTTTCGGCAGGTAATCGGTCATGTCAGCAACTCCCCTAAAGACAGAAAATGTCCTGCGCCCAGATTCGGTCAAGTGAACTTTCGGAAAATCCGAACGTCTTTCGGCTTTCGTTCAACGGGCGGTTGCGCGCGGTCGCAGCACGTGCGGCCTATCCGGGTCGTACAGCGCAGAGTCGCGGAAATCGCGGACACGCCCAAGCGCAGGGCCCACAAGGATAAGCGCGGTACGGGTGATCTTTTCGTCCCTCACTTTCTCGCGCAGGTCCGACAACGTGCCCCGGATCAGTTTTTGGTCCGGCCACCCGACACGATAGGCCACGACGGCGGGACAATCGCTGCCGTAGTATGGGATCAGTTGCCGTTCGATCTCGCGCATCGCCCGGACGCCGAGGTGGATCGCCAGCGTCGCACCGGTGCGGGCGAAGTTTTCCAGCGTCTCGCCATCGGGCATCGAGGTCGACTTCATCGACATCCGGGTCAACACCACCGACTGCGCGATCTCGGGGATCGTCAGTTCCTGCCCCAGCGCGGCGGCGGCGGCGGCATAGGCGGGGACACCGGGAATGATCTCGTAGGGGATGCCGTCGGCCTCTAGCCGCCGGACCTGTTCCGCGATGGCGCCGTACAGCGACGGGTCGCCGGAATGCACCCGCGCGACGTCATATCCTTGCGCGTGGGCCGCAAGGATTTCAGCGTGCGTGTCGTCCAGCGTCATCGGCGCGGTGTCCATCACCCGCGCCCCCTCGGGCGCGCGGGCCACGACCTCGGCAGGCACCAACGATCCGGCATACAGGCAGACGGGGCAGGCCTCGATCACCTTGGCGGCCTTGATCGTCAGCAGGTCCGGATCGCCCGGCCCCGCGCCCACGAAAAATACGGTCATGCAAACACCCCCCTCACCAAAAGTGCAACAAATCCTCTCCCCCGTCCCGGGGGAGGGTTAGGGAGGGGGGGAGGGTTAGGTTGGGGGGATACCGCCCCGCACTCAAGACACATCCGACAAATCCCCATCGATCTTCCGCGCATATCCACGCGGCGTGTACATGCGCGGCCCCTCGCCCGACTGCCACAGCCGCGACTGCGACGACCCCACCAACACCACGGTCAGCATGTCGACCTCGTCGACCTGCAGGTCTTCCAAGCGGCGATAGCGCAACTCTTCCTCGGGCCGGCCCAGCGAGGTCGCCAGCAGGACCGGACAATCGGCGGGCCGATGCTGCAGCAGCGTGTCCCGTGCCAGCGCCAGCAGGTCGCGACGCCGCTTTGACACCGGGTTGTAGAAGGCGATCACGAAATCGCCCTCGGCAGCCGCCCGCACCCGGCGCAGGATATCCTCGCGCGGGGTCAGGAGGTCCGACAGTGAGATCGCACAAAAATCGTGACCCAAGGGCGCACCGGCCCGCGCCGCCGCCCCCTGAAGCGCCGAAACGCCGGGGGCCGACATCACCTCGACCCGCCGCGCGGCGTCGGACACGCCATGCTCTGTCCGGTCCAGCAGTTCGAACACCAGCGCGCCCATCGCGTAGATCCCGGCGTCGCCCGAGCAAATCAGCGCCACGTCCAGCCCTTCGGCGGCACGCTCCAGCGCAAAACGGCACCGCGCCTCTTCGCCGCCCAGTGGGAAATCGTGGCGCGGCTTGCCCGCCGCCAGCGGTCCCAACAGGTCGATGTACAGGCCGTAGCCCACCAGTTCGTCCGCCTCGGCCACCAGCCGCGATGCCTCGGGCGTGCGCCACGCGGCCTGTCCCGGACCGATCCCGACCAGCGACAGCCGCCCACGCGTCCGGCCCAGCGGCACCACCGGCTCTGGCGCGACGGTCAGCGCGGCGGTGCACATTGCGGACTTGCGCTTTGGATACCAGATCGACGCGGTCGGCCCGCCACAGGCGAGTGCCGCATTCTCGGCGACGCCGTGGGTGCCGATCTCTGCAAAGACCACGTCCGACGGCGTTTCGCTGCGCGGCGTCTCGGCCTCTAGCTCTTCGGCGGAGAACAGGCGCAGCGGCACGTCCAGACGGCGCGCAAGGTCCAGCACGGCGGGTTCGTCGGCCTTGATCCCGGCGGTCGCGATCGCGGCCAGCGCGCCGGGGGCCAGTTCAGCGTCGGCCAGCAGCCCGTCGACCAGCGCGGCAAGTTCGTCCGGCGGACAATTGCGCGAGGCGCCGACGCCCAGCACGGCCCGGCGCGGGTGATAGACCAGCGTCTCAGACGTTGCGGGCGTCACGGGTTCCATCGTGCAGACGATCTGTACCGCGTCGCCCTCGGGCAGGTCCGCCAGCCAGTCCGCGCGGGCCGCTTCGTCGCCCGTCACCCGGACGCCGCCGCCGGACAGCAGCGCGGCCATCGCGGGTTTCGCCGCGTCGGGGTTGGCCAGCACCCAGCCCTCGAGCGGCTCGTCCAGCGCGACGCCCAGCGCGACATCGCCCGCCGTCGTGACGGCGGCGGTGGCGTCCAGCGCTTGTGCGATGGTCCGCGCCAGCCGGTTCGCGCCGCGATGGCCGCCAAGCAATGGCACCACGACCGCGCCGTCGTCCGAAACCGACAGCACCGGCGGCTCGGCGCGCTTGTCCGACAGAAGCGGCGCGACGGCACGGACCAGTATGCCCGAGGCGCAGACGCCGATCACCGGCGTCCCTGCGGCGAACAGGTCGCGGGCGTGGTCCAGCGCGTTGGGGAAAAAGGCGTCGGCGGTCTCGACCCGGCCTTCACGGCCGTGCACGGGCGCGCCCAGCGCCTTTGCCACGCGGTGCGCCGTGGGCTCGCCAGACCGGGACAGGGCAAGAACGACGGGAGTTACAGCCACGGGTCGGCCCCTTTCGTGAGGAGGATCATGGAAAAGTACGGCGCCGCTTCGGGGGCGTCGGCCAGCGGCAGGACGCTTTCGTCTGGCGTCGTCGCACGCTCGACATATACCGCTTGCGCAGTCAGCCCCAGCCTGTCCAGCACCGCACGGATGCGCGGCAGATGGCGGCCGACTTTCAGGATGGCAAGGCTTTCGGCGCCTTCGATCCGCGCGGTCAGTTCGTCGTCGGGTAGTGGTCCCGGAAGGATGGTCACCCGTTCGTTCCGGGCGGCCAGCGGCATCTCTGCCCGCGCAGCGCAGGCCGTAAGCGAGGTGACGCCGGGCACCACCTCGGTCCGGAAGTCCGCCTTCAGCCGGGCGTGGACATACATGAACGAGCCGTAAAAGAACGGATCGCCTTCGCACAGGCAGACCACGTCGCGGCCCGCTTCCAGTTCGGCCCGGATCGCCAAAGCCCCGAGGTCATAGGCGGTCTGCGCCGGGGCGCGGTCGCGGCTCATCGGGACGGACATGACGATCTCGCGCGCGGTGGACGGGATCAGGTCGGCGGCGATGGACCGCGCCAGACTGTCGCCACCGGCAAGCGCCGGGTAGGCGACGACCTTTGCCGTCTCGATCAGGCGGGCGGCCTTGCGGGTGATCAGGTCCGGGTCGCCGGGGCCAAGACCGACACCGTATAGGGTGCCTTTTGTCATTGCTGGCCGCCCTCGGTGACCACTCCCCCCTGCCTGTCCATTCCCCCCTCCCTGACCCTCCCCCCAAGGGGGGAGGGAAGCGTGACGTGCGGGGAGGGAAGCGTGGCGTGTGTAGAGGGGATGGCGTGACGTGACCTCATCGCTTGACGAGGCTCCACTGCGTGACCGGCATCAGCGGGCGCCATCCCGTCAGGCTGCCGACCGGCTCGGCGCGATTGATCTGCAGCTTCACCAACTGGCCGCCGTGAACGCGGTGCAGCGCGATCAGCTCTGCCTCGGACTCCAGCGTGACCGCGTTGGCCACCATGCGGCCCAGCGGCTTCAGCGCGGACCATGCGGCTTCGAACACGTCGGGCGACAGGCCACCGCCGATAAAGATGGCGTCCGGCGCTTCCAGCCCGGCCAAGGCATCGGGTGCTTCACCCGCGATCAGTTCCAGCCGAGGGGCGCCCAGCGCCAGCGCGTTCGCCGCGGCCATTTCGCGCCGGTCGGCGCGCGGTTCGATCCCGATCGCGCGGGCATAGCGCGCCGCCCGCATCCATTCGACCGCGACCGACCCGCAGCCGGTCCCGATGTCCCACAGCAGCGCGCCGCGCATCGGCATCAGCTTGGCCAGCGTCGCCGCGCGGACCTCTTGCTTGGTCATCGTGCCGTCGTGGCGGAACAGGTCGTCGGCCAGTCCCGGCACGCGCGGCAGCAGCGCGGCATCGGGCGCGGCGATGCAGTCGACCGCCAGCGTGTTGAACGCCGGAACCTCGTGCGACCAACTGTCTGCCGTGCCGTCGAACCGCTGTTCGCGGTCGCCGCCCATCGCCGCCAGCACCGTCATCTTCGAGGCTCCGAAGCCCCGTTCGGTCAGGAAGGCCGCGATGCGCGCCGGTGTCTCTGCCCCCGTGGTCAGGATCAGCAGCCGCGCGTCGGGCTGGATGAAGGCGATCATCTGCTCGACCGGGCGGCCATGCACCGTCAGCGTCTCGACATCCGCCAGTGACCAGCCCATCCGGGCGGCGGCCAGCTGGAAAGCCGAAAGCTGCGGGTGATAGGTGATCTCGGACGGATCGATGGCGCGGCCGATGCGCGCGCCGACCGAGAACCACAGCGGATCCCCGGTCACAAGGATCACCGCGCGGCGGCCCTTCAGCTTGCGGATCGTGTCGATCATCGCGTCGAAGGGGCTGGGCCACGCGATGCGCTCGGCCGACACGGCGCCGGACAGGTCGTGGTGGCGGTCGCCGCCGACGATAACCTCGGCAGCCTCGACCACGGCACGGGTGGCGGGGGTCAGGCCCGCCAGCCCGTCTTCTCCGATCCCGACGATATGAAGCCAGGGTGTCATTGGGTTTCCTCCGGCAATCCTGCGGCCAGCGCGTTCACCGCCGCCGAGGCCATCGCGGACCCGCCGCGCCGGCCACGCAGCGCAACAAAGTCGCAGCCGCGCGGGTTGGCGGCAAGCTCCGCCTTCGATTCCGCCGCACCGACAAAGCCAACGGGAAACCCAAGGATCACCGCCGGTTTCGGCCAGCCGTCGTCCAGCCGTTCAAGCAGGTGGAACAGCGCGGTCGGCGCGTTGCCGATCGCCACCACGGCGCCGTCCAGCCGGTCGCGCCACAGCTCGACGGCGGCGGCAGAGCGGGTCGTCCCCAACTCGCGCGCCAGCCCGTGGGTGCGCGGATCGTTCAGCGTGACGACCACCTCGTTGCCCACCGGAAGGGTGCGCCGGATCACGCCCGCGGCGACCATCTCGCAGTCGCACAGCACCGGCGCCCCGGCGCGCAGCGCGGTTTCCCCGGCCTCGAACGCACCGTCGGAAAACGCCAGCCGGTCGGCGACCTCGATCATGCCGCAGGAATGGATCACCCGCGTCGCCAGCCGCGCCATGCCCGGCGGGAACCGGTCGAGCCGCGCCTCGCGCCGGACGGTGGCGAAGCTTTCCGCGTAGATCGCGGCGGGGTCCTTCAGGTAGGGGCGCATCTGGTCCGGTGTCTTTCGTGGCTGCGTCGGATGCCTCCGGCGGGGATATTTAAGGACAGAAGAAGGGCCGGATCAGGTCCGCCGGGTCCGCGCGCTTTCGGGGCCAAGCGGGTGGTCCGCGTGGGGATAGGCCGCGTGGTGGTGGTGCCCGTGGTCATGGTCGTGCCCGTGGTGATGATGATGCCCGTGGCCATGGCCGTGCCCGTGATCGTGCCCGTGATCTTGGTGGTGTCCATGATCGTGGTGATGGTGGTGGCCCGCCATCTCCAGCCGGCACTCGCCCGTGCAGAAGGTGTCGCACAGGGCGCAGTCCGCCACGTTCGAGCCGGGCGCCGACGCCCCCTGCCCTTCGACATGGTGGTGGTGGCTTTCCTGCACCGCGCCGACCTCTGCCTCGAAGCCCAGCACCTGAACCCGGTACTTGCACAGCACGCAAGTGGGCGGCGGCAGGTCGGCGAAGGCGGGGTGCTTGCGGTCCTCGGCCCGGATGTGGCGGTGTTCGCCGTTCTCCAGCGCAAGCACCTGCTCGCGATAGGCACAGACTCCGCAGTTCGGCACCGGCGCACCGCTGGCGATCTCGCGCACGCGTTCGGCGAAGGTCTCCAGTACCTTGGGGTGATCGTTCAGGTAGCCCGCCTTGACGAAACGGATATCGGGATGCGCGGCGGCGACCTTGTCGGTGAACCCATAGATCCGGTCGATCAGGATGCCGGTGAACAGGAAATAGGGGAACACGATGACCCGCTTGTAGCCAAGCCGCGCGACGTGTTCGAGGCAGGGCTCGACCAGCGGGAAGGTCACGCCGGAATAGCCGACCTCGCACCAGCCGAAGCCCATGCCTTCCCACAGCATCCGCGCGATCTTGGCGACGTTGGCGTTCGCGTCCGGGTCCGAGGCACCCCGGCCAATCACCACAAGGCAGGTGTCATGCAGCGGCACGTCGCCGTGGCGGACATTCGCGCGGTCGACCGCTTCCTGCACGCGGGCACCGGCGGCGGCGATCATCTTCGGGTCGACCCCAAGTTCGCGCCCATAGGACACGTCGACGCCGTGCTTTTCCGCGTAGGTGTTCAGAACCGTGGGAATGTCGTTCTTCGCGTGCATCGCCGCGAACAGCATCCCCGGCACCGCAAGGATGCGGTCGCACCCGGCCTCGCGCAGGCGGTCCAGCCCGTCACGGATCACCGGGTTGGCGAACTCAAGATATCCGTAGTCGGTCAGCCAGTCCTCGGGCAGGTAGTCCGGCAGCTTTTGCGCCAGCACCGCGAATTCGTCGACAGCGGCCTGGCTGCGCGAGCCGTGGCCGCAGATCATCACACCGGTCCTCCCCATGCGGATCAGGCCTCCTTCGGAGCGTCGTCTGCGGACACCTCGTCCTCGGCGGCGTCATCCTCGGGCGAGGCGCCCTCGGCGTCCGCGTCCTTGCGCCCCTTCAGGATCGCCCAGCCCGCGACAGCGACGGCGGCGCCCAGCGCGGCAAGCCCAATCCAGTGGTTGTGCCCCGCTGCCTCGACCAGATGGCCGGGATGCGCGACGGCGGCATGGGCGGACAAGGTTAACGTGACTGAGGCGAGGGTGAACTTCATCATGTGTCGCTTTCCCGTTGGTGGCCTGGGTCTGGGCCGGAAAGGGACAGTCCGAGCGTGGAACGCTCCGAGCGACGACGCGAGCCCCGGTCCCCTGCTTGGGTCGACCTCATCCCACACTCCAATCCGACCCGGTGGTCCGGGTTCGTCTGCACCCGGTATAGGCGGCGCCCCCGAACCCTGCAAACGGATTCGCGGCGGCACCAAGCGCGCGGCGGCGCGACCTGTGCGCCCACGCACCGGCGCTGCGCCAGCACGGGCGTTTTCCCAGACGGCAATCGCCTTACGTTGTGCAGCGAACAGGAATGGTAAGGAGACGACCCGATGGGCGAGCTGGTGAACGGCGTCTGGAAGGACAACTGGTACGATACGGAAAAGACGGGCGGCAAGTTCGTCCGGACCACGACCAAGTTCCGCAACTGGATCACCGCGGACGGCAGCGCCGGTCCGTCGGGCGACGACGGCTTCAAGGCCGAGGCGGGGCGGTATCACCTGTACGTCTCTTACGCTTGCCCGTGGGCGCACCGTGCGCTGATCTTCCGCAAGCTGAAGGGGCTTGAGGACATGATCGACGTGTCCGTCGTGCACCCCGACATGCTGGGTGACGGCTGGACCTTCTCGACCGACTTCGACGGCGCCACCGGCGACCAGCAGTTCGGCCTGCCCTTCATGCGCGACGTCTACATCCGCGCCGATCCGCAGGTTTCGGGACGGGTGACCGTGCCCGTGCTGTGGGACAAGCAGCGCGACACGATCGTCAGCAACGAATCCGCCGAGATCATCCGCATGCTGAATTCGGCCTTCAACGACCTGACGGGCAACACCGACGACTATTGGCCCGAAGAATTGCGCGACGACATCGAAGAGGTGAACGCGCGGATCTACGACACCGTGAACAACGGCGTCTACAAGTCGGGCTTCGCCACCTCGCAAGAGGCATATGACGAAGCGGTCCACGCGCTGTTCGATTCGCTCGACTGGCTGGAGGACCGGCTGTCGCGGAACCGCTATCTGATTGGCGACCGCGTGACCGAAGCCGACTGGCGGCTGGTGACCACGCTGTTCCGGTTCGATCCCGTGTATCACACCCACTTCAAGTGCAACCGTAACTTCCTGCGCGATTACCCCAACCTCTGGGGCTTCACGCGCGAGCTGTACCAGTGGGAAACGCCCAATGGCCGCGTCGCCGACACGGTGCATTTCGACCATATCGTGCGGCACTATCACTATAGCCACGACACGGTGAACCCGCACCGGATCCTGCCGATCAACCCGATCCTCGATTGGGAAGCCCCGCACGGCCGCGAGAACGTGGGCGCCTGAACCGGCGGCCCGTCTCAACTGAGGTCCGCCTCAAACAAGGCCGGTCTTAACTGCGGTCGGTCTGGGCAAGCGGCGGCGGGGTGTCGCCGTAATGCCCGACGACCGCGGCAAGATCGGCTGGCGGCGTCGCGCTGGGCAGGAAGGCACAGGCGTTGGGGATGTGGCGAAAGATCGACCCGTCCGAGAAAAACGAGGTGTTGGTGACGAAAACCACCCGCGCTTCGGGTCGGCGATAGCTTGCGAAATCCGCGACTGCGATGGCGCTGCCGCCCTCAAGCACCAGATCCAGAACGATCACGTCCACGTCTTCGTTCTGAAGCACCTGAACCGCGGCATCTTGCGACAGCGCCGTGGTGACGGCGGCCCCTTGCCGCCTGAGATGAGAAGCCCAGACTTCTGCCAGTCCCGGCTCGCTTTCGACGATGAGAACCTGCATTCGCGCCTCCGGATTCCCCGGCACGGCGATGCCTGTCGCATGCGGTCGCCTCTGCCATTGGTAACGAGATTCCTACCAAAAACCTAACAGGTGGTTAACGCCATCAGGCTCTGATCGGCGTCGGCGGCAACTTGCGCAGCCGCGCCGGATCGGTTTCAACTCCGGCGACAACTTCGGAGGACCGATGGCGACTTGGGTGACGATCTGCGAGACCTGCAAGCGCGAGGACTGGGATGAAACCTCGGGGCAGACCGATGGCGACAGGCTGGCGGCGCTGGTCGAGAATTTGCCGGTTCCCGATGGCGTGCGGGTGCGGCGCCATTCCTGCCTGATGGGCTGCGGCAAGGGCTGCAACGTGACGGTGCAGGCGGCAGGCAAGCTTTGCTATACCCTCGGAAATTTCGTTCCGGACGCCGAAAGCGCCGATGCGATCCTGACCTACGCAGGGTTGCATGCCGAAAGCGAGACGGGGCAGGTTCCCTATCGCCAGTGGCCGCAGGGGGTGAAGGGGCATTTCGTGACCCGCCACCCGCCGCTGCCGGACGACGGATGACAGCCGCGGCCGGGATCGGCGCGGGGCGGCGGCCGCGATGACCCACGCTGCCCTTCTGCTTGCCGCGATGGTGCTGGACGCGCTTTTTGGCGAACCTCGGTGGCTGTGGTCGCGCCTGCCGCACCCGGCGGTCCTGATGGGGCGCGCGGTGGGTTGGATCGACCGGCGCTTCAACGTGGGCGACAGCCGCCGCCTTAAGGGCGCCGTGGCCTTTGCCGCGCTTTGCCTTGCCGCTGGCCTGTTGGGCGGCGCGATTGCCGCCCTGCCCCTTGGCCCCCTGTGGGAGGTTCTGGCGGCGGCGATCCTGCTGGCCCAGCGCAGCCTGTGCGACCACGTCGCGGATGTGGCCCGCGACCTGCGCCAGTCGGTCGCCGCCGGACGCCGCGCCGTCGCCCGGATCGTTGGCCGCGACACGGCGACGATGAACGGGCCCGCCATCGCGCGCGGCGCGATCGAAAGCGCGGCCGAGAACCTGTCGGACGGTGTCATCGCGCCCGCTTTCTGGTTCCTAATCGGCGGGCTGCCCGGCCTGATGATCTACAAGATGACCAACACCGCCGACAGCATGATCGGCTACCGCACCCCGCGCCACGAGGCGTTCGGATGGGCCGCCGCCCGGTTCGACGACCTACTGAACCTCGTGCCCGCGCGCCTGACCGCGCTGTTGATCTGGCTGGCGCACGGATGCCCTGCGACATGGCGCGACATGGCGCGCGACGCGCAGCTGCACCGGTCGCCCAACGCGGGCTGGCCCGAAGCCGCGATGGCCTCGGCTCTTGGAACCGCGCTGTCGGGGCCCCGGTCCTATAACGGCGAGACCCGCGATTTTCCCTTCGTGAACCCCGATGGACGCCGCGACCCCGGCCCCGCCGAGATCGAGGCCGCCACCCGCGCCCTGTGGCGCACGTGGGCGTCGGCGCTGATCCTTGTTTTCCTGTTCGCCGTTGCCTGAGGCCCGACGCCTGTTACATTGCCCACAAACAGGTGAGAGGACCCAATGCGTTTCGCAAAAATCGTTTCGATAGCCGCAGCACTTGCGCTGTCGACAGGCACTCTGAAAGCCGAGGAAACCCGCCAGATCTACGTCGAATGCGGCGGCAGCTTCGGCGACTTCGTCAACCGCATGAAGGCCAAGGCGGAAGAGATGTCTTATCCGCCCGAAGTGACAGAGCCGTTCTTCCGGTCGGCAAACTACCTGCAGCGCACGATCAACGCCGACCGCGCGCAGGGGATCTTCAATTCTGACTTCATCGAGTTCTCGCGCCGTTTGATCGCGCAGTACCGGCTCGACAAGGGACGGCAGGAATCCCAGAAGAACGACGCCATCTTCTCGCGCATCGAATCCGAACTGGGCGTGCCGCGCGGCATCCTGTTGTCGTTCTGGGCGTTCGAGACCGATTTCGGCGCGTTCACCGGCGACTTCAACACCATCGACACGCTGATGACGCTGTCGCACGACTGCCGGCGCCCGGAACTGTTCCAGCCGCAGGTGTTCGGCGCGCTGGAACTGTACGCGCGCGGCGACTTCCCGCTGGACACCCAAGGCGCGTGGGCGGGCGAGGTCGGGCAGGTGCAGATGCTGCCGCTCGACATCATGCACCGGGGCTTCGACGGGGACGGCGACGGTCACGTCGACCTTGACCATTCGGTCGCCGACGCGCTGTTTTCCGGCGCGAACATGCTGCGCAGCTTCGGCTGGCGTCCGAACGAACCGTGGATGCAGGAAGTCGTCCTGCCCGCCGACCTGCCGTGGGAAGAGACCGGCGTGCAGCCGCATCACTATCGCCCGGTCAGCGAGTGGGAAGCGTGGGGCGTGACGCCCCGGTCCGGCGCGTGGGAAGGGCCGTCGCTGGACGGCACGCTGATGCTGCCGATGGGCCGCAAGGGCCCGGCCTTCATGATCTACCCGAACTATCAGGCGCTGTTCGAGTGGAACCAAAGCTATGTCTATGTCGCCACCGCCGCCTATTTCGCCACCCGCCTGATGGGGGCCCCGGTCTACGATCCGGGCAATGCCGATCCGCGCCTGTCGGACGGCGAGATGAGGGTGCTGCAGCAGAAGCTGGCTGCGCTGGGGCATGACGTCGGCAAGATCGACGGCATCCTTGGCGCCGGAACGCGCGCCGCCGTTCAGGCCGAACAGCAGCGTCTGGGCCTGCCAGCCGACGCATGGCCCACGCGCGAGCTGCTGAACCGGCTGTAGAGAGACGGGAGGGGTCTTAACCACGAAAGCAGTTAGAATTTTACACGAACTGCGACGATCGGTAGAACGCCCTCAACACACAGACGTTTTCGCTCTCTCCCTCCGAGAACGTACAGAACCCGCGGCGCCAGAAGGTCCCGCGGGTTTTCTTTTTTCGGCCCTACCGCGCGCATCGCGAATGCTCGAACCGCGCCAAAGCCTGAACTACCCCAACGTCATCCAGCGTGCGCACCTTGCCCCTGCGACCGGGTCCGGCAATCATCCCGCCCATTGCAAAGAATGGAGATTTCCCGATGACCAATCCCCGGTTCCGCCGCCTGTCCCGCCTGCTGGTCGCCGCGCTTGCGCTGGCCGGTCCCGCCGCGTCCCACGCTCAAAGCATCGACGCCGACGTCACGCGCGCGTTAGAGACGTTCTATCCGGGGGGCGCCACGGAGCCTGCGGCCTTCATGGCGCTGGACACCGCGCCGATCGATCAGTTCGTCGGGCGTTGGGTGCCGACCAATCTGGTCTTCCGGGACGCGCCCTACGATGCCGACACCGCCGCGGACGTCTGCGGGCAGGTTCCTCTTGTGATCGCGCGCGATGGGGCGTTCGGCTTTACCGTGACACGGACCCGCGGCGGCGCCGCGACGGGGGCCGTCGTCACCTATACGCCCGTGGGCGGCACGACCTTCGCGCGCACGGCGGATCTTGACGGGTTTGCCGCGTTCCTGTTCCCGAACCGCCCGCTTAGCGAGATGCCGCCGCAGGTCATCGCCGGCATCCTGACCGGGCCGGACATGCATGGCTATGCGCTGGTGAACCTGTTCGCGCCGGATGTGCTGGTGATCCAGGGGATCGGTTCGCCGCCGCTGGTGTTGGCGCGATGCACCGGCTGACGCGGCCCTAAACGGGGCGGGTCAGGCCACCATCTGTTCGGCCTTCTTCAGGTCGACGGACACAAGCTGAGACACGCCCTGTTCCTGCATCGTCACACCGAACAGACGGTCCATGCGGGCCATCGTCACCGCGTGGTGGGTGATGCACAGGAACCGGGTCGAGGTGCGGCGCGTCATCTCGTCCAGCATGTCGCAGAACCGGGTCACGTTGGCGTCGTCAAGCGGCGCGTCGACCTCGTCCAGCACGCAGATCGGGGCCGGGTTGGCAAGGAACACGCCGAAGATCAGCGCCAGCGCGGTCAGCGTCTGTTCGCCGCCCGACAGCAGCGACAGGGTCGACAGCTTCTTGCCCGGCGGCTGGCACATGATCTCTAGCCCCGCTTCCAGCGGGTCGTCGGATTCGACCAGCACAAGCTTCGCCTCGCCGCCGCCGAACAGGTGGGTGAACAGCATCGAGAAGTTCGAGTTCACCTGCTCGAACGCGGTCAGAAGCCGTTCGCGGCCTTCCTTGTTCAGGCTTGCGATACCGGTGCGCAGCTTCGAGATCGCGGCCTCGAGGTCGGCCTTTTCGGACACCAGCGTGTCGTGCTCTTCCTGCACTTCCTTGGCGTCTTCTTCGGCCCGCAGGTTCACCGCGCCCAGCGCATCGCGCTGGCGTTTCAGGCGGTTCACTTCCTGCTCGATGCTCTCGGACGGAGGCATCTGGTCCGGGTCGGTCTCTAGCTGCGCCAGCAGGGTTTTCGGCGTCAGCTCCAGCGCCTCTTCGATCCGGTCGGCGGCGGTCTGCACCGCCTCGCGCGCGGCTTCGGCGCGGGCTTCGGCGGCGGCGCGGGCTTCGCGGGCCTGACCGGCTTCGCGCTCGGCATCGCGTTCGGCGGCGATGGTCTCGCGCTGGGTCGTCTCGGCCACGGCCAGCGCATCGGCCGCCGCGCCACGGCGTTCCTCGGCCTCGGCGATCCCGTCTGTCAGCGTCTCGCGTTCGATCGACAGCTGCGCGGGGACCTCCTGCGCCTCTTCCAACTCGGCCTCGGACTCCGACTTGCGCGCGGCCAGTTCGGAAATCCGGGTGTCCGCCGTTTCCAAACGCTTCTGCCAGCCCGCGATGTCCTTTTCGACACTACGAAGACGCCCGGCGCGGGCCTCGCCCTCGCGTTTCAATTCGTCATGTGCGGCGCGGCGGGACATCATCGTCATCCGCGCGGCCTCGACCGTCATCTTGACGTCCTCGACCTGCGCACGGGCCGCATCCAGATCGCCAAGCTCGGCCATGCCGCGTTCCGCCTCGGACAGCGCCAACCGGGCGCGGTTCGCCTCGTCCTCGTGGCGGGTCACCGCAAGCTGCGCGGTCTCAAGCTTGCCCGCCGCGATGTTGCGGTCGGCCTCGGCGCGGGACAGCGCGCGGTTCGCGTCAGCCACGCGACCGTCCGCGGTACGGCGCGCCTCGCGGGCGCGGCGGTCGGCTTCGGTCAGATCGCGCAGCTGGGTCTTCAGCATCTCGTGCGCGCGCGCCGCGCCGTCGGCCCGCGCCGTTGCTTGTTCCAGCGACTGCTTCAGCTCTTCCAGCCGGTTCAGCTGCTGAAGGCGCAGCGCAGCGGCGGACGGCGCGTCCTCGGCACCGGCGCGGAAACCGTCCCAGCGCCACAGGTCGCCCTCGGTCGAAACCAGCCGCTGACCGGGTTTGAGATCGGCCTGTAGACGCGCGCCGTCCTCGGGTGCGACGACGCCCACCTGCCCGACCCGGCGGGCCAGAACGGCGGGGACGGTGACATAGTTCGACAGTGCCGAAACACCGGACGGGAGGTCCTGCGGCGAAGGGTAGCCCGGAAGGTGGGCCCAGCCCGACACGCCTTCGGCACCAATCTCGGGCGCGCGCAGGTCGTCCGCCAGCGCGGCGCCCAGCGCCTTTTCATAGCCCGGCTGCACCCGCAGCGCGTCGATCACGCCGCCTTCCGACGTGTCGCGCTGCACCAGCTTGGACAGGGCGTTCGCCTCGGCCCGCAGGGCGCTGGCCTCGCCATCGGCTTCGGACCGCTCCGCGCGGGCGTCGGCCTCGCGCGATTGCGCCTCGGCGCGGGATTCGTCGGCCTCGGTCAACAGCGCTTCGGCCTCTTCGGCCATCGCCGTCGCTTCCTCCAGCGCCTCTTGCGCCGCGGTGAAGGCGCCGTCGGATCCCTCCAGCGCGGACTGCGCCGACTGCACCGCCTCGCGGGCGCGCTCGGCCTCGGACTCGTTGCGGTCCAGCGTCTTGCGGGTGTCGTCCAGCAGGCGCTGCGCGGACTGGTGGCGCGCCGACAGGCGGGCGGCCTCTTCGGTCAGGGCCGACAGGGTGTCCTCGCGTTCCTGCAACACCCGCGCGGCATCCTTGGCGGCTTCGGCGGCCTCTTCCACCGCGTCTTCGTGCCCGTCGCCCGCAGCGTTCAGTTCCTCGTGCTCTTCCCGCAGCAAAGAGATCGAGTCGCCCGCATCGCGGTTCAGCGCCTCTTCCCGCTCTAGGTCACGGCCCAGTTGGGTGATCCGCGCGGTCAGCGTCTCAATGGCGGATTTCGCCCGCGCCTCTTGGTCGGCAAGCGCGTCGCGCTGGACCAGAAGCCGTTGCAGGATCGCGGCGGCGATCGCCTCTTCCTCGCGCAGGGGCGGCAGCGCCTCGTCCGCCTTCTCGCGGGCCTGCGCCGCGGTCACGGCGGCACGCTCGGCGGCGGCGGCGGCGGTGATGCGCTCGCGCAGCCCGGAATCGGCGGACAGGCGGGCCTCGTCCGCCTCGCGCCAGCGGCGGTACAGCAACATGCCCTCGGACTGGCGCAGCGCCGTGCCGATCTCGCGGTAGCGGGCCGCCTGCCGGGCCTGCCGCGCCAGTTGCGACAGTTGCCCCGCAAGCTGTTCGATCACATCGTCGACCCGCAGCAGGTTTTGCTCGGCGCCGTTCAGCTTCAGTTCGGCTTCGTGCCGACGCTGGTACAGACCGCCGATGCCCGCCGCATCCTCCAGCACGCGGCGCCGGTTCTTCGGCTTGGCGTTGATCAGTTCAGAGATTTGGCCCTGCCGCACCAACGCGGGCGAATGCGCGCCTGTCGAGGCATCCGCGAACATCATCTGCACGTCGCGGGCGCGGGTGTCCTTCGAATTCACCTTATAGGCCGAACCCGCATCCCGCGTGATCCGCCGGGTGATCTCAAGCAGGTCACTGTCGTTGAACCCGGCGGGCGCAAGCCGGTCCGAGTTGTCGAGGTGCAGCGAAACCTCGGCGAAGTTCCGGGCCGGACGCGTCGCGGCGCCAGCGAAGATCACGTCTTCCATCCCGCCGCCCCGCATCGCGGTCGGACGGTTTTCGCCCATCACCCAGCGCAAAGCCTCCAGCAGGTTGGACTTGCCGCAGCCGTTCGGCCCGACCACGCCTGTCAGACCGTCCTGGATCATCAGGTCGGTGGGATCGACAAAGCTTTTGAAGCCGTTCAGACGGATTCGGTTGAAACGCAATGGATCTGCTGCCCGGTTGATTCTCGTTCCCGCCATTCTCCGGCCCATGCCGGATGAGTCAACGCCAGCGCGCTGCATGTGGCGGGAATGGGCCCGTTATCCCCAAGATATTGAGCACCGAAGGGCAAACCGGCCAAGGCTAACGGTATCTTAGTGCGGGTGGGCCAGAACGGCGCGGTGCAGTCTCGCGTGGGCCCTGATGACCCAGTATTCCATCAACATCTTCGATATCTCGGAGATTTCGACGACCAACGGCGCTGGCTTCAACGACAACGGCGGCTACCAGTTTCTGCTCGGCACCGACACCGTGACGCTGACCAATGGCGCCGTGTATCAACAGGTGCTGGTCGAGGATACCGCGAACGCGTATTTCGACGACGACGCCGGACTGGAACAGACGCTTGTGTCGGACATCACGCTGGACGGCGCGACGTACACGGCAGGCACGATCATCGAATCCGAATACGTCCTGAACGTTCAGGCGCCCGGCGGCGAAACCTACATCCTGCAATTCGTCTCGCTGGCCAACGACGCGTTCACGATCCACGGCTTCGTGCCGCAGGGGGTGAAGCCGCCGGACGGCGTCGCGCTGACCGTGATCGGCCGCTACGACGGGTCGTATGGGATCAACGCCTATGCCAGCATGTGGCCGCCGTGTTTCGGGCCGCGCACACGCATCCACCTTGCCGACGGACGGTTGCAAGAGGCCGCCAGCCTGCGCGGCGGAGAGAGCTTGCGCCTTGCCGATGGCGGCGCGATCCGCCTGGACCTTGTGCTGCGCAGCGCCGCCCAGGCGGCCGCGTTGCCGGTCCGGCTTCGGGCGGGCGCGCTTGGGCCCAAACGGCCGCTTCGGGGCATGGTGCTGTCCGCGCAGCACCGCGTTTGGGTCGCGGCGCTTGGCGCGCTTGTCCCGGCCCGCGCGCTGACCGTTTTGCCCCGCGTGGGCCTTGCCTCGCCCGCCTCCGCGTCGCCGCTGATCCACCTTGTCTGCCAGCGTCACAGCATCATCCTGGCCGAGGGGGTGGCCTGCGAAACCTTCTGGCCCGGACCGCAGGCGATGGCCGGGCTGTCAGCCGGGCAACGTCGGCGAATCCGGCGCCTGATGGGACCAAGCCCGACACCCGCACAGCCCTTTCTTCGGGTTCAAGACGCGCGAACACGCCTGCGCGCGCTTCCCGCATGAAACCCTGCCGACTGACGCAGCCACGCCGCAGCGTCCGCCATCCGGTCGCCGAACCCGGCACCGCGCCCGCAATCCACCTTGACGCAACGGTCCCGTCATGCGCAGATCGGCCCCGTACGGTGCCCGCAGTCGTGCCAAGCACGCAGGGCCTAACTGGGAATTCGGAGCGTGGTGACCCACATCGGGGCCCGAGACCGAAGCCGCCCCCGCGACTGTAAGCGGCGAGCGTCCCGCCAAGATGCCACTGGGCGTCCGATCCGTTCGGGCCCGGGAAGGCGGCGAGACGTGATGACCCGCGAAGCCAGGAGACCAGCCGTGCACGGGCGTTTACGCGTCCGGCTACTCAACGGACGGGGTGTTCCGTGAAGGCAAGCGCGCAAGACGCACCTTCCGCACCCCCTTTTGGAACCGAAAGGGGACACTGATGAAGAAACTGCTTACCGCCGCCCTCGCGCTCGCCGCGACGCCGGCCCTCGCCCACCACCCGCTGGCAGGCGCACCGATGGAAACCTTCGGCCACGGGCTGCTGTCCGGCGTCGGCCACCCGATCCTGGGCTTCGACCACCTGTTCTTCGTGGCGCTCGTCGGCATCGCCGCGCTGTTTACCACGCGCCGCCTTGCCGCCCCCGCCGCCTATGTGGCCGCGATGCTGGTCGGCTGCGGCCTGATGTACGCGGGCGTTGCGATGCCCATCAAGGAAACCGTGATCGCGATTTCGCTGCTGGTCCTCGGCGGCGCGCTGCTGTCCGGGCGCGCCCTTGGCACCGTGCCGACGCTGGTGCTGTTCGCGGGCTTCGGCCTGTTCCACGGCTCTGCCTTCGGCGATGCGATGGCCGCGCAAGAAGGCGGCGTCGGCGGCGCCGTTCTGCTGGGCTACCTGCTGGGCCTTGGCGTGGTGCAATACGCCATCGCGCTGGCCGCCGGCTGGCTGGCCGAAAAGGCGATGGGCGTGACCGAAGCCGCGTCGATCAACGCGCGCCTCGCCGGCGCCGCCGTTGCTGGCGTCGGGGTCTTCCTGATCCTCGAAACGGCCGAAGGCGCTGCACTCGCCGCCCTGCTCGGCGCCTGATCCAGACCACGACCTGACGGGGCCGCCTGACCGGGCGGTCCCTTTTCCTTTCCGGAGCCTTCCCCATGCCCGCCAAGATCCCCGCCACCGTCGTCACCGGCTTCCTCGGGTCCGGCAAGACCACGCTGATCCGCCACATGCTGCAGAACGCGAACGGCCGTCGCATCGCTTTGATCATCAACGAATTCGGCGACCTTGGCGTCGACGGCGACATCCTGAAAGGCTGCGGCGACGAGACCTGCACCGACGACGACGTGATGGAACTGTCGAACGGCTGCATCTGCTGCACCGTGGCCGAGGATTTCGTGCCGACCCTGCAAAAGCTGCTGGACCGCGACACGCCCCCCGACCACATCGTGATCGAGACCTCGGGCCTTGCCCTGCCGCAGCCGCTGGTCCGCGCCTTCAACTGGCCCGAGATTTCCACCCGCGTCACCGTCGACGGCGTCGTCACCGTGGTGGATGGCAAAGCCGTGACCGAGGGGCGCTTTGCCCACGACGTCGCCGCCGTCGATGCCCAGCGCGCGATGGACGACAACCTCGACCACGAGACACCGCTGTCGGAACTGTTCGAAGACCAGATCGCCTGCGCCGACATGATCGTGGTGAACAAGACCGACCTTCTGGACAGCACCGCCGCCGATGCGCTGGCCGCCCGGCTGGGCACCGACTCGCGCGCCGGCGTGCAGGTCGTGAAAACCTCTATGGGCGCATTGCCGGTCGACGTTCTGCTGGGCCGTGGCCAAGCGGCGGAAGACGACATCGCCGCGCGGCACGAGGTGCACCACCATCACCACCACCACGACGATGATGAGGACGACGATCACCACGATCACGCGCACGAACACGGCCATGACGAGTTCGACAGCTTCGTCGTCACCCGCCCCGAGATCACCGATCCCAAGGCCTTCGCGCAACAGGTGGCCGACGTGATCCGCGCCCACGACATCCTGCGGCTCAAGGGCTTCGCCGCGGTCGCGGGCAAGCCGATGCGCCTGACGCTGCAAGCCGTCGGCCCCCGCGTCGACACCTACTTCGACCGTCCGCTTACCGCCGGCGAACCGCGCGAGACGCGGCTGGTCGTCATCGGGCAGGCCGGTCTGGACCGCGCTGCGATCGAAGCCGCGCTGATGGATACGGCCCCGGCATGATCGCGGTCGAACCGGGCGACCCGCGCCATCCGCAGGCGATGGCGCTGCTGCAGGCCAGCCACGCCCTGATGCAAGAGCTGTTCGAGCCAGAGGAAAACCACTTCCTTTCGGTCGACCAGCTGTGCGGACCCGACATCCGGTTCTTCACCGCCCGTAACGGCGATACGATCACCGGCTGCGCCGCGCTGGCGCTGCGCGACGGCTACGGCGAGATCAAGTCGATGTTCGTCTCGCCCGACGCGCGCGGCACCGGCACCGCAGACGCCCTGATGCGCATGCTCGAGGACGAGGCCCGCGCCGCCGGGCTGCCGTGGCTGCGGCTTGAAACCGGCGACCTGCTGCACGCCGCGCACAAGCTGTATGCCCGGCACGGCTTTGAAACCTGCGGGCCGTTCGGCGCCTATCAGGCCAACAGTTCCAGCGTCTTCATGGAAAAGCCGCTGGCCTGATCCGCCGCGCCGCCGCACCCATTCCGAAGGTTCCGGGGCCCTCTCGCGCCCCGGCCCCGTCACCGCAAGCAAGGCCCGCCCGATGCATCTTCTCGCCGCCACGCCCGGCACCGTCGACGACGGCGAACCCGTCGACCTGAACCAGACCCCCGCCGACGTCGTGTTTCTGTCGGCGGCCGACACCGAACTTGCGGCGCTGTCCGAGGCGCGCGCGTCGACGCCCGATGCCCCCACCCTGCGGCTGGCCAGCATCCTGCACCTGCGCCACCCGATGTCCGTCGACCTGCACATCGAAGCCTGCGCCACGAAGTCCCGCCTTGTGATCGCCCGCGTCCTTGGCGGCACGGGCTACTGGCGCTATGGCGCGGAACAATACGCCGCCCACTGCCACGACGCGGGTGTGCCGCTGGCGCTGCTGCCCGGCGACGACAAGCCCGACGCCGACCTGCGCCGCCTGTCCACCGTCTCGGACGCGGACTATGACGCGCTCTGGTCCTACATGGTCGAGGGCGGGCCCGAGAACGCCGCCAGCTTCCTGGCCCACACGCGGCACATGCTGGACGGGACCGAGGCGCCGCCGCCCGCGAAACCCCTGCTGCGCGCCGGTCTGTACTGGCCCGGCGCCGGCCTTACCGATATCGCCACACTGCGCGAGGCGTGGACGCCCGGCGCCCCGGTCGTACCGCTGGTCTTCTACCGCGCGCTGGTACAGGGGGCGGGGCTGAACCCGATCAACCGGATGACCCGGGCTTTGCTGCGCGCTGGCCTGAACCCGATGCCGGTCTTCGTCGCCTCGCTGAAAGACCCGGTGTCCGTCGCCACGCTGGACCACCTGTTCACCGAGGCTCCGCCAGACGTCATCCTGAACTGCACCGCCTTCGCCACCGGCACCCCCGACGGCGGCGGCGCGGGCAACCCGCTGGCCGCCGCTTCCGCCAACGCGGCCCCGGTGTTTCAGGTCGTGCTGTCGTCGATGACCGAAGAGGCGTGGGAAGAGGGCCTGACCGGCCTCACCGCCCGCGACATCGCGATGAACGTGGCCCTGCCCGAGGTCGATGGCCGCATCCTGTCCCGCGCGGTGTCCTTCAAGGGCGAGGCGTTCTTCGACGACGCCACCGAATGCCCGATCGCCACCTACCGCGCGCGCGGCGACCGCATCGATTTCGTCGCCCGCCTCGCCGCGAACTGGGCCGCGCTGCGCCACACCCCGGCGCCGGACCGCAAGGTCGCACTGGTGCTCGCGAACTATCCCAACAAGGATGGTCGCCTTGCCAACGGTGTCGGGCTCGACACCCCGGCGGGCACGGTCCACGCGCTCAATTTGCTGGCGGACGATGGCTACACCCTCGACGGTATCCCCGCCGACGCCGACGCCCTGATGCGCCGCCTGATGGACGGCCCAACCAACTGGCTCACCGACCGCGCCGACCGCGACGGCGGCGAGAGTCTTCCGCTGTCGACTTACCTCGACCACTACAAACAGCTTCCGTGGGACGTCCGCAGCCGGATCGAAACCCGGTGGGGCAAACCGGAAGACGACCCCTTCTTCTCTTCCGAAATACCTGCCGCGCAGCAAGCCGCCGAAGGCGGCTTCCATCTGTCGATCCACCGCTTCGGCAACGCGGTGGTCGGCCTTCAACCCGCGCGCGGCTACAACGTCGACCCGACCGAGACCTACCACGCGCCGGATCTCGTGCCGCCGCACAATTATCTCGCCTTCTACATCTGGCTACGCGACCACTGGGGGGCGCAGGCGATCGTTCACATGGGCAAGCATGGCAACCTCGAATGGCTGCCCGGCAAGGCGCTGGCGCTGTCTGACGAGTGCCTGCCAGAGGCGGTGCTGGGCCCGGTGCCGCATGTCTATCCGTTCATCGTCAACGACCCCGGCGAGGGCACGCAGGCCAAGCGCCGCGCGCAGGCGGTGATCGTCGATCACCTGACCCCGCCGCTGACCCGCGCCGAGACCTACGGACCGCTCAAGGATCTCGAAGCCCTCGTCGACGAATATTTCGAGGCGGCGGGCGTCGATCCGCGCCGCATCGCGCACCTGCGGCGCGAGATCCTGACGCTGACCACGGCCACCGGGCTTGATGCCGACGCCGGCATGACGGGCGAGGACGAAGAGACCGACCTTGCAAAACTGGACGCTTACCTGTGCGACCTGAAAGAGGCGCAGATCCGCGACGGGCTGCACATCTTTGGCCAGTCGCCGACCGGGCAGCAGGAACGCGATCTTGCCATCGCACTGGCCCGCACGCCAAGGGGTGACGGAAAAGGCACAGACGCGTCTTTGCTGCGCGCGTTGTCGTCGGATCTCGGCTTGACCCTCGACCCGCTCGATTGCGACATGGCCGCCCCGGTCGCCGAAACGGCAGACGCGCTGGTTCGGCTGTCACCGGACCCTTGGCGCACGAACGGCGATACCGTGGAGCGTCTGGAACTGCTCGCCCAGACGCTCCTGCGGGAGGGGGGTGCGGACGCCGGACCACAGGCCCCGGGACCGGCCTCTGCCCTTGTTCTGCAAGACATCGAAACGCGCCTGCGCCCCGCGCTTGCGGGTTGCGGACCGGCGGAAGGCAAGGCATTGCTCGCGGCCCTGTCCGGCCAGTTCGTCGCGCCCGGACCCTCCGGCGCGCCCACACGCGGACGGCCCGACGTCCTGCCCACCGGGCGCAATTTCTTCTCTGTCGACAGCCGCGCCGTCCCCACGCAGGCCGCGTGGGCGCTGGGGTGGAAATCCGCAAACCTGCTGATCGACCGCCACCTGCAGGACCACGGCGACTGGCCGCGCGCGATGCTGCTGACCGCGTGGGGCACCGCGAACATGCGCACCGGCGGCGACGACATCGCGCAGGGCCTCGCGCTGATGGGGGTGAAGCCCGTCTGGGACGCCGCCAGCCGCCGCGTGACCGGGTTCGAAATCATCCCCCACACCGCGCTGGGCCGGCCCCGCGTCGACGTCACGCTGCGTGTGTCGGGGTTCTTCCGCGACGCCTTTCCGCACCAGATCGCCCTGTTCGACAAGGCCGCCCGCGCGGTCATGGCGCTGGATGAGCCCGACGACGCCAACCCCGCCGCCGCCCGCGCCCGGACCGAGGGCGACGCGGGCCGCCACCGGGTGTTCGGCTCGAAGCCCGGCGCCTACGGCGCAGGGTTGCAGGCGCTGATCGACGAACGCATCTGGAACGACACCGCCGATCTGGCGGACGCCTACCTGACGTGGGGCAGTTACGCCTATGGCGAAGACACCCACGGCACCCCCGCCCGCGACGCGCTGGAACGCCGTCTGGGACAGGCCGAGGCCATCGTCCAGAATCAGGACAACCGCGAACACGACCTGCTGGACAGCGACGACTATTACCAGTTCGAGGGCGGCGCGGCAGCGGCGGTGCAGCACCTGCAGGGGCAGGCGCGGCCCGTCTATCACAACGACCATTCCCGCCCCGAACGCCCGGTGATCCGCACGCTGGACGAAGAGATCGGCCGCGTGGTGCGGTCCCGTGTCGTGAACCCCAAGTGGATCGAGGGCGTCAAGCGGCACGGCTACAAGGGCGCGTTCGAGATCGCGGCCACGGTCGATTATCTGTTCGCCTTCGCCGCCACCACCGGCGCGGTGCGCGACCACCATTTCGACCTGGTGCACGCCGCCTTCCTTGAAGACGAGGACACCCGCGACTTCATCGCCGACCACAACGCCCCCGCCCTGCGCGAGATTGCCGAGCGGTTGCAGGAAGCCGTGGATCGTGGTCTGTGGACGCCCCGGTCGAACTCGGCCCGGGGTCTTCTGGAAAGGTTGCGCCAATGAGCATCGAGATTCGCGATACCGCCGCTTCCCGTTCGGACACCGTCGACAGGGTCGACGGCATCCTGAACGCCGATTCTCTGGCCAAGGGCTTTCCCTTCGAGGTCCGCGACATGGCGTTCGAGGCATGGGACGAAGACACGTTCCTCGGCGGCATCACCGCGCGGATGACCCAAGGCTGGGCCTATGTCACGCTGCTGGCGGTGTCGGACGCCGCGCGCGGGCGCGGGATCGGGCAGGACTTGCTTGCCCGCGTCGAGGCAGAGGTGCGCGCCACCGACGGCACCGGGATCTGGCTGGACACCTACTCGTTCCAGGCGCCCGGCTTTTATCGCAAGATGGGCTTCGAAGAGTTCGGCTCGCTTGACGACACGCCGGACGGGCAAAGCCGCCACTTCTTCCGCAAGCGTCTGGCCTAACCGGCGCGGCGCCAGAGCGCCGTGAACGAGGCGGTTTGACGCAGATCAATGAAACTGCGGTGCGACTCCCCATATTCAAATTCACGAATGTGAATATGGAGGCTCAGATGCCCAACACCACACCCCGCGCCGCCGACACCTATTCGCCGCTGTATTTCCTTGCCGCCCTTGGCGCAGGCGGGCTTGCCGTCACCTTCTTCATGTACCTGATGTTCTGGGTACCCCATCCCGGCCGCCCCGTCCCGATCTTCGAGGATATCGTCGCCGCCTTCCGGACCGGCACGCCGGTGGTGCAGGGCATGATCGTGGTGGCGATGGCGGGCATCGCCGTTTTCGCGGTGCTTCACTTCAAATCGCTGTTCTGGAACCTGCGCCAGTATGGCGCCCTTCGAAAGACCGACGCGTTCCGGAAAATCAAAACCTCGAACGCCGAGACGCAACTGCTGGCCATGCCGCTGGCGCTGGCGATGGGGGTCAACACGGGGTTCATCCTTGGGCTCGTCTTCGTGCCGGGGCTGTGGACCGTGGTCGAGTACCTGTTCCCCTTCGCGATGATCGCCTTTCTTGCGATCGGCGTGCTGGCGCTGCGGATGATCGGCGATTTCCTTGGCCGTGTGCTGGCCAAGGGCGGCCTGTTCGACATGACCGCGCACAACAGCTTCGCCCAGCTTCTGCCGGCCTTCGCGCTGACGATGGTCGCCGTCGGCTTCGCCGCCCCCGCCGCGATGAGCACAGCGCCGCTAGTCCAGGGCATCAGCCTTGTCGGGTCGACCTTCTTTGGCATGGCGGGCATCGTCTATGCCGTCGTCGCCGCGATCACCGGTTTCAACGCGATGCTGCACTATGGCACCGCCCGCGAATCCGGCCCGACGCTGATGATCATCGTGCCGCTGCTGACCGTTCTGGGCATCATGGCCCTGCGGCAGGACCACGGCCTGCACGTCTCGTTCGACGCCCATGCGCAGGCCGCCGACACGTTGGTCTTCCTGACCCGTATGCTGTCGGTTCAGGTCGTCTTCCTGCTGCTGGGCCTCGCGGTGATGAACAAGCAGGGTTACCTGTCGTCCTTCGTGTTCGGAACCGAGACCTCTCCGGGCAGCTACGCGCTGGTCTGCCCCGGCGTCGCGATGAGCGTCATGCTGCAGTTCTGGATCAACAAGGGTTTGGTCGCCAACGATCTCGTGGCCAAGTTCTCGACCGGATACTGGGCGCTGACGGCCATCGCGCTGGCCTTCCAGGTCGCGATGATCTGGCTGGTGTTCCGGCTGAACCGGCGCCACTTCGGCCAGCCGCGCGGCGGCATGGCGGTGCCCGCGGAATAGGCCAAACCCCTCTTTAGGCTTGAAGAACGTTAAAATCGGGTGTCCTCTGTTTATATGACAGAGGGCACTCCATTCCGCGCCACGGATCCCTATGACTGGCACGCGATCCTGACGCTGATCCAGTATGAATTCGCTTACATGCAGGGGCGGATCGACCCACCCTCGTCGATGCACGGCCTGACCGAGGCGCTGATCGCCGAACAGGCCCGGCTGGGCGAGGTCTGGGTGATCGAAGACAACGGACGTGCGGTGGCCTGCGTTTTCCTGTCGCCCAAACCGAACGCGATGTACATCGGCAAGCTGGCGGTCGCCGCCACCCACCGAGGGCGCGGTTTGGCCCGCGTGCTGGTCGCCGTGGCCGAAACCCGCGCGCGGGATCTGGCGCTGCCGGTGCTCATGCTGCAGACACGGGTCGAGCTTACCGAGAACCACGCCACTTTCAACGCGCTGGGATTTGCCATAACCGGCACGACATCCCACGAGGGCTTCGACCGCCCCACAAGCATCACGATGGAACGAGAAGTACCGGCCAGATGACCGACGACACCCCGACCGATCAGCCCCCCGCCGACGACGGACGCCATGCCGCCAAGATGGCGAAGAAGAAGGCCGCCCGCGACAAGATCATGTCGACCAAGACCGAGGAAAAGGGATTGGTCGTCGTCCACACCGGCAAAGGCAAGGGCAAGTCGACCGCCGCCTTCGGCATGATCTTCCGCTGCATCGCCCACGGCATGCAATGCGCCGTTGTGCAGTTCATCAAGGGCGGCATGTCGACGGGCGAGCGTGACCTGATCGAAAGCCGGTTCTCGGACATCTGCCAGTTCCACACGATGGGCGAGGGCTTTACCTGGGAAACGCAGGACCGGTCGCGCGACATCGAGATGGCGCAAGCGGCGTGGGCGAAGGCGAAAGAGCTGATCCGCGACCCGGCGAACCGGATGGTCCTGCTGGACGAGATCAACATCGCGCTGCGCTATGATTACATCGACATCGCCGAGGTGGTGCAGTTCCTTCAGGACGAGAAGCCCGAAATGACCCACGTCGTCCTGACGGGCCGCAACGCGAAGGACGAATTGATCGAAATCGCGGACCTTGTGACAGAGATGGAACTGGTGAAGCACCCGTTCCGGTCCGGTATCAAGGCGCAGATCGGCGTAGAGTTCTAGCACCCGGGTCATTGCTCTGCTAACGGTTGCCGGACCCAGCGCCGGCCTGCTCCGGAGGCAAGGCAGATTTTAGCACCCTTGGCCGCGCGCACCGGAACGGGCGCAGATGCGGTTTGCCAGACCGGATACGGAGACTTCCATGCCGCGCACCCTGCCCACCCTTTCCCTGTTCGCCCCCGGTCTTCTGCTGGCGTTGGTCCTGACGGCCGGCACAGCGGCAGCCCATACCGGCGAGGGCGTGGCTGGCGGGTTCCAGTCCGGCTTTGCCCACCCGCTGTTGGGCTGGGACCACGTGATCGCGATGGTCGCGGTTGGACTTTGGGGCGCCTTCCTTGGTGCGCAGGCAATCTGGCTGCTGCCGGTTGTCTTCCCGCTGGTCATGGCGATCGGGGGCGCGATGGGGGTGCTGGGCATCCCACTTCCAGCGGTCGAAACGGGCATCGCCCTGTCCGGCGTCGTGCTGGGGCTGCTGATCACCTTCGCCGTCAGGGCCGAGCTTTGGATCGCGGCGGTCATCGTCGCCGCCTTCGCGATCTTCCACGGCCACGCCCACGGCACAGAGCTTCCCGAAGCCGCGAACCCCTATTCTTACGCCATAGGCTTCGTGATCGGCACCGGACTGCTGCACCTGTGCGGTATCGGCCTTGGAACGCTGACGGCGACGCGCTGGGGCAGCTATGCTGTGCGCGGCACTGGCGCCCTGATCGCGGCCATTGGCGGAGCGTTCCTTATCGGCGTCGCATGAGGCGCACCGCGGCGCCGCTTCTGGTGCTATTCGCGCTGTCTCCTGACCAAGGCGACGCTCACACGTTCGAGAGCACGTCGGGGCTGTACAACCAGTTCAACGACGGCGTCATCGTCGCGCTGACGACACCCTCGATCGTGCTTTGCCTGCTGCCGCTGGGCATCCTTGCCGGGACCGCGCGCCGGGTCGGATTGCGCGGTGCGTGGCCTTGGCTGCTTGGCGGTCAGGCCATCGGCGTGCTTATAGCCCCAATCGCCCCGCCACAGATCGCCGCCGTCGCGCTGGCGCTGGGGCTTGTCACGGCTGTCCTTGCCGCACTGAGACCCGGGGTCCGGTCGCCTGTGCCGCAGGCCGCGGCGGCGCTGACTGGGGGTGTCTCGGCGCTGGCCGCGTTCGAGGGGCACGCCCTGTTCGAACTGCCCTTGGGCGTTCACGCGGGCCTGCTTCTTGGCGCAAATGTCGCCTTTACGGGGGTCGCCGCTGTGGCGTCCGCCTCGCTCGACCGCTGGCCCCGCGACTGGCTGCGCGTCGGATGGCGTATCGCGGCAAGCTGGCTTGCCGCGATTTCTGCCTTGGTGCTGGCCTTCCTGCTGCGGCCGCTGCCCTGACCGTCAGGCCATCGCGGCGGCGCGCACCTCGCTGACGGTCTGGCCGGTGGTCAGCATCTCGGGATCAAGCTTCAGCTCGATCACCGCCAGCGTGCCGGACGCCCGCGCCGCTTCCATCGCGGCGGGGAAATCGGCACCCCGCTCCACCGTCGCGCCGAACCCGCCATAGGCCCGCGCCAGCGCCGCGAAGTCCGGGCTGTGGCATTCCGTCCCCGACACGCGCCCGGGATAGGTCTTTTCCTGATGCATCCGGATCGTGCCGTACTTGCCGTTGTTCGCGACCACCACGATGGGCTTCGCGCCGTACTGCATCGCGGTCGACATCTCGTTCAGGGTCATCTGGAAACAGCCGTCGCCCGCCATGCAGATCACCACCCGGTCGGGGTACTGCAACGACGCCGCCACCGCCGCCGGAAAGCCGTACCCCATCGAACCCGAAGTCGGTGCGACCTGCGTGGGATAGCTGCGGAAACGATAATAGCGGTGCAGGAACGCGGCATAGTTGCCGGCCCCGTTCGTCACCATCGCGTCGTCCGGCAGGTTCGTCGACATCCAGTGCAGCGCCTGTTCCAGCTTGACGTCGCCCGGCGTTTCCTTCGGGGTTTGCCATGCCTCGTAGTCGGCGCGCGCGGCGGCGGTCCAATCGGCCCAGTCCCCGGCTTTCGGCGCCTGCGCCAGCTTGGCCAGAACGTCCCGGGTCTGCGCCGTCACCGCAAGGTCGCAGCGGTACACGGCCCCCGGCGTGTCGGGATCGGGGTGCACATGCGCAATCGGCGGCACCGGGCCGGCGGGATCCCACAGTTCGTAGCCCTGCGTGACGCAGTCGCCGATCCGGCTGCCCAGCACCAGAAGCGCATCCGCCTCTTTCGCGCGGGCCAGCAGCTTGGGGTTGGCGCCGACGCCAAGATCGCCCGCGTAAACCGGCGAGCGGTTGTCGATGAAATCCTGACGCCGGAAAGCGACCGTCACCGGCACGCCCTGCGCCTCGCCGAAGGTGCGCAGGTCGCGGGCCGCCTGCTCGGACCAGCCCGGGCCACCGGCGATCACCAGCGGCTTCTTCGCCTTGCCAAGGAAGTCCAGCAGCGCCTGCACCTGCGCGTCGGACACGCCAGCCGCGGGCGTCGCGGTCGGCGCAAGATCGGGCACGTCCGCGTGCGAGGACAGCATGTCTTCGGGCAACGCCAGCACCACGGGACCGGGACGCCCGGACATCGCGACATGGAAGGCGCGGTTCACGTACTCGGGGATACGCTCGACCTGATCGATCTCGGTCACCCACTTGGCGACGGTGCCGAACATCGCGCGATAGTCGACCTCTTGGAAGGCGCCACGATCACGGTGATTGCGGGCGATCTGGCCGACGAACAGGATCATCGGGGTCGAGTCCTGCTGCGCGATATGCACCCCCGCCGAGGCGTTCGTCGCCCCGGGTCCGCGCGTCACGAAGGCGATGCCCGGTTTGCCGGTCATCTTGCCCATCGCGTCCGCCATCATCGCGGCGCCGCCCTCGTGCCGACAGACGATATTCTGGATGCCGCTGTCGACCATTCCGTCCAGCGCCGCGAGAAAGCTTTCGCCCGGCACCGAGAACACGCGGCTGACGCCGTGCGCCACCAGTGCGTCCGTCAGAATCCGCCCGCCATGCCGTGTCGTCTGCCCCATAGGTTCCTCCTGTCCTGTAGCGCGGCCACCATTTCACCGCCCCTCGGGAACGGCAAGCAGTTGCCCTGCCTTATGCGCGGCTTATCATCGGTTGCAGACGGATGGACTTCGCGAGGGCCCTTCATGGCGGACTATAAGCTTCTCAGCATTTCCGGCGCATTGCGTGCCGGTTCCACCAACCGCAAGCTGCTGGCAGAGGCGATGCGCCTGTTCGGTCCGGCAGAGGTCACCATCGCGGACCTGCGCCTGCCGCTGTACGACGGCGACCTTGAAGACGCCGACGGCATTCCTGACGCGGTGCAAACCCTGTCCGACCAGATCGCCGCGGCGGATGGCGTCGTGATTTCCAGCCCGGAATACAACCGCGCGGTCACCGGCGTGATCAAGAACGCGCTGGACTGGGTCAGCCGCACCAAGGGCGGGCCGTGGTCGAACAAGCCGGTCGCGGTGATGTCCGCCAACGACGGCCGCGCCGGGGGCGAGGTCGGCCAGTACATGCTGCGCCACGCGCTGACCCCGTTCCGCCCGCGCTTCGTGCCCGGGCCGTTCATCGCCGTGGCGGATTCCTCGAATGCCTTCGACGCCGACGGTCGCCTTGTGTCCGACCGCTATGCGAAGTCGGTCGAAACCCTGATGCAGGCGCTGAAATCGGAAATCGACATGCTGCGAAGGAACCCGGCGGGCTGATCGCGCGTTCGTGAGGTGGGCGTGCTCCGGCGCGCCCGTACCCACGGGCTTGAAAGGCACCGAAGGCATGACGACCAAGGCCGGTTCCGGTCCCTTATCCCTTGTCCGCGAGATCATCGCCATCGCAGCGTTTGGCGCGCTTGTCATAAGCGGCAATCACAGCGGCGGTCCGCAGGTCTCGAGTAGTTTCTCGCCGCTTGTCCTGACGTGGCCCGGCCCGCTGGGCGGTGCCGCCTATGCCGCCCCGTCCGCGAACGACACCGCCGCCGCCCGCATGGCCGGACAACCGATGTCGCGTCACGCCGTCGGCACCGACGCGCTTCAGCAATAGCCCCCTCCCACGCAAGCCGACGCCGCGCGGCGCGCGGTCAGCTGCGCACTGAAACCTCGATCAGGTTGCCGTCCGGGTCGCGGATATAGACCGAGGTCAGCGGCCCCGTCGCCCCGGACCGCGCCACCGGACCATCGACCAGCGACAAACCGTGGCGATCGAAATGCTCGACCCACGTTTCAAGCGGCACTTCGGTCAGGAAACACAGGTCCGCCGTGCCCGGAGCCGCCTTGATGGCGCGCGGTTCATATTCGGCCCCGGCCTGATGCAGATTGATCTTCTGCTCGCCGAACGTCAGCGCCATACGCTCTCCGCCCTCGGCATCGTTGAACGGGGCTGGCATCATCCCCAGCACGTCCCGATAGAAGTCGACGGTCCTGTCGATATCCTCGACCGTCAGGACGAGATGATCCAAAGCGATAACTGACAATTGTCAATTTCCTTCCCTGCCATGTAGGTTTTCACCGACATGGATGACAGCGTCGGCAGAACCCAGACCTTCATATGCGGGCTAGATCCGGCCCGCGCGACCGCGCTGCATCTTGCGCTCGGTCGTCCCGGCGCGCCGCCGGGGCTGGGGGATCCGATGCCCGCCTTCTGGCATCACATCTATTTCTGGGACCCGCAAAGTCCAGCCGCGCTGGGGCGGGACGGGCATCCGGCGCCGGGACCGGGCCTGATCCCGGACCTTGGTCTGCCGATGCGGATGTGGGCCGGAGGACAGCTGGAATTCCACACCGCGCCGGTGCTGGGACACCCGGCGGAAAAGACCAGCACCATCGAACGCGCCGAGGTGAAAGAGGGCCGCACTGGGCGGCTGGGATTCGTCACGCTCAGGCACGACATCATGCAGGATGGCAGACTGTGCGTCACCGAACGGCAGGATCTTGTCTACCGTGACCCGCCGGACCAGCGCAAAACCGTTCCGCCGCCCCAAGCCAACGCCCGCGAGTTCCTTGCGCTGGAACAGCGGTTCGATCCCGTGATGCTGTTCCGCTATTCCGCGCTGACGCTGAACGGCCACCGCATCCATTACGACGCCGACTATGCCCGCGATGTCGAAGGCTATCCCGGCCTTGTCGTACACGGGCCGCTGCTGGCGCAATGCGGGCTGCTGGCGGCCGAAGATCTGCTTGGCCCTCTCAGCGCCTTCAGCTTCCGCGCCCGGTCGCCGGTGACCGTAGACGAACCCGTGTTCTTCTGCCTGACCGGCGAACGGAAGATGCTGGCGCGCACGGGGGACGGGCGGCTTTTGATGGATCTCGAGTTCACGCGCGTGAACTGGCACATCCCGCTGGACCTTGGGGCCGAAGCCTAAAGGCTATCCTCGACCCTGAAGCCGTCGGGAATCCCGTCGCGGCCTTCCAGCACGAGGTCGGCCATGACCTCGCCGACCTTCGGGGCCATGCCGAAGCCGATCTTGAAACCGCCATTGGCGACGAAGTGCCCGTCGCGGTCCGGCCACGCGCCCAGCATCGGCGCGCGCGACCGGGCGCGGGGACGTACACCGGCCCAGCGGCGCGTCTCGGGCGCATCGCGCAGCGGCGGAAACACGGCGCGGGCCTTCTCGATCAGCGCGTCGCACTGGTCGTCGGTCGTCTCGGGATCGTCGAAGTCGCGCTCGCTGGTCGAGCCTATGGCGACGGTCCCGTCGTAATGCGGCACGATGTGCAACCCGTCGGCAAAGACCTGCGGTCGATCGGCGGCGTCCAGCCGGAATTCGACCGCCTGCCCTTTCACGCCCGTGCCGACGTTGCGGCCCAGCGCCAATCCCAACTCGGCCAGCCCCTCATAGCCGGTGGCCCACACGACCTTGCCCCGCTGCGGCATCGGGTCATAGCTTAGCTGTGCCTTGTACGCCTTGTTCGCGGCCCACCACAGGCTGGCGCAGGCGGCGCGGGGCGCGGCGCGGGCGGTCAGCGTGTCCCACACGTACAGGCCGGTGGGGCTGTCGGGGCGCCAGTCGCCAGCCTCGACCGCGTCGATCACCCGCCACTCGGCGGCGTCGCCCCACAGCTCGGCCGCCGTTCCTTCGCGTTGGCGGGCCAATGCGACCGCGCGGTCGTCGGCCAGCGGCTGAAGCCGGCCCAGCCGCGCATAGCCCGTGGCGACGTTCGATTCCTCTTTGACCCGGGCCCAGAACGCGGGCTGCATCAGCAGGCTTTCCAGTTGGAACTGCTTTTTGGGGTTCCAGTTCTCGGGGACATGCGGCGCCAGCGCGCCGACGATCCCGCCCGACGCTCCGGCGGCGAGGCCGCGCGTCTCGATCACCTGCACCTTCGCGCCACGCCGGGCACAGGCATAGGCCACGGACACGCCGAAAATGCCCGCCCCCATCACCGTCACGTCCGCCATTGCCATTGTGCCGTCCCTTCCCCATTCTCGCGCCGAATCCGCAAGGCCCTCCAAATGCAGACCCCCGACACATCCGCAACCCTGTGGCGCGACGGCGCGGTGCCCGTGTCCGCCCGCTTCGACGACCCGTATTATTCACTGGATAACGGTCTGGCCGAGACGCGCCATGTCTTTCTGGACGGCAACGACCTTCCGTCGCGGTTCCGCGAGGGGTTTCACATCGCCGAACTGGGCTTCGGCACCGGGCTGAACATGCTGACCGCGCTTCAGGCGTGGCGTGCGGCCGGAACCCCGGGCCAGATGTGGTTCACCAGCTTCGAGGCGTTCCCGCTGCCTGCCGCCGACCTGTCGCGCGCGCTGGCCTCGTTCCCGGAACTCTCGGACCTCGCGGCGCCGCTGATCGCCGCGTGGGACCGGGGCGAGACGATGATCGAGACCGCCGACCTGCAGGCCGAGGTGATCCTCGGCGACGCACGCCAGACGCTGGCCGCGTGGGATGGCGCGGCGGACGCGTGGTTCCTTGACGGGTTTTCGCCCGCGAAGAACCCGGAACTGTGGGAAGCGCCGCTGATGCAGCAGGTCGCCCGGCATACTGCGCCCGGCGGCACCGCCGCGACCTATACCGCCGCGGGCTTCGTGCGCCGCAACCTTGCCGACGCCGGGTTCGAGGTGGAACGTCGCCCCGGCTTTGGCCGCAAGCGGCACATGACCGTGGCGCGGCTGGCATGAGCGCGCAGAACACCCGGCTTGGCATCTGGCTGATGGTGCTGACGACCTTCATCTTCGCGGTGCAGGACGGAATCTCGCGCCACCTTGCCGACAATTACAACGTCCTCATGGTGGTGATGATCCGCTACTGGTTCTTCGCCGCCTTCGTCATCGCCATCGGCGTGCGCGGCGCTGGCGGCGTCCGCAAGGCCGCCGCCACCTCGCAGCCGGTCGTGCAGATGTTCCGGGGCGTGCTGCTGGCCGGGGAAGTTTGCGTCATGGTGCTGGCCTTCACCCTTCTGGGCCTGGTCGAAAGCCACGCGATCTTCGCCTGCTATCCTCTTCTGGTCGCCGCTCTGTCGGGACCGGTGCTGGGCGAGAAGGTCGGCTGGCGCCGCTGGGCGGCGATCGGGGCGGGCTTCGTCGGGATGCTGATCGTCCTTCAGCCCGGCCTGCGCGTCTTCGAACCTCAGGCGCTTGTCGCGCTGTGTTCCGCTTCGATGTTTGCGCTGTACGGCCTGCTGACGCGCTATGTCGCCCGCAAGGACAGCGCGGCGACCTCGTTCTTCTGGACCGGCGTGTCCGGCGCGGTTGTCATGAGCTTCATCGGCATCTGGTTCTGGGAACCGATGACCGGCGGCGATTGGGTGTGGATGGCGATCCTGTGCGTCACGGGCGCCGGCGGGCACTGGACGCTGATCCGCGTCTACGAGGTCGCCGAGGCATCCGCCGTGCAGCCCTTTGCCTATTTCCAGCTGGTCTTCGCCTCGACGCTGGGTGTGCTGGTCTTCGGCGAGGCGATCGAGTTGTCGACCGCCCTCGGCGCGGCCGTCATCGTCGGCGCCGGGCTGTTCGCCCTGTGGCGCGAGTACAAGGCGAAACGGCGTTTGGCGGGGGGATAGGGGGCGCTCGCACCGGAGGTGCGCCTTGTCGGAAGGGGAGAGGGGGCTCTGCCCCCGCCGCCTGGCGGCGACTCCCCCGAGGTATTTTCAAAGAGAAGAAGCGGGCGTCAGTCGCCCAGCTTCACCAGCGCATGGCGCTTCTTGCCAGCCGACAGCTTGACGGGCGAGGCCAGCGCCGCCGCGTCCAGCATCAGGCCCGCGTCGGTCAGCGGCGCGTCGTCGATGCGGGCGCCGTTGTCGGCGATCAGGCGCTTGGCCTCCTTGCCGGATTTCGCCAGCCCCGACTTGACGATGAGCTGCACGATCGAGATGCCGTCGCCCACCTCTGCCGAGGTCAGCGCCAGCGTCGGAAGGTCATCGCCAACGCCGCCTTTTTCAAACACCTCGCGCGCGGTCGCCTCGGCGGCGGCGGCGGCCTCGGCCCCGTGGCACAGGGTGGTCACCGCGTTGGCCAGCACGATCTTGGCGTCGTTGATCTCGGACCCGCCCAGCGCGGCAAGGCGGTCGCATTCGTCGACCGGGATCTCGGTGTACAGCTTCATGAACCGGCCCACGTCGGCGTCGGTGGTGTTGCGCCAGAACTGCCAGAACTCGTAGGGTGACAGCATGTCGGCGTTCAGCCAGATCGCGCCGCCCTGGCTTTTGCCCATCTTGCGCCCGTCCGAGGTGGTCAGCAGCGGCGTGGTCAGGCCGTAGATCTCGTGATCCAGCACGCGGCGGGTCAGGTCGATGCCGTTGACGATGTTGCCCCACTGGTCCGAGCCGCCCATCTGCAGCAGGCAGCCATAGCGGCGGTTCAGTTCGAGGAAGTCGTAGGCCTGAAGGATCATGTAGTTGAATTCGAGGAACGACAGCGACTGTTCGCGGTCGAGCCGCGATTTCACGCTTTCGAACGACAGCATCCGGTTGACCGAGAAGTGGCGACCGATGTCGCGCAGGAACTCGAGATAGTTCAGGCCGTCCAGCCATTCCGCGTTGTTCAGCATCAGCGCGTCGCTGTCGCCCGCGCCGTAGTCCAGGTACTTGGCGAAGACCTGCTGCATACCGTTGATGTTCGCGTCGATCTGTTCCGGGCCCAGCAGCGGACGCTCGTCCGACCGGAACGACGGGTCGCCGACCTTGGTGGTGCCGCCGCCCATCAGGGTGATCGGCTTGTGGCCGCATTTCTGGAACCAGCGCAGCAGCATGATGTTCAGCAGGTGGCCAACGTGAAGCGACTGCGCCGTGGCGTCATAGCCGATATACGCGGGGACCGTACCCGAGATCAGGGCCTCGTCGAGGCTTTGAAGATCGGTGCAATCGGCGAGGAAGCCCCGCTCGATGATCACACCCAGGAAATCGGATTTCGGGTGGTAGGTCATTGCGTTTCGGTCCAGTGTTTCATGTGCGGCGCACTTGTACGCGCCAAGGGGGCAAAGGGGAAGGCATGAAGATCACCGCTCCGGTCCGCGTGCTTGGCACGATGTCGGGCACCTCGCTGGATGGTGTGGACGCGGCGATCGTGCTGACCGACGGCCAGCGGATCGAAGGGTTCGGAGAGACCGGATACCGTCCCTATTCCGACGCCGAACGCGCCGTGCTGCGCGCCGCGCTGGGCCACTGGCCCGGCACGCCTGAGGTCGAGGCCGCAGCCGAGGTGGTCGAGACCGCCCATGCCGAGCTGATGTCGCAGTTCCCGCAGGCGGACTTGATCGCCTTTCACGGCCAGACGCTGGCGCACGACCCGCGCGGGCGCGGCACGCACCAAGCCGGGAACGGGGCGCTGCTGGCCGAGGTGCTGGGCAAGACCGTCATCTGGGATTTCCGGTCCACCGATGTCGAGATGGGCGGCGAGGGTGCGCCGCTGGCGCCGTTCTACCATTTCGCCTGTGCCCGCCACATCGGCGCGCGCGACCCGTTGGCGTTCCTGAACCTTGGCGGCGTCGGCAACGTGACGTGGGTCGACCCGTCACAGCCCGGCCCCGATGTGCCGGGCGCCTGTCTTGCCTTCGACACCGGCCCGGCCAACGCCCCGCTGAACGACCTGATGCAGTCCCGTCTGGGGCTGGACCGGGACGAGGACGGCGCGCTGTCCGCCTCGGGACGGATCGACGAAGGCGTCGTCGCGCGCTTTCTCGAAAAAGGGTATTTCCTGCGCATGCCGCCGAAATCCTTGGACCGGAACGACTTTCCCGACCTTGCCGGGGCGGTGGCCGATCTGTCCGACGCCGACGCCGCCGCGACGCTGGCCGCTTGCGCCGTCGCCGCCGTGGCGCGCGGAATGGAACATTGCCCCGCGCCGCCCTCGCAGCTGCTGGTCACAGGCGGCGGGCGTTTCAACGGGGCGATGATGGCCGGGCTGGCACGCGCCCTGCCCTGCCCGGTCGAGCCGGTCGAGGCGGCAGGGCTGGATGGCGACATGCTGGAGGCGCAGGCCTTCGCCTATCTTGCCGCCCGCGTGGCGCGCGGCCTGCCGACCAGCGCACCGGGCACCACCGGCGTGCCGGCCCCGGTCGGCGGCGGCAAGATCAGCCGGGGCGGCACCTAAACCTCAGCCCTTTTTCAGAGAGGCCCGGATCGCCTCGCCATGCTCGTCCAGCTTGGGCGAGGGCGCATCCAGCCGAGGTTCTGCGTCCGAGAACCGGAACGGCGGCCGCACCGAGGGCACGCCGTCCAGCGACAGTTGCAGCCCCCGCGCCTTGACCTGCGGGTCTTCGAACACTTCGGCCATGTCGTTGATCGGCCCGGCGGGGATGCCCTTTGTTTCGCAGCCCGCCAGCAGATCGGCCTTGGTCCATTTCACCGTTTCGGCCGTCAGAAGCGGCACCAAGGCTTCGCGGTTCCCGACGCGCCCCGCGTTGGTGGCATAGGCTTCAAGGGCCAGCGCCGGAACGCCAAGCAAGTCGCACAGCCGCGCGTATTGCGCGTCGTTGCCGACGGCGATGATGATATACCCGTCGGCGCAGTCGAACACCTGATAGGGCACGAGGTTCGGATGCGCGTTGCCCAGCCGGTTTGGCGCGACACCGGTGGTCAGGTAATTCATCGCCTGGTTCGCGGTGACGGCGGCGGCGACGTCCATCAGCGCCATGTCGATCCACTGGCCCCGGCCCGTCGCGTGCCGCTGGTGCACAGCCGCGAGGATCGCAGTCGCCGCGTACATGCCGGTGAACACGTCGGTTATCGCCACGCCGGCCTTCTGCGGCTGGCCGTCGGGCTCGCCGGTGATCGACATCAGCCCGGACATGCCCTGGATGATATAGTCATAGCCGGCCCGGTGCGCATACGGGCCGTCCTGCCCGAAGCCGGTGATCGAGCAATAGATCAGGCCGGGGTTCAGCGCCGACAGGCTGGCATAGTCCAGCCCGTATTTCACCAGCCCGCCGACCTTGAAGTTTTCGATCACGATGTCCGCGTCGGCGACCAGCGCGCGCACGGTGTCCTGCCCCTCGGGGGTGCGGAAATCGACGGCGATCGATTGTTTGCCCCGGTTGCAGCCGTGGAAATAGCTGGCTGTCCGGTCGCCTTCCCGCTCGACGAACGGCGGGCCCCAGCGGCGGGTGTCGTCGCCTTCGGGGCTTTCGACCTTGATCACCTCGGCGCCAAGGTCCGACAGGCACTGGCCGGCCCAGGGGCCGGCCAGGATACGGGCAAGTTCGACGACCCGAAGGCCGTCCAGCGGTGCCGTCATCTTGCGATCATTCCTCGGGCAGACGTTCGTCCAGCGCCGCGGAGAAGTCCGCGTAGTTCATGTTCGAGTACTTCTGCCCGTCGATGATGAAGGACGGGGTCGAGGTAATGTCGTCGGCCGCCTGATTTTCTTCCCACAGCGTGACCATCGCCTGCGCCATGTCGGCATCCTGCAGGCATTCGTCGACCATCTCGGCGGACAGCCCGGCGGTGCGGCCGATCTGCGACAGGTTATCCGCGATGCCAGCGGGGGTGTCGGCGTTCAGCCAGTCGGACTGCTGTTCGAACACCATGTCCATGATTGCGAAGTAACGACGCTGCGACGCCTCGATCTGCGCCGGATCGGCATCCGCACCGCGCGGCGCGCCGCAGCGGGCCAGCATCCCGGCCCACAGGCCGAAGCGGTCGAAATAGACCTCGCGATAGACGAACCGGATCTTGCCGGTGTCAACGTAGTTCTCTTTCAGCTCATCGAAGACGGTCAGGTGAAAGTTCTTGCAGTGCGGGCAGGTTGCCGACGCGTATTCGATCACCGTCACCGGCGCGTCAGGATCGCCAAGCGCCATCTCGGTCACGATCGAGGTGTCGACCTCGCCTTCCTGCGCCTGCGCTGCGCCCAGCGCGGTCAGGCTAGAGCCGGAATTGCCGTTCGGCCAGAACACGGTTGCGCCTGCGGCCAGCACCAGCGCGGTGGCAAAGGGAAGGATCTTGTTCATAAGGGTCCTCGGTCAGTCTTTCTGTCGGGAGAGTACGTTGGCGCCAAGTGCTTCAAGCGCACGGCGCAGTGAATCGTCGGCCACGGCGGCGCTTGCCTCTGCGGCACGCTCGCGGACTTCTGGGGCGGGTTGCGGCTTGGGCGTCGCGGGGGCCGGGGCGAAGGCCGCCTGCCCCTCGGCAAAGCCCGTCGGCGCGGTCTGGGTGATCCTGAGCCGCGCGATCGCGGTGTAGCCATAGCAGGCGTTCACCCGCTCGCGGATCTGGTCCTTCTGCATCTCAAGCATCGGCGCCTGCGCGCCGGTGGTCAGCACCGTCAGCGTCGCGCCGAATCCGCCCCGCCCATAACTGACGTTGACCGGACGGCAGATCGCGGCGACATCGGCGCCCACGATCTCGGCCCAGTGGGTCAGGACGCGCGACACGGCAAAACCGCGTTTCTCCCCGACCTCGCGGATGCGCGTCGACAACAGGCCCGAGGCGCGCTCGAACCCGCGCTTGCGGCGGGGCGCCTTTCCGGACGGTCCTGTGGTCATCGCTGGAACTCCTCGGTCACGACGTTATCCTAACGGGCGCAGAGCGCGCAGCGCCAGCCGAAAGCCTGTCAGGGAGCCATAAACATTGCGTGACGAACAGCTCAGCCACGACCTTCTGGCGTGGTACGACCGGCATGCCCGCGTGATGCCGTGGCGGGTCGGCCCCGCGGACCGGCGTGCGGGGGTGCGGCCCGACCCCTATGCCGTGTGGATGTCCGAGGTGATGCTGCAGCAGACCACCGTGGCCGCCGTGCGGGACTATTTCCACCGTTTCATGGCGCGCTGGCCCACCGTCGGCGACCTTGCCGCCGCCGAGGACGGCGACGTGATGGCGGAATGGGCGGGGCTTGGCTATTACGCCCGGGCGCGCAACCTGCTGAAATGCGCCCGCGCCGTCGTCGCGGACCACGGCGGGCAATTTCCGGACAGCCGCGAAGGGTTGCTCGCCTTGCCGGGCGTCGGTCCCTACACCGCGTCGGCGGTCGCCGCGATAGCCTTCGACGAACCGGCGACGGTGGTGGACGGCAACGTCGAACGGGTGATGTCGCGGGTGTTCCTTGTCGAAACCCCGCTGCCCGCCGCGAAACCCGAGCTGACGGATCTGGCCGCGCGCCTGACGCCGCAGGACCGTCCCGGGGACCACGCGCAGGCGGTGATGGACCTGGGCGCGACGGTCTGCACGCCCAAATCCCCCGCCTGCGGCATCTGCCCGTGGATGGAACCCTGCACCGCCCGCGCCGAAGGGGTGCAGGCCACCCTGCCCCGCAAGACGCCGAAGAAGGCCAAGCCGACGCGGCTGGGCTATGCCTATCTCGCAAGGCGCGCGGATGGCGCGTGGTTGCTGGAACGGAGGCCGGACCGGGGGCTGCTGGGCGGCATGCTGGGCTGGCCCGGCAGCGAATGGAACGACGCCCCCGCCGAGGCGCCGCCGCTGGACGCCCGCTGGCGGGACGTGGGGGCAGAGGTGCGGCACACCTTCACCCATTTCCACCTGCGCCTTGCCCTGCGCGTGGCCGATGTGCCCGCAGGCACCCGCCCCGACCGTGGCACCTTCGTCCCCCGCGCCGAGTTCCGCCCCGCCGCCCTGCCCACGGTAATGCGCAAGGCATACGATCTGGCCGTCACCGCGCTGGACTGATCCCGCTACGCCCGGCTCGGGGTAGGCCCGCCAAGCTTTCCCTCCCCCCGCAAACGGGGAGAGGACACGAGGGGAACACCCACCGCCACCCCGATTGCCCCGCATTTCCGCCCCGGATATGCTGCGCCGGAACCCGAACCGGAGCCGTCCAGCATGTCCTCCGCCCGCCCCATCGGCGACCTGCGCAGCGCCCTGCCCTTCTGGCTGTCGCTCGCGCTTGTACCGCTGATCGCCATCGCGGCGGCGCAGGGCGGCTGGGCGCTGATCCTTCCGCCGCTGTGCACGTGGTGGCTGTACGGCATCCTTGACGCGGTCATCGGCCTGAACGAGGACAACCCCGACACCGAAACCGAGGATGGCCAGCTGTTCTGGTACCGCCTGATCACCATGATCTGGTTCCCGGTGCAGGCGATCGTGATCTATGGCGCGATCTTCTACGCGACCCGGACGGGTCACTTGGATACTTGGGAAAAGCTGGTGCTTTTCTTCGACGTCGGCATCATCTCCGGCACCGTCGGCATCGTCTATGCCCACGAACTGCTGCACCAGAGGAACCGGCTTGAACGCTGGCTGGGCGACCTGCTGCTGGCCACGGTGCTATACAGCCACTTCCGCACCGAACACCTTCTGGTCCACCACCGCCACGTCGGCACACCCGCCGACGCCGTCACCGCGAAATACAACGAAGGCTTCCATCGCTTCTTCGTCCGGGTGCTGGCCGAATGCCCCGGCTCGGCATGGCGCGCTGAAACCCGGATGCTGGCGCGCCGGGGCCTTGGCCCCTTTCACCGCACGAATCCCTTCTGGCGCTACGCGATCCTGCAACTCGCCTCCCTCGGCCTCGCGCTGGCGATCGGCGGCTGGGCCGGGCTCGGCCTGTTCGTGGTACAGGCGATCTCGGCGATCTGGCAGCTGGAGCTGACCAACTACGTCGAACACTACGGCCTGACGCGCAAACACCTTGGCGACGGGCGCTACGAACACGTCCTGCCGCGCCATTCTTGGAACGCCTCGCACCGCGCGTCGAACTGGCTGCTGATCAACCTTCAGCGCCACTCGGACCACCACTACAAACCGTCGCGCCGGTTTCCGCTGCTTCAGACCTATTCCGAGCAAGAGGCCCCGCAGCTTCCGTTCGGCTATCCCGTGATGGCGATGGTCGCGATGGTGCCGCCCCTGTGGCGCCGGGTCATGAACCCGAAGGTCCGCGCGTGGCGGAAACGCTTCTACCCGGACATCGACGACTGGACCCCCTACAAACAGGGCTCCAACCCGTCCCCGATCTGACACCACAATCCGGCTTCTTCTCTTTCAAAATACCTCGGGGGAGTCGCGCACAGCGCGACGGGGGCAGAGCCCCCTTACGCCTTGCCCTCAAGCACGGCTTCGGTGCGACGGCGCCAGAGCCCCATCCTGCGTCCAAAAACAAAAAATCCCCGCTGACCATAGGGTCAGCGGGGTCAGTCGTGCCGTGGCGGTGGGCCACAGGCACCGGCGGTAGTTCCTGTATTCTGTTGTTCGGAAAGCTCTCGGGCTTAGCGCATCTCGGACCGGATCTGCTGGCGCAGCACGTCGATGGGCACGACCTGCCCTTCGCGATGGAAGTTCCAGTAGGTCCAGCCGTTGCAGGACGGCGCGCCTTCCAGCGCGGCTCCGACCTGATGGATGCTTCCCGACGCCTCGGCAGAGATCAGCGTGCCGTCGGCGCGCACCTTGGCGGTCTTGCCGTTCTGGCTGACCAGAACCTCGCCCGGGCGCAGCATGCCGCGTTCGACCAGTTGGCCGAAGGGAACGCGCGGCTCAGCGCGCTTGGCGCGGCTGACTTCCAGCGCGGTCGAGTCGTACTTGCGCACCTTGGCAAGCCGCTTCTCGGCGACCGCACGATAGGACGCCTCGCGCTCGATCCCGATGAACTCGCGGCCCAGCATCTTGGCCACGGCGCCGGTGGTGCCGGTGCCGAAGAACGGGTCAAGCACCACGTCGCCCGGATTGGTCGTGCCGACCAGCACCCGGTGCAGCAGGCTTTCCGGCTTCTGCGTCGGATGCGCCTTGTCGCCGTTCTCGTCCTTCAGACGCTCGTGCCCGGTGCAGATCGGCAGGACCCAGTCCGACCGCATCTGGATGCCTTCGTTCAGCGCCTTCAGGGCTTCGTAGTTGAAGGTGTACTTGCTGGCCTCTTCCTTCGACGCCCAGATCAGCGTCTCGTGCGCGTTGGTCAGGCGCTTTCCGCGGAAGTTGGGCATCGGGTTCGATTTGCGCCACACCACGTCGTTCAAGATCCAGAAGCCCTGGTTCTGAAGCTCGGCACCCAGACGGAACACGTTGTGGTAGGACCCGATCACCCAGATCGCGCCATGCGGCTTCAGCAGGCGCTTGGCGGCGGCCAGCCATTCGCGGGTGAAGGTGTCGTAGGCGGCGAAGCTGGAAAACTGGTCCCACTCGTCATCCACCGCATCCACACGAGAGTTGTCCGGGCGGTGCAGGTCGGCCTTGAGCTGCAGGTTATAAGGGGGATCGGCGAAGATCAGGTCCACCGAAGCCTCGGGCAACGACCGCATCACTTCGATGCTGTCACCCGCAATTATCTGGTTAAGCGGCAACTCCATCGCTGCCCCCTTCATCGTTTTGACCATTGCTGCCTCTGTCCCCGCACCTTGTCCACGGCGCTGAATGTTGTTGTGGACAAGTCTGAGTCAAAGGCGATTCGCGGTCAAATTCTTTATTGAATCAGGGGGTTATAGAATTTTCTTGATACAAGATATTGTGCACGGGTCGGAAACTACGCCTATGGTGTGGGGTCACACCCAGATTTCGGAGCGCAGTCAGATGTTCTTTCGTCGGGTAGCCTGCGTTTCGGTCCCAGCCGTATCCGGGATGCTGTTGCGCCAAATCCCACATGACACGATCTCGACAAACTTTTGCCACAATCGAAGCCGCTGAAATCGAAAGAGATTTGCAGTCTCCTTTCACGATAGCCTCGGCAGGGCATGTCAGGCCCTTGGGCACGAATTTCCCGTCCACCAGCGCCAAGTCGGTCTTGCGCCCCAGCCCCTCGGCCGCGCGAACCATCGCCAGTTGCGAGGCGTGGAAGATGTTCAGCGCGTCGATCTCTTCCACCGTGGCATGGGCGATGCTGACGTCGGCGCAGTCCTCCAACTCGGCCGCGAGGCGCGTGCGCACCTTCTCGGACAGCTGCTTGGAATCGGTCAGGCCTTCGGGGATGCGGTCCGGGTCCAGCCGCACGGCGGCGGCGGTGACGGGACCGGCAAGCGGGCCACGGCCCACCTCGTCGATGCCGCAGATCCAAAGGGCACCACGGGCAAGCGCGGCGGTTTCGCGGGTGAAATCTGGGATGGCACGGGGCATGCGCCCATCAAACCGATCGTTCCGGGGCGGACAAGGGGCAATGCCCCCGGACGCGCCTGCCCCCCTGAACGGAAAGAGCGGACGCCCCGCAAAGGCGCCCGCTCTCCCTTCATGGTCCGAAAGGGGCTCCGGACCACTGCTCGAAGGTTTCGGTGTTTATCAGTAGCCGGCGCGACGGGCGCACTGCCAATCGACCCAGCGGTTGCCGCCGCGGCCGTGGATGCAGTGGGCAGGCACGCGAACCACGTTGTTGCGCTGGTGCGGCGGGTTGTGCCGATGCGGCGGGTTATAGCGCTGCGGCGGGTTGTGATAGCGCGGCGGCTCGTACCGCTGCGGCGGGGTGTTGCGGGTCACGTTGGTGCGGCCCTTGTTGTGCTGGTTCAGCGCGTGGCCCAGTGCGAACAGGGTGCCCACGCCCAGGATCAGGCGGGTCGTCTCGCCACGATCCAGCGCGCTGGCCGGCGACACGGTGGCGGCGGTCAGGGCAAGGCTGGCGGCAAGCGCGGCGGCGAAAATCTTCTTGGTCATCGGACAGTCCTTTCTGGTGTGTGCGGCGCCGGGTGCGTTCGGCGATCCCGCTGACAACACAACGACGCCACACTCCGATCCGGTCAGGCAATATCGGCCCCCGGTTATGCGATGACAGCGCCATTCCGCCGCCGTGTTATCCGATGACAACGCCGCGAAGCCCCTGTGGATATTGAATAACAGCGCCACACTGGGCAAAGTCCCGCCCATGAGACAGCACACCCTCCTCCTTGCCTTCGCGCTGGCCTTGATCGGCAGCGCCGCCTCTGCGGCCTGCACTGTCGAGTACAAGGCGAAGAAGGGCAGCCAGTACGTTCACACCCGTATGTCGGTGCCCGACAGCGCGTGCAGCGTCGGGGCCGCCACGCCGATCGTCGAAAGCGCCCTGGCCAGCCAGGGGATGCAGCTCTTGGCTATAGTCAAGGTTACACCCGGCGGGTAGATTCGCGTCATGAGCCTTTCAGACAACGGGCGGGACATCTCGACCACCCGGCGCTCCGGCGGCCGGGTGGTTGCCTTCGGGCTTGCCGCCATCGTGGGCATCCTGGCGATTGCCGCGGTGCTTCTCTTCATGAACCTGCCGACCGCGACCGCTTTCGTGGACCGCGTCGACCGCATCTTTCTTGAATACGACCTGACCTCGCCCGATTCGAGCGCCGAGACCACGCTGCTGGGTATCCTCGCCGAAAGCGGCGCCGCCTTTTCCGAGGTGCTGGCCAGCTATCGGGTGATCATCTTCGTGCTGCTGATCTTTGCCACCGCCCTGCTGATCGCCGCGCTGGTGTTTCTTGTCACAATCGCCACGCTGAACCGCCGCATCGCACAGTTCGAACGGTCCGGCCTGCAGGTGTCGTCGCTGGTGATCAGCCGGGACGAGAACAAGGTCTACCTGAACGACAACCTCGAATTCACCCTCACCGGCGCCGTGATCGAGACGCTCGCCGTGCTGGCCGAGGCGCGGATGGATCAGGACATGCTGACCGGCGCCGAGATCGAGGCGATGATCTCGGGGCGCGATGCCGCCGACTGCGACGAGGCGTCCGGCGCGACCCGGATCAAGCGGCTGCGGGATTCGCTCGGCAACCAGATGGTCAGCGAGATGCTGGTGAAGAATATCTCGCGCAAGGGCTACATGCTGGCGATCGACCGCAAGGTCATCCGCATGATTTGACCGCCCGCGCGCCGGTACCGATTGCCCCAGCGTTGCGCCGGGTCGCGCGCTGGGATAATCCGGTCGGAACGCAGGCGGAAGGGGTCCACATGAACCTGGCTTTGAAATCACTCGCATTCCTTGCGGCGGCGCTGTTTCTCGCCGGGTGCGATCCGCGCAGCGACCTTGATGAAAAGCCGGTCGACCTTGGCGCGTTCAAGCTGGGCCACAACCTTGTCGTTGCGCGCAAACCGTCGGTCGGGCCGGGCTCGATGAAAGTGACCGAGGCCGAATGGCAGGCCGCCATCGAAGGCGCCGTCGACGACCGCTTCGGCCGCTACGAAGGCGACCGCCTGTATCACCTTGGCATGAGCGTCGACGGCTACTTCCTGACCTCGCTCGACGCCGGCGTGCCACTCGTGCCGTCGCTGAAATCGATCCTGCTGATGACCGTGACCCTGTGGGATGACCAGCTTGGCCGCAAGCTAAACGAAGAAGCCCACGAAATCAGTGTGATATCCGCATTCAACGGCGCCGGCGCCTTCCCGACGAAGGAACGTCTGCTCGAGATCCTGTCCGCTCAGGCGGCCAAGCAGATCGAAACATGGCTGGAAGAGAACCCCGACTGGTTCCAGCCTCCCTACGAATAAGGCGGCCCGTCCGCCTTTCCACCGAAGATGCGCTTGATTTTCCGGTGTCCAGCCCATAAATCAGCGCGCGTATCGGACCGGGGCTATGGTGCCCCCATTGACTACGAGGCGCCCTAGGATGGCTAAGGAAAAGTTTGAACGTAACAAACCGCACGTCAACATCGGCACGATTGGCCACGTTGACCACGGCAAAACGACGCTGACGGCGGCCAT
>NZ_JARGYD010000013.1:0-69214 GCF_029168315.1 Psychromarinibacter halotolerans
CGCCGCGGATCGGTGGGGATCGCGACATATATACGGGCCCGTAGGGTGCGCATTCATGCGCACCTCCTCCGGCATTTACGCGCTCCTATCGCCCACCAAACATGCGCACCTCGCCTTCACCATTCACGCGCAACTCCCCCGCCATCCACGCCCCCCCCAAACCACCGAACGGCTGATTTCCGCAGGATGTGACCCACGGCACGCCCGCGCCGCTTTCCCTGCGCAATCCCCCCTGCTAATGTCCCTCGGCGTCGAATCCGAGGGGTCGCAGATGCCGCGTTATGAATACAAGGTCGTGCCCGCGCCGAAGAAGGCCGGGAAGGTGAAAGGGGTCAAGGGGACCGAGGCCCGCTTTGCCCACGAACTCGCCAGCCTGATGAACCAATACGGCGCGGACGGCTGGGAATATCAGCGCACCGACACCCTGCCCTGCGAGGAACGGTCGGGCCTGACAGGCCGGACGACCACCTTCCAGAACATGCTGGTGTTCCGCCGCGAACTGGAGTCGGGGCTGCGGGCCGCGGATGCCATCGCGTCGGTTCATGTCGATCAGCCCGCGCCGATGACACCTCCCGCCGCGCCGGTCCACACGCCGCCGCACGCCGAAACGCATGCGCCGCGCGCCGACGCCCCCGGCCCGGTCCATAGCCCGGCGCCGAGCGTGGCCGCGACCCCGTCGCTGTCGGCGGATCCGACCCGGCGCATCGACGGCGAGATGGCATTCTCCCGCGCGCCGTTCCATCACCGCAACGACGCAAAGGACGAACCCCAGATCAGCGCGCGCACGCCCGAGGGCCACGCGCCGCGGCTTGGCGCCGCCGGCCACCCCGAGCCCGCCGATCCCCCGGCAGAAACCTCTCCCGGAGTCGCGCGGCGAAGCTAGGCCTCGATGTGCAGGGCCAGCGCGTGCAGCCGTCCCATGACATCCGCCCCCAGCGCCTCGTGCACCGCGCGATGACGCTGCAGGCGGGTCATCGGCTCGAACGCGGCGGCCTTGATCCACACGCGAAAATGACTGTCCCCGCCCTCGCGGTACCCGGCATGGCCGCGATGTTTTTCGCTTTCATCTTCGACGGTTAGCGTCTCGGGTGCAAAAGTTTCGGACAGCTTGTTCTCGATGATCGTTGCCAGCTTCATTTTTTCCCACCTGCCCCCTTCAATCCGGCGGCAAAACCATTAGACTTCCGTGTCCGAGTAGCAAAGGCGAGCCCAAATGGCGAATCCAGATCCGTTCGGTTTTGACATCAGTGTCTCTAATGACAAGAAGAAGCGTAACCGTGGCAAGCGTGGCATGTCCGGCGCCTTCGAGACGTCGCAGAGAGAGTGCGAGCATCCCGGATGCCGTGAACAGGGCCAGTACCGCGCACCGCGCTCGCCCGACCACCTCGACGAGTACCTCTGGTTCTGCAAGGACCACGTCCGCGAGTACAATCTGAAATGGAACTTCTTCAACGGGACCACCGAAGAGGAATTCCAAGAGCAGATCGACAACGACCGGGTCTGGGGCCGCGAGACGAAGCCCTTCACCAAGCCGGGCGAGGAACAGCGCGCGTGGGCGCGGCTGGGGATCGACGACCCGCATCAGGTGCTGGGCGAGAACGCGACCCGCAACCCCGGCAAGTCGATCACCGGCACCCGCAAGCTGCCGCCGACCGAACGCCGCGCGCTCGATATTCTGGACGCCAAGGACCATTGGCAGAAGGCCGAGATCCGCAAGGCCTACAAGGCGCTGATCAAGGTGTTGCACCCGGACATGAACGGCGGCGACCGCGGACACGAGGAACAGCTGCAGGAAGTCGTCTGGGCCTGGGACCAGATCAAGGATTCGCGGAACTTTCAGTAAGGCGCATGACTGCGCTGACGAGTTCGGACGGGGCGCGCCAATGGTGCGCCCCTTATCTTTCTGCCAAACTAAAACGGGATCGGGCCCGGCGCGGACATAGGCGGAAAACGGACCAGTTCCGGCACCCCGCAGCGGCTTCCCGCCCGCCGGAAATTGACAGACGCACCGCCTGCCCGATAGGGAATGGGAACACCTTATCCGGGGTCGGACAATGACAAAGCCATTGGTCGTGCTGTCAAGCGCACGTTCCGGCACCAACTATTTCCTGAGCGTTTTTCAGAAGATGGCCCCGAATGGCGTGGTCCTGCGCGAAGTCTTTCGCAAGGGCGGCGACAGCCTTCCGGAACTGATCGCGCTGACGGGAATGCCGCGATCGCAACTGGTGGCCTTGGGGCAGGACGATCCCGTCGCACTGTGGGACATCCTGCTGGATGCCGCCGGTCCGCGTCCGCTGGCGCTGAAGATCTTCTACTACCACGCGCGGCCTTCCAGCCCGATCTGGGACCGCCTGATCGACGAGGCGCGGATCGTCCACCTTGTCCGCCGCCGCGTCCTGGATACCTTCGTGTCCCGCAAGCTGGCCGAAACCACCGGGGCGTGGTTCCAGCCCGCCGACGTCGGCACCCTGCCCGCACGGCCGGAAGTGCGGCTTGACCCCGCAGAGCTGTCCGCCTTCATCACCGAACGGCAAGGCTATGTGCAGCGGTTCCGCGAGCGGTTCCAAAACGCCGACCTGCACGAGGTCAGCTACGAGGACATCGCCGCCGACCCGAAGCTGTGCGCCGACTGGATCGCGCGCGTGACCGGGCTGCCGATCCCGGCCGTCCCGCTGCAGCTTCCCATCCGCAAGCAGAACACTTGGGCAATCCGCGATATCGTGTCCAACTACGACGAGATCGCGGCTTTCGACAAAGCCCACCTGTAAGGAACCCCGTTGATGTCGATGCAGTACCAGATGGAAAGCAGCCATATCGCGGACTACGGGTTGTGGACGCTGCCGGGCATCGACTTTCCCCTGCGCGGCCCGCCCGTCGCCATCGACGGCAAGGCGCCGGCGATCTCGTTCCTTGGGGCAGCGCAGGTGTTCGGGACCTTCGTGAACCACCCCTTCCCCAACCTGCTGGGCGAGATGCTGTCGGCCCGGGTGATCAACCTTGCCAATGGTGGCGCCGGGCCCGGTCTGTACGCCAACCGGCCGGAGCTGATCGACCTTGTGAACCGTAGCTCGGCCTGCGTCATACAGGTGATGTCGGCGCGATCGTCGATGCAGAACAAGTACATGACGTCGCTGAACGGCCGCGCTTCGGTCCGCGTCACCTATCCCGACGGGCGCGCCGAAGACAGCCTTGGCCATCACGCCTTGCTCAAGATCGGGCGCGAGATATCGCGGCAGGCGTTCTCGGACCTCGTGGCAGAGACGCTGGACAACTACCTTGCCCAGTACCGGATGCTGTGCGCGGCGATTACCGTGCCGAAGGTGCTGTTGTACGTCGGGCCGAACCCGCCGATTGCCGATGTCACGTCGGATGACTGGACGCCCGAGCGGCTGGTCGGCACGCACCCGCACCTTGTGACGCAAAACGTCTTCGCCGAACTGCAATCGCTGTGCGATGCGACCGTGTCTGTCGTGGGCAAGGAAGGCATGGATAAACGGCTGCTGAATCGCTTCACCGGCGAACATACCTCGATCAAGCGGTCCGAGACCTACACGATCACCAACCACCGGGCCTATATCCCGCCCCACATGCACGTCCGCACGGCGCTGGAATTGTACCCCGTGGTCGAGCCGTTCCTTGCCCCCTAGGGTCGTCAGGCCGCGCTGAAGGTCAAGGCGATCCCATTCAGGCAGTGACGTTCGCCGGTAGGCTCGGGGCCATCGTCGAAAATGTGCCCAAGGTGCGAGCCGCAGCGGCGGCAGTGAACCTCGGTGCGGGTGATGAACAGCTTGCGGTCGGGCTTGGTCCGGACCGCGTCCTCGATCGGGGCCCAGAAGCTGGGCCAGCCGGTGCCGCTTTTGTACTTTGTGTCCGACGGATAGACCGGCAGGTCGCAGCCCTTGCAGTGGAAGGTGCCCGCGCGGGTCTCGTCGTTCAGGGGGCTGGTGAAGGCGCGCTCGGTGCCTTCCTCGCGCAGCACATCGTACTCGGCCTCGCTGAGCATGGCGCGCCACTCCTGTTCGGACCGGCGGACGGTGACATAGCTGGCGTCCGTAGCCGCGGATGTCGCGCTGGCGCGCATCAGCGCCACGGTCCCGGCGCTGGACAGAATGAATTCCCTGCGGTTCATGGTTCGCTCCTTTTGTCTTTCTTCTGACCGAAGACACGGGCGGCACAGGTGTTCCGAGCCAGATGATCACCAAACCGTGACAAATGCGCGCCGCCCCCCGCTTCTGCGCGACGGGCCCCGCGAGCCCCCCACGAGCCCACACGGGGACGCTTCGGGCGCGCGCTGTGGCGGGTGGCGTTGACCTCTCCCCCATAATCTTACATGAAGGCCCGTGGGCGGCGCGCTGCGGCGCCGCATGAACGTATTCCCTGAAGCAGCAGAGGTCGAAATGGCGGACGGAAACCTGGATGTGACGGCGAAACCGACCGAAGAGCTCGACGTTCGCGACGTCTTCGGCATTGAATCGGAGATGAAGATCAAGGGCTTCGCTGACCGTTCGGACCGCGTGCCGGATGTCGACAGCACCTACAAGTTCGATCGCGACACCACGCTGGCCATTCTGGCTGCCTTTGGCCGCAATCGCCGGCTGATCATTCAGGGCTACCACGGCACCGGCAAGTCGACCCACATCGAACAGGTCGCCGCCCGCCTGAACTGGCCCTGCGTCCGCGTGAACCTCGACAGCCACATCAGCCGGATCGACCTGATCGGTAAGGATGCGATCAAGCTGAAGGACGGCAAACAGGTCACCGTGTTCCAGGAAGGCATCCTGCCGTGGGCGCTGCGCAACCCGACCGCCATCGTGTTCGACGAATACGACGCGGGCCGGGCCGACGTCATGTTCGTGATCCAGCGTGTGCTGGAACATGACGGCAAGCTGACCCTGCTGGACCAGAACGAGGTGATCACCCCGCACCCGTATTTCCGCCTGTTCGGCACCGCCAACACCGTTGGCCTTGGCGACACCACCGGGCTTTACCACGGCGTGCAGCAGATCAACCAAGCCCAGATGGACCGCTGGTCGCTGGTCGCCACGCTGAACTATCTCAGCCACGACGCCGAGGCGGCGATCGTGCTGGCGAAGAATCCGCACTACAACAACGAGAAGGGCCGCCGCGAGATCGGCCAGATGGTGTCCGTCGCGGACCTGACCCGGACCGCCTTCATGAACGGCGAACTGTCGACCGTCATGTCGCCCCGGACCGTCATCAACTGGGCGCAGAACGCCGAGATCTTCCGCGACATCGGTTATGCGTTCCGCGTGACCTTCATGAACAAGTGCGACGAACTGGAACGCGAAACCGTGGCCGAGTTCTACCAGCGCTGCTTTGACGAAGAACTGCCGGAAAGCGCCGCGTCCGTCGCGATCGCCTGATCCTGCTTTTCTGACAGACTGACAGACTGACAAAGCCCGGGCCGCCGCGCCCGGGCTTTTTCGTTGCGGTGCGTCCCGCGCCGAACCTTTACCCGCCCGAAATCCGCTTCTGCTAGACACCGCCCCGCGCCGGCGAAATCCGGTCCAATACTTGCCTAATTGATCGGCAATATTCTTGGGGTAAGGTGTATTTAATGAGCGGAATGAAAACACAGGCCACCCTGTGGACAGTGCTGCTCTTGCTGTTGCTGTCCCCTTTGAAGGCCCGCGCCCTCGACGCGGCGGACCTGACGCGCGAATTCGCGAACTGCACCGGCCGCTACTCTGCACAGATGGAACACCACTGGCTGGTGAAAGCCGGCGACGAAAACCCGGCAGAACGACGGCGCAATTCCTTCGCCGCGATGCTGGACGCCGTCCGACCGCCGGACACGGGCCGCACCATCCTTGCGTGGCGGATCGAAGCGAAGGCCGCGCAGGCGGCGCTTTTGCTGACCGCGACCTTCGGGACCGACCCCGCGCGCCGCGCGGCGGCCGCCACCCATGCCCGCGACCACATCGCGCGCTGCGACCAGCTGATGCTTGGCGACTGATTCCGCCTTGCGTTCGGGCCGTATCGGGCCGATGTATCAGGCATGAAGAAGCCTAACGACAACCCGGCAGATCCCTTCAAGAAGGCCCTCGCAGAGGCGACCCGCGTGATGGCGGACGACCCTGAACTGGGCGTCACCTACTCGGTCGACCCGCCGGGGCTGGGCAACGATTCCGTGCGCCTGCCGCAGATCAGCCGCCGCATGACCAAGCAAGAGGTCCTGCTGGCCCGTGGCACCGCCGACGCCTATGCGCTGAAGCTGCGGCACCACGACGCGAAGACGCACAACCGCTATTCCCCGCAGGGCCAGATGGCCCGCGACTTGTACGAATCGATGGAGACTGCGCGCTGCGAAGCCGTGGGCGCGATCACCATGCCCGGCACCGCGTCGAACATCGACGCCAAGATCGCCAACGAGGCAGAGCGCCGTGGCTATGCCGGCCTGACCGAGGCGTCCGACGCGCCGCTGGCCGTCGCCGCTGGCTACCTGATCCGTCACCTCGCCACCGGGCGCCCGCTGCCGCCGGGTGCGGACAACGTGATGAACCTGTGGCGCAACTTCATCGAGGAACAGGCCGCCGACACGCTTGGCAACCTTGAAGAAACGCTGAAGGACCAAACCGCCTTCGCGAAGTTCTCGCGCCGCATCATCGAGGATCTCGGCTACGGCGATCAGCTGGGCGACGACCCCGACGACGTCTCCGAGGACCAAGAGGACGAGGCAAGCTCGGACGAACAGGAAGAAGAACCGGATTCCTCCGGCTCGGAAGACGACCAGTCCGACGAGAACGACGAGGCCGCGCCCGAGCAAAGCCAGGAAGAACAGATGGACGCCGCCGAGGCGCAGGTGTCCGCTGAAGAGCTTGAAGACATGGACATGTCGGAGGAGACGGAGATGCCCGAGGGCGACATGCCCCTCGAACCTCCGCCGCCGCCGCCCCATTCCGAGGCCGACCCCGGCTATAAGGTGTTCACCACCGCCCACGACGAGGAAATCCGCGCCGAAGAACTGGCCGAGCCGCAGGAACTGGAACGGCTGCGCGCCTATCTCGATCAGCAGCTGGAGCCGCTGAAAGGCGCCGTGTCCCGGCTGGCCAACAAGCTGCAACGGCGGCTTCAGGCGCAGCAGAACCGCAGCTGGGAATTCGATCTGGAAGAAGGCACGCTGGACGCCGGGCGGCTGGCGCGCGTGGTGGCGAACCCGACGACGCCCCTGTCCTTCAAGACCGAGAAGGACACCGAATTCCGCGACACCGTGGTGACGCTGCTGCTGGACAACTCTGGTTCGATGCGCGGGCGGCCGATCTCGATCGCCGCGATCTGCGCCGACGTGCTGGCGCGAACGCTGGAACGCTGCGACGTGAAGGTCGAGATCCTCGGCTTCACCACCCGCGCGTGGAAGGGCGGACAAAGCCGCGAGGACTGGCTGAACGCCGGCCGCGAACAGGGTCCGGGCCGTCTGAACGACTTGCGCCACATCATCTACAAGTCCGCCGACGCGCCGTGGCGCCGGTCGCGCGACAATCTTGGCCTGATGATGAAGGAAGGCCTGCTGAAAGAGAACATCGACGGCGAGGCGCTGGAATGGGCGCACCGCCGGGTGGCCTACCGCCCCGAGGCGCGGAAGATCCTGATGGTGATCTCGGACGGCGCGCCGGTCGACGACTCGACCCTGTCGGTCAACCCGGCCAACTATCTTGAAAAGCACCTGCGCGACGTGATCGCGATGGTCGAAAAGCGCAAGCAGGTCGAACTGCTGGCCATCGGCATCGGCCACGACGTGACCCGCTACTATGACCGCGCCGTGACCATCACCGACGTGGAACAGCTGGCTGGCGCGATGACCGAGCAACTGGCCAGCCTGTTCGACAGCGACCCGCGCGCCCGCGCGCGGATCATGGGCATCCGCAAGGCGTCCTGACCCCGCGCCGTCCGCGACATCCATAAGGCCCCCGCCCCCCCGGCGGCGGCCCACTCATCCCTTTCGGCTGGCCCCGGTGCGTCCTTCGACGCCATCGGGGCCGCGCCTCTGGCATCTGCCGCAACGATTGGGCAGACTCGCCTCAAATCACAGGAGCCCCCATGTTCCAGACCTTCGACACCACCAGTTCCCCCGAACAGGGCCCGCCCCGTCTGGCCGCCCTGCGCCAAGAGATCGCGGCAGAGGGCCTGGACGGGTTCATCGTGCCGCTGGCCGACCAGCATCAGGGCGAATACGTCGCCGCCTGCGACAAGCGGCTGGAATGGCTGACCGGCTTCACCGGCTCGGCGGGGTTCTGCGTCGCACTTGCCGACCGCGCCGGTGTCTTCGTCGACGGCCGTTACCGGGTGCAGGTCAAGGCGCAGATCGCACCGGATTTCACGCCCGTCGACTGGCCCGAGACCAAGCTGGGCGACTGGCTTGCCGCGTCGCTGCCCGACGGTGGCCGCGTCGGGTTCGACCCGTGGCTGCATACGCTGGGCGAGATCGAGGCGGTCGAGGCTCGGCTGAAGGGCACCGGGATCGAGCTGGTGGAAAGCGACAACCTTGTGGACCGCATCTGGCCCGACCGCCCCGACCGCCCGTGCAAACCGGTAACGCGCTATCCCGACGACATGGCGGGCGAAACGGACGCCGAAAAGCGCGGCAGGCTGGCCGCCGCCCTGCGCGAGGCGGGGCAGCAGGCCGCCGTGCTGACGCTGCCGGACTCGATCTGCTGGCTACTGAACGTGCGCGGCTCGGACATCCCCCGCAACCCGGTGGTGCAGGCTTTCGCCATCCTGCACGACGATGGCAAGGTGCAGATCTTCTCGGACGAGACGAAGTTCCGCGTGCTGGCCGAGGCACAGGCCGACGACGATGCGATCGACATCGCCCCGTGGGACGCGTTCGAACCCGTCCTGACCCAACTGGACGGCCCGGTGCGCGTCGACAAGTCCACCGCGCCGCTGGCGGTCACCCGGGCGCTGCAGTCGGCGGACATCACGATCGCCCTTGCGGACGATCCCTGCATCCTGCCCAAGGCGTGCAAGAACCCGATCGAACTGACCTCGGCCCGCGCCGCGCACCTGCGCGATGCCGCGGCGATGTGCGAGTTCCTCGCGTGGCTCGACGCCGAGGCAGCGAAGCTGGTGGGCGGGACTGGCGACGGCCTGACCGAAACGCAGGTGGTGCAGGCGCTGGAAGGCTACCGGCGCGCGACCAACGCCCTGCAAGAGATCAGCTTCGACACGATCTGCGGGTCGGGCCCCAACGGCGCCATCGTGCATTACCGCGTGACCGAACAGACGGACCGCGCGCTGGCGGCGGGCGAGTTGCTGCTGGTCGACAGCGGCGGCCAGTACCTTGACGGCACCACGGACATCACCCGTACCGTTGCCATCGGCACGCCCACCGACGAACAGCGCGCCTGCTTCACGCGGGTGCTGAAAGGCATGATCGCGATTTCGCAGGCCCGCTGGCCCAAGGGCCGCTCGGGGCACGATCTGGACGCGCTGGCCCGCATCGCACTGTGGCGCGCCGGGCTGGACTATGACCACGGCACCGGCCACGGCGTCGGCCAGTACCTGTCGGTGCACGAAGGCCCCGCCCGGCTAAGCCGCGTGTCCGACATCGCCCTGCAACCGGGCATGGTCCTGTCGAACGAACCGGGCTATTACCGCGAGGGCGCCTTCGGCATCCGGATCGAGAACCTGATCGCCGTGCAAGAGGCCCCGGCCCTGCCCGGCGGCGACGCCCATCGCGCGATGCTGGACTTCGAGACGCTGACCTATGTCCCCATCGACCTGTCGCTGGTCGACGCCGATCTTCTGGACCGCGACGAACGCGACTGGCTGAACGCCTACCACGCGGAATGCCATGCGCGGCTGGCGGACAGGGTGTCGGACACGGCGGCGGACTGGCTGGCCCGGGCGACCAAAGCGATTTGAGATGTTGTTGTTACCGGAGCGGTGCTACAACCGCCCGAACATAAGACGCAGGGGACGGACGAACATGACAAGCCACATCAAGACCCGCCGCGCGACGGGCACCTGGGTGGTCCGCGCAGGCGGCGCGGTCCTTGGCGAAAGCGCCAACGCGGTGGAACTGACCGAGGGCGACTATCCCGCGGTGATCTACTTCCCGCGCGAAGATCTTGCGATGGCGTTCCTCGACCCGTCCGAGACCCGGTCGACCTGCCCCTACAAGGGCGACGCGACCTACTACACCATCCAAGCCAAAAGCGGCCCGATCCCGGACGCGGCATGGAGCTACGAAACCCCGAAAGAGGGTCTTGAGGCGATTGCCGGTCACCTTGCCTTCTACACCGACCGGGTGGCGGTCGAGCAGCTTTAAAGCTGCGATGACCGGGAAGAACGGGGGCGCTGCCCCCTCTGCGCCTGCGGCGCATTCACCCCCGGGATATTTCTGGACAGAAGAAGACCGGGCGCGGGGCAAAGCTTATCAGGCCCGGCGCTCCCAGACGTGCATAGCGTCGGGGCCGACCTGACGCGTCTGCGCCAGCACGAAACGGGGTGCGTCGGCCAGCCGGTCGACCCCCATCGCACCAAGCGCCGGGCGGCCCTCGGCCCCAAGCGCCAGCCCGGCCTGAAAGGTCACAAGCCGGTCGACAAGGTCGCCGGCCAGCAACGAGGCCGCCAGCGCGCCGCCGCCCTCGCAGAAGACGCGGGTGATCCCGGCCTCGGCCAGCGCATCCAGCGCCGCCGCCGGGTCGATCTGCCGGGCGCGGCCCGTGTCCAGCGGGATCAGGCGCGCGCCCAGCCCCTCCCAAGCCGCCGTCAGGTCGGGGCTGGCGTCGCCGCCGTGGCACAGCCAGACCGGCACCTCGCGCGCGGTGCGGGCCAGCCGCCCGTCCAGAGGCAGGTCGAGATGGCGCGACCAGACCACCCGCACCGGCTGGCGCACCGGGCCGAAGCCCCGCACGGTCAGGTCCGGATCGTCGGTGCGCGCCGTACCGCCGCCCACAAGCACTGCGTCGTGTTCAAGCCGCATCCCGTGAACCAGCCGCCGCGCGGCGGGCCCGGTGATCCAGCGGCTTTCCCCGGTCGCCGTGGCGATCCGCCCGTCCAGCGAGGTGGCCAGCTTCAGCGTCAGCAGCGGCCTGCCGCGCCGGACCCGGTGAAGGAACCCCGCCTGCTGGCGCTGTGCCTCGGTGCGCATCACGTCTGTTGTCACCGCGATCCCCGCCGCCCGCAGGCGCGCGATGCCGCCGCCGTCGACACGCGGGTCCGGGTCCTGCAGCGCCACCACCACGCGGGTCACGCCCGCGGCGATCAGCGCGTCGGCGCAGGGCGGCGTCTGTCCGTGGTGGGCGCAGGGTTCAAGGGTGACGTAAGCGGTGGCGCCACGCGCCGCCGGACCGGCCGCAGCCAGCGCCATCGCCTCGGCATGGGGGCGGCCGCCCGGCTGGGTCCAGCCGCGCGCGATCACCCGCCCCTCTTTCACCAGCACGCAGCCGACGGCGGGGTTGGGCCATGTGTTGCCAAGCCCCCGCGCCGCCAGCGACAGCGCGTGGCGCATGTGCCGAAGGTCGTCGCTCATACGTTTCTCACCGCCCCTCAGGCCGGCGGTCAGACCGCATCGGGCGGCAGGTGCGGACGCAGTTCGCTGACGAAATCCTCGAAGTCGTCGGCCGCCTGGAAGTTCTTGTAGACGCTTGCGAACCGCACGTAGGCCACGGTGTCGATCCGTGCGAGGCTTTCCATCACGATCTCGCCGATGGTCTTGGACGGGATGTCCGTCTCGCCCATCGATTCAAGCCGCCGGACGATGCCGGAAATCATCTGGTCGATCCGTTCCGGTTCCACCGGGCGCTTCTGCATCGAGATGCGGATCGAGCGTTCCAGCTTGTCGCGGTCGAAATCCTCGCGGCGGCCGTTGGACTTGATCACCACAAGGTCGCGCAGCTGCACCCGCTCGTAGGTCGTGAACCGTCCGCCGCAGGCAGGGCAGAACCGACGCCGCCGGATCGCCACATGGTCCTCGGCCGGGCGCGAGTCCTTCACCTGAGTGTCGATATTTCCGCAAAACGGACAGCGCATGGCCTCTCCATTGATCCCAGTCCCCGGTTATCCACAGCGACTATAGGGGACCACCGAGGGGTTGGGTAGCCCCCGAAACCGGCCACCGGATTTAGCGAGGCATGTGTTGCCGCTGGGTTGCTTGCAGCCTGTCCGCCATCTCTGACAGCGGCGCATCAAGGAACTGCTGGTAGGTCATCCGCAGGCTTGGAACCGGCTGACCGGCGATCCGCGCGCGCCAAGTCTCAAGGAACAAGGGCGCGAAATCGAACCGTCCGCGCAGGATGCGCTCGCGCTCGGCCTCCATCCGGTCCGGCGTCAGCTCGGACCAGTCGGTCAGCCGCACGACGGGCAGATCGGTGAACAGATCGCGGATCGGCAGATCCTCGACCACGGGAACCGAGCCAAGGATCAGCGCCTCCCATGTGCGGTGGCAGTCCATGCCACGGCCGCGCGGCGACAGGGTGAAGAAATGCTCGGTCGTGGCCCGCCACGTCTCGGCCCGTGGCAGCGGCGTCGTCTGCCAGTGAAGCGTGGCGGGATCCAGCCGCGCCTTCATCGCTTCGCGGGCGCTGTTGCCGGTGACGAACTGCCAGTTGGAATAGCCCGTCAGCGCGCGCTGCGCCAACGGACGCCCGGCCAGACGGATGGCGTCCAGCTCGGCCTCCTGCACCGACGGCGTCGCGGGCGGACCCCAGCCGGGTTTCCGGCCGACCGACAGGGTGTGATAGTCCAGCCCCAGCGGCACCACCGACATCCGGGCATGGTCCATCGCAAGGTTCTGGGCGTGCCAGTGGCGAAAGCCGGGGTGATACAGCACCGCCTCCAGCACCTCTTTGCGGATCTGGCCGGGCCGGATGTCCGCGACGCTGTTGCCCGTGACAAGGGTAAAGGCCCCCGTGACGCGCGGCAGAACGCGGGCTGCGAACCGCTCCAGCAATTCGGGCTGCAGATAGATCGCATCGCCCGGCCGATGCCGGCTGAGAATATCGCGCGGCAACACCGGCATCCGCCCCGGACGCGGCACGCCCCGCGCCGCGATCCCCTTCAGCAGGCCGAAGTTCGACACGAACCGGCACGCTGTCTCGTCGCCGCTGTAGGTACCGTTGAAACTTGCCCCGGTCATTGCGCGGACGCCACCAGCATCGCCGCCACCTCGCGGCGGTGCGGCCGCGCGCGGTGCTCGACCAGATAGATCCCCTGCCACGTGCCCAGCACCATGCGCCCGTCGATCACCGGGATCTGCAGGCTGACCGGCAGCACCGACGCCTTCAGATGCGCCGGCATGTCGTCGGGACCTTCGAACACGTGGGTCAGGTAGGACATCGACGGATCGTCCGCGTCAGGGATCAGCCGCTGCAACCACGCCAGCAGGTCGGTCTGCACATCGGGGTCGGCGTTCTCCTGCACCAGCAGCGAACAACTGGTGTGGCGCACGAACAGCGTCAGCACGCCGGTCGGCGCGCCGCCCTCGGTCAGCCAGCCCGCGATCTCGCGGGTGAACTCGTACAGGCCCGCCCCGCGGGTCTCGATCCGGAAACTACTGTGCACGCACCCAATCCTTCCAACGGGCGGATCATCGGGCCGTTCGTCCGGCTTTGCAACGGGCGGCGCGCGTGACGTTGGTGCCGGGACGATCCGCTTTCCTCGCGCCGCCCGCGCCTTACCTGTGCCGTTCCAACCTTCTTCTGTCCGGAAATATCCCGGGGGGAGGCCGAAGGCCGGGGGGCAGAGCCCCCTGCCACGTCAGACACAGGAGCAGCGACATGACAGCGAAGACCCTTTTCATCACCGGCGCCTCCAGCGGGATCGGCGCTGAAACCGCGCGCGCGGCCGTGGCGGCGGGCTGGAACGTCGGGCTGTTCGCCCGATCCAAGGACAAGATCACCGCGCTGGCCGACGAACTGGGCGACGCCGCACTTCCGCTGGCCGGAGACGCCTCGGACCTCGGCGCGCAAGAGGCCGCGCTGTCGCAACTGGCGCAGCACTACGGCTCGGTCGACGCGGCGTTCGCCAATGCGGGCACCGGGCTGGACACGCCGGGCATCCTCGAAGGAGACCCGGCAGAGTGGCAGGCGATGATCGACCTCAACTGCATGGGCGTCCTTTACACCGCCCGCGCCGCCTATCCGCATCTGAAGGACAGCAAGGGGCACCTGCTGATGACCGGCTCTGCCGCCGGACGCAGCCATATCGCCGGGTCGATCTATGGCGCGACCAAATGGTTCGTCCACGGGCTGGCCGGCAACCTTGCCGAGGACATGCGCGGCTGGGGCGGTCGGTGCACCGTGATCGCGCCCGGCATGGTCGATACGCCGTTCTTCTCGGAACCGAAGTCGGACAAGCTTCACCCGTCGGATATCGCGGACGCGGTGATCCACGCGCTGTCGGCGGACCCGCGCGCGACCGTGCGCGAGATCTTCGTGATGCCCAGCTACTAGGGCGCCAGCCGCCCTTGATCGCGGATCAGCGGCGGCGGCGGAACGATGCCACGCGCGGCACAGGCCAGCGCGACCGGGTCAGCCAAGCTGACCGGGTCCGCCAAGCGCGTAGCCGCCCGGCAGGAAGCGCGCGCGCAGGGCGGTGTCCGGCACCATGCAACTGTCGTGACGCCCGAACAGGCGATAGCGGTTGCGCGCGATCACGTTGTAGACGGAGACTTTAAGCCACCCCGGCAGCCATGCCGCGACGCCCAGCACCGGCCAAGGCGCAGGCAGCGCCCGCATCGCCGCGGCGAAAGCGTCGACCTTGCGGTAGATCCGGCCGTCCACGATCACAAGGTTCGTCTCGAAGAAATCGGTCGGCAGACCCAGCGCCGCGTACAGCGCCTGCCCCAGGTCAGACTGGGCCGTCGCGTAGCGGAACCGCCCTGCCCGGTCGCGTTTCAGCATGAAGCGGAAAAACCCGGAACAAAGGACGCATTCGCCGTCGAACACAATCGCGTCGCGCCCCTCGATCCGGGCACGCAAATCGGGGGGCAAATCGGCGACGGGGGTCATCGCCGCGCGGTCAGGTGAAAATCCGGTCGCCCTGCTCGTCGATCATCTGCCGCGCCTTGGCGGCGGACACGTCACGGGCCGTCTGCTCGTCCTCGATGGTGTCGGCGCGGACCAGCTTGTGAACCTTGCCGTCCTTCTCGATCCGCGCGGCAACGCGCCAGCGCGGGCCTTCCGGGATGGGCTCGGGGTAGATTGCGAAACCGTTGTGATCTTCGGGCTGGGCCTGCGCCGCGGGGGCATTGCCGCCGCCGCCACCGAACAGGCGGGAAAGTAGGGACATCGGGAACTCCTGTTGCGGAACGAGTTTCGCACCGCGCGGTGGGCAGGGTCAAGCGATGGGGGGTGGGTGGGATGGGGTGGAACCCCATCCTACGGGCGGTTGCGCTGGCGGGGTGGCGGATGGGGTACAACCCCATCTTACGGGCCGACGCCGTTGTAGGATGGGGTTTCACCCCATCTACCCACACCTTGAAATCCGCCCACACCTCGAAATCTACCCACACCCCGAAACGAAAAACGCCCCCGTCTCCGGGGGCGATTTCCAAATTTCAGGGGCCGTTACTGGTCCAGGAACGACCGCAGCTTCCGCGACCGGCTGGGATGCTTGAGCTTCCGCAGCGCCTTCGCTTCGATCTGACGGATCCGTTCGCGGGTGACCGAGAACTGCTGGCCGACTTCTTCCAGCGTGTGGTCGGTGTTCATGCCGATGCCGAAGCGCATCCGCAGAACCCGTTCCTCGCGCGGGGTGAGCGAGGCGAGAACCCGCGTCGTGGTCTCTTTCAGGTTTTCCTGAATGGCCGAGTCCAGCGGCAGGATCGCGTTCTTGTCCTCGATGAAATCGCCAAGCTGGCTGTCTTCCTCGTCGCCGATCGGCGTTTCGAGAGAGATCGGTTCCTTGGCGATCTTCATCACCTTGCGAACCTTTTCCAGCGGCATCTGCAGCTTTTCCGCCAGTTCTTCCGGCGTCGGCTCGCGGCCGATCTCGTGCAGCATCTGGCGGCCTGTGCGGACCAGCTTGTTGATCGTCTCGATCATGTGCACCGGGATACGGATCGTGCGGGCCTGGTCCGCGATGGACCGGGTGATCGCCTGACGGATCCACCACGTTGCATAGGTCGAGAACTTGTAGCCCCGGCGATACTCGAACTTGTCGACGGCCTTCATCAGGCCGATGTTGCCTTCCTGAATAAGATCAAGGAATTGCAGGCCGCGGTTCGTGTACTTCTTGGCGATCGAGATCACCAGACGCAGGTTCGCCTCGACCATTTCCTTCTTGGCCTGACGCGCCTCTTTCTCGCCCTTCTGGACTTGCTGGACGATGCGGCGGAATTCGCTGATGTCGACGCCGACATACTGGCCGACCTGCGCCATGTCGGACCGCAGCTGGTCGACCTTGTCGGCAGAGCGTTCGATCAGCGCCTGCCAGCCACGGCCGGACTTCTCGCCCATCCGCTCAACCCAGGTCGGGTCCAGTTCGGACCCCTTGTATTCGTCGATGAACTCGCGCCGGTTGATGCGGGCCTGGTCGGCCAGCTTCACCATCGACGAGTCGATCGACATGATGCGCCGGTTGATGCCGTACAGCTGGTCGATCAGCGCCTCGATCCGGTTGTTATGCAGGTGCAGCTCGTTCACCAGCAGCACGATCTCGGACCGAAGCTGCTGATAGTCGCCTTCGGCCGTGGCGCTGAACGAGTCGTCTTCGTTCAGCGTGGCCGACATGCGAAGGTCCTGCATCTCGGACAGGCGGACGTAATCGTTGGCGATGCGATCCAGCGTCTCCAGCACGCGCGGCTTCAGCGCGGCCTCCATCGCGGCCAGCGACATGTTGGCCTGATCGTCCTCGTCATCGTCGTCGTCGGTGCGAAGCGGGTTGCCGTCGGCGTCCAGCTCTTGCTGGCCCTCTTCCTTCTTCTTCGCGGCCGGCGCTTCGGACACCGAAAGGTTGTCGACCACGGGTTCGTCGTCCTCGTCGCCCATCGACCGCCCGAAGGTGGTTTCAAGGTCGATGACGTCCCGCAGAAGAATGTCTTCGGACAGAAGTTCGTCGCGCCAGATGGTAATGGCCTGGAAGGTCAGCGGGCTTTCGCACAGCCCGGCGATCATCGTGTTGCGGCCCGCTTCGATCCGCTTGGCGATGGCGATTTCGCCCTCGCGGCTCAGCAGTTCGACCGAGCCCATCTCGCGCAAGTACATGCGCACCGGGTCGTCGGTACGGTCCAGCTTTTCCGTCTCGGACTGGGAAACCGTGACCTCGCGCGAGTTCGAGGTTTCAACGATGTCCGTCGATCCCTTGTTCTCTTCGTCTTCGGTCTCTTCGGCTTCGATGATGTTGATGCCCATTTCGGACAGCATCGACATCACGTCCTCGATCTGTTCGGACGAGACCTGGTCGGGCGGAAGAACCTGGTTGAGCTGATCGTAGGTGATGTAGCCCTTCTCACGCGCCTCGGCGATCATCTTTTTGACCGCGGCCTGGCTCATGTCCAGCATCACTTCCGGCTCTTGTTCGTCCTGCTTGCGGTCGTCCGTGTCTTTGGCGGCCATTGGCACTCCTTCCAAAAGCGGCAGCGTGATTCGCGCCATTTTACCGAATCACACAAGGCGAATCACTGATTCGCGCCAATTTATCCTGTTTCCTTTACCGATTCGTCACCGAATCGTCTCAGGTCGACTTTCGCCCGGGTTTTTTGAACTCGATCTTGGCAATCAGCGCGTCGAATGCGCTGCGTTCGTCACGGCTCATCTTCGCCCCCGTCGGCGCGGTGTCGTATTCCGTCGTGTCCTCTTGCGAACCGGTTTCCGCTCTTTGCTTAACTAGTGCGGCCTGGCTCAATCTCCACGTCAGGCCTTCATCGGCCAGCCGATCTATGTCCTGCATCGCTTCGCTGATTTCCCGCTCTGCGCCGCGACGCGCTTCCAGCTTCGCGAACTCCTCGGCGAGACAAAGCAAAGCTGTCTCGCTGTCATGTGGATGCCGCACCGCTGGAATGACGGCTATGTGGCTTTGCGAGAATAGCTTTTCAAGGGTGTCCGGGCCGGTTTCCTGCGCCACCAGCGCGCGAAGTTCGGACGGGTCGGCGTCCGCATGGCGCAGCAGTGCCATCTGCAGCCGCGCGTGGTCGGGATTGGCCGGATGCAGCCCCTCCAGCTCGCCCGCGATGTCGGGCAAAAGATGCGGATGGGTCAGCAGCACGGCAAAGATCACCGCCTCGCGAACCTGATCCTCGACAGCGGTGCCCTGTGCCACAAGGACCGAGGCGCGCAGGCCCGGCGTCGCGCCCGGCGTGAAATCGCGGCCAAAGCCCCGCCCGAACCCACGCTGACCGCCCTCGCCGAACCCACGGCGCGGCGCGTTCCGGTCGTTGGCCGGGCGGTCGGCCCCGCGCTTGCCGCGAAACAGTTCCCACCGCAGGCGGTTGATCTCGTCTCCGTAGTGCTTGCGCAGCGACGGGTCCGGGATCTTGCGGATCGACTCGCGCAGCGACTTGTCCAGCGCGGCCTTGCGTTCCGGGCTATCGAATACCTTGCCCTCGGTCTCGCGCTGCCACAGCAGGTTCACCAGCGGCTGCGCGGCGTCGACGATCTTCTGGATCGCCCCTGCCCCGTCGTCGCGGATCACGTCGTCCGGGTCCTTTCCCGCCGGCATGATCGCGAAGCGCAGCGACTTCCCGGCCTCAAGCTGCGGCAGCACCATGTCGATCAACCGCATCGCGGCGCGCAGGCCCGCCGTGTCACCGTCCAGCGCGATCACCGGCTCGGGCGAGATCCGCCACAGCAGCTGCAACTGGTCCTCGGTGATGGCGGTGCCCAGCGGTGCGACGGTGGCGCCGAACCCGGCCTCGGACAGGGCGATCACGTCCATGTAGCCCTCGGCCACCAGCAGCGGCGCGCCCTTGCCCGCCGCTTCGCGCGCGGGGCCGTGGTTGTACAGGCTGCGGCCCTTGTCGAACAGCTCGGTCTCGGGCGAATTCAGGTACTTGGCGTTGTCGGTCGGGTCCATCGCGCGGCCACCGAAGGCGATGGCCCGGCCCCGCGCATCGCGGATCGGGAACATGATCCGGTTGCGGAAGGTGTCATAGGGCCGCCCGCCATCGCGGTTCGACGGCTTCGCCAGCCCCGCCGACAGGATCAGGTCCTCGGGCACGTCCTTGCCCCGCAGGTGGTCCCACAGCCCCTGCCATCCCGGCGGAGCGAAACCGATGTTCCAGCGCGCCTGCGCCTCGGGCGACAGGCCGCGCCCGGCAAGATAGTCGCGCGCCTCGGCGGCGGCAGAGGTGTTCAATTGCAGACGGAAATGCTGAACCGCCTGTTCCATCACCTCGGCCAGTTGGGTGCGGCGGTCGGCCTTCTGCTGCGCCTGCGGGTCACGGGCGGGCATCTGCATCCCGACCTCACGCGCAAGGATCTCGACCGCTTCCATGAAGCCGACATTCTCTGTTTCGCGCACGAAGGTTACAGCGTCGCCCTTCGCGTGACAGCCGAAGCAGTAATAGAAGCCCTTGCGGTCATCGACGTGGAAGCTGGCGCTTTTTTCCTGATGGAACGGGCATGGCGCCCACATGTCGCCCTTGCCTTGGTTCGACTTGCGCGGGTCCCACATGACCTTGCGCCCGACGACCTGCGACAGCGAGGTTCGGGTGCGAAGCTCATCAAGGAAACCGGGGGGCAGACTCATGCCCCGAATATCCAACGAACCCCTCGGAGAGTCCATGTCCCGCAACGCCGGCGGGCGTCACGTCGCCTAGCCGGCGAGGCGCAGGCGCGGGGTGATATAGGCCTTGCCCATTCCGGCGCCGCATACGCCCATCGTCGTGTTCGAGGTGCCATCAATCTCGCCCCCGGCGACGATAGAGGCCCCTTCCCCGCCATCGCCCTGCGCCGCGAAATCGACGTCGCCCGCCGCGATGATCTTGCCGCCGTACATGGTCAGCTTCGACGCGGCGCGGAAGCCGCCAAGCGTCAGGATCTCGGCACCGCCACCTTCGGCGCAACCGTCGTCGCGCCCAAGCTGAAGACTGGCCGCCGCCGACACCGACCGGGTATCGGTGCTGCGCGTGGCGACGACGACATTCTCCAGCGTGACGTTCGATCCGAAGGTCACGTCGCAGTCGGTCACCAGAACGATGTCCGTCAGCGTGGTGTTCGACTTGATGCTGACCGTCCCGCCGCCGCTGCAGTTCGTGGTGTGGATGCGGCCGGGGGTGAAGTCCTTTTCGGTCAGGTTGCGGGTTTTCTTCAACTCCACCGGAATGACGTTCGTGATATAGTCGGGCGTGTACTCGGGGTCAGCGTCTTCCAGACCGTCGATGATCGTGCCCAGCTGATCCAGAAACGCCAGCGAGATCCGCTGTTCGCGCAGGGCTTCGATCAGGCCCCAGTTGCGGTCCATGTTCGGCACGTCCAGATCGTCGAGATCCGGCATCGACACGTTCACGCCGGGCTCGAACGTGTTGTTATTGTTAAAGTGAACGTAAGAATTCGAGTGGACGCAGAAGCCTTCCTTGAAGGTGTTGTTCGACTGCATGTCGACCCGCCCCTGTGCGATGAACCCCTCGTTGGCGCAGGCGCTGCCCTCGATCGTGAAGACCGACATCGCGTTCACGTCCCAGTGGTCGATGCCGACGAAGTTCAGCAGGAAGGCCCGCGCGGCGTTGCTGCGTTCAGCCAGCTGCGCCGTGTTGATCAGCACCGCTTCCGACGACTCTTCGTCGGGCGTGAAGACACGGGCGGCGTTGTCCCAATATCCGAACTGCACATCCTCCGGCAGCAGCACATCGCCATAGGCCAACGGGCTAAGCGTACCTTCCGCGATGCGAACGGCTGCGGCGCGCGCGGTCTCGGCGTCGGCGGTCTGGCGGACAAACAGCGCGGCATGGGCGGCGCTGTCGGCGGCGACCTGAAGCTCGGTCCGGGTCTTGTAGGCAAAGCCCACATCGACGGCGAGCCCGCAGAACACGAGGCTGGCCAAAAAGATGTACAGTCCGAACAGCGTCATCGCCCCATCCTCGCGGCGACGGAAACCGTCGAGCCACGCAGGAAGCGACCGTGCAAAGCTTTGGAAACGTGGGAAAATCATGACGGACGCCTTCTGGTTCACAGGCGCCTGTTTCACGGTCAATCCCGTTCAATCTTGGATGGCAATGCGGTCAATTCTTGAAGCCGCGACAGTGCCCCGAACGTCCCGCTAAAGCGGCGCATCGCCGGTAAAACTTACTGTGTGAAGCACCTTGCCGCAAAAGATGCTGCGCCGATCCGCCTTTTCCCTGACACGATTGAAGGGGTGACAAGGCTGGCCCAAGCTGGCCGCCCAAGACGAAAACGGCCGCCCCGGTGTCAGGGCGGCCGCTTCGCGTTTTGGGGTCCTGGGAGCCGTCAGCCGGCCAGCCGGAACAGCGGGACCTCGAAGTTGTCTTCCATCCCGGCGCCGCAGAAGCCCATCTCGGCGTTCGACGTGCCGTCGATGTTGCCGCCGGACAGGATCGCCGCGCCCCAGATGCCGTTGGCATTGGCCTCGAACTCGATATCGCCAGCGGCCAAAAGCTGGCCACCGAACATCTTGAGTTCGGCCGCGAACTTCATGCCGCCCAGCGTCAGAAGCTGGGCACCGCCGCCCTCGGCGCAATTGTCATCGCGGCCCACCTGGATACCGTTTGCCGCGCTCATCGAGCGGACGTCGGTGCTTTTGGACGCGATGATCACGTTCTCCAGCACCACACCCGACCCAAAGGTCACGTCGCACGACGTCACCAGCACCACGTCCTGCAACAGAACGTTGTTCTTGATCTTGAACGTGCCGTTCGTGCACGCCGTGGTGTGGATCCGGCCCGGCGTGAAGTCGGCGGCCTCGACGTTCTGCGAGGTCTGGATCTCGATCGGGATCGTGTTGGTGATGTAGTCGGGGACGTACAGCGGGTCGCCGCTTTCGAGACCGGCAATGATGTCGAGGATCCGGTTCAGGATGCGGTTCTCGAAGTGCTTTTCACGCAGCGCCTCGGCAAGGCCGGGGTTCTTGTCGATGTTGGGCACGTCAAGATCGTCCAGATCCGGCATCGACACGATGACGCCGGGCTCGAACGTGTTGTTGTTGTTGAAGTGCACGTAAGAGTTCGAGTGGATGCAGAAGCCTTCCTTGAAGTGGTTGTTCGACTGAAGGTCGACTTCCAGTTCAGCGGTAAAGCCTTCGCGCTGACAGGCGGGCACGTAGGTCTCGAACACCGCCATCGCGTTGACGTCCCAGTGGTCGATGCCGACGAAGTTCAGCAGGAACGATCGCGCCGCGTTGGTCCGCTCTGCGATCTGCGCCGTGTTGATCAGCACCGCCTCGCGCGAGGTGTCGTCGATCTCGAAGGTCTGCGTCTCGCGGTTCCAGCTGCCGAACTGCACATCGGTCGGCAAAAGCACGTCGCCATAGACCAACGGGTTCAACGCGGCCTCGGCGATCGCGACGGCGGCGGCGCGGGCCTCTTCGGCATCGCCGTCCTGCCGGATGTACAACGCCGCGTGGGCCGCAGAGTCGGCGGCCACCTGAAGTTCGGTTCGGGTTTTGTAGGCAAAGCCGACGTCGACGGCGAGACCGCCGAAGATAAGCCCGCACATGAAAAGCTGCAGACCGAAGATCGTCATCGCTCCGGTTTCGTCGTCCTGGAAAGTTCTGAAATTATTCAAGGAAATGGCCATGTGCTTTCTCCTACAACTCGTAATAATGCTCTGCGGTCATCACCAGGTCGAAACCCTTGAGGCCGCCGAACCAGCCGATGACGTCAAGGTCTCCGGCAGGCACCGACACTTCGGTGTGGATGACGCCATCGCGTAGACTCGTCGCGACCCGTGCGCTTTCGCTAAGACCCGCAAGCCGGTTGGCGATGAAGGTCTCGGTATCGCTGGTGCTGTCGAGATAGCCCGTCGACATCGCGCGGTTTCCGTCCTGGATGACGCGGGTCACGTAGGTTTGGTTGTGGAAAATCATGGATGCGTCCACCACGAGGGTGAACATCGCAATAAAGAATGGAAACCACAGCACGGCCTCGACAGTCGCGCTGCCGTCTTCCCGTTTCAGAAATCGCCTGGCTCGTTCGTACATTCGCTTGGCACTCCGGGCTGAAACAACATTGCCCCCCAGAGCGAATTAACCAGAAGCTTCCGGTGCTTTGTGGTCCGGAAATGGTCGGAAACAAGACAACGACATATAGCGGGCGTCCGATTGCGGCAGCGCCGTTCCCTCGCGGAATACGTAAATTCAACTGCTTAACGCCGTTATTGTCTTTGAACCGCCCCATTGGCGGGAACAGCGCGCCCGCTTCTTGCCACGTTTCCGCCCAAAGTCCTGACTTTCTGGCATCCGTTGGCCACCGGACACATTCAACTTTTAGAATCGCGTCTCCGGCAGATCGGACGGGCGGAACGGCCCGGCAGGCGACGGCGCGGACGCCGGTGACGTCCGCGCCCGGGGGCCGCTGTTACAGCCCCTTTTCCTTGTAGCTCAGCGCGACCCGCTGGATCGACACGATGTAGGCCGCCGTGCGCAGGTCCGCGACGTCGTCGCGGGTGTGCCACGTCTCGGACATCGACTGGTAGGCGGTGCGCATGGTGTCATCCAGCCCCGAGCGGACCAGCTCCAGCTCGTCGGCGCCCCGCAGGTACTTCTTCTTGAAGTCGGGGCTCATGGACCACGCGTCGCCCAGATGGCTGTCCAGCCGCATCAGTTCGTCCACGATCAGCTGGTGCCGCGCCTCTTCCTGCCGCCGTCCCATGCGGCCAAAGCGGATGTGGGACAGGTTCTTGACCCACTCGAAATAGGACACCGTCACGCCGCCCGCGTTGGCATACATGTCGGGGATGATCACGCAGCCCTTCTCGCGCAGGACCTCGTCGGCGCCTGCGGTGACGGGACCGTTGGCCGCCTCGATGATCAGCGGCGCGCGGATGCGGTCGGCGTTGCCAAGGTTGATCACCCCTTCCATCGCCGCCGGGATCAGGATGTCGCACTCTTCTTCCATAACGGCGGCGCCGTCCTCGACATACTGGGCGTTATAATAGCCCTTCACGCCGCCATGCTTGAGGATCCACGCGCGGACGTCGTCCACGTCGATGCCGTTCTCGGACACCAGCGCGCCGTCGCGTTCGATGATGCCGGTGATCTTCGCGCCGTCCTCGGACGACAGGAACTTGGCCGCGTGATAGCCCACGTTGCCCAGCCCCTGCACGATCACGCGCTTGCCCTCCAGCTTGCCCGACAGACCGGCCTTCACCATGTCCTCGGGGTGGCGGAAGAATTCTTGCAGGGCGTATTGCACGCCGCGTCCCGTCGCCTCGACCCGGCCCGCGATGCCGCCCGCATGGGTCGGCTTGCCGGTGACACAGGCGCTTGCGTTGATGTCGGTGGTGTTCATCCGCCGGTACTGGTCCGCGATCCACGCCATCTCGCGCTCGCCGGTGCCCATGTCGGGCGCGGGGACGTTCTGGCTGGGGTGGATCAGGTCGCGCTTGGCGAGTTCATAGGCGAAGCGGCGGGTGATCAGTTCCAGTTCGTGTTCTTCGTACTTGCGCGGGTCGATGCACAGCCCGCCCTTCGAGCCGCCGAACGGTGCTTCGACCAGCGCGCACTTGTAGGTCATCAGCGCCGCCAGCGCCTCGACCTCGTCCTGGTTCACGCCCAGCGAATAGCGGATGCCGCCCTTCACAGGTTCCATGTGTTCGGAGTGAACCGAACGGTAGCCCGTGAACGTGTGGATCTGGCCGCGAAGACGCACGCCGAACCGCACGGTATAGGTCGCGTTGCAGACCCGGATCTTCTCTTCCAGCCCCGGCGGCAGATCCATCAGCGCCACCGCCCGATTGAACATCAGGTCGACGGACTGGCGGAAGCTCGGTTCTCGGGTTGCATGGGTATTCATCAGGGCCTCCAGACTGTCGCGGCGCGGTGCCGCGAATTTGTGCAGATTGTCGCCCTGCCACGCTAACCTGATTCGTGTGTCCAAGCCGCGAAGAGTTTTCGCCCCCATCCCGCGCCCCCAAATCCGCGTTAATTCACACGCTCACGACCGAGTCGCAGGGGCCGATTAACCTAAGGGAATTTGTTTCCCTCTCTACCGGGAATTGCACCGTGGGACGAAACACTATCCCGGTCCCAACGACATTGAGCGGAAAACCATATTCTTGCCACAAATCCCGCGCACGGCGGCCCGGTTGAGGGTGCAAATAACGTTTTAATTAAAGGTCGCCCGGGACAGGGATCCCGGAGGCAAGCCACCATTTCGGCTGCCAGGAGTGGATAAGATGCGTCGACGCTGCATGCTGCAAGACCCGTCCTACATCCGGCATTCCTGCCGGGTTTCCGATCGCCGGACGGCGGGCCACGAACCGGACAACGAACCGATGCGCACCCGTGCGTACCGGCTTGCCCGCGGGTTCCGCCGGGACGAAGACGGGTCGCTGATCATCTTCGGACTGATGATGATGATCGTCATGCTGTTCATGGCGGGTATCCCGCTGGACATCGAACGCTTTGAGACCGCCCGCACCAAGCTTCAGAACACCGCCGACGGCGCCGCGCTGGCCGCCGCTTCGCTGACGCAGGAAGTCGACGCCGAAGTCCTTGTGCACGACTACTTCGCCAAGGCCGGTGTGGCCGGCTTCGTCGACGACGTCCGCGTGACAGAGGCGATCAACTACAAACACGTCGAGATCGACGCCGACATCAACGTGCCGACCCACTTCTTCAACATGGTGGGCGTCACCAACCTTGGCACGCTGGTCGACTCGGTGGCCGAGGAATCCATCGGCGACGTCGAAATCTCTTTGGTGCTTGACGTGTCCGGCTCGATGGGCAGCAACGGCAAGCTCGGCAACCTGAAGAACGCCGCCGAGGACTTCATCGACGCGATCTACGACGGCGCGCAGGAAAGCTCGATCTCGACGTCGGTGATCCCGTATTCGACGCAGGTCTCTGCCGGGCCCGACATCCTGAAGTACCTCACCCGCGCCCCCGTCAGCCATGAGGATTCGCATTGCCTGAACTTCTCGAGCAGCGACTTCACCACCGCCTCGATCTCGACGACCGCAGATGTTGAACAGACGCTGCACTTCGACCCGTGGACCAATGAATACAGCGGTTGGCGCGCGAACTATAACCTGCCCCAGGTCGTCTGCCCCGCTGGCGAGGACAAGGAATGGACGAATATCCTGCCCTACTCGAACTCGCCGGTCGCTCTCGAAAATTACGTGAACGCCTTCGACGACACCAACCTGACCTCGATCGAGATCGGCGTGAAGTGGGGCACCGCGATGCTGGACCCGTCGTTCCGCCCTGTCGTGACCGGCCTGATCGCCGACGGCATCGTTTCGGCCGACTTCGCCGGGCGCCCGCTGGACTATGATACAGCCGACGGGCTGAAGGTGATGGTGGTCATGACCGACGGCCAGAACACCCAGCATTACGAGATGGAAGACCCGTATCGCGCTGGCGATAGCATCGTCTACGTGTGGTACGACGAGGACGATCGCCCCTACTACTCGATCTGGGGCGGCGAAGGCACCCCGATCCCGGAAGAGCAGTACGAAGAGCAGGAAACGACCGAGTGCGTAAGCTACGGTTGGTACTATCACAACGGGCGCTACTACTATTACTGCCAGGAAGAACAGACCTCGACCGAGACGGTCCTGATCGAGAACTGGTATCTTGTGAACCGCTATTCCTACGACGTAAGCACCGGCTGGCGCGGCACGCCTTACACCGGAGATCCGGAAGAAGAAGCCTGGATCATGACGTGGGACGAGCTGTGGGCCGAGGTTCCGGTCGAATACTTCGCCGACGAATACCTGCGCAGCATGGGCAGCATGATGGACGGCTTCCGCAGCGGGGTCAAAAACGCGCGGAACTACGTCTATTCGAACACCAAGGACAGCCGCACCCGCAGCATCTGCACCGCCGCGAAGGCGGAAGGCATCTACGTCTATACCATCGGCTTCGAAGCGCCGTACAACTCGCGCATCCTGCTGCAGGACTGCGCCACCACGCCGTCACACTACTTCAACGTCAGCGGCACCCAGATTTCCGCCGCCTTCTCGGCCATCGCCGCCGACATCAACCGCCTGAGGCTGATCCAGTGAGACGCCGCCTGACCCAACACCTGCGCCGCTTCCGGCGCAGCGAGGACGGTGCGGCGATGACGATCGAATTCCTCATTCTGTTCCCGCTGTTCATCGCGATCCTTGTCGCCACCTTCGAGGTCGGCATGGTAAACGCGCGCCACGCGCTGCTGGAACGGGGCGTCGACCTTGCGGTCCGCGACCTGCGCCTTGGCCGCGATCCGACTCCGACCTACGAGGAACTGCGCTGGGCGATCTGCCAGTATTCCGGCGTGATCGGCGACTGCGACGCGTCGCTGTTCGTGGAACTTGAACGGGTCAGCACCGCCGATTTTGACTTCCGCACCGGCCTGATCGCCTGCACCGACCAGTCGGAAGAGATCGACCTTGTCGAAGGGTTTAACCCTGGCACGCTGAACGACCTGATGGTCATCACCGTTTGCGGCAAATTCCCCGTGATGCGCCCGCTCAGCTTCATCGGCCGCTACCTGCCAAAGCTGGGGGACGACCTGCACTATCGGCTGGTCGCGATGTCGGCCTTCGTGAACGAGCCCTGACATGAAGCGCCTACACACACACCTCCGCCGATTCCGGCGTTCCGAGCGCGGCACGTTCTCGGTCGAGACGGTCTTGATCGTGCCGCTGCTGCTGTTCTGCTTTGCCGGGCTGTTCACCTTCTTCGATGCGTTCCGGATGCAGAACGTCAACGTCCGCGCGTCCTACACCGTGTCGGACCTGATCTCGCGCGAGGACAACCTGCTGACGACCGATTACGTCACGGGCATGAACCAGCTTCTGTCGCTGCTGACCCAGTCGAAGCACCCGACGATCATCCGCGTGACGGCGGTCACCTACGACGAAGACGCCGACGAATTGTCTGTCGTCTGGTCGGCGGTCGACGGCGGGACCGAGGGGATCATCCTGCCGCTGGTCGACGGCACCCTGGACGAGATCGAGGACCAGATCCCGATCATGGCCCACGGCGCGTTCAACATCGTCGTCGAAAGCTGGGCCGCATTCGAACCCGTGATGACATGGGGTCTTGGCGCGTTCTACTTCGAGAACACCGTGGTCACCCGGCCCCGTTTCGCACCGAACCTGTGTTTCGAAGACGGCGAACTGACGCAGAACTCGCCCTGCCTGAACGCGCTGTAGCGGGCGCGTTCCGCACGCCCCCGATCACGCCCCCGGCCCTGCCGCTCAGGTCTTGTCGCTGTCCTTGGGGTCGTCCTTCGCGTCGTCCGCGGCATCTTCCAGACCGAACCCCAAAGGATCGCCGCCGCGCAGGCGCAGGGCGATCATGTCGGCCATGAACTTGGCCTGCCCCGCCGGTGTCACGCCGCCGATGCCCAGCTTGCGCCCCATGCGCCACCACAGGCCCGGCTGCCACGCGCGGTGGCCGGGTTTCTTGAGATGGACCAGAAAACCGTTCGACGGCTTGAACGCGAACGCACCGCGTTCGACGCGGTCGATCTCGTCCATGCGGGCCAGCACCCGGCCCGTGCCGTCGCGCAGCCCCTCGTCCGTCAGTTCGACATAGGTTTCGGTCGCCCGGCGGATGCGGTCGCCCATCACCACAGAGCCAAGGCCCAGCGCCACAAGGAAGGCCTGAAGGAACAGGTTCGCGGGCGGCGTGCTAAAGGCGAGGTACAAAAGCAACCCGCCCAGCGCCACCAGCAACGCCACCGCAAGCCAGCGCCGCGCCGGCGAAGGCGCGACGACCGCAATCACGTCATCGGTCATGAGGGCTTCCTTTCGCCGCTCAGCTCAGCTTGGACAGCTTGGCCTGCAGCTCGGCCAGCTGCTTCTTGATGTCGTCCAGATCCTCCGACGACCGCTCGGACGAGTCGGGCATCTTGCCCGTGCCCGGAGCGCCAGACCAACCGCCGGTCATCGCCTTCATGAAGGCATCCTGCTGCGCCTGCATCGCCTCGAAGCCCGGCATCTTCGCCATCGGGTTGGTGAAGTTCTCGAACATCTTCGACTGGCCGTCGCGCAGCATCTCGAAGGACATCTGCAGGAACTGAGGCACCACCGACTGCACGCCCGTCGTATAGCTGCGGACAAGGTCCGTCAGCACGTTGATCGGCAACACGCTTTCGCCGTGGCTTTCATGGTCGGCAATGATCTGAAGAAGGTATTGCCGCGTCAGGTCGTCGCCGGATTTCAGATCGATGATCTGCACCTCGCGGCCGTCCCTGATGAACTGGGAAATATCGTCGAGCGTGACGTAGTCGCTCGTTTCAGTGTTGTAGAGTCTGCGGCTTGCGTAGCGCTTGATCAGCAGCGGTGCATCGGTATCGGCCAACGCGGTCCCTCCCCGGGTATTTGGCGGTGCAGAAAAAAGAGTAGGCCCTTGCGGGACAAAATAAAAGGGCGGGCTTTAAGCCCGCCCAGTCCGGCGTTCCGGCAGGGAGGTATCCGGCGACGCCCCGAATTGTAGTGCTGCGCCTTACTTGGCGGCAGCGGTCGCCTTCTTCGCGGCTGCGGTCACCTCGGCGGTGGCCTTCTTGACAGCGGCGGACGCGTCCTCGGACATGTCCTTGCCAGCGGCCAGCAGCAGCTCGACGGTTTCCATCTGGACCTTCTTCGCGACTTCGGCGAAGGCGGCCATCGTTTCGGCGGACATCTCGGCCTGAGCCGACGCGAAGTCGGTCATCGCTTTGGTGTAGTCAGCCGGGTCGTCCTTGACGGTCGTCATCGAGGAGATCTTCGACAGGGTGTCTTTCGTCCACTTGGTCGAGATCTCGGTCGACTTGTCGGCCGCTTCCAGCGCAACCTTGGACAGCTTGTCCGACAGGGTGGCTTGGGTTTTGAAGGCGTCCTGCATCGCGGTCATGTCGACCGGGAAGGCGCCCATCATGTCTTGCATCATCTTGGTGTAGTCGGCGTTCTTCGCAGCCATATCATTTCTCCTTCGGTGGATCGTGCCCGATCCGGAATTCTGCATCTGCACAAGGAATATGCTTTCTGCGGCGCGGCATTTCAAGGGATTTTTCTGCAGTGCAGCAAAAATTTTTTATGATTATATGTCAGGAGCTTAACCCAGGAACCGCCCCGAAACCTTGGAATTTTGGCACGATTTAAGGCCGCGCGTGATTCCCTAAGGTAAGCAAAACCGGAAATTGAAAAGGGCGGACCAAGGCCCGCCCTTCCAAACTCGTTACAACACCTTTCGTCACACCCGGTCCCTCAACCGGGCGTCCCGGCTCACTTGGAACCGGGCCCCTTCATTCCCATCATGTCGGCGGCTTTCTGGACCGCCTCGGCGGCCTCTTCGCCCATCGACGAACTGGCTTCCATCAGGATCGAAATCGTCTGTTCCTGCAGCGCCTGGGCGATCTGCGCGAACTGGTTCAGGTTCTCTTGCGCCAGCGCGCCCTGCGAGGATGCGAAGTCGGTCATCGCCTTGGCGTAATCGCTGGGATCGTCCTTCACCGAGGTGACATCGCCCATGTTCGCGATCGTCTGCTTGGTCCAGCTGCTGGACAGTTCGCTGGCCTTGCCCGCCGCTTCCAAAGCCGCCTGCGACAGCTTTTCGCCGACGACGGCAGACCCTTTGATGTGGTCCATCATCGCGCTCATGTCGACGTTCGCGAACGGGTCCGAGCCGGTTCCTTTGCCAGTTGTCGATTTCGCCATTCTAGCCTTCCCCCAATTGAATTGCAGGCCGATCACCTGCCGTTACGTCATCGGATCGATACAATGCTGCACCGCAGCATTCAAGAGAATTTCGACGCATACCGCCGGATTCTAGGCGGGTTCGCCGATCAGGCGCGGCTGCGCCACCACATAGACCCCCGGCGCGTCGCAGATCGCCGGATGTTTCGAGTCGCCGGGCTCGCGGGCCGGAACCATCTTGCCCGACCGCTTCGCCAGCCATTCTTCCCACCGGGGCCACCACGATCCTTCGTGGAACTCGGCGCCGGCCATCCAGCTGTCCGCGTCCTGCGACAGGTCCTCGTTCACGTAATGGCCGTACTTCTTCTTGCTGGGCGGATTAACGATCCCGGCGATATGCCCCGACTCTGACACGAGGAAGGTCTTCGACCGGCTGCCCATCTGCCGCACGCCGTTGAAACAGGCCTTCCACGCCGCGATGTGATCCGTTTCACAGGTGATGGAAAACAGCGGCACGCGCACGTCCTTCAGCGACAGCGTTTCGCCCAGAAGCTCCATCTCGCCCCGCGCGAACAGGTTCTGCTGGCACAGCCACCGCAGGTACTCGGTACACATGCGGCCGGGCAGGTTCGCCCCGTCCCCGTTCCAGAACAGAAGGTCGAACGCTGGGGGAGATTCCCCCATCATGTAGCTTCGGATCGCCGGACGGTAGACAAGATCGTTGGACCGCAGGAAAGAGAACGTCCGCGCCATGATCTTGTGGTTGAGATAGCCCTTCTCGGCCATCTCGGCCTCAAGCGAATCGACGAAGTCGTCGGTCAGGAACGGCGTGAACTCGCCCTGATCGGAAAAATCCGTCAGCGCGGTGAAGAATGTTGCCGACTTGATCGAGTTGTCCTTCTTCTTGTGAAGATAAGACAGGGTCAGCGCCAGCGTGGTGCCGGCGATGCAATAGCCGATCACGTTCAGCCGCTTCTGACCGCTCAGCTGCTTCACCTGCTCGATCGCGGTCAGGTAACCTTCGGTGATGTAAGTATCCAGCCCCACGTCGGAATAGGTCTCGTCCGGGTTCACCCAGCTGACCACGAACAGGGTATAGCCCTGCTCGACCACCCACTTGATCAGCGAGTTCTGCGGCTTGAGATCGAGGATGTAGTACTTGTTGATCCACGGCGGGAACACCAGCAGCGGCGTCTCGTGCACGGTCTCGGTCTGCGGGCTGTACTGGATCAGCTCGAACATCCGGTTGCGGAACACCACCTTGCCCGGCGTGGTCGCGATGTTGCTGCCGACCTTGAACGCGTCCTTGTCGGCCAGCGTCACGTTCAGGCTGCCCTCGGACGCCTCGATGTCGCGCACAAGGTTCTCCAGCCCGTCGACAAGGCTTTGCCCGTTGGTTTCAACGGCGCGCTGCAAGGCTTCCGGGTTGGTCCCAAGGAAGTTGGTCGGGCTGAACATGTCGATGATCTGGCGGCTGAAGTACTCGACCCGGCGGCGTTCGCGGTCGTCCAGCCCGTCCAGCGCGCCGACGGCATTCTTCATCGCCTCAGAGTTCAGCATGTACTGCTGCTTGAGAAAGTTGAAATACGGATGCGTCTGCCACAGCGGGTCCGAGAACCGCTTGTCCGACGGCGTCGCGTCTTCCGGGGTCTCCATCTTGCCACGCGCCAAAGCCTGCTGCGCATCGGCATAGTGCTGCAGGGTCTTGCCCCAATAGCTGATCTGCTGCTCCAGCATCCGGGCCGGGTTCGCCATCATCTCGGCCATGTAGGCAGAGGCGGCCTTCATGTACAAATCCTGGCCCGGCCCCTGCAGTCCGGCACGGTCCGGGGTCTTGTTTGCCAAGGCCGCGACAAGGCGCTGGGACAGGTCTTCCATCTTAACCAGGTTGGCACTTAGCTCGTCCAGTTCCCGGCCTGCTCCGTTTTCCTCGGTTGTCATTTTAACATTTCCAGCTATTTTGCACATGCAGCAACGGGCGTCACCGTATCGGGGAGGAGTGGCGGCGCATAGACCTGCCGAACAATCCAGGGACATGATCCATGCGCTATCTTGCGACCTACGATCTGATGGAAACCTTCCGTAACACCAACCAGTGGTTGGGCGCGACGGCGGCGGCGATGGGGTCCTACCCGGCCGTGGGCATGTTTCCATCCCCTGCCTTCCAGATTCTGCGCGCATGGGGCGAGGTCACGGAACGGACCTTCGCCCGCATGGTCGCCAAGCCCGACTGGGGCATCACCTCGGTCGTGGGCGAGGACGGTCGCGACCATGTCGTGTCCGTCGAACCGCTGGTCAAACGCCCCTTCGGCGACCTGGTCCACTTCCGCGTCGCGGGCCGACCCGAGCGTAAGCGCCGTGTTCTTCTCGTCGCTCCGATGTCCGGTCACTATGCCACCCTCCTTCGGTCGACTGTAACCAGCCTGCTTCCGGATTGCGAAGTCTATATTACGGATTGGCACAACGCGCGCGAAATTCCCGTCAGCGAAGGCAAGTTCGACGTCGAGGATTATACCAAGTACCTGATCGAGTTCATGCGCGCCCTTGGGCATTCGACCCACGTCATCGCGGTGTGCCAGCCTGCCCCGCTTGCGCTGGCCGCCACAGCCTATCTGGCCGAACATGACCCGCTGGCGCAGCCCCGCAGCCTGACGCTGATCGGCGGCCCGATCGACCCCGATGCCGCCGATACCGACGTCACGGATTTCGGTCGTCGTGTCACGATGGGCCAACTGGAATGGATGGCGATCCAGCACGTCGGCGCCAAGTATCCCGGCGTCGGACGCATGGTGTACCCCGGCCTTCTGCAGCTTGCCGGCTTCATGTCGATGAACTCGGAAACCCACGGCGAGGCGTTCTACAATCAGGTGATCGCCGCCGCCAAGGGCGAGGCCAGCGACCACGACCGGCACAACCGCTTCTACGACGAATACCTTGCTGTGATGGACATGACGGCAGAGTTCTACCTGTCGACGGTCGAGCGGATCTTCAAAAGCTGCGAGATCGCGAAGAACGAATTCACCATCGACGGCAAGCCCATCGACATCACCAAGATCACCGACGTGGCGGTCAAGGTGGTCGAGGGCGAGAAGGACGACATCAGCGCGCCCGGCCAGTGTCTTGCCGCGCTGAACCTGATGCCCAACCTGCCCGACAGCAAGAAGGCGGCGCACCTTGAACCGGGAGCCGGTCACTACGGCATCTTCGCGGGCAAGTCGTGGCGCAACAACATCCGGCCGCTGGTTCTGAAATTCATCGACGACAACGCGGCGCCCGGCGGGGTCTCGTCCAAGCGCAAGGCCGATGCGGAACAGCGTCAGGCCGAACGCACGTCCGAGATGGACGCGAAACCGGCGCTGACGGCGGCGTCCTCGGTCGAGAAAGAGACCGCCGAAAAGCCCAAAACGGCGCCCCGTGCCCGCAAGACCGCGACGAAATCCGCTGCGGCCAAGACCAGCAACGGAACCGCCAACGGCGCGGCTAAGACCACGTCGCCGAAGAAGCCCCGCGCCCCGCGGAAATCGGCCACGAAAGCCAATTCCGGAGAGACGCCGACACGGCATTAGGGTTCTCGAGCGCCGGCAAATGTCCGGCGCCCGGCACCACCTCTAGCTTCGCCTTCAGCATCAGGTGCGCCAGAAACTCGTGCCGCCTGACCGGGAACAGCGTGTCGGCCTCGCCGCACATCACCAGCGTGGGCGTGCGCGACTTGCGCAGGACGCCCTGCTGGTCCGGCCGCTTCTGCATCGCGCGCGACTGGCGGATGAAGGTCTCCGCCCCAAGGTCCAGCGCCATGTCCTGCATCATCTGCCAGATCGCATCGCGCTGATCGCCGTCGGCGATGTGTTCGGGACGCAGTTCGTCCTGCATCGCCTCGGCCAGCCGCCCTGCCCGCGCCGCGACGATCCGTTCTTCGCGCGCGGCGGCGACCTTGGGCAGCTCCGACTGGCAATTGGTGTCCATCAGCGCCAGCCGCGTGACCCGTTCGGGCGCGCGGGCAAGGATGTCCATCGCGATCATGCCGCCCAGCCCGTGCCCGCACAGCGCGAACTGCTCCGGCGCGCGGGCCAGGATCGCATCGCCCATCTCCTCGATCGTCTCGCCGGTCAGCGGCGGGGCGACGTGGACGGATGTCTCCCAGCTTAGCTCGACGATCTGCGGAAGGAACCCGCGCGAGTCGGACATCATGCCCGGGATAAGGACCAGAGGCTCTTGCATCATTTCCTCAGTAAAATTCGTTCCGTGCTATGCAGCAGCGCATGACACGCCTCTTTGTTCCAATTTAGCCAGCTTCATGCAACTCATCGGCCTATGCGCCCGGCACCGGCGGATAGGCGATCCCCCGAAAGGCGGGAAAGTCGGCGTACCGCTCGGCCCGCTGCGGATCGGGTGTCAGACCGGGGCCGTACAGCTTGCCCTTCGGTGCGATGTAGCTTTGGATCAGGCGGTCCGGCTGCTCGCGCCAGCTTAGGTTGAAGGCCGCGTTCTTGGGGAAGAACCAAGCGACGTGAAAATCGAGGTGATCGAACAGCCACCACGCCAGGTCGCGCCAATCGCGCCCCGCGTTGTACTGTTCGGCAAACCACGGGATCGACACCGACACCATCGCGCCCATCCGCCCTTCGTCATCGCGCAGGTCCCAGATATGCCCGCCTCCGGCGTTCGACGCGTTAGACGCGCATTTCTGCGGCTTCACCTCGGTCGCGCCGAAGTCGTTCAGCGCCGCCGACCGATAGCCGGACCGGATGTCGATCGGTCCGAACGTCTCGACCAGCGGGTCCAGCAGTGTCGTGGCCAGCTTGCGCCCCGCCGCGATGGCAAGGTCGGGGTCGTCGGGAATGTTCTGCTTGCCGTAGAAATTGCCGATCTCGGAATACAGGAAGTTGCGGAACTGGAAATGCTTCGACAGGCGCACCCTGCCCAGATCCTCCAACGACACGTAACGTCCCGGTTTCCTCACGCACCGCCCCACTGGAATTCGCCGTTCGGCCCCAGCGGCGCGAAGGGATTGCAGGCCAGTTCCCAGACATGGCCATCCAGATCGGCGACATAGGACGTGTACCCGCCCCAGAACACCTTGTGCGGTGGCTTGATCCCGCGCCCGCCCGCGTCGAGGAACCGCTGGTACAGCGCGTCCACGCCCGCGTTGTCCGGCAGATTGTGCGCCAGCGTGATGCCCGAGAAGCCGCCGATCTCGGACGGGTCCAGCCCCATATCCTTCGCCAGCGCCGCGCGCGGATACAGGCCAAGCGTCTGGCCGATCAGGTCGAAGGCCACGATGCCCTCGTCCGCCGGCACGCGGGCCCAGCCCAGCGCCTCGTAGAACGCGGCCGATGCGTCGATGTCGTCGACCGCAAGGGTGATCAGGCTGACCCGCTGGTCCAACTCAGTGCCCCCCGCGCGTCAGGACATCGTCGATGGCCCGTTCGATCAGCCCAAGGCATTCCGGAGTCGAGAACCTGTGGTCCGCCCCCTTCACCAGCGTCAGCCGCAAATCCTTGCCCTCGGCATGGTCCAGCAGCCGCAACGCGACCGCCATGTCGACATCGGCATCCTCGGTGCCCTGAAGGAACCGCGCCGGGAACTTCAGCACCAGCGGCAGCCGCAGGACCAACTGGCTGCGCCCCTCTTCGATCAGCCGCCGGGTGATCACATAGGGGTCGTCGGAATACTCGGACGCCAATTCGACCCGCCCGTCCTCGACCAGCGCGACCTTCTGGTCGGCAGAGAACCCCGCCCACATCGAATCCTCGGTGAAATCCGGCGCGGCGGCGATGCCCACCAGCCCGCAGACCTTGTCCCCCAGCCGCTTCGACAGGATCAGCGAAATCCACCCGCCCATCGACGACCCGACCAGCATCACCGGCCCGTCCACCAGCGCATTGATGGTCTCTTCGGCGTCCTCGGCCCAGTCTCCGATGGCGCCGTCCAGAAAATCCTCTGACGACTGGCCGTGACCGGAATAGTCGAACCGCAGGAAAGCCTGCCCGCGCTTGCGGCACCAGTCTTCAAGATGCACCGCCTTGGTGCCTTCCATGTCCGAGCGGAAGCCGCCCAGAAACACCACGGTCGGCCCCTTGCCCCCGGTCAGGTGGTACGCGATGCGCCGCCCCTGCGGCGTCTCAAGATACGATGGTTCCGACGATGGTTCCGACATGGCATCCTCCCGAATTGCCTTCTGAATACACGCGAGGCTGCAGGACACGAAAGCCTTAACATCGCGTCCACGCCGGTTGACTTCCTTGTGAAGCCGAAGCCATAAGCGCCGCACACTTATATACCCGCAACCGGGCGTTCCGTGGGCGCCAAACCGACGAGGAGCCGATATGGCCCAGATCTCTCTGACATTCCCCGATGGCAATTCGCGTGACTTCGACGCGGGCGTGACGCCTGCGCAGGTGGCCGAAAGCATCTCGACCAGCCTTGGCAAGAAAGCGATCAGCGCGACGGTCAACGGCGCGCATTACGACCTTCAGTGGCCGATTGCCGAGGATGCGTCGATTGCCATCCACACCCTGCAGGACGACGAACAGGCGCTGGAACTGATCCGGCACGACCTTGCGCACATCATGGCGCGGGCGGTGCAGGAACTGTGGCCCGACGTGAAGGTCACGATCGGTCCGGTCCGCGACAACGGCTGGTTCTACGATTTCGACCGGGCCGAGCCGTTCACGCCCGAGGACCTTGGCGAGATCGAAGCCAAGATGAAAGAGATCATCAACGCCCGCGATCCGGTGAAAACCGAAGTCTGGGACCGCGCCCAAGCCGTCGCCTATTACAAAGAGCGTGGCGAGCCGTTCAAGATCGAGCTTCTGGACCGCATCCCCGAGGATCAGGACATCCGCATGTACTGGCACGGCGACTGGCAGGACCTGTGCCGTGGCCCGCACCTGCAGAACACCGGGCAGGTCCCGGCGGACGCGTTCAAGCTGACCCACGTCGCCGGCGCCTACTGGCTGGGTGACAGCAGCCGCCCGATGCTGCAGCGGATCTATGGCGTCGCCTTCAAGGACCGCAAGGCGCTGAAGGCGTGGCAGATCATGATGGAAGAGGCCGCCAAACGCGACCACCGGAAGCTGGGCCGCGAGATGGACCTGTACCACATGCAGGAAGAAGCGCCGGGCCAGATCTTCTGGCACCCGAACGGCTGGAAGATCTACACCACGCTGCAGGACTACATCCGCCGCAAGCAGGAAGCCGGCGGCTATGTCGAGGTCAACACGCCGCAGGTGGTGAACCGCAAGCTGTGGGAAGCCTCGGGCCACTGGGACAACTACCAAGAGCATATGTTCATCGTCGAGGTCGACGAGGATCACGCGCGCGAAAAGACCGTCAACGCGCTGAAGCCGATGAACTGCCCCTGCCACGTTCAGATCTTCAACACCGGCCTGAAGTCCTATCGCGACCTGCCGCTGCGGATGGCAGAGTTCGGGTCCTGCGCCCGTTACGAACCCTCGGGCGCGCTGCACGGCATCATGCGGGTGCGCGGCTTTACGCAGGACGACGCGCATATCTTCTGCACGCCGGACCAGATCGAGGCCGAGACCGAGAAGTTCATCGCCTTCCTCGCCGACATCTATGCCGACCTCGGGTTCACCGACTGGACGGTGAAGCTGTCGACGCGCCCGGAAAAGCGGATCGGGTCGGAAGAGGAATGGGACCGCGTCGAAACGGCGCTGGCCAACGCCACCAAGGCGGCGGGCTACGACTATACGATCAACGAGGGCGAAGGCGCGTTCTACGGTCCGAAGCTGGAATTCGTGCTGACCGACGCCATCGGCCGCGACTGGCAGTGCGGCACCTTCCAGGTCGACCCCAACCTGCCCGAGCGGCTGGACGCCAGCTATGTCGGCGCCGACGGCGACAAGCACCGTCCGGTGATGCTGCACCGCGCCGTGGTCGGCAGCTTCGAGCGGTTCATCGGCATCCTGATCGAGAACTTCGCGGGCAAGCTGCCGTTCTGGCTGGCGCCGCGACAGGTGGTCGTCGCCTCGATCGTGTCGGAAGCCGACGCCTACGTGCACGAGGTCGTAAAGACGCTGCAGGCCGCAGGCATCCGCGCCGAGGCGGACACCCGCAACGAGAAGATCAACTACAAGGTCCGCGAGCACTCGCTTGGCAAGGTCCCGGTGATCCTGGCCTGCGGCGCCCGCGAGGTCGAGGAACGCACGGTCACCGTCCGCCGCCTTGGCGAGAAACAGACCAGCGTCGAGGCGCTGGACGATCTGGCGAAGAGCCTTGCGGCGGACGCGACACCGCCCGACCTTCGGAAGTAACGCAACGACAAAGGCGCCCCCCGGGGCGCCTTTTCATTTCGTCGTGCTGATGCGGGACCCAGGATTCGGAGCGCTATGTCCGCTCTGAGCCCTAAGCAGCGGCTCTAACCCCTAAGCGCCCGGAAACCCCAAGACAGAAAGATTCCGAAATAAACGACGGCGAAGATGCTGAGCAAAATACTCACAAAGGCGAAAGTCTCTGAATGTGGTCGGTGTACGCATTCCGAGGCAGAGCAACTCCCCCAAGCGAAAATTGCAGACAATACCGGTATCGCGACCACTACGAAGTATGCGGTTTTGAAAACCTCCCGCCGTGTTTTTGGCTCGTACATTTTGGCGGCGATGCCGCAGGGGTGGTAAACCCCTGTAGCATAGGTGGCTGAAAGAGATCTGATTGTCGGCGCCTCAAATTTTTCTTGCCGCTTCTCAAGCAATTTTCTGGCCGGTACGGAAAACCCGGCAAGCACGCTAAGCGCGCGCATTTCCGCGTGCCATTTACTGTCAGCATGATCAGGCTGAGAGTCTCTCATCAACGCTATAGCATCTTCACTGCTTATTTGGGCGAGTTCCAGATGCCGGTCCGAGAACCGTCGCCAATGGCGAAGTTTCTTGAAAAGATTATCTATGCTGACGTCCGCATCAATTTCGGACGTGTCTACTCCGAGAATGTCCGCAGCTAGCGCGACAAATGCGGCCAAGAGGGCTTCGGGATCATTGTAATTGGAATTCGTCATCTTGCCGGCATACCGATAAAGATTGACGAAAGGATGTCCGCTTCGTCCGCCAAGCCGACCTCTGGCGCCATAACTTCATAGCTATAAGTGGTTCGGTCACGAGGCGCTCCGCCAAACGGTAAAGGCGTCCCGTGGGACGCCTTTCTCTTTCCACAGATCGCGCCCCTACCAGCGCAGGAACCGCCGCCCCGCCAGCGCGCCGATGCCGGTCGCGACGCCGATGGCGACGCTGTACCAGACCGCGTAGAACAGCGGGGAATCCTCGGTGCAGAACAGCGAATAGACCGCCGTCGACAGCCCCGCCGCCGCGAGACCCGCCAGCGCACCGCTGCGGGTCGGGTGCACCGGGGCGCCGCGTTTCAGGGCGTTGATCAGCCCCGCGAGGATCGGCAGCGACAGGACGGTGATCGCCGGGATGCAGACTTGCGTCGAATGGCCCAGGAACAGGATCAGCCGCTGTCCCGCCTCGGTGGCGCCCAGCGCCCAGAAGAACAGCGCGCCCACCGCCGCAGGCACCAGCCACACGGCGCGCCCCGTCTTGCCCGAGGGCACCGCCGGGCGCGCCGACCGCACCGCCAGCACCCACGCGAAGGCCGCAAGCAGCAACGGCAGCGCGGTCTTCGCCAGCACCACCGGGTCCATCAGCGCCGTGCCCAGCCCGGCGCGCGGGCCCAGCACAAGGAAGAACAGCACAACGGTCACGGCCAGACCCGCCACGCTGCCCAAGCCCGCCCGCCCCTCGATCGAGGCGGCGGGGGCCGGGGCGGGCTGAGCCGCCAGCGTGGCGATGAGGTCGTCGGTCTTCATTCTCTCCGTCTCTTCCGTCATTCGTTGGCACCGGCCAGCTTCTTCAGCCGGGTCAGCGCGCGGTGATAGGCCACACGGACCGCGCCTTCGCTCATTCCCATGCGCGCACCGACTTCGCCGGCGCTTTCGCCTTCCACGCCCACGGCGCGGACGATCCCGGCAGAGCGGTCGTCCAGCCCGTCCATCAGCCGGGCAAGGTCGCGGGCCGCCGTCGGGTCGCCCGGCGCCTCGTCGGCCAGCCGGTCGGCCAGATCGTCGATGGGCACCTGCGTCGTCCCCTTGCGGCGGCGGAACGCGTCCGCCGTCTTGTAGCGGGCGATGGCATACAGCCACGGCGCCACCGGGTCGCCCTCGCGCCATGTATGACGCTTTGCGTGGATCGCAAGCAGGACCTCCTGCACGATATCCTCGTTCTCGGCCTCGGCCGATGACCGGCCGCGCACGATGGTCCGGATGACCGGGGTCACGTCTTGCAGGAACGCGGCATAGGCCACAGCCTCGCCGCGGTTCGCCCTGCTCAGGAGCGCGCCCCATCGATCATTCCGATCCGTCATTACCCCTCCATTCGCGCGGTGCCGGGAAACGTTACAGGCACCAACCCATTTCAGGCAAATTATTCACTCGTCCGTGATCGGCGTAACATTCCCCGCGCCTTCCCCGAATGGCTTTGCATGGACGCCACGAACGGCGATCCGCTTCATCGGAGGATAGACATGACCACGACCACCAACAAAGCCCTTCTCGCCACCGCCGTTGCAACCGCCCTGATGGGTGTCAGCGTCGCCGGCACCGCCAGCGCCCAAGCGCAAGAGAAATGCTTCGGCGTTTCGATGGCGGGCGCGAACGACTGCGCCGCCGGCCCGGGCACCACCTGCGCCGGGACGTCCAAGGTGGACTATCAGGGCAATGCGTGGACGCTTGTCGACGCGGGCACCTGCGCCGAGATCGAGCTTCCCGCGATGGCCGACGGCACGCCCCGCATGGGGTCGCTGGAAGCGCTGGAGCGTGACCTTCCCATGTCCTGACCGGACCCGGGCCTTCCCCGGGCCCAAACCAGACTGGGCGCGGCACATCAGCCGCGCCCGGTCCACCGACGATCACCGGACAGAAAGGCAGACCGATGCTTGACGCGACCCCCCAGACGTTCGACCGCCTCCCGCATTCGCCCGGCGTCGGCTATAAACCGCAGCACTATGCAGACATCCTGCGCGATCCCGCCCCGGTGCGGTGGCTGGAGATCCACGCCGAGAATTACATGGGCGACGGCGGCCGCCCGCTGGCGCAGCTGCGCCACTTGGCCGAACGGTTCCCGATCTCTGTCCACGGTGTCGGCCTGTCGATCGGCGGCGAGGGACGGCTGGACCCCGATCACCTTGCCCGGCTGCGGCACCTTGTCGAGTGGCTGAACCCTGCCAGCTTTTCCGAGCACCTTGCGTGGTCCACCCATGACAGCCACTTTCTGAACGACCTGCTGCCCCTGCCCTATACCGCGCAAACGCTGGCCCGCGTCGCGGCGCATATCGATCAGGTGCAGGACACGCTGGGCCGCCGGATGCTGCTGGAAAACCCGTCCAGCTATCTCGCCTTCGAGGAAAGCGACTGGTCCGAGATCGATTTTCTGGCCGAGATCGCCCGGCGCACCGGCTGCGGCCTGCTGCTGGACGTGAACAACGTCTTCGTTTCGGCCACCAACCAGCAGACCGACCCGGTGTCCTATATCGATGCCTTCCCCCATGCCGCCGTGGGCGAGATCCATCTTGGCGGCCATGACGAGGATGAGGACGAAGCCGGTGCGCCGCTGCTGATCGACAGCCACGGGGCCGAGGTCGTCGATCCGGTCTGGTCGCTGTATGCCCACACCATTGCCGTGGGCGGCGCGAAGCCCACGTTGATCGAATGGGACACCGATGTGCCCGACTGGCCGGTGCTGGCCGCCGAGGCCGCCCGCGCGGCACGGGTGCTGGAGCCCGTTTCGGAGACGGTCGGATGAGCGTCACGCAGGATCAGTTCACCCGCGCCATGCTGGACCCCGCCGCCGCCGTGCCGCCGGGGCTGGCCAACCCGGATGGCCGCCCCGCCGCACGCCGGTTCGACGTGTACCGCAACAACGTCGCCGTCAGCCTGACCGAGGCGCTAGAACAGGCGTTCCCGGTGATCCGCAAGCTGGTGGGCGACGCCAATTTCCGGGTGCTGGCCGGGATCTACCTGCGCAAGCACCCGCCCGCCTCGGCACTGATGATGCACTACGGGCAGGATATGCCCGGCTTTCTCGAAACCTTCGAGCCGGTGCAGACCCTTGGCTATCTGCCCGACGTGGCGCGACTGGAACTGGCGTTGCGCGCGTCCTACCACGCCGCCGACAGTTGCGGCGTTGCGCCCGAGACGTTGCAGGCGCTGCCGCCCGACCGGCTGATGGGGTCCGCCCTTCGGTTGGCCCCGTCGCTGCGGCTGCTGCGGTCGGACTGGCCGGTGCACGGGATCTGGCGGTTCAACACCGTCCCCGACGCGCCCAAGCCCGAACCGCGCGCCGAGGACGTCCTGATCCTGCGGCCTGACTACGACCCGGCGCCCGTGCTGCTGCCGTCGGGCGGCGGAACCTTCATGGCCCGGCTGTTGGCCCACGCCACCCTTGCCGAAGCCCACGACGCCGCGCTGGACGCCGCGCCGGGCTTCGATCTTGCCCCGTTGCTTGGGCAACTCATCACCGCCGGTGCGATCACCGGCCTGACGGAAGGACCCACAGGATGACCCGGCTTGTCGCGCTGCACACCGCCCTTTTCGCCCGGATCGAGTCCATCGCTTTCGCCGTGCTTCCCACCTTGGCCCGCTTCGTCTTTGCGGCGGTGCTGCTGGGGTATTACTGGAACTCCGCGCTGACCAAGCTGGGCGACGGCGTGTTCGGCTTCATCCGTCTAAGCTCGGGCGCCTATGTCCAGATGTTCCCGAAACAGATGGAGGCAGCGGGCTATGATCCGTCGATGCTGGGCCTTGGCTACAAGCTGGTGGCGCTGGCCGGAACGTGGGCCGAGTTCATCCTGCCGCTGCTGTTGGTGATCGGGTTGTTCACCCGGCTTGCGGCGCTGGGGATGATCGGCTTTGTCGCGGTGCAGTCGCTGACCGACATCTACGGCCACAACGCCGATGCCGACACCATCGGCCACTGGTTCGACAGGATCGCGGACGCGCATATCCTCGACCAGCGGGCGTTCTGGGTCTTCGTGCTGGTCTACCTTGTGTTCCGGGGCGCCGGGCCGGTCTCGGTCGACCGGCTGGTGCTGGAACGGCCCGCGCCCCGGGTTCAGGCGGCGTCCGGCTGACGCGCCACCAGCGCAAGCACAGCGCCAAGGCCGCACATGCCGATCGGGAACATCGTGGCGGGGTTGAAGCCGAAGGCGTAGTACATCCCGCCCGCCGACAGCGCCATCAGCACCGCCGCGGCAGTGGCCTGCGACCGGGCCATCGCCCCGCCCGCGACGGCAAGGATCGGCGACAGGAAGCCCGCCACCCGGATGATGTCCGCGTTCTCGACCTGAAGCGCGACCTCGTCGACGCCGCCCAGCCATTCCACGACCCACAGATAGCCGGTGCTGAACAACCCGACGATCATTCCGACGATCCCGCCGATGACACCCAGCATAAGCGCGGCGTTGCGCATGTTCGTTCTCCTTCGTGCGTTCAGCAGATAGGTACCCGGCGGGACTTATCCAAGAAGTGCCGCCTGCACATCCTTGCCCCAGCCCAAGTACAGGCGCCCCTCGTGGTCGATCACCGGGCGTTTCATCAGCGTCGGATGATTCGCCAACAATTCCACCGGGTTGCCTTCCTGTTCAGCGGCCGTGAGTCCGCGCCACGTCGTCGAACGGCGGTTCAGCACCGCGTCGCCAAGCGTCTCGACAAAGCGCGAAAGCTCTGCTTCGGGCACGCCGTCCGACCTTACGTCAATGACGTTCAGGTCATAACCATGCGACCGCAAAGCCTTTTCCGCTTTCCGGCATGTGTCGCATGTCTTAAGGCCATAGAAATCCATCTCTTCTTCCACTCGTGCTCGACTTCATCTCTGTTCCGCGACACCAATAATTCACTTGCTTCTGTACGTGAATGGGCGATGCTTGATTCCGTGACGACAGACTTTCTTCGAAGACCGCTCCTGTCCGGAGCAGCCTCTGAGACTTGGAAGACCCTGGCTGCATCACACCCACCGCAATCCCGTGGGTGGGGAACTAGACAAGGAGAGACGGAATGCCGACTGGCACCGTGAAATGGTTCAATACCACCAAGGGCTACGGCTTCATCGCGCCCGACGAGGGCGGCAAGGACGTTTTCGTGCACATCTCTGCCGTTGAACGCGCGGGCATGACCGGCCTCGCGGACAACCAGAAGATCGAGTACGAACTGCGCGAAGGCCGCGACGGCCGTGCGTCGGCGTCCGAACTGAAGGCCATCTGAACAGATCCCGCCTGCACCCGTGAGAGGCGGCCCCACGCCGGGCCGCGCTATCACGCATGACCCGCGGCCGCAGTGTGCCGCGCCTCGGTGAGTCGACCGACGTCACCGAAAAGGCCCCCTTTTCCGCCAAATGCCATCAATGCCGCGCGCCCTATGGCGCCGCTCACGACCTGCTGGCGCGTCAGCTTTCGGTTCGGTCGTCGCTGTACCAGTCCTGCCCCATCGCAACGATGCAGGACCGCCCGCTGGCGTAGGTCATCAGCAAGGTCCACTCCTTCGAGGACGGCGCCTCCCAGATTTCCATGATCTGATCCGGCGCCCGCATCCCGGTGCCGCGCCGCTCTGCAAGGTATTCCCGCGTCAGGCGATTATACATCTGGTCGGTCGGCGCGCAGATGATGTCCGGCAACGGGTTCGCGGCAAGGGGTGTCGCCTGTAGCGAAACAGCGAAAATGGCCGCGACGGCCACTCGGATGCTCATGGGTCGTCTCCCGGAGTCGTTGGCTCTGGAAGAAAGTGTAACGGCTTTATGACAGTCTGTATATACGTTTGTTATACAAAATTGTCGTCAAACCGGAAACCCGTTGGAAAGGGTTTCGCGCGGGCCGGGGCATGGAAGGTGGGTTGGAAACCCACCCTACGCCGTATCAGGCGATGGCCGCCTGAAACTCGCGCCATTCGCCCTTGGACATGCCGGACGTCTCTTGCGTCACGTCTTCGCCCTTCAGCATCCGCTTCAGGCAGTCCACCGCCTTGGACGACAGGGTGACGCCGCCCATGCGGTAATCTTCGAACGCGGCATAGGCGAACGGGACCCAGTCCTTGACCATCTCGCAGATGGCGTCGGCATAGACGCGGATCTCGTACTGGGCGTGGGCGTCGGCCCGCAGGCGCAGGAAGTGGAACAGGTTGTGCAGGTCCACCTTCCAGTACCACTGGGTATAGATGTTCGCCGGCAGGTTCATCCGCGCCAGTTCCCGCGCAAGGCCCTGCTGGCCGTCCTGCGACAGCATCTCTTCGTAGTGGTCATAGGACCGGCCCGCGTCGGATTTCAGGATTTCCAGAACCCGCTCGGCCTCGGCGCCGGTCAGAACCTCGCCCCGGCCTTGGTTGTTCACCGTCGACTGCGCCGCAAGCGCATCGGGCTGCGGGATATAGAATTCACGGTCGAGGATCGAATAGCGCGCGGAGTACTCGTTCACGTTGGCGGTGCGGTGGCGGATCCACTGGCGCGCGACGAAGACCGGCAGCTTCACATGCAGCTTGATCTCGCACATCTCGAACGGGGTCGAGTGCCAGTGCCGCATCAGGTAGCGGATCAGGCCCTCGTCGTTCGACACGTGCTTGGTGCCCGCGCCGTAGGACACGCGCGCCGCCTGCACGATGGCGTTGTCGTCGCCCATGTAGTCGATCACGCGGACGAAACCGTGGTCCAGCACCTCGCTCGCCTTGTACAGGTGCGCCTCCATCCCCTCGGACACGGCCCGCAGCGTGGGGCGCGGCGTAGCGCGCTGGGCGTCGATCTCGGCTTGCTGTTCAGGCGTCAGAGGCATGTCGGGGGCTCCTGTGGGTCGGTCGCGCGCTATACTACATCTATGCCGCCGAAATGGAATATCCTCGACATGCTGTAAAGCTGAAGCCGCACTCAGCCGACGGGCGCGGTTTTCGTGCATCACTCGCCCCTGATGAAAGTCACGCTTCGTTGACTTGACGCAGGGGCTTCGGCACCTTCGGTGCAACGAGGCAACAAGAACGAGCAGACCAATGCGTAAACCCGTGGCGGCGCTGGCCGTCCTGTGCCTTTTGGCCGCCTGCGAAGGCAACCCCCTTGCCGTGGACGAAACCGAAGACGTCATCGACGACGGTGAGGTCGAGGAAGAAGAAACCAACGGCGCGGGCATTCCGCTTGCCCTGTCGAACAATTTGGACGGCGTTGTCTACAACCCATCTGCGCGCACGCTTCTGGTCTCGATCCGAGGCCTGGACGGCACGCCGGAGGAGGTCGAGTTCGAATACAACTCTGCCGCCACCGCAGGTCTCCCTTCTGGCCACTTCGCCTTCACCAAGCAGGAAGACGCGCTGGACCGCTTCTTCACCGGTGTCGCGAAAGAGGCCAACGACGGCGACACCCGCGCGGTGGTCGTGTCGGACGGCGGCCAGTTCAACCGCTTCTTTTGGGGCGGCCACTACGAACGCGACGGCGACTTCGACCCGCCCCCGATCGGGGACGGCCCCGGCGCGGGGCAGGTCAGCTATGCTGGCGGTTACGTCGGCCTCGACAACTACAGCGGCCCGACTCCCCCGCAGACCACCGACCCCGTGCTGCAACCGCAGGCGCCGGGACGGGTGGTCGGCGATGCGTTCATCAACGTGAACTTCCAGGACATGCTGGTGAACGGCGCGATCTTCAACCGCTACGCAATCGACAACCCGACCCTGCCGGAACTGCGCGACGTCATCATGATCGTGACAGACATCGAAGCCGACGGCACCTTCCTCGGCGAACTCGAAAGTGTCGAGGGCGAAACGATCTCCGGCAACTATGGCGGGATCTTCGGCGGCAACAACTCCAGTTCGGTCGCCGGTCTCATCGGCTTCATCCCCGATCCCGACCTTCCGCGCAGCTGGGAAACCGGCATGTTCGTGCTGACCCAGTGCGGCATGTCCGGCGAGGACGCCGCGCTCTGCGCCGAAACGGCACCGAACTGACATGCTGCGCCGTCTTCTGACGGCTTTCCTGACCGCGACCGCGTTCCTGGGCCTTCCGCCCGGGCCGGTCGCGGCACAGGACACCGTTGCCGTGCCGGTGGACGACGCGCGCCGCGTCGCGGTCGAGGCCGCGCTGGCGGGCGACCCCGCCACGGCCGCGGTTCTGGCCGGTCACCTGCTGCAAATCGACCCCAACGATGCGCAGGCGCTATTCGCCCTGTCGACGGCCTATCTTGCGACGCGGCGCTACGACGCGGCGTATGAGACCGGGCGCAAGGCGTTCCGCCTGTCCGGCGACAGCACTACCCGGTATCACGCGGCCCGCGTCGCGGCGATTGCCGCGATGGGGGCGGAACGCCCCATGCAGTCGCAGTTCTGGCTGCGCCGCGCGGGCGACAACGCCCCAAGCGAGGCCGAGCGCGAGAAGATCCGCCGCCAGTTCAGCTATCTGCGCTACGAAACCCCGTTCCGCTTCCAGTTCGACGCGTCGATCAGCCCGTCCAGCAACGTCAACAGCGGCGCGGACAGCGCCTATAACGTAATCGAGGGCGTGCCGCTGATCGGCATCCTGTCCCCCGACGCGATGGCCCTATCCGGCTTCATCGCCCAGTCCAACCTGCGGCTCAGCTACCGGCTGCGGCGCTCGGAAAGCTCCGAGACGACGCTGAACGGCAGCTATTTCGTCAAGCGGGTCTGGCTGGACGAGGACGGAAAGGACACCGCGCCCGACTTCGACGCGTCGCGGCTGGGCGTCACCTCGGCCACGCTGGGCGTCAGCCACCTGATGAAGGTCGGTCGGAAACCGGGCACCGCGCTGCGCTTCGACGCGGGGCTGCGCGATTACTGGCAGGGCGGCGACCGGATCTACACCGCGCTGACCGGCGGCGTGTACTACACCCGCCCGCTGACCGACCGCCTGCGTTTTGTCGGCCAGTTCAGCATCGAGCAGCGCGACTATGCCGACGACTACGGCGACGAGGGGCTGCTTGGCGGGATCAGCACCGCGCTCAGCTATCGCTTCAACAACGGCTCGGTCGTGACGGCAGTCGCGGGGTACAGCGTCAGCGACGTGCCCGGCGACATCTTCGACAGCACCGGCTGGAACGGCCGGATCAGCTATTCGCCGGGTAAGCCGGTGTTCGGCGTCGACCTCACCGCCGCGGTGGGCGTCAGCATGACCGATTACGCCGACTACTCTATGCTGATCTTCCCGGTGCCCGGCGGGCGGCAGGACGAGACGGTGTATTTCGACCTGGAGGGCGTGTTCACGCAGGTCGAATACGCGGGCTTCTCGCCCAGCGTCCGCCTGCGCCGTACCATCACCGAGTCCAACGTGTCGCGCTACGAGATGTCGGAATGGTCGCTGGCGGTGGGCATCCGGTCGAACTTCTGACGCCCTGCCCTATTCGCCGCAGATCCCCTGCAGACTGACCCACTCGGAATCGCGCAGCACGGGCGCGGCGTACAGCTGGCTGACCGGGTCCGCCTCGATCAGGCCCAGCACCGTCTCGCCCGAGGGATCGACGGCATAGGCATAAGGCGTCGCGGGCACGTCCGCCGCCTCGAACCGGGTCAGAAGCGGCGCGTCGGGCACGACGGCAGGTTCGGCGGACAGAAGCGTTTCCGCATAGTCCGCAAGCACCGACTGCGACACGTCGCCCGTGGTCAGAAGGCGGAACGCGGTCACCGCGCCAGAGTTGTCCAGCAGCAGTTCCACCGGATCGTGCCGTGCCGCACGCTCGACCTCGGCCAGTACATAGCCCGCCGTCACGGTCGGATCGTCCTGATCCTCGACCAGGCTGCGGTTCAGAAGCACGATGCCGCCCGGCAGGTGCGCCGCATCCTGAACCGCATCGGGCAGCACCACGATGCGCCCGCCCGGCGGCATCAGCCGCGATTGCAGGCGGTCCAGCGACCGCTGGCCCAATTCGTTGTCGCAGGGCTGTCCGGCGATCTGTCGGATCTCGGCCAGCAACCGCTGCCCAAGGTCGGCGCGCTTGGCGGCGGGCACCACGCTGGCGGCGTGGTGGACCATCGCGCCCGGCAGCCAGAACACCCCGCCCAGCAGCACGGCGGCCAGCGCCCCCCCTAGAAGAAAATACCGCAGACGCCCGTGATGCGGCCCGCGCCGATGGATCGCATCACGGATGCGTTCGATGGCGTCGACCATCTCGGGGTCGGTAATCTCAAGGTCTTCGGGGGTGCCCGGGCCGGGGCCGTACACCGCCGGTTCCTCGCCGGGGTTGATGCGGGTGATGGCCGCCAGCGACCAGTGCCCCACTGGGCGGCCCGCACCGTCGTAGATGACCAGTGTGGCGTCCCCCAGCGACAAGATCACGTCACGCCGCTGATCCTCGGGCCCGGCTCGCCAGACCGCTGGAGCCTCCAGCCGCTCGTATTGCGTCAGCGCCGTCATGCCTGCCCGATCGTTACCCGATTACCCCTGTTGGCGAAGCACAATAGCGCAGGCTTGCACCGCTGCCAATCAGCGTCCGGCATCCACGGCACCAAGTTCCGACACGGCAAAGAACTGAAGCTCTTTCAGCAGCTTCCGCGCCATCGCGGCCTCGAAGTCGGCAAAACCCATCGCCACCTCGACAAAGGCCTGCGGGCCATAGATCACCTCGGCGGCGTAATAGCCCTGCAATTCGCCAACCAGCGCCGAACGCGCGTCGCCCGCGCTGCGCGGGTCCGACCCGACGACCAGCCCGTTCACCGTGATGTCGCCCAGCATCGGGCGCACGTCGCGGGGGCGCGGGCCGGTGTTCGACCGCCCGTCCCCCGACAGGTCCAGCACACGCCGCCCGCAGGCGGTTTGCCCCGCAAGCGCGTCCAGCCCGGTCAGCATCGCCTCGCCCACTGCGGTGGACGGCGGCATCGCGACCCGCCCTGTCCCGCGCAGCCGCGCCGCGACCCCGGCAAGGTCTGCGGCGGACCCGATTTCCTGCCAGTTCAGCACCTCGCGCTTGGGGCCGCTGCCGGCCCACTCGAACACGTACAGCCGCACCGGCGCGTCCGGCAGCGCAAGGAAGGCGGCGCGGACCTCTGGCTTCAGAAGGGCGGCGGCAAGGCCATCCAGTTGCAGGCGGTACTCTGTGTCGTCGACGGAACTGGACACGTCCAGCCCCAGCGCCAGCGCCTGACGGCACGCGGCGTCCGCCGGTGCGGCCAGCAGGGTCAAGACCAAGGCAAGCCAGCGCATCCTAGCCGCCCCCGACATGCCCGTCGCGCATCAGCGACCCGACGGCGCGCACTTCCAATTCGCGCAGCAGCTTCTTGCGCATCGCGCGTTCGAAATCGTCGAAATCCAGCGCCTGTTCCACGAAGGCCCCCGGCCCCTTGATCACGTTGTCGCGGTAGTAGTCCGGCAGCCCGTCCTTCTCGCCGCCGATGGTCAGGCCGTTCACCGTGACCTCGGCCAGCGGGAAGTTGGCATAGGCCAGCTGCGGCCCGAAGCCTTCGTTGTTCCGCCCGTCCCCGGACACGTCGAGCGTGCTGTACAGGCACTTCGGCCCGCGTTCGAACAGACCGGCGGCGTAGCCCAGCGAATAGCCGATGGCGGTGGGATAGTCGGCATAGCTGCGGATCGAGCGGGCGACGCGGCCCGCCACCCCGACGACGTCGTCGCGGGTGTTCAGCATGGTCCAGTCGACCAAAAGATCCTGCTGATACCGGCCAGACCATTCGTAGACGGCAATCGCCACGGGCTGCTGCGGTAGCGCAAGGATCGCCTCGACGATTTCGGGAGAGGTCAGCGCGGCGGCTAGGCCGTCCCGCTGCAGGCGGTCCTCGGCGCCATCGACAGAGGACGAGATGTCCAGCGCAAGAACCAGGGCGAGCCGGCACTCGGCGCTGGCGGTCGGAGCGGCGACAAGCGCCGCCCCGAAGGTCAGGGCAAGGGCGTTACGCCTTACCAATGACCCGTATTTTCCATGCTGGCCCACGGCTCTTGCGGCGCAAGCGCCTCGCCTTCCTGCAACAGCTCGATCGACACGTTGTCGGGCGAGCGCACGAAAGCCATGTGGCCGTCGCGCGGCGGGCGGTTGATCACCACGCCCGCGTCCTGAAGCTTGGCGCACATGTCGTAGATGTTGTCGACCGTATAGGCGAGGTGGCCAAAGTGGCGGCTGTCCGACGGCAGCCCGTCGTCGCCGTCCCAGTTGTAGGTCATTTCAACGTCGGCGGTGCCGTCCGCCTGATCCGGCGGGCACATGAACACCAGCGAGAAGCGGCCCTTGTCGTTGTCGATCCGGCGCCGTTCGACAAGGCCCAGAAGCTCGTAGAACGCCTTGGATTTCTCCAGGTCCTTCACGCGCACCATCGTGTGCAGATACTTGATACCCATTATTCCCTCCGGGCTTTCTGTTCGCTTTGCGCCAAGCCTATCACGAATGTGCGCCGCGGCCAGTGGCGAGGCGACGGCGCGGCCGTGCGGCTGTTACAGCTTGCGCAGCATCAGGTAGGTCATCATGCCCATCGGCGGCAGTTGCTTCTGCTCGACAAGCTCTAGACCGGGCTGGTCCAGCACGACGTCCATCTCGAAATCCGAATGCCACCCCAGCACGTTCGCCATCGGCGCAGCCATCTTCTCGACCCGCGCCAGCAGGCCGGTGTCGCGGGCGAAGTGGTTCACCACCACCAGATGCCCGCCCGGCCGCAGCACGCGCGCGGCCTCGGCCATCACCTGTTCCGGGTCCGGCACCACCGAGATGACGTGCATCAGCGCCACGGCGTCAAAGCTTGCATCCGGGAAATCCAGCGTGCGCGCATCCATCTGCCGCAGCTCTTTCACGGCGGTCAGGTTCATCTCGGACACCTTCGCGCGGGCCTTGGCCAGCATCTCGTGCGAGAAGTCGATCCCTGTCACCTGCCGGTCGGGGGCATAGTTCGGCAGCGCAAGCCCGGTGCCGACACCGATTTCCAGAACCTCTTTGCCGGACATTTCGTTGATATGTCCTACCGCGGTGCGGCGGCCAACCTGCGTCACCGCACCGAACGTGCGGTCGTAAACAGGCGCCCAGCGCGCGTAAGAGTTCTTAACGACATCAAGTTCCAAGTTATTCTTCCCTAGTGGTCCTTTTGCTCGCGGCCCGGTCCCTTCCGAAGCGCGACAAGCAATGTTGTCAGATAGGCCACCATCGCGAGAAGCAACGTGGCCCAAGTATAAATGAACAGAAGCGCGGCGGCGAGCACGGCGCCCAGCAGCACGAACCGCGCGCTGCGGCGTGGGATTCTCACGTTCTTGAACGAGAAGGTCCGGATCCGGCTGATCATCAAAAGCCCGATCACAAGAACATAGGCCGTCGACACCCACGCCGGAATGCGCGGCAGTTCGGGGAAGGCGAAGGACGCGACCAGCGGCATCATCACGAGCAGCGCCCCCGCCGGGGACGGCACACCTTCGAAAAAGTCGGACGACGCACTGCCGTCCTTCTGACCGACGTTGAACCGGGCCAGTCGCAGCAGGCAGCACAGGGTGAAGCACAGCGCCGCGATCCAGCCGATGCCGCCGACTTCGTTCAGCGTCCACAGGTACAAGATCAGCGCCGGCGCCACGCCGAAGTTCAGGAAATCGGCAAGCGAATCCAGCTCTGCCCCCAACAGCGACTGGCTGCGCAACAGGCGCGCAAGCCGCCCGTCCAGCCCGTCGAGGATGGTGGCGATCAGCACCAGCCGCACCGCCCAGTGGTATTCGCCCAACAGCGCGAACCGCACCCCGGTCAGCCCCGCGCAGGCAGCGGTCAGCGTCAGCAGGTTCGGCAGCAGCTTGACCAGCGGCAGGTCGCGCTCGCGCTTGGGGTCGGTCTCGTCATCCAACATGCTGCGGGTCCGCCCTTAGTCCGTCCGCGCGGGCCGGGTGGCCTCGTCCGACGCAAGGTCCGCGATCACCGTCTCGCCCGCGATCATCGTCTGGCCCAGCGCCACCAACGGCACCGACCCTTCGGGCAGGTAGACATCCAGCCGCGAGCCGAAGCGGATCAGGCCGAACCGCTCGCCCGCCGACAGCCGACGGTCGGGTGCGGTGAAGCAGACGATGCGGCGCGCCACCAGCCCGGCGATCTGCACCACCGCCAGCGTGCGCCCGTCGGCCATCTCGATGGCAAGGCCGTTGCGCTCGTTGTCGGTGCTGGCCTTGTCCAGCGACGCGTTGAAGAACTTGCCCGGCCGGTAAGCCACCGCCGTCACCCGCCCCGCCACCGGCGCGCGGTTCACGTGGCAGTTGAACACCGACATGAAAACGCTGACCCGCGTCAGCGGCACGTCGGGCATCCCAAGCTCGGCCGGCGGCACGGCAGGTTCGATCAGCGACACGACACCGTCGGCAGGCGACACCACCAGCCCTTCGCGGACCGGCGTGATCCGTTTCGGGTCGCGGAAGAAGTAATAGCACCAAACCGTTGCGCCGACGCCCAGCCAGCCCAGCGGCTGCCAGATCAGGAACAGGACCACCGTGATGGCCGCGAAGATGGCGACGAACCGGCGTCCCTCGGGGTGCATCGGTTTCAGGAAGGTGTCGCGCATGCGCATCGAAGTGTCGCCTTTCGTCCGTTGTTGCCCCCGGTGGTACGTGGCACCGGCGTCAGGAGCAAGGGAGCATCATCACCACCGCCACAACGCGCGGAAGAGTGATCACGCCGCGCCCCTTGCGACGCCCGGCACTTTGTCATGTGCTGCGCTCGGCCCCGGCGCGTCCCCTCCCCCTTCCCTTACCCTTCCCCCCTTCCCTTACCCTTCCCCTTATCCCCGCCATCTGACAGTCTGCCGCCAGAGGGAGCCCGAGGATGACCATCACCACCTGCGTCTTCGACGCGTACGGCACGCTGTTCGACGTCGCCGCCGCCGCCCGCGAGGCGGCAGGCAAGCCCGAGAACACGGCGCTGGCGCCGGTCTGGCAGGCGCTGGCCCGTGACTGGCGGCAAAAGCAGCTGCAATACAGCTGGCTGCGCGCGGTGTCGGGCGATCACACGGATTTCTGGCAGGTCACCGGCGACGCGCTGGATTGGGCGATGGAGGCATCTGGGCTGGACGACCCTTCCCTGCGCGACCGCCTGATGGACCTGTACTTCCACCTGTCCGCCTACCCCGAGGTGCCCGCCATACTGGCGCAGCTAAAGGCGGATGGCCGGACCACCGCGATCCTGTCGAACGGCGAGCCGAAGATGCTGGCCGGCGCCGTCGACAGCGCCGGTATCGGCGCGCATCTCGATGCGGTGCTGTCGGTCGAGGACGTCGGGGTCTACAAACCGCACCGCACCGTCTACGACATGGTCGGCGCGCGGTTCGGCTGTGCCCCGTCCGAGGTGCTGTTCGTGTCGTCAAACGGCTGGGACGCGGCGCACGCAACGGGCTATGGCTTCGTCACCGCGTGGGTGAACCGCGCAGGCGACCCCGTGGACCGGCTGGACTGGCGGCCCGATCATTTCCTTGCCGATCTAAGCGGCATACCGACACTGGCGAAAGAGGCATGATGCAGTATTTCCACGCCCCCGACGGCACCCGGCTGGCCTATACCGACGAGGGCGAGGGCCTGCCCGTGCTGTGCCTCTCTGGCCTGACCCGCAACGGCACAGACTTCGACTATGTCGCGCCGCATCTGGGCGACGTGCGGATGATCCGGCTGGACTATCGCGGGCGCGGCGGGTCGGACTGGGCCGATCCGGCCACCTACACCATTCAGGTCGAGGGCGGCGATGCGCTGGCGCTGCTCGATCACCTCGGGATCGGTCGTGCGGCCATCCTCGGCACCTCGCGCGGGGGGCTGATCGCGATGCTGCTGGCCTATGTCGCGAAAGACCGGCTGATCGGGGCCTGCCTGAACGACATCGGCCCGGTGGTCGACCCCAAGGGCTTGGACGTGATTCAGGGCTATGTGGGCAAACAGCCCAGCGCCAAGACATACGAAGAGGCCGCGAAGACCCGCGCCCGCCTGATGGTCGGGTTCGAGAACGTGCCCGAAGACCGCTGGATGGAAGAGGTGCAGCGCCACTATCTTCAGGCCGACGCGGGGCTGCGGATCAACTACGACCCCGACCTTGCCCGCATCTTCGACGCCGCCGATCCCGACGCGAACCCGGCGCCCGCCGATTTCTGGCCGGTGTTCGACGCGTTCGAGGGCCTGCCCATTGCCGCCATTCGCGGCGCGAACTCGGACCTTCTCAGCCGCGAAACCTTCGCCGAGATGCAGCGCCGACGCCCCGACATGATCGCCGCCGAGGTTCCCGGTCGCGCTCACGTCCCTTTCCTTGACGAGCCCGAGGCCGTCGCCGCCATTCGCAAATGGATAGACCTGTGCCAGACACGCTGACCCCCTTCCCCGCCTCGATTGACGACATCCGCGCCGCCAACGCGCGGCTGGACCCCGTGGTGCGCCGCACCCCGCTGCTGTCCTCGCCCTTCCTCGACGAGATCGCCGGACGCCGGGTGCTGGTGAAGCCCGAGTGCCTGCAGCACACCGGCTCGTTCAAGTTCCGCGGCGCGTGGTCGGCGATTTCGGCGCTTGATCCGGATGTGCGGGCGAAGGGCATCATCGCCTTCTCGTCCGGCAACCACGCGCAGGGCATCGCCCATGCCGCGACCCGGCACGGCGTGCCGTCGGTCATCATCATGCCCGGCAACGCCCCCGCCGTGAAGATCGCCAACACCCGCGCGCTTGGGGCCGAGGTGGTCCTGTACGACCGCGAGACCGAGGACCGCGACGAGATCGGCGCAAAGATCGCCGAAGACCGTGGGCTGACGCTGATCAAGCCGTTCGACGATCCGCTTGTGATCGCTGGACAAGCCACCTGCGGGCTGGAGATCGCCACGCAGGCCGCCGAGGCCGGGGTGACGTCGGCGGACGTTCTGGTCTGCTGTGGTGGCGGCGGTCTGACGTCGGGCATTGCAATCGCGCTGGAGGCCGAAGCACCGGGCCTGCGCGTGCGCCCGGTCGAACCCGTGGGCTTCGACGACGTGGCCCGTTCGCTGCTGTCGGGCCGGATCGAGCGCAACGACCGGGTGTCCGGCTCGATCTGCGACGCGATCATCACGCCCACGCCGGGCGAGCTGACCTTCCCGGTGATGCAGCGCCTGTGCGGCCCCGGCGTCGTGGTGCCGGAAGAGCTGTGCCTCAAGGCGATGGCCGAGGCCTTCAACCGGCTGAAGATCGTGCTGGAACCCGGCGGCGCCATCGCGCTGGCCGCCGCGCTGTACATGCCGGAGACGGTCGAAGGCGACACTGTGATCGCCGTCGCCTCGGGCGGCAATGTCGATGCGCCGATGTTCACGAAGGCGCTGGCGGAACTGTAGGATGGGTTTCAAACCCATCTTACCTAGGCCTTGCAGTTTCCCAACATTAAGCGTCCGAATATCGAGGTACGGCGACACGAAGGATCACGTTTCGAACAATCGCGATCAAGCGCACGCCGGGCCACAGTGACACCTCTGCCGGCACATGCACGATCTCTGTTTGGCGACGGAGGGGAAGCGCCCTACAACAGTCTGGTCCCCGCCGCGTCGCGTGGACACGGCACGTAATCGGGAGGAAGCGCCATATGCGTACACAGGTCTGCATCATCGGTGGGGGACCCTCGGGCCTGTTGCTTAGCCAGCTTCTGCACCTTGCGGGCATCGACAGCGTGGTGCTGGAACGGCGCACCCGAGACTACGTGCTGGGCCGCATCCGGGCCGGTGTGCTGGAATCCGGTACCGTGGACCTTCTGCGCAAGGCAAAGGTCGGCGACCGGATGGACCGGCAGGGGATCGTCGACGACGGCATCGTCGTGGGCGGCGAGACGCACGGCTTTCGCATCGACATCAAGGCGCTGACCGGCAAGTCGATGATGGTCTGGGGCCAGACCGAGATCACGCAAGACCTGTACGACGCGCGCGACGCGATGGGCGGAACCGTGATCCACGAGGCGGAAGCGGTGAAACCGCACGGTCTGGACAGCGACGCGCCCTACGTGACCTATCACAAGGACGGCACCGAGCACCGGATCGACTGCGACTGGATTGCTGGCTGCGACGGCTTCCACGGCGTGTCGCGCCAGTCGATCCCGCGCACAGTGTTGAAGGAATACGAACGGATCTATCCCTTCGGCTGGCTGGGCGTTCTGTCCGAAACGCCGCCCGTCACGCACGAGATCCTGTACGCCTCGCACTCGCGCGGGTTCGCGCTGGCGTCGCTGCGCAACGAGAACCTCAGCCGCTACTACGTGCAGGTTCCGCAGGGCGAGCCGGTCGAGAACTGGTCCGACGATCGCTTCTGGGACGAGTTCAAGGCCCGCATCCCCGGCGACCTTGCCGACAAGCTGGTGACCGGCCCGACAATCGAGAAGTCCATCGCGCCGCTGCGGTCCTACGCGGCAGAGCCGATGCGCTGGGGGCGGCTGTTCCTGGTCGGCGACGCCGCCCATATCGTGCCGCCCACCGGCGCGAAGGGGCTGAACCTTGCCGCGTCGGACGTGCATTACCTGTTCGAGGCGCTGAAGGCGCATTACCTCGACCACGACGACGCCGGGATCGAGGGCTATGCGCAAAAGGCGGCGGCCCGCGTCTGGCAGGCGATGCGGTTCTCGTGGTGGTTCACCACCGTCATGCACCGCTTCCCCGACCAGTCGGGCTTTGACCGGCGGATGCAGGAAAGCGAGATCCGGCTGCTGGAGACGTCGAAGACCGCCCAGGCGGCGATGGCCGAACTGTACGTGGGCGCCCCCTACTGATGCCCCTGACCGAGTTGAAGGGAACCGGCATCTACTGGCGCGAGGACGGTGACCCCGACGGCGCGCCTATCGTCTTCGCCAACGCGCTGGGCACCGATCACCGGCTGTGGGACGGCGTGCTGTCGTACCTTCCGGCAGGCCTGCGCGTCATCCGCTACGACAAGCGCGGCCACGGCCTGTCCGACTGCCCGCCCCGGCCCTATTCGATGGGCGCGCTGGTGTCCGACGCGGAGCGGCTGCTGGACCACTTGCAGGTTCGCGACTGCCTGTTCGTCGGCATCTCGATCGGCGGGATGATCGCACAAGGACTGGCGGTGAAGCGGCTGGACCTTGTGCGCGCGGTGGTCCTGTCGAACACCGCCGCCAAGATCGGCACGCACGGCACATGGGACGACCGCATCGCCACGGTCGAGTCCGGCGGGATCGAGGCGCTGGCCGGCGGCACGATGGAACGCTGGTTCTCGAAACCGTTCCGCGCCACGCCGGACATGCGCACATGGCGCCACATGCTGACCCGCACCCCGGTCGAAGGCTATCTGGGCTGCATGGCGGCGATCCGGGGCACCGATTTCTATACCCCCACCAGCGGCCTGACCCTTCCGACGATGGTCATCGCGGGCACCGAGGACGGATCGACCCCGCCCGATCTGGTGCGCGAGACGGCAGAGCTGATCAAAGGCGCCCGGTTCGAACTGATGCGCGGTGCGGGCCACCTGCCCTGTGTCGAACAGCCAAAGGCTTATGCGGCGCTGCTGGCCGATTTCGCCCGAAGCACCGGCCACATCTAGCCCACTCGGACGCCCCGCTCAGACCCCCTGCACCGCCGCGCGTCGCCCGAACGCCGCGCGCGCAAGGTCGACGTTATACAGCAGCCCGAACAGCAGGTAGAACGATATGCAGACCGGCTCTGTGCTGACGTAGACGAGGTACACGAACGGCTCCCACGCGCCCAGATCCAGCCCCTTCGCGATGAACAGGCCAAGATAGCCTAGCGACAGCAGCACGCTTGTCGTTCCGACCCAAAGACGGGCGCGGTTGGCGCCGGGGGCGTAAACGCCCGCCTCGGCCATCGTCGCGGCCATCGCGGGGTCGCGCGCCGTCGCGATGCTGAACAGCAGCCCGGCCAGCACCATGCCCGCCTGACTGATGAAGAACAGGTAGCTGCCGAACATATGCTCGTCGTTGTAGTCCGGGAAGGTGTACTGCGACAGCATCACCATCCCGATGCACGAACCCAATTGCAGCAGCGGCAGGAAGACGGAGACCGCCACCAGCCGCCGCGCCCCGCCGGGCGACGCCGCGCGCACGGCGGGCAGCGCCGATGCGAAGGTGGCGATGACGCCGCTGACCGCCGGGAACAGCAGCAAGGCGGACAGGCCAATCCAGAACGCGAAGCCGTCGCCGATCGCGGGGTCGGACAAGGCACGGCTGATCGTCGGCGGCTGTTTCGCCACGTACTCTGGATGCGACGCGATGAACGCGGCCCGCGCGCTGTAGATCTGAAGGTTCACCGTGACGAACGCGAAGGTCATCGCCAGCAGCGAAAGCAGCGACACCCAGCCAAGCCAGCCGGGTCTCGGATCATAGGCGATGGGTCTGGACATGCTCACGCGACTGCCGGGCTCGGGACTGTGCCTGACGTGTAGCCCACCGTGCGACGACCGCGCAAGACCGCCGCCCGTCAGGCTGTTCGTTCAGGCTGGGCGGTCAGGCTGGGCGATCAAACACCGGCCTTGGGGTACAGGTAGACGCGGGTTTCCATCGGCACCTGATCGTACAGGTGGATCATGTGCGGGTTCAGCAGCCCGACGCAGCCGTTGGACACCGCGCGACCGATGCTTTCGGGCTGGTTGGTGCCGTGAATGCGCAGGAAGGTGTCGCCCCGGTGCGGCTGGAACAGGTACAGCGCGCGGGCGCCCAGCGGGTTGTTCGGCCCGCCCGGCATCCCGTCGGCATACTGGCCCCAGCGTTCCGGTTCGCGCGCGATCATGTCCGGCGTGGGCGTCCAGGCCGGCCACTCTTTCTTGGCACCGATGGTGTACTCGCCCGGCTCGTACAGATCACCGCGACCGACCCGCACCGCGTAGCGGATCGCCTTGCCGTCGGGCAGCGTCCAGAACAGCGAGAAGCGGTCGGGATACACAAGGATCACCCCCGGACGATAGCGTTCCGGCATGTCGACCACCTGCGGCTGCCAGCTGTCCGGCACAACAAAGGTCTGCTGGGCGGCGGCGGGCACGGCGGTGGTCGCGGCGGCGGCAAGCGCCCCGGAAAGAAACGTACGGCGGTTTGTCATGTGCGGATCCATTGGCAGCTGGAACAGGGGGCAGCACCCCGCGCAAGACACGGGACACAAATTAACGACGTTACGGTAGCGCCCGCCCCCGGGGTCGGCAATGCGCTTTACATCAAACCCTTGAGAACAAATCCGCAATCCGCGCTGCAGCGCGGCAATCGAAACTTGTGGTACCCGCGGCCGGACTCGAACCGGCACGGCCTTCCGGCCTAAGGATTTTAAGTCCTCTGTGTCTACCATTCCACCACGCGGGCACGGGCGGCACCTTAGTGGCGTCGGCGCGGGGCTGGAACCGGAAAATGCGCGGGGCACCCCCCGGGGACCGGCCGCGTCAAAGCCCGTCTTCCTTCACCGCTTGCATCGCCACGAAGGTCGAGGTCTGCGCGACATGCGGCAGGGTCGAGATGTCTTCGGCCAAGACCCGGCGATAGGTATTCATGTCCTCGGTCCGGACCTTCAGCAGATAGTCGAACGAGGCCGCGACCATGTGGCATTGCTCGATCTCGGGAACCTTGCGGACACCGGCGTTGAACGCCGACAGCGCCGCCTCGCGGGTATCGGTCAGCTTGACCTCGACGAATGCGACGTGGTCGCGACCGATGCGGATCGGATCCAGCATCGCGCGATAGCCGGTGATCACCCCGTCCGCCTCTAACCGCCGCAGCCGCGCTTGGGTCGGGGTCTTCGACAGGCCGATGCGCGCGGCGAGTTCGGTCACGCTGATCCGCCCCTCGGTGGTCAGGATGTCGAGAATCGCATGGTCGAAGCGATCAAGCTTCGGTTGGTCTGTTTGCACTGCGCATGCCCCCGGATTTGGACGGTTCGACCAACAATCTGTGGTTTTCAGGAGAAAATCAAAGCCCAACCTGCGGTACAACGGGACAAACGGAGGTTCCGCATGACTCTCGACACTGCCCAGAACACCCCCAAGACCGACACCATCCGCGCCCGGATCGCCGACGCGACCTATGCCGACGAAACCGCGACGCTGGCCGAACTCGCGGCGCTGGCCGACCTGTCCGCCGAGGATCGCGCCCGCATCTCGACCCGCGCCGCCGGGCTGGTGCGCGACATCCGCAGCTCGGCCCGCCCCGGCCTGATGGAGGTGTTTCTGGCCGAGTACGGCCTGTCCACCGACGAGGGCATCGCGCTGATGTGCCTTGCCGAGGCGCTGCTGCGCGTGCCGGACGCCGAGACCATCGACGCGCTGATCGAGGACAAGATCGCGCCGTCGGACTGGGGCCGTCACCTTGGGCATTCGTCCTCGTCGCTGGTCAACGCCTCGACGTGGGCGCTGATGTTGACGGGGCGCGTGCTGGACGACCAGAAGCCCGGCGTCACGCGCGCCCTGCGCGGCGCGGTGAAGCGTCTGGGCGAGCCGGTGATCCGCACCGCTGTGGGCCGCGCCATGCGCGAGATGGGCCGCCAGTTCGTGCTGGGCGAAACCATCAATTCCGCCATGTCCCGCGCCGCAGGGATGGAGGCGAAGGGCTATACCTATTCCTACGACATGCTGGGCGAAGCCGCCCGCACCGGCGCCGATGCGGAACGGTATTTCCACGCCTATGCCCAAGCGATCGGGTCGATCGGCAAGGCGGCGACCGACGACAAAAGCGTGAACAATCCCGGCATTTCCGTCAAATTGTCCGCACTTCACCCACGGTACGAGGAAGCCCAGCGCGACCGCGTGATGACGGAACTGGTCCCCCGCCTTCAGGCGCTGGCCAAGCAGGCGGCGGCTGCGGGCATGGGCCTGAACATCGACGCCGAGGAAGCCGACCGGCTGGATCTGTCGCTGGACGTGATCGAAGCGGCGCTGGCCGACGAGGCGCTGCACGGCTGGGACGGCTTCGGCCTTGTGGTGCAGGCCTATGGCCCGCGCGCGCGCCACGTCATCGACTGGTTCTATGCGCTGGCCGAACGGCTGGACCGACGCTTCACCCTGCGGCTGGTGAAGGGCGCCTATTGGGACACCGAGATCAAGCACGCGCAAGTCATCGGCGCCCCCGGCTTCACGGTGTTCAGCCGCAAGCCCGCGACCGACGTGTCCTACATCGCCTGCGCGCGCAAGCTGCTGGGGCTGCGCGACCGGATCTACCCGCAATTCGCGACCCACAACGCCCACACCACCGCCGCCGTTCTGGAAATGGCCGACAGCCGCGACGGCTGGGAATTCCAGCGCCTGCACGGGATGGGCGAACGCCTGCACGACATCCTAATGAAGGAACCCGGCGCGCGCTGCCGGATCTACGCGCCGGTGGGCGCGCACCGGGATCTGCTGGCCTACCTTGTCCGGCGCCTGCTGGAGAACGGCGCGAACTCGTCCTTCGTGAACCAGATCGTAGACGAGGCCGTGCCCCCCGAAACCGTAGCCGCCGATCCGTTCGACGCGGTCGAGGCCGCCAAGGTCCGCGTCCGCCGTCCGACCGAGATCTTCCGCCCCGAGCGCGAGAACTCGCGCGGGTGGGACCTTGCGCACCGGCCGGAACTGGACGCGCTGGAGACCGCCCGCGACGGCTATCGCGACACGGTGTTCACCGCCGCGCCGCTGATCGCCGGGGACACGCCCCCGGGCCCAGAGGTGCAGACGACGAACCCCGCCCTGCCCTCGGACACCGTGGGCCGCGTGCGCAACGCCTCGGCGGACGACGTGCAGACCGCCCTTGCCGCCGCGACCCCGTGGACCGCCAGCCCGTCCGAACGCGCCGCCGTCCTGAAACGCGCCGCCGCGCTGTACGAGGATCACCACGCCCGCCTGTTCGCCATCCTCGCCCGCGAGGCGGGCAAGTCGCTGCCCGACGCCGTGGGCGAACTGCGCGAGGCGGCGGACTTTCTGCTGTACTACGCCGAACAGGCCGAGGGCCTGACCCGCCCGCCGCGCGGGATCTTCACCTGCATCTCGCCGTGGAATTTCCCGCTGGCCATCTTCACCGGTCAGATCGCGGGCGCACTGGCCGCCGGGAACGGCGTGCTGGCGAAACCTGCCGAGCAGACCCCGCTGATCGGCCATGCCGCCATCGAGCTTCTGCATGAGGCGGGCGTCCCGCGCGAGGTGCTTCAGTTCCTGCCCGGCGACGGGCCGACCGTGGGCGCGGCGCTGACCTCGGATCCGCGGGTGGACGGCGTGGCCTTCACCGGCTCGACCGAGACCGCGCAAGCGATCCGCCGCGCGATGGCCGATCATCTGTCGCCCGACGCCCCGCTGATCGCGGAAACCGGCGGGATCAACGCGATGATCGTCGATTCCACCGCGCTGCCGGAACAGGCGGTGCGCGACATCGTCGCCTCGGCGTTCCAGTCGGCGGGCCAACGGTGTTCGGCGCTGCGGTGCCTGTACGTGCAGGAAGACATCGCCCCCGCCTTCCGCAAGATGCTGTTCGGCGCGATGGACGAACTGCGGATGGGCGATCCGTGGCACCTGTCCACAGACGTCGGCCCGGTCATCGACGCCGAAGCGCGGGACGGGATCGCAGACTATCTTGCCGCTGCGGGGGGCCGCGTGCTGCACGGGCTGACCGCTCCGCAGGACGGCCTGTTCATCGCCCCCTCGGTGGTCGAGGTCGGCGGCATCCGCGACATCGAACGCGAGGTATTCGGCCCCGTGCTGCACCTTGCCACCTTCCGTCCGAACCAGCTGGACCAAGTGCTCGCCGACATCCGCGAGACAGGCTTTGGCCTGACCTTCGGGCTGCACACGCGGATCGACGACCGGGTGCAATACGTGACCGAGCGGCTGGCGGTCGGCAATGCCTACGTCAACCGCAACCAGATCGGCGCCATCGTGGCCAGCCAGCCCTTCGGCGGCGAAGGTCTGTCGGGCACAGGACCGAAGGCGGGCGGCCCCGAGTACGTCGCGCGCTTCACCCAGCCAGAGCCGGTGGCCACGGCCAGCGGCCCGGCGGGCAAGGTCCAGCTGAAGGACCTGCAGGCGCGGATCGATGCAGTGAAGGTGTCCGACACCCCGCTTGCGGTGCGCGACATGCCCGGACCCACGGGTGAATCGAACCGGCTGGCCCAAGTCGCCCGCCCGCCGCTTCTGTGTCTCGGACCGGGGCCCGAGGCCGCAGCGGCGCAGGCCGAGGCGGTGCGCGCCCTGGGCGGCGTCGCAGTCGAGCTGCCCGAGGGCGCGACCTCGGCTGCGCTGACGGGGGCCACGGGCTTTGGCGGGGTGCTGTTCTGGGGCGACACCGACGCGGCGCGCCGGCTGGCCCGGGCGCTTGCGGCGCGCGACGGGGCGATCCTGCCGCTGGTCACCGCACGCCCCACCGCGCCGGACGTCCTGCTGGAACGGCACCTGTGCATCGACACCACCGCATCAGGAGGCAACGCCGAATTGCTGGCCGAGGTATCGGACGCTTGACCTTGCCCCCGCGAGGGCCAAGGTAAGCGCCATGTTTCCGATCCGCGATCACAACCCGTCGAACAAGACACCCTACGTCACCTACGCGCTGATCGCGGTGAACGTGCTGGTGTATATCGCCACCCTTGCCGCGATGCAGGACCCCGTGGGTCAGCGCGAGCTGCTGTTCGAGTGGGCGCTGATCCCGGCGCGGATCTCGGACGGCGGCGGCTATCACACGCTGTTCACCACCATGTTCATGCATGGCGGCTTCATGCACCTTGCGGGCAACATGCTGTTCCTGTGGATCTTCGGCGATAACCTCGAAGAGGATTTCGGGCACCTTGGCTTCCTTGCCTTCTACCTTGCCAGCGGGCTTGGCGCGGCGCTGGTGCACGTTCTGGCCGCGCCCTATTCGATGGTGCCGACCGTCGGGGCGTCGGGGGCCATCGCGGGCGTTATGGGGGGCTATCTGCTGATGTACCCCAAGGCGAAGGTCGACATCCTGTTCATCTTCGTCGTGATCTTCAAGATCATCCCGGTGCCCGCGTGGCTGATGCTGGGGATCTGGTTTGCGCTACAGCTTTTCAACGGCGTCGGCGCCGATCCGGACATGGGCGGCGTGGCCTACTGGGCGCACGCGGGCGGCTTCATCGTCGGCTTCATCCTGGTGATCCCGCTGTTCCTGAAGCGCGGCGGCCCCGCATACTGGAGCCGCACCCACGGCCACCCCGACCACCCTGAGGCGAAGTACAAGCTGCAACGCAGCCACATCCCGTCCGTCCCCCGGCGACGGCGCTGACCGACGGCGGACGCGCGGCGGTGCGACTGTTCCTATTGCCGCCGCAGGGGCGCACCGATGCTGGCTGTGCCGCTGGACACGCTAAAGGTGGTAAAGGGCAAGGACGTTCTGTCCCTGTACCAGTTCGGCACGCAAACGGCCCGGCACTGGTTTTGCTCTGTCTGCGGGATCTACACGCATCACCGCCGCCGGTCGAACCCGAACGAATACGGGGTGAACCTTGGCGCGCTCGAGGGCGTGAACCCAAGCGACTATCCTGGCTTTGATTGGAACGACGGGGTCAATCACCCGTCGGACCGCTGACCGGACCGCGCCGGGTCCGGCGCGTATCCCTTGTGTTCGGTGCGTGGCGCCGAGCCAAGATCAGTAGGTCGTCTTGACCCCTTGGCTCGACATGTGGCCACCAATGCGCTCGCCATAGTCGTGGGTGTCGTTACCGATCCATCCGAAAGCCGAAATGCAAAGGCCGACGATAGCTGCGGTGATAACGACCCAGTCGACAGTCACGGCGCCGTCTTCGTCGCGGATAAATTCAAGGATCTGAGTCATGGGCACACTCACTTGGAAGGTCTGCCGATGTTTTGATGCCAGAATGTGTCCTGATTGGGGAACGCGACGTCAATTTATGCGGCCCGAAAGGTCCGTCACCCGTTGCGGATCGTGTCCGAGAACGTCTCGAAAATCCGCTCGTTCGCGCAGATGACTTCGCCGTCCTCCAGCATGTTTCCGTCCTTGGCGATCGCCTGAACGAATCCCCCCGCCTCGCGCACGATGACCACACCGGCGGCCATGTCCCACGCGTTGATGCCGCGTTCCCAGTAGCCGTCAAGCCGGCCTGCGGCGACATAGGCCATGTCCAGCGCGGCAGCGCCCCAGCGGCGCACGCCTGCACAGACCGGCAGCAGACGGCCAAGATCGCGCATCACGGAAGGCAGTTCGCCGCGGCCGCCGAACGGCAGGCCGGTGGCGAAGATCGACTCGATCATGCGGTGGCGTCCGGACACCCGCAGGCGGCTTTCGTTCATCCATGCACCGGCGCCTTTTTCGGCCCAGTACAGTTCGTCCTTGGCCGCGTCGAAGATCACGCCAGCGACGATTTCTCCCTTGTGTTCCAAGGCGATGGACACAGCCCAGTGGGGCAGCCCGTGCAGGAAGTTCGTGGTGCCGTCCAGCGGGTCGACGATCCAGCGGCGGGTCGGGTCGGCGCCCTCCTCCGGCTTGCTCTCTTCGCCCAGCCAGCCATAGTTCGGACGGGCCGACATAAGCTCGTCGCGGATGATCTTCTCGGCGGCGATGTCGGCACGGCTGACGAAGTCTCCCGCACCCTTCATCGAGACCTGCAGGTTCTCGACTTCGCGGAAGTCCTTCACCAGGCTGCGTCCCGCCTTGCGCGCGGCCTTGATCATCAGGTTGATATTGGCGCTGCCCTGCATGTTGTCCGGCTCCTTGAAGGTCAGGCCGCGACATAGGCCAGCGGCGCGGCGATGTGAAGGGCGCACGCACACAGGATGCGGCAGGAATGTGGCAAGCCGGGCGGTTAGTGGCGTTTACTTAACATTGGAACGGTACACCTGATGCACGCGGATCGCGGGGTCCAAGGCCAAAAGCCCCCGGATCGGGCCGCGAATCCATGCGTCTCGCCCCCGTTCAGATACCCCGGACGCGCGACGCAGCGGCCAAAGGCCACCACACCGCCGGATTGTTTCAGGTCTGCGGGACCGGGATCGCCGGCGGGTCCCCGCGTTGCAGCCGAACCGGCACCGTGCGGGCCAGTTTCAGCAGGTGCGCCATGAACGGACGCGCCGTATCCTCGGCCCGCGTCGCGGCGTACAGGCGACGGGTCAGCCCCGTCTCGGTGATCGGCCGGGTGACATAGTCGGAATGGTAGCGCACCTCGCGCACCACCCAGTCCGGCAGCACCGCGACACCGCGGTTCGACGCGACCAGGAGCAGGATCACCGCCGTCAGTTCCACCTGCCGCACGGCGCGGGGTTCCACCTTGGCCGGAGTCAGAAGCTGGCTGAACACGTCAAGACGCGGCCGGTCCACCGGATAGGTGATCAGCGTCTCGCCGCGGAAATCCTCGGCCTCGACAAAGGTCTTCTGTGCCAGCGGGTGCTGCGCCGACGCGACGAACACCGGCTCGTAGTCGAACAGCGGCGTGAAATCGACGTCGCTGATGGTTTCCGGGTCGGACGATACGACAAGGTCCACCTCTTCGCGCTTCAGCGCCGGCAGGGCGTCGAAGGCCAGCCCCGGACGAATGTCGACATCCACATCGGGCCAAGCCTGCCGGAATTGCTCCAGCACCGGGAACAGCCATTCGAAACAGGCGTGGCATTCGATGGCGATGTGCAGACGGCCCGCGCGCCCGGTCTCCAGCGCGTGAAACTCGTCTTCCAGCGCCTCGACCTCGGGCAGGATGCGCTCGGCCAGCCGCAACAGCTTGATCCCGGCGGGGGAAAGCCGTAGCGGCTTGGTGCGGCGCACGAACAGCTCGACCCCCGCCTGCTCCTCCAGCCCCTTCACCTGATGCGACAGGGCGGATTGCGTGATGTTCATCAACTCGGCCGCGCGGGCCAGTCCGCCCGCCTCGTGGATCGCCTTGATGGTGCGCAGGTGCCGGAATTCGAGATGCAAACTATCGCTCCGCTCATAACCTTCTTGAGGATTATGAATTTGTCTCACATCCGCCGAACTCATACAACTGTGCTTGTACCGATCACAGGATTTCACCATGTCTGCGCCGCGTCTCTCTTTCGAATTCTTCCCGCCCCAGTCGCTTGAGGCGTCTTTCCGCCTTTGGGACACCGTCCGCACGCTGGCACCGCTGGGGCCGGAATTCGTGTCCGTGACCTACGGCGCCGGGGGCACCACCCGTGACCTCACCCATGACGCCGTGAAGACGATCCACGCCAATTACGGCCTGAACGTCGCCGCCCACCTGACCTGCGTGGAAGCGACGAAAGCCGAAACGCTGGAGATCTGCGACCGCTACGCCGAAGCCGGCGTGACCGAGATCGTGGCGCTCCGGGGCGATCCGCCGAAGGGCGCCGGCGCCTTCACGCCGCACCCCGACGGCTTTGCCGACAGCTGCGAGCTGATCTCGGCGCTGGCCGACACCGGCAAGTTCAAGATCCGCGTGGGCGCCTACCCGGACCCGCACCCCGAGGCCGCCTCGGACACCGCCGACATCGACTGGCTGAAGCGCAAGATCGACGCGGGCGCGACCTCTGCCATCACGCAGTTCTTCTTCGAGGCGGACACCTTCTTCCGCTTCCGTGACCGCTGCGCCGCCGCCGGGATCGACGCCCAGATCATTCCGGGCATCCTGCCGGTCGAGAACTGGAAAGGCATCAAGCGGTTCGCCGATCGGTGCGGCGCGAACGTGCCCCAGTGGGTGATCGAAGCCTTCGAAA
>NZ_JARGYD010000014.1:0-50841 GCF_029168315.1 Psychromarinibacter halotolerans
TGTAATCCGTACGTCCATGGCAGCCCCACACGCAAAGAACTCACCTTAGCACGGGCCGCAACGACGAAGATGACCCCCATGTTTTGTCCACTCCCAGGGCCGCGTGGCCAGCACCAGGACGATAAGCGCGGGATAGACGGCCAGCATGCTGACCGCCCAGCGCTTCCAGAACTTCGGTTGTTGCGGCGGCACGGCGGAGGGGCTCTGCGTCGTGAGTCGCTCTGCGGTCTGGGTCGGATGGGTCACGTCGGTCTCTCTTGCAAAAGGACGCGCGGCCCGGAGGGGTCCGGGCCGCGCGATCTGTTAGGCTGCGCCAGGGTGGCATCAGCCGGCGGCGTTCTGTTGCACGCTGGCCCGGCGCCCCGCCACCAGGTGCCGTGCCAACATGGCTGCCCCGAGCGCGATGCCCGCGACCGCGAGCAGCTGGAAGGGCGCGACCGCCGCAACCGCACTGCCTAGCAGAAGTACCCGCTCCGCCGGCGATACCGGCTTGCTGGCGAAGGCCTCGACCGCGGTGGCCACGGACAGCGTGGCAATCACGCCCCCAACCACGGCCAAAGTATTCGACAGCGGGTCGGCCAGCAGCATCAGTGCCGGGTTCCAGACGAAGGCGAAGGGCAGCATGAAGCCGATCGAGGCCAGTTTCACCGAGGTGAAGGCGATCTTGAACGGGTCTTCATGCGCAATCGCCGCCGCCGACAGGGCCGCCACCGCAATCGGCGGGGTCAGCGCCGAGAGAACGGCAAAGTACAGCAGGAACATGTGGCTCTGCAGCACCGGATAGCCCAGTTGCGCCAGCGCCGGACCGACCAGCACGGCAGCCAGGATGTAGGCGCTCGGGGTCGGCATGCCGAGACCCAGGATGATCGTCACGACAGCGGCGATAACCAGCGTCAGGATCGGCTGCGAGTTGCTAATCACCAGGATCAGGTTCGCGGCCTTCATACCCAGCCCCGTCATCGACAGGCCCCCGATCACCAGACCCGCGGCGGCACAGGCGCCAGCCACCGGCAGGATGCGCAGCGTGGTCTCGCCCAAGCCCTCGATCACCTGCCACGGCGACAGGCGCGTCGCCTTCAGCAGCGTCGAGGCGATGATGACACCCATCACGCCGATCCCGGCGGTGAAGGTCGGAGAATAGCCCGAGAGCAGCGCCACCACGATGCCGATGATCGGCAGCAGGAAGACCCAGCCCGTGCGGAACGTCTGCGCTACGGTCGGCATCTCGTCCTCGGACGGGCGCAGGTCTTCGCGCACGGCGCGCAGGTGGACCTGACTAAAGACGCCGAGGTAGTAGAGCAGTGCGGGCACCACGGCGGCGACGACCACCGCCTTGTAATCCACGCCGGTATATTCGGCGAGAATGAAAGCGGCCGACCCCATCACCGGAGGCATCGCGCTGCCCCCCGTCGAGGCCGCGACCTCGACCGCGCCGGCGAAGCGCGCGCTGTAGCCCAGTCGCTTCATCACCGGGATGGTGATCGAGCCCGTCGCCACCACGTCCGAGGTCGGGCTGCCCGACATCGTGCCGTAGAGCCCTGAGGAAATCACCGCGATCTTCGCCGGACCGCCGCGGGTGCGCCCGGTCAGAAGCGCCGCGAGGTTGAAGAAGAACTCGCCCCCACCCGCTTTCGACAGAAAAGTGCCGAACATCACGAACAGGAAGACGTAGCTGGCGACCACCTGGATCGGCACCCCGAACACGCCATCCGTGGTGAAGACCAAGATATCGAGCAGGTAGGTGAAATCGTCGACGCCATGCCCGAAGGGCGGCGGCAGCAGGTAGCCGAACCAGTTGTACGCCAGGAAGGCCACGACCACGATGGTAAGTCCCATGCCCGTGGTCCGGCGCGTCGCTTCGAGGGTCAGGAGCAGTAGCGAGATGCCGAAGAAGAGCTGCGCGGGCGTGAACGGATCCAGCAGGCTGATGCGGTCCGCAATGGCGGTGGCGTTCACGAAGAAGAAGATGCCCGCTGCCAGGCTGAGCAGCGACAGGGCGATATCATAGAACGGGATGCGGTCGGGAGCGTTCGGCGTGGCACCGATCGCCGCGAACATGATCGCGTAGATCCCCGAAACGAAGAGGATGCCCAGAACTAGCGGATCCGAGATGGTGAAGAGGTTGGCGTAGATCACCCAGGCCGAGAAGATCGCGGCCACCACGACGATGGCCCGTTGCTGGCCGGCCGCAAGATCCCTCCTGCGGCCAGTGGAGACGAGTGTCCCGATCATTGCGACAGCCCTGCCTCACTGTAGGCACGGGCGGCGCCGGGGTGGAACTCGAGCACGCTGGGCGTGGCGAGCAACTCGGGCGTCAGGGATTGCATCGCGCTGTGAACCGCGCGCACCTCGTCGATGTTGGTGATTAGGGCGTTGGTCAAGGCATAGGCGTCGTCGTCGCTCATCGCGTCGGTCGCGGCCAGCAGCGCCCCCAGCGTCACGGTGTTCACGTCCGCCTGCTGGTTCGAATAGCTGCCAGCGGGAATGACCATCTGGCCGGTGCCGAAGCGCTCGTTGGTGGCGTCGATGACCTCCTGCGGGACCGACAGCAGCACAACGTCAGCATTCGTGTCCACCGCGCGAAACGACGAGTGGTTGATGAAGATGCCGTTGGTAATCATGTCGAGCCGTCCGTCCTGCAGCAGCTCGCCCTGCTCATTGGCGCCGGCGCGCACGAACTGGCCGCCAGCTTCGGCCAGGGATTCGTCGGTCACCCCCACCAGCTCGAACATCATCAGCGCGATGTTCGAGGTGATGTTCCCCGAGCGATTGATGCCGATGCGGATCGGCGCGCCGCTGCCGGCGATGTCGTCCAGGCTGTCGATGCCGTATTGCTCGGCCATCGAGCGGTCGAGGAAGAAGTGCATCGGCGCCCAGTTGTACATGTAGCCGATGGCCCGCATGTTCGTGATCGGCCCGCGGAAGGGCTCTTCGCCTCCCAGCGCGAGCTGCGCCTCGGCGTCGTGCACCAGGCCCAGATCCGTGCGCCCGGCGCCCAGCAGGCCGATGTTGGCGAACCCGCCGCCCGTAGCCTGATAGGTCACCACGGCCGAGGTGTCCGCCACCTGCGCGGCGCGGTCGATGCCGGCGCCCAGCAGCGACCAAAGGCCGCCCGGGTTCCCGCCTGAAAGAGTGAGGTTGAGCGATTGGCCGTGACCAGCCGTCGCCGAGACGGCGAGGCCGGCAGCCATCGCGATTGCAGTGAAACGCATAATCATGTCCTCCCGTTTGGCCCTGCGTCGCGCCCCTCTCCCGTCCGACATCCGGAACACGGGGGCCGGATCGGTGGTTTGCGAAACATAGCTTAGACATCTATCTTTAAAGCCCTCGCTAGGAGATTGTCAACGATTAGATACCAAAGCTTGCTATCCCCCCACTCAAGCTCGACGCGGAAGGCGTTACGGTCCCCCGCGGCGCTGGAAACCGGGTAATGCCGACACTCACGAAGGCAACATACATCATGACGAAGACCCTGTGCGGGCGGGCGCCCTCGCCCATCCTGCAGCAGCACTATTGCGCCTACCGGTGCTACGACGCCGAGGCGGGCCGCGCATTTCATGAGGATTTGCGGCTTTGATGGTGTGCCCCCCCGACGGCATCGATGTGCCAAGGTGGGTCTGCAAGGATCCACAAAGGAGAGCGGTCATGTCGGAGATTATCACGGTCGGGCTCGATCTGGCGAAGAATGTGTTTCAGGTCCACGGTGCCGACGCTACGGGCCGGGCGGTGCTGCGCAAGAAGCTGCGAAGAGATCAGGTCTGGCATTCTTTGGACAGCTGCCGGCCTGCGTCGTCGCGATGGAAGCCTGCGGTGGCGCCCATTTCTGGGGGCGCGAGATCGGGAAGATCGGGCATGACGTGCGGTTGGTCCCACCCGCCTACGTGAAGCCATTCGTGAAGCGCCAGAAGAATGATATGGCTGATGCCGAGGCGATCTGCGAGGCGGCGACGCGCCCGACGATGCGCTTCGTGCCGGTGAAGAGCGAGGAGACCCAAGGCGCGGCGATGGTCTTTCGCATCCGCGAGTTGCTTATCCGGCAGCGAACCCAGACCATCAATGCCCTGCGCGGGCATCTGGGCGAGTTCGGAATGATCGTTCCGCAGCGCGCGGCCAACATGTCGAAGCTGATTGCCATTGTGGAAGACCCGGAAAGCGGTCTGCCTGCCGATGCCATCCCCACGCTCAAGGTGTTGGTGGCGTCACTCGCCCATCTCGGAGCGGAAATCGGCAAGCTCGATGCCGAGATCGCCCGGTGTGCCAAGGAGAATGAGGTGGCGCGGCGCCTGATGACAGTCCCGGGGATAGGTCCTCTGATTGCCACGGCCATAGCGGTTCTGGCTCCGCCCCCCGAGACGTTCCGCAAAGCGCGCGACTTCGCGGCCTGGCTCGGGCTCACGCCCCGTCAGCATTCCACAGGAGGCAAGCAGCGTCTCGGGGCCAACACGAAGATGGGCGAACGGTCGTTGCGGCGATTGCTGATCATCGGGGCCAACAGCGTCATCATCAAGCGGCATGTTCATGCCGCTGCCCGGCCGGGCACATGGCTTGGCGAGATGCTGACGCGCAAGCCGCCGATGCTGGTGCGGGTCGCGCTGGCGAACAAAATGGCGCGGATCGTCTGGGCGCTGATGGCCCGAGGCGGCGCCTACCAGTCTCCGACCGCTGCGGCGTAAGCCGTCACTGGTCGCGAGGACGTCGGAGCGGAAGAGGGCAAGGAGACGTTTGGCGCACGGTCGTGAGACGGGATCGGGAGGACCAGAGCGCAACAGAGTGCCATCGAGCACGCGGCTTTGATCTGGACCCGACCTGCGAACACCATACGGGCCCGCGGCGTGATGATGGCCGCAACAGAGGCCGGATACATGTCAGCACCCGACACCGCGCGAAACTGATCCAGAAACCCTCTTGCGCAAGGGGCGGTTATACATGTTGCGCAAATGCTGTGAAGGTTTCACCTTGCGAATCCAGTCTGTTAGTCAGGCTGCATGAGCAGACCCATACCCCCGACCTACAAGACCAGGAACTGGCCAGCCTACAATGAAGCAGTCAAGCGCCGGGGCTCGCTGACGATCTGGTTTGACCCCGAGATGAGCTGGGATGCCGCGCCGACAGGCAGGCGTGGCCGCCAGCAGACCTACAGCGATGCCGCTATCCAGACGTGCCTCTCGATGAAAGTGCTGTTCGGCATGGCGCTCCGGCAGACGACCGGGTTCGTCGAGAGCCTGCTACGGCTGGTCGGCCTGAACTGGACGGTGCCCGACTTCAGCACGCTATCTCGCCGCCAGAAGACCTTGGCCGTGAACATCCCCTACCGCGGCTCCAAGGGGCCGTTGCACCTGCTGATCGACAGCACCGGGATCAAGGTCGAAGGTGAAGGCGAGTGGCACGCACGCAAGCATGGCGGCCCGAAACGGCGCGTCTGGCGCAAGCTCCACCTTGGGATCGATGAAGAAACGTTGGAGATCCGGGCCGTCGAAGTCACCGGGAGCCACATCGGTGATGCGCCCATCCTACCCACCTTCTCGACCAAATCCCGCAGGACCAGGAAATCGGTAGCGTTACGGCTGATGGCGCCTACGACACGCGCAAATGCCACGATGCGATTGCAGATCGCGGTGCCCATGCCGTCATCCCGCCCCGCAAGAACGCGAAGCCCTGGAAGACGATCACCGCCGGAGCCGTGGCGCGAAATGAGGCCCTGCGCGCGGCGAAATACCTGGGCCGCGCGCTCTGGCGACGATGGAGTGGATACCACCGCCGAAGCCGCGTCGAGACAAAGATGCATTGTATCAAGTTGCTGGGCCAGCGGCTCATGGCACGGGACTTCGACCGACAGGTCGCCGAACTCCAGGTCCGCATCGCCGTCCTGAACGGCTACACCGCGCTCGGAATACCCGTCACGGAAGCTGTGGGATAAGTCCGTCCGGGGAAAGGGGAACCTCGGCCTTAAGCCGATTTGTGCATCAGAGCCCTTGACACTAATAATTAGCTATCTATGTTTTTTCCCGGCGATGGTTCCCCGGAAGAGGAGCCGGATTTCATCGCTGCATCAAACTGGAGGAAATTCATGTCACGGACAGCCAATTTGGCCGGCCCGCGTTCGCGGACCGGAATGGTGGTGCTTTGCCTCGCTCTGACCGCGGGCTTCGCCCCGCTCGCGTCGGCGCAGGAGCAGCCCGCCTTCAACGAACATGCGGGAACCCTGCCGGACGGGACGGCATGGCTGATCCGCGTGCCCGAGAACTGGAATGGTCGACTACTCAGGGATCTGGATTTCGCCAGCAACGTTTCGGTCGCGTCAGCGGTCCAGCGGTATGACGACCTGCTCGGTCGTGGCTATGCCTTCGCCGGGCTCGCCCGGCACCCGCTGCGCCTGTGGCAATACGATCCGCAGCGTGAAATCCTGAATCTACAAGCTGTTCAGGACATTTTCACGGACCTGGAGCGCGCTCCTGACATGGTGCTGCAATACGGCTGTTCTGGCGGAGGGCTCGACAGCCTCGCTTCGGCCGAGGATTACCCGGACAGGATCGACGGTGCCGCCGTGCTTGCCGCCCATACGCCGGTCTGGATCATGAGCAGTTTCCTGGATGGCTGGTTCGCCATGCAGACCCTGCTGGGCGAAAGCTATGAGGCCGCTGGGCACGGTCCGGCCAGCGATCTCGCCATCGTCGGCCTGCCCAATGCCGGAGCGGGTGGCGAGCGCAGCCTTGACGCGATCCGTGCGTCCTGGATGGCCGCCATCGAAACGGCGGGCGAAAGCCCGGAGGGCCGCGCGCGGCTGGCGCTTGCCTTCGCCATCGGACAGTGGTCGCCGTGGATGGTCGAGGGGACCGAACTACCCGACACCGCGGATGCCGGCGCCATGGCCGACATGATCGTGGCCTCGGCGCTGCGCATCGGCGGTAATGTTGGCGGGTCCTCGCGGCTTCTGTTCGAAAACGCCGCATCGGGGCAGCAACTTTCCGGGAACGAGGGGGTCGACTATGCCGCCTTCTACCAGAATGCCGCACCCGCGATGGCGCGGACGGTTGAGGCGCTCTACGAACAGGCCGGTTTGGACCTTCAGGCCGACATTGCCAGGATCGACGCCGCCCCCCGCATCGCGGCCTCGGATTATGCGCGCGATTTCTGGGCCGCAGACGGGCGCACGACGACCGGCGATCTGCAGGTTCCGGCGATCCGCATCCACATGCTGGGCGACTGGGCCATTCCCTACACGCTGATGGAAGGCTACGGCGCGCTGGTGCAGGAGCAGGGTACCGGCGATCTGTATCGGCAGTCGCTGGTCCAGGGCACGGGCCATTGCGAGTTCACGGCTGCCGAAAGCACGGCCATCGTCGAGACCCTGGTCGAACGGATCGAAACGGGCGCCTGGCCCGAGACATCGCCCGAGGCGCTGAACGCCGCAGCCGAGGCGCTGGAAACCGGGAGCGCCCCCCGGTTCATCGAACACGGTGATTGGCGCGTGGCAGCCTATAACCGGCCCTGGGTTCCGGCAGAATGAGCCGATGGGGAACTGGCGCTGCGCCGGTTCCCCCACAGGTCCGGTGGCGCAAGTCATTGGTGGACCGTCGCCAACGCGCAGTGGGCATCTCTGGCGAGGGCAAGTGTTCCCATGTCTGGACGACCCCTGCTGCGCAAGCTGGGAATTGACGCGCCTATGCCGAAAGCAGTCATGTCTACGGCCTTTGTGGTGCGGTCTAGCCGCTGGCCCAGATGAAGTCCGCGGATCGGGTCCCAATCAAAATTGCGCGCTTTCTGCGCCTTGACCCCCTGGGGTGTCCCGATCCCCGGTTCGACCGGTTTGTCATCTCTTCTCAGCTTCACGCATTCCGTCAGCGGTTCCGCGCTCAGGAGACAGGGGCCGCGTAGATCTCGTTGGCGTTGTTGCAGAAAGTCGGCCTGAGTTGTGAGTGCCCCTTTCCCATTCAGTTTCATGCCACGCGGACGACGTGGGCGGTGCCGAGCGCGTTGAAGCGATTGACAAGGGCGACCCGGATGTGGATTTCGGCGGTTTGGCGATCTGGATCCCGCGCGGCGATGCGCTCACCGAAGGCCTTCAGGCATCGCATCTTGGCCTCCACTCGGCTACGGGCGTGGTATCCGGTCCACCGCTTCCAGAATGCCCGACCGTAGTGACGCGTGGCGCGCAGGGTTTCGTTGCGCGCCTTGGCAGCCGGGCAGTCCTCTTTCCAAGCTCGACCGTTCCTTCGGGTCGGTATGATTGCCGTGCCACCGCGTGCGATGACGGCGCCGTGGCAGCGGCGGGTATCGTAGGCACCATCCGCGGTCACGGTGCCGATGTCCTCGTCCTCGGGGATCTGGCCCAACAGGTCCGGCAGGACTGGGCTGTCGCCTTCCCGGCTAGGGGTGAACTCGACGGCCCGGATATCCGAGGTGGCGATATCCATCGCCAGATGCACCTTGCGCCATTGGCGGCGGCCCTGAACGCCATGCTTGCGGGCCTGCCATTCGCCGTCGCCAAGAAACTTGATGCCGGTGCTGTCCACCAGAAGATTCAGCGGCCCTTCGGCACGGCGATAGGGGATCTGCACCTTGAGGGTCTTCTGTCTGCGGCACAGCGTCGAGTAGTCCGGAACGGGCCAGTCTAGCCCTGCCAGGCGCAGGAGGCTCGCGACCATTCCGGCTGTCTGCCTGAGCGGTAGCTTGAACAGAACCTTGAGCGACAGGCAAAACTGGATCGCGGCATTCGAAAAGACCGGCGGGCGCCCTGGGCGTCCCTCATGCGGCGCGTGCCAGGTCATCTCCTTGTCCAGCCAGATCAGCAGCGATCCGCGCTTCCTGAGCGCATCGTTGTAGCTGGACCAGTTCGTCGTGCGGTAGCGGGCGGGCTTGGGCTTGCTCATGCAGATCGTCTAACCGCATGGATTCCCGATGTGAATCCTTCACCGACTGAGTTCTGCAACAACGCCCGTCCGGCCTGAGATCAGCCTCCCGGATGCGACAGGTCCGTTCGTGTTGGCGCAGGCCGATGAACGCGCCGATATCGACATCTCTGGCAGCGCCTTCGACTTCGTTCGGAGCATCCGCGTCTACCATGTCCAGTTCAGCCAACATCAGGATCGTGACGGTGATTGCATCCGCTACGACTCGACTAGGCTCGGCTCCTACGGTGTGCAGGGCGATTATCGCTGGCAGAGATCGAGCGTGGGAGCTGTTCCACCTGCCTCGCTTCTGCCCCGTCCCGAGCACTGTGGTTGGGTGAGTTATCGCTCGGTCTTCGTCGATTGGCGCGACCATGAAGGAAACTACGGCTTCGAAGAGGTTCGATACTGAACCCCATGCGGGCCAGCGTAGCACTGGCCCGCTCCGATCAACTTGCACCGGAGGCAGTGCATCACCCCAAAAAAGGGAAACGACGCCAGACCGAGAAGCCTGACGCCGCGCTAGAAAAAAACCCCTGAACACGGTCTTTTTAGCGCAGTGTCCGAACCCCTGCAACCAGCAAAGTGTTTTTGCTGGCAAGAATGTTGTTTGCTCTCGACATGGCATCGTCTCTTAGGAGATACGACCATGGAACCAACGACCGGCCTGATCCTCAGGCGAATCACGCAGACAGACCTCTCCGTTTCGGCGCACAAGCTGGCCACGCTCATCCTCGACGGAATTGCGTGGAAGGATGGGTATAACGGCCTGCCCCGCGGCACGGCTGCCTTCACCCTGTCCTCTCTGGCGGCGAAGATGGGCGTCTCGCGCCAGTACCTGAGCGTTCTGCTGAGTGAGCTTGAAACTTCTGAACTGAAGCTTGAGCGCGAGAAATCGAACGGCAAGTTCGCCCCCTGGCTTTTCCGCTTCGCGGCCTTTGACGACGGCGAACAGACCCACGATCTCGTGTCAGGCGGAGGCGACACATCACTATCTAGAGAAGAATCTAACAAAACTATATTCACAGGACAGATCAACATTGACGGTTGCTCGAACGTGTTCCGAACATGCTGGGCCGAGCTGATCAAGGCCGCGAAGAGCGCCCTACCCTGCTGGAACGTCGATACGCAAGTGATCTGGGAACGCTTCCTTGCCTTCAACCGGGCCCGTGGGAACAGCAAGGTTCCGGCCGGTTTCCTGCTCGGCTTCATGCGCCGGTGGCGCACCTCGCTTGGAGAAGCGACGCGCCCACCGGCTCTCCCCGCACCACAGCCGGTTCAAGAGCCACGAGAGCGCGAGCTGCACGAACAGATCAAGGCTGCGCCAAGCTCGAACCGCCAGTTTCACGCGTCAGACCTGTGTCGCGTCATAGGGCAAGCGGCGTACGATGCGCGCATTGTCGCCGTGATCCGGCAGTTCGGTTGCCCGAGGTTCACTGCTACGCTTGCAGTCCACGGGCGTGCAGTCCTGGCGGGCGAAATCTCGCGGTGATGATGGATCGGGTGCCACAACTCTGGCCAGAACGTATTCAGTCAGGGCAGTTCTGGGATCAAAGCAGGTCGGCGAATTGCTCCAGGTCGGCAACCGTGGCGACCAACCCCTGCTGTGTCAGGATCGCGAGATACTCGTCGACGCTTTTGAGCGGATTCTTGAGGCGCGCGCGAACTTTCCGCAGCGCGGAACAGACCAGACCGGGCGCGAGAGACAGTTGGTTCCGGAAAAAGTCGTCAGGGTGTTGGGTCTCGATGCCAAAGGGCGCAAGTGCCGCTGGTGGGAAGTCCTTCAGGTTCTGCGTGACGATCGCGTCACAGCGCCCAACGATTGCCGCCGCCAGAACGTGCCGATCGTCAGGGTCCGGCAGTGTTAGGGCCGGCACCAATGCCTCGTAGCCGGTGACCAGACAGTCGCGTGTGGCCCTGTCCATCAAGTCGCGAGTTCGTTCCAGCGCGGCGCGCTCCCGATGAGGTTCATTGCGCAGAAGCGCATCAATCCACTCCCGATGGATATCGGCCGTCCACTTGGCCTTGAAAAGGTCTGTGACCGCCAACTGCATCAGTGCATCGCGCATCGGCGCGGGATAAAGGACGTTCGCATCGAACAGGACCGTGTACTGGCTCATTTCGAGCGGTAGCCCATGTCCTGCTCTTGAGCGTCGGCGGCCAGTTGATCGAGCGCAGCTTCACGCTCGGTATCGATCGCGGCCTTGTAGGACATCACGTCTTCCATGCGGACGCGGCGATGCTTGCCGACCTTCCGATGCGGTATGGCACCATCCTCGAGCAGCTTGATCAGGAACGGACGCGAGACGTTCAGAACCTCAGCGGCCTGTACGGTCGAGAGTTCGGCGTTCTCGGGGATGATGGTGACCCCCCGCCCCGCTGCCATCGCCTCGAGGATCTCCATGAGCAGCGATACGGCGCCCGCAGGAAGCTCGATCGGCTCCATCTGCTCGGAGTCCGTCACACGAAGTTTCAACGGCGCGCGCGCCTGGGCGAAGCGTGACAATGCCTGGCCAGAGACGCGCGCAATCGCTGCGTCCTGCGGCGTGGGCGGAAGATGTCGGTGTGCCAGCATGTTCATGGTGGTCTCCTCTCCGGTTTCTGTTCTCTACCACCATATATGAAATAAGTGCAACAAATGCATTAAGTGTTGGTGAGTTTCTGCGCGCCCTGCCGCGTGCTCGCGGTTATCGCTGCTGTCGAGTGAGCGGGTGAGACCCACGCTAACCTTCAGTTTGTCGCCTTCCACATCCTGAACCGCCCCTGTCCTGTCACCTCGCGGATCAGACCCCGCTCTTGCATCCATGCAAGGTTGCGCTGAACAGCGGCGCGACTGGCACTCGTCAGGGCCTGGGCCATTGGCGCAGAGACGAGCGGCCATTCGGTCAGCACTGCGCGCAAGGCCGGCGGCGTCCTGCCCGAGAGCAATGTCATTTCGGCTTCCGCCCGCGCCGACCATGCCTCGATATCGTCAAGGTGCCGCACCGCGGTCAGGCACGCGGCTTCCATCCCGTATAGCCAGCGTTCCAGACGTTCGAACGGTGAACCACCGGCTCGTAGTCCCCCTGCCCCGCCCATGGCCAGAGGCGTGAAGACTGCGCCTCTTCCATCGCTGGCCGCGATCCGCGCAGCTGCGACAGCCGCTTCCATACGGTCGTCGTGCTGCCCGAGCCCCGCGAGGCGCCAGAGGTGAAAGCCCGCGCAAGCGCGAGTGATCGGGTGCAGGTCCGTGGCCTGCCCCATCAGATCCAGCCAACCGCTCGCGCGATCCACGAACGGCTCGGTCTCATCACTGATGTTCTCGGGGTCGCGACGGTCGAGGAAGGCGGAAAGGTCCTGCTCCGGTCCCGGTCCACCCGTCAGTCGCCGAATCGCCCATCCGACTCGCGCCAGCGCCGCCGTGTCGTCCTGGACACCGGACAGGCGCAGCGAGATCCAGAGCGCCAGCCGGTCTTGGCTGATGCGGTCACCGGTGTGCCAGCTCAAATCTGCGGCCTCCATCAGCGCAAGCCGATGCCGCCATCCTTCCGGTCCGCGCTTCAACCGGTCGTCCAGCGCGCCGACGCGACCGGCCACACGGGCAAGACGCGCGGCCTGCCCGCCCTCTGCCTTCCGCCATTCGTCGAGGACCTCGGTTTCACGCGGTTCGGCCCGTGGTCCCGGCGGCAAATAGTCCGGCTCGTCGTCCATCGGACCGGGCAGAAACCACAGGTCGTCCTCAGACGCCTGTTCGACCTCCTCAGCATAAATGCCGAGCGCGTCGGATTCATCATACAATGCGGGGGTTCCAGGCCTCATATGCGCAAAATACAGCTATTTTGAGCTTTACCCAAGGGTTTTATCAGAGTGCGTTTGTACACCTTACATAGCACGCGCGCGCGATGGTCCGCGAGACCTCCCTGATCGCGCTCTGCGTATGGAAACCAAGGGCTTTCTGATGAACAGCGCCACAGAGCGCGCCCTTGCATTCATTTACAAACGGTCGTTTATTGCTGGTATATGAAACTGCAAACGGCCTGTTTTGATGTCCCTGATCGGCTATGCGCGCGTCTCGACGGAGGATCAGACCCCCCTGCCCCAGTCGCAGGCCCTGAAATCCGCAGGCTGCGTCGAGATCCACGAGGAGCAGGCCTCGGGCGGAAACCGCGCGCGGCCCGTGCTGGCGCGGGTGCTGGAGCGGATCGGCAAGGGAGACACGCTGGTGGTGGTGCGCATCGACCGTCTGGCGCGGTCGCTCTCCCACCTCCTCGAGGTGATCGAACGGCTGGAGGCGAAGGGCGCCTTCTTCCGATCGCTCACCGATCCGATCGACACGTCCTCCCCGCAGGGTAAGTTCACCCTCCAGGTCCTCGGCGCCGCAGCTGAGTTTGAGCGCGCCCTGATCCGCGAACGCACGAAGGCCGGCCTGGCCAGCGCACGAACCAAAGGCAGGGTCGGCGGCAACCCGGGCCTGCGCGCGCGGGATCCGGCGGCGCTGCGCAAGGTGAGGCTGGCGCGGCAGGACGGCTATATGGAGAGGCTGAACGAGACGGCGCAGGACTGGGTGCCCCATGTCCGCCGCCTGCGGCCCGACATGGCCTGGGAGGACGTGCTGCGCATCGTCAACGGCCCCCTGCCCCGCGAGCGCCAATGGACGCAAAGTCGCTTGCTTCGTGCCGTGAAAGCCTATGTGCGCGACGGCTTTCTGCCCGAGACTGTGCTCGCGCGCGCCGGCCGCCGCGAGACCGACGACCGCCTACCCGCAATCGTCGCCGCCATCAGGGGCGCGGACCCCGACATCACGCTTCAGGCGATCTGTACCCGGCTTGAAGCGATGCGGGAGCGCACGCCCCGTGGGCGGACAAGCTGGCAACCCTCATCGGTGAAGATGCTCCTAGAGCGCGCCGAGAGGCTTGGCTTGCTGGGTTGAGCACATTAACCTTGTAAATCTTCCATGACGTAGAGTAATTGCAAGGTATGTATCACCGTCATGCTACTCAGACCGTTCAATCCGCCCTCGACGCTCAATCGGCTGTCGTCCTCTTGGGGCCTCGGCAGGTTGGCAAGACCACCCTCGCCCTCGAGATAGCTGGACAACGCCCATCCGTGTACCTTGATCTGGAACGCGACGCAGATCGACGGGTCCTGACGGAGCCCGATCTGTATCTGGACGAACAGGTCGGCAAGCTCGTCATCATTGATGAGGTCCAGCAGATGCCGGACCTGTTCAAGACCCTCCGCGGACAGATCGACATGCGCCGCCGCAAGGGGGCCCGCACAGGGCAGTTCCTCCTGCTTGGATCTGCATCGAATGTGCTTCTGCACCAATCGGCCGAGTCCCTCGCCGGGCGTGTTCGCTACATCGAAATGCCGCCGCTGCTGCTGGACGAAGTCGGCGAGGACAGAATGAACGACCTGTGGCTGAGAGGCGGTTTCCCTGACAGCTTCCAGGCAGATAGTGACCAGAACAGCCTGGCCTGGCGCGAGGACTTCCTGCGCACCTACCTCGAACGGGATATCCCTGCCCTTGGGCCGCGCATCCCGGCCGCCACGCTGCGCCGCTTCTGGACGATGCTGGCGCATGCGCAGGGTGGACTGCTGAATGCAGCCGCACTGGCCGAGGGTCTGGGTGTCTCGGGTCAGACGGTAGGACGGTACCTCGATCTGCTCGTCGATCTCATGCTGGTGCGGCGCCTGCAGCCTAGGCACGAGAATGCCGGCAAGCGCCTCGTCAAGTCGCCAAAGGTCTTTGTCAGGGATAGCGGTCTCGTCCATGCCTTGCTTGGCCTTGGTTCGCTGGAAAGCGTGCTGGGGCATCCGGTGATCGGCGGAAGCTGGGAAGGGTTCTGCATCGAAACGCTGATCGCCGCCGCGCCGATTGGGACCGAACCCTTCTTCTACCGAACTTCGGCGGGGGCCGAGCTTGACCTTGTTCTGCGGTTTCCCAGTGATACGATCTGGGCCATCGAGATCAAGCGCACCACAACACCCAAGGTGTCGCGTGGTTTCCACCTGTCGGTCGATGACATCAAGGCCGACCGGAAGATCTTGGTCTATGCCGGTGAACGGGAGGTGCCGGCAGGTGACGGGCTGAGAGCAATGCCTTTGGCCACCGCCGTGGAGCAGTTGCGCAATCTTTAGGGTTCGCAACGTGCGTTGAAGACCCGTTACCACGCTGCGCCGCGTCTCACTCAGCCAAGGACAACCCACCCACCCTTGCAGAAAGTGGCCCTTACCGGCTTTGAGCATCATCGCGGCCAAGGCGCTGGTTGGCGGGAAGTCGGCCGCGGAACTTTCGCAAACTGTCCATCACCTCGTGGGTGCGCGGCAAGCGATGAACCCGCAGAACATCATGCTCACGGATCAAGGCGATGCGGTCACCTTCCACGAGGCCGAGCTCTCTGACCAGCTTCACGGGCAGGCGCACCGCCAGGGAGTTGCCCCATCTCACGACCTTCATCCTGACCTCCCGCGACCCCTGACGTCGAGAAGGCTACATCCCCGTGAACGCTAGAGAAAGCTTGGACAGCGAGGCCCACTGTGCTTGTGCTTTCTGTACGCTCAGACACTAGATGTGGAAAAGGCTTGCGCGAATCTGTCTCCTCCGGCAATAGTCACGGAAAAGGGCGGCTAAACGCCGAAATCCGTGAACACGCCACGGACGCGCGAGGGCAGATGAGCAAAGTCGATACACCAGAAGACTTGAACGCCGTCATCCGGCAGCATTCCGAGTTATTGGCGGCCCAACTGCATTCGCAGCGTGAGAGCCTGTTCCCGCCCGACGCTTCCAAGACTATGCGCAAATTCACCTCGGGTGAAGCTGCTGCACTCCTGGGCGTCAATGACTCATACCTCAGAAAACTTCACCTCGATGGCAAGGGACCGTCGCCAGAGGTCTCATCAGGGAACCGGCGGCACTACTCTGCAGAAGACATCCATAACTTGCGGATCCTGTTGGAGAAAACGGCTCGCAAGCCGGGCGATTACTTGCCTGGTCGCCGCGCTGGAGACCATCTTCAGATCATTGGCGTGATGAACTTCAAGGGTGGGTCCGGCAAGACGACCTCCTCGGCGCATCTCGCTCAACGGTTGGCCCTGAAGGGGTACCGTGTCCTGGCAATCGACCTTGATCCGCAGGCATCGCTTACGGCCTTGCATGGGGTTCAGCCAGAGTTCGACCTGCTTGATGGTGGCACACTCTACGATGCGATCCGGTATGAAGATCCGGTCCCGATCGCAGAGGTCATCCGCAAGACCTACATACCGAACCTGGATTTGATTCCCGGAAACCTCGAACTCATGGAGTTCGAGCACGAAACGCCCCGGGCACTTTCTCGCGGCAACGCAGGCTTGTTCTTCTTCCGCGTGAAGGAAGCGCTTGCACAGGTCGACGATCAGTATGACGTCGTCGTCATCGATTGTCCTCCGCAACTCGGGTTCTTGACGATGTCCGCGCTATCGGCCGCGACAGGCGTTCTTGTGACGATCCATCCCGAGATGCTCGACGTGATGTCGATGAGCCAGTTCCTCAGAATGACGGCCGACCTCATGGATGTCATCGCCGATAGCGGAGCCGACATGTCGCATGACTGGATGCGCTATCTGTTGACCCGCTACGAACCGACGGATGCGCCACAGAACCGTATCGTCGCATTCCTGCGGACGATGTACGGAGACAAGGTATTGAACGCTCCGATGCTTAAGTCCACGGCCATCTCGGATGCCGGCCTGACCAAGCAGACCCTGTACGAGGTCGAAAGGAGCGCCTTCACCCGGACGACCTATGACCGGGCAATCGAAAGCCTGAACGCCGTCAACGATGAGATCGCCCAGCTCATCCAGAAGACGTGGGGGCGCTAATGACCGACAGCAAGAAAAAGCGCATGTCCATGCTCGACAGTTTGGCGGCGGCGGGCACGCCCCCTGCCCCGGGCAGCATGATGTCAAGTAATCGGGCGCTCCGCTCTGCGCGTGATGCCGTGGATGCTCACCATGTCTGGGAACTCGATCCGGTTGAGATCGAGGACGAAAGGTACTCGGATCGCCTCGACCCCAAGGATGTGCATGACCTTCGCGCATCGATAGAGCAGAACGGCCAGACCGTCCCCATCCTCGTAAGGCGCCACCCGACCGAGGCCAATCGCTATCTCCTCGTCTATGGACGCCGACGTCTTGAGGCCATTCGTGCCTCCGACAAGGTCAAGAAGGTTCGAGCGCTCATCGCGAACCTTGACGATACGGCCGCATTGCGCGCCCAAGTTTCCGAAAACACCGGCAGGCGCGACCTCAGCTATATCGAACGCTCCCTCTTTGCGCAGGAACTGCTCGACAACGGCTTTGGTTCGCAGGCTCAGATTGCCGAAGTGCTGAACGTGACCCGTTCTGCGGTTTCGATGTCGATCTCGGTTGCCAAGGCGGTCGGCACTGCCTTGGCCCATGCGATCGGACCGGCGCATGGCATCGGGCGTCCCAGATGGGAGTCCTTGGCGAAAGACCTGTCTAACGTAGGCATGGGCATGGACGCGCTGTGCCAGGTTGCGATTGATGCCCGTGGCAAAGCGGCTGCTAGCGAGCAGGCCGACGACGCGCCCCGGGTTGATCCTTCGGTCGCGGCATTTGAGGCCGTTGTCCGTCATTTGAAGAGGAACACTGGTTCTTCTCCTGGCCGGAAGCCTAGACCAAAAGCGACGGCGCTTCTTATCGATGGCGCGCCTGTGGGAGCGATCAAGAGGTCAGGCCGGGCGTTAAGGCTGGATCTTACGGATGTGGACGATGCCTTTGCGCAGTGGCTCGACGCCCGTGCGCAGGACGTCCTCGAAGAGCTTCATGACCGCTGGAAACGCGAGACATGAAGAGAGGTAGAGCAGCAACAAGAAGGAGGCACGATACAGGCTAAAGAAAAGGTCCCGCAAAGCTTGCGCTCCACGAGACCCCAACTTTGATCTTAGCACCTTCAAGGTAGTGGGCCAGCGCGCAAACCGCAAGTCATATGTGATTCGCGGAGCGGTTTTTCTGTGCCTTCGTGAACTGACATCATGGAGTACACACCGATTTCGCCGTTTATGCGGCCGATCTCTCACGCCCATCTGCGCGTGATCGAGCGGCCCGAGGCATCCGTTCCGGGCAAGCCCGTCAACAAGTGGGAGCTCTTGCGTGAGTTGTCCAAGGCGCAAGCTGCCTTTGGGGTTTCCGAGCGCGATCTGACAGTTCTGCAGGGGTTGCTCAGCTTCTTTCCCGATGATGCGCTTGGCGGGAACGCCGAGATGGTCGTCTTCCCCTCCAACAAGGCGATCTGCGAGCGGCTGAATGGCATGCCCTGCTCCACGATGCGCCGTCACCTGGCCCGCCTCGTTGACGCCGGTTTGCTGATGCGACGCGACAGTCCCAACGGGAAGCGCTATGTCCGCAAACACGGCGAAGAACGTGTGGCTTTCGGCTTCGACCTCTCGCCACTCTACTGCCGGTCCGAGGAGATCGCGCGGGCCGCAGAGGCCGTGCGTGAGGCCGAGGAGCGTGTCAGGCGGTTGAGGGAGGTCGTCAGCCTCATGCGGCGCGACCTCGCCGCCCTGGCGGAGTTCGGGGAGGAGATCCAGCCAGGCCTTGGCCTCTGGGACCAGCTTCGCAACAAGGCCGCCCTCACGGCTCGCGCCCTTCGCCGCAAACTTACGCTAGAGGAGCTCTCCGCATATCAGGCCGACCTCGAAGCTCTTCTCGATCATGCACGCAACGTCATTGACGGCCCTGAAACAGAAGAAATGAACACCAAGGATGCCCGTTTTGAGCGTCACCATCATAATTCAAATGAAGAATCTATAGATCTTGAACCTGCCTTAGAAAAAGGCGGGGCGGCGGCCGGCGTGCCAGATGATGAAACGGACGCACCTGTTGCTGACGTTGAAGAATCCGACACACGACCAGTCCCAAAAATCCCGCTTCACTTGGTACTTGCCGCCTGCCCTTCCCTCAAAACTTTCTACCAAGGCGATATCCGGCACTGGCACCAGCTTTTCGACGCGGCGTGCCACGTCCGGCCTGCCATGGGGATCAGTGCATCCGCCTGGGAAGAAGCGCAGCGGTTCATGGGCCCAGAGCAGGCGTCGATCGTCGTCGTCGCCATGTTGGAACGCTTTGCCAACATCCGATCGCCCGGGGGGTACCTGCGCGCGCTCACTTCCAAAGCTGCAGCGGGCGAGTTCTCTTGCGGGCCGATGGTCATGGCACTGATGTCCCGGCGAAGCGCGGCGTGATGTTCACAGCTGTGAACATTCTCCCCGTCGGCGCCCCAATCGATGAAGTTCACAGCTGTGAACTCTCTGCGCCGTCTGATGAGCAACCAGCAGATAGAGGAAAAGGTTGGTGGGTTGAGGGGTGACGGGAAGTGAGATCGGAAGAGTGGCTTCCGGCGACCGTCGCGGAGAAGATCTGATGTCAAAAGCAGCCCAGAAAGTCATCCTGTCCCCCTCGCGGGACATCCCCTTCGACAAGCTCGTGCTGAGCCAGTCCAACGTACGGCGCATCAAGGCAGGCGTCTCGATCGAGGAACTGGCCGAAGACATCGCGCGGCGCGGCCTGCTGCAGGGTCTGAACGTCCGGCCGGTGCTCGATGCCGATGGTGTCGAAACCGGCATGTTCGAGATCCCGGCCGGCGGCCGTCGTTTCCAGGCGCTGTCGCTGCTGGTGAAGCAGAAGCGGCTGACCAAGACCGCGCCGATCCCTTGCATCGTGCGAGATGCGACGTCGGAGATCCTCGCCGAGGACGACTCGCTGGCGGAGAACATGCAGCGCGTCGCCCTGCACCCGCTGGACCAGTTCCGCGCGTTTCAGGCCCTGCGCGAAAAGGGTCAGGGCGAGGAAGCGATCGCAGCGGCCTTCTTCGTCACGCCGCAGATCGTCAAGCAGCGCCTGAAGCTCGCCTCCGTGGCCCCTGCCCTGCTCGAGGTCTATGCCGAGGATGGCATGACGCTCGAACAGCTGATGGCGTTCACGGTGAACCCGGATCACGCGCGTCAGGTGCAGGTCTGGGATGCGGTGAAGAACTCCTGGAATAAGGAGCCCTATGCCATCCGGCGTATGCTGACCGAGACCTCTGTCCGGGCCTCGGATCGTCGCGCGGTTTTCGTCGGCGTCGATGCCTATGAGGCGGCGGGCGGTGCTGTGCTGCGCGATCTCTTCCAGGGCGATGACGGTGGCTGGCTCGAGGACCCTGCCCTTCTTGACCGGTTGGTGGCCGAGAAGCTTCGGGCAGAAGCCGAGGCGCTGGCCACCGAGGGCTGGAAGTGGATAGAGGTCGCGACGGACCTGCCCTATGGCTACAGCCACGGTCTACGGCGTCTGGCCGGTGATCCCGCGCCGATGACCGAGGAGGAAAGCGCGGCCCACGCTTTACTCCTCGCCGAGTATCGTGCGCTGGAAGAGGAATACTCCGGCCAGGACGAATACCCCGAAGAGATCGATGCCCGGCTCGGTCAGCTCGAGATGGCGATGGTAGCGCTCGAACAGCGACCGCTGATCTACGATCCAGCCGAAGTCGGGCGCGCGGGCGTCTTCGTCACGCTTGATCGGGATGGCAGCCTGGCTGTCTATCGCGGCTATGTCCGACCCGAGGACGAGCCGCGCGAGGAGCCCACGGTTGAGGATGGTGGTGGCGCGGATGCCATGGGGCAGGGGGATGAGGTCGGTGTTTCCAGTTGGAACCCGTCGGCGACCTCCGCTGGGGGCACCGTCATCACTTCGGGTGGTCAGCCGATCGGTTCTGAACAGACCGACGATGAGGACGACGGCGCACTCAAGCCGTTGCCCGAGCGGCTGGTCATGGAACTGACGGCCCACCGGACCCTCGCGCTGCGCGAGGCTGTCGGGCGTTCTCCTGACGTGGCGCTGACGCTTCTGCTCCTGAAGCTGGTGACGGACACCTTCCGCACCTCCTCGGCCTCGGGCAGCTGCCTCGAAGCCTCGGTGCGCCACGTCTACATGTCGGCACAGGCGCCCGATCTGAAGGACAGCATCGTGGCGAAGCTGGTGGATGAGCGCCATGCGGCCTGGGAGGCCGATCTGCCCCTAGGCGACGATGCGGCGCTCTGGGAGTATCTGACGGTCCTCGACCAGGGCAGCCGTCTGTCTCTGCTGGCGCATTGCCTCAGCTTCGGGATCAACGCACTCCATGAGAAGGTGAACCCCTATGGGGCGGGCATCTCCGCCAGTGGCCTGACTCGTCGCATGGCCCATGCCGATCTCGTGGCCCGCGCAGTGGATCTCGACATGGTCGAGGCAGGCTGGGAGCCGACGGTCGATGGCTATCTCAACCGCGTGCCCAAGGCCCGGATCCTCGAGGCCGTGCGTGAGGCGAAGGGGGAGGGGACTGCGCAGCTTCTCGACCACCTGAAGAAGGGCGAGATGGCGAGCGAAGCCGAACGGCTCCTCAAGGGCAGCGGTTGGTTGCCCGAGGTCCTGCGCCGGGCCGATCTGGCAGCGCACGACGGCGAGGGTCTCGCCGAAGGGCAGGGGGACGATGTGGGTGAGCCCGAAGACATCGATCTCCCGGCCTTCCTGACGGCCGATCTGCCGAACGGCGACGCGTCGATGATGGCCGCGGAGTGATCTGAGCCATCCGGGGGGCGGGGTAACCCGCCCCCTATTTCTCACAAAATACAGCAATATCAATATGATGAATGCGACCGCTCGCATTCAGGATGAGGAATCATGTCTGCAACAACCATCATCGACACAGCCTCACTCGGGGCGCTGATCCGCTATACCGACGGCAGTCCCAAACCGCCGGCACGTTTCGCCAAGAAGCTGGCAGCCTGGGAGCGTTCGAACGGCGTCGGCCGCCTTGTGAAGAAGGAACCGCCGCGGGTCTATCCGACCTGGACGGCACCGGCCTCCTTCACGCTGCATGAGGGCAACTTCTCTTCGGACGGGGTCATCCTCGTCACGATCATGCGCAGCCATTCGGCGGATAGCCGGTTGGTCTTCGAGGTCGCCGAGGAACCACACCTGGGGCAGGTCCGCGTGCTGCTGGACTTCGGCGGCAACACCGAACTCTTGCATCTGGCGGAATCGATCACCGCGGCCGAGCTCTGGATCGCACGGGAGGGCTACCGAAACGCGCGGCTCGAGATCGTCGGTGCCGAGGACGGCGACAGGGCAGGGGGCGCGGACCTGGCCGCCTGAGCCCTGACAATGCGTGAGGGGCCTTCCGAAAGGCGGGCCTCTCACCGACCAGACCCTCGTCCCGCGAAATCGCGGGGCGCCAAAGGATCCATCCCCCAAAGACGGAGGTCTTGAACCAAGAGCCTGCCCGGGAGGCTGGCGGCGTTCCAAGCATCAACGGGACAATCGGCTCCTTACGTTGGGGCACCATCCCCCGCTCGCCATTCCCTTCCTTGCCCCGAATCCCGTCTTCGAGATCAACCCGCGAGGGGTCGGACTACGGGCGAGCCCGTGCCGCCGGGCGGATTCGGGCAAGCCGAACGCACCCGGTGATGTCAGCCAGTCTTCGGGCCTGCGGGGTCCTGTCGCGCGGGGGATGGTCCCCCGCCGCCAAGACAGGAGCCAAACAGATGTCCCGCAAAGATGCTCACGCCTTCGCCGCCTCCCTCGCCGCCACGCTCATGGTCTCGATCGTCGTCTTCCAGGCCGGGGATGGAACCTTCGGCGCCGTCCCCGCCGATGAAATCGACGGCGACGAGGTGCAAGTGATCGCTGAGGTCGATCCGTGGGCATGACGCCCACGGCCCCGACGAGGGCTCGGCATCGGGGCGGTGGCCCCGATCTGGGCCTTTCGCCGGTAAACCGTTCCGGTCGACCGATCGGAGGAGCCGACAAGTGGTCGGCGCAGCGTCCATGAAAGTCGCTTGATCATCGAAGGTGTTCGTCGGAAGCTGATCAGGACGGTTCGAGGGCCGATGGAATGCTCTATAAATCATTGATTTCATTATACGGTTCGTCGCTCGCGGGTAAGTCGGTTCCCAAAGACGATTTGATCTGGCACTTCACACCGTCCGACGACCTGCGGCAGTTCCGAGTTTACGCGCTCGATGCGCTACAGCAGGCCAAGGTATTCCTGCTCGATCACCTGGCAGCCGCCTACACTGACACGCTTCACGATGCCGTCTCGAAACAGGCTGAGGAAGCTGGGGTGCCTGCCATGGCGATCCTCGGTGAGGTGAAGCTTCCCGCTCCCGTCGTTTGGGTAGAGTTCGACGATCGCGAGCTGGGCGTTGCGCGATTTGAGCGCGCTTCACTTGTGACCAGGCACGATGAAAAGCCTTTGGGCACGGGCCTGCGCGGCTACCTTCTGGACGACCGCAACGAGGGTCATCTGCGCATTACGATGTTCCACCGCCACGAGAACTCGCGTGTCGTCGATCCGATCTGCGCACTGCTCGTCAAGCGGACACCGACCGGACAGCTGAACTATGACGACGTCGAGGTCGAGCTGAGCCGATCCGTTGTCGATTTCCGCGTGCGGAGCGGCGATACGATGGAAATGATCCAAGGTCGCCGCACGGTGCACCAGGTTGAGACCGGCTATGACCTGTTCATTCCCTACGTTCTGTTCGCAATGCTGGTCTCACCGGATCTTGGCGGGATCATCCCGACAGAAACTGAAACCTTCACCGCCAAGGACACGAAGACTGCCCGCAAGTTTGGCAAGTCGTGGGTTCTCGGGGCACAGAAATCACATCTGACGATCCGGATCGGCCCGCAGGCTGCTGCGCATATGGCGGAGAGAACCGCTCGCCTTGAATTCGAGCGGCAGACAGTTGAGGAGCGGAACGGCCCTGTCCGTCATTGGGTGTCCGAGCATGAGCGGCACTACCGAAGCGGCAAAGTCGTTCTGGTCAAGGGGCATCATCGGGGCCAAGCACCTGACCCCAACCTGCCGACACGGGTGATGGGGCCGAAGTCGGATGCGGCCATTTTTGAGTTTCCCCCTGCCGAGTCACCAAAGTAAGATGGGCTCAGCGATTTTCGGGTTCGATTTCAGACCGCGAGCTCGCTTGGGTCTCTGCCCGCATTGATGTGATCCGCGAACCACTGCGGTTTCCGGCCACGGCCAGACCAGGTGAGAGCCGCGTTCTCAGGGTGACGATACTTCGCCACGGCTGGCGCACGGGTTGTTTTCACCTCGACACCGATCAGTTCGGCGAGGGAATAGCCCATCTCCTTGGCGATGGCTTCCAGCTTGGCACGGGCTTCTGCCTTGTGCCGGTCCTCATAGGTGGAAATCGCCTTGGCGAGGTCTTTCTGCATTTGCCGCAGATCCTTGAGCGACAGTGCCTCGAGATTGAAATCAGCCATTGGGCCCTCGTGTCCTGAATGATGCGTCCGGGATAGCCGTCAGGTTGCAGCATCGCAACTCCCGTGGAGGTCACCGCAATAGGGCAGGGGGATGAGGTTGGCTTGAGTCGCCGGGTCGATGCTCTCGAAAGGGCTTCAACCCCGTTACCTTGGCCAGGAAGGTCGAGTTCTGCGAGAGCCCCAGGTCGCCCCTATCCCCGGTGCCATCCCTTCGACTGACAATCCCCTAAGCCTGTTCGTCCTCTGGCGCGCAACCCCGCGTCAGTCCGGGCCGTGTTGCCCCTTCGGGACTGCCCGCTCCACCCCGGTCCTCTGGGGGTTTCCGGTCGACGTTCCGTCTCCCGTGCACACCTCAGCCGACAGGCTTTTTCCGGGTCTTGTCGAAGGGACGGTCCCAGCGACAGGAAACACAGGAGCTACAAAATGCAGAACATCGTCATCCTCGCCGGCAACATCGGTCAAAAGCCCGAAGTGCGCTCGACCCAAAGCGGTACCAAGATCACCAACTTCACCCTGGCCACCTCGCGGCCGCGCCTCTCGGAAGGTCGCGTCCTGCGCGACGACAACGGCTACCGGGTCATGGACACCGAATGGCACCGCATCACCTGCTTCAACGGTCTCGGCAAGACCGTCGCAGAGCACTGCGACAAGGGCATGAAGGTCCTCGTCCACGGTCGCATCCACTACACGAAGTGGACCGACGCGGCGGGCGTTGACCGCTACGGTTGCGAGATCATCGCCGAGAAGGTCGACTTCCTCAGCCGCCCGAAATCGGCCGAGGGTGAAAGCCCCGAGCTGGTCGATCGCGACGACGAGATCCCGTTCTGAGGAACGGGGTCTCCCCCTTGGGCCCGGCGGGGAAACCCGCCGGGTTCATTTCATTAAGCTGCGGCCTTGATCGCGTTGCGGTAGACGGCCGTTTCGAAGTCCACATAGCCCCCGACCGACGCCGGGTCGGCAAAGGGCAGGATCTGCGTGGCCCAGAAGCCGCCAATGCCATTCTTGCGGTCGATCCAGTAGTAGAGATTGGCCAGCCCCGCCCACGCCAGCGCGCCTGCGGGGCGGCCGGTCGGGGCGTCTTCCTCGTTCACCATAAAGGTCAGCGCCCAGGATTTCGGCATGCCGGGGAAGAACTCGGCATAGTTCGACAGGCTAGGGATGACGCCGGGCAAGCCCTTGATCTTCAACTCGCCAAGGCCGTTCTTTTCAGCCATCGCAACGGTTTCAGGTTTCAGGACGCGGCCGTTTGGGCCATTGCCGTCGTTCAGCCACATGCGGATGAACTTGGCGTAGTCGAGCGCCGTCGAATACAAGCCGTGCCCGCCCATGTCGATCTCGGGCGGCTGCGGCAGGGTCCAGTCCACCAGCGGCGAAAGCACCCCTGCGGCATCGCGCTGGTGCATGGTTGCCATACGCGCCCGCATGTCGGGACGCATCGCAAAGGCGCTGTCGGTCATGCCCAGCCTGTCGAACACGCGGTCTTGCATAGCGACACCCAGACGTTGGCCGAGGATACCTTCGACGACCTGTCCCGCCCAGTCGATGTTCGATCCATATTCCCAGTCTTCGCCGGGATCGAACAGGATGGGCGTGGTGATCGCCGCGCGCGATGCCGTCACGACCGACGGCTGCCCGTGGTCGGTGGCCAACCGGTTATAGGTTTCGTTGAAGAAGTCATAGGCAAACCCGGCCGTGTGCAATAGCAACATGCGCGTGGTGATTTCGCGCTTGGGCGGGCGGAAGGTCGGATTGCCCGACGCGTCGAACCCGGTGATGACCTGGCATTTGGCGATTTCGGGGGCATAGGTGCTGGCCGGCGCGTCAAGGTCCAGCTTGCCCTCTTCGACCAGTTGCAGGCAGACGGTGCCGGTGATGGCCTTGGTGGTGGAAAAGATGGCGCAGACCGAGTCAGTCGTCATGTCAACCGATCCGCCGAGGTGCCGTTTTCCGGCGGCACCTTCATAGATGTTGCCCTTTGCGTCTGTCGCAACGGCAACCACGCCGGGAACGCCGGGTATGCCGGAAACCGCCCGCGCCAGAACCGCGTCAGCGGCTGATTTCAGCGATGTGTTCATGTTCATCCTCCCAAATGACCACTCAGCCATCATGTTCGCCGCCACGCTTTGGTCGGCTGCCGAGATGGCAGAGTGCGCTTGCCCGTCCTCCTCGACGGGATGCACCAAAATTAGGAAGGGAACGGCAGCCCGTCTGTCTGCCATCGGAAAGCCCTATCTGCCATCGGCAGATATTCAGCGACGCAGGGTTTCGGAAGGACGTTCCCCGAACCGCGCCTTGTAGGCTTTGGCGAATTCACCGAGCGAAATGTAGCCCCAGCGATACGCAACCATCGAGACGGTTTTCCCTGCCTCGGACGAAATTAGGTCGCGCCGCACGCCTTGCAGTCGCTGTTCGCGCAGAAAGTCTGACGGTGCATAGTTACGAAATTTGCGAAAGGCCGCCGTCAGGCTGCGAATTGACGTGCCGGCCACTGCGGCGACCTCGCCCATGGTCGGCAGGCTGGCCGCGTGATCGGTCATGTATTGCTCGGCCAAACGCACAGTCTTCGGTGCCAGGGTCTGGGCCGGATCGTCCAGACCAAGCCCGGCCCTCGCGGCCCATTCGTTCAGCAGATGGATGCAGATCGTCTGTTCCAAATGCCGCCCGGCCCGGTCATGCGCCAGGCGGTCCGGCGCTTCGGCAAGGCAGGCCACGACATAGTGCATCAGCGCCAGCCAACTGGAATTCTCGCCGCCGATCCGGCACTTGTGCTGCCAGAGTGCATCGCCGGGCACAAAGCCGAACCAGTCTTTGCAGACCTGTTCCAGCACCCGGTGAGGGATCGTCAGGTTCAGTTGCAGGTGGTCGGGATCGAAATCGACGTTGTAGTCGGTGCGGCTGCAATCCACTACGAACGACCCGCCGACCGGTGTTTCCACCGCGTTGTCGGTATCAACCCAGTGCCGCGCGGTGCCCCCGATCGTCGTAAGCACCACGGCGTTTCCGGCATCCTGCGACCAGTCGCGGATGTTGACCGGGATGCCATAGGCAAAGCGTGTGACGGTGATCCGGCCGATCATCGCTGAGTGCATCGTGGAAACAGGCCGGTCGAATTTCCCCGTCGGTGAAACGTCATAAGGCATGTAGACCTTGCTCGACCAATCCTTGATCTCATCCCAGTCGTCGGAAAACACCTTGTGATCCTGGTGGATCGGGTTTCCCTTGGCGTCCAGCAGCAAAGCGTTCCTGAGCATACTCTTCCCCATTTTGCCTCAGACCCAAACCGTCCCCTCAACTTCAATTTTCGTCCAATTGGCTCCGAAAGTCTATGATTAGGGACCGCCGATGGGCAGTTGCGACGAAAGCATCAAGTCGCGCACTGTGAAGGTTGACGCTGGACAGCAAGCACAGGAGTTTTCCATTTTGGCCATGAAACAAACATATGCTTCCTGTGTCTGAGAGTCCGAGTTTGGCCGGTTTCCCGGTGACGGGTTGAGGGCTGGGAGAGTGGCTTCCGGCGCCTGTCACGGGAGATAGCCGATGGGCGTTGTGGAAGTTCTGGATCCGGTTCAGCCGGCGCGGGCTGGTGGCTGGAAGGTGGATGTGAGCCGGGGTGAGCGGAACGGGCGAGTGTCGTCCGAATGGTTCAACCGGCCGGATGACGAGCGGTATCTGTCGCTCGATGACCTCTGGGCCAATGTGAAGGGTCGGTCCGAGCGCAGCCGCAGTCGCGTGGTGCAGACTGCGGACATCCGCGTCGAGGCGGCGCGCGACAACCCCGAGCGGTTGCACCTGATGCTGCCGAAAGCGCACGAGCCGGTCGCGCCCACGCACTGGGCTTTCGGCCAGCTTGCCAGCATCGTCGGCGCACCGGCCTCCTACCTGCGGCAGCTGCCCGCGCCGCTGGCGGGGATCAACCTGCAATACGGCCTGACCAACCACCGCGCCGAGCAGGTGAAGACCTTCGAGACCGAAGACGGTCGCATCGAACTGCGCGCGGTCACCGGGCCGGACTACGGCCGCATCCATGACTACGAGCTGGTCGAGGCCGTGCAGCGCATCGCGGGGAACGGCACCGGCGACACGCGCTGGAAGGTGCCGGGCGTGCTCGACTGGTCAACCGGGGTCTACAACCCCGATGTCGAGATCAGCCGCGACACGACCACGCTCTATGCCTCGGACCGCGATGTCCTCCTGTTCCTGGTCGACGATCACAACCCGATCGAGGCGGGAAAGCTGCCGGATGGCTCCCCCGATCTCTACTTCCGGGGCTTCTACTGCTGGAACTCCGAGGTCGGGGCCAAGACCCTCGGCATGGCGAGCTTCTACCTGCGGGCCGTCTGCCAGAACCGCAACCTTTGGGGCGTCGAGGATTTTCAGGAGATCAAGATCCGCCACTCGAAATACGCGGCTTCGCGCTTCGCCCATGAGGCGGCCCCGGCGCTGACGCGGTTTGCCAATTCCTCGCCGCAGGGGTTCGTAAACGGCATCAAGGCCGCGCGGCAGCAGATCGTCGCGCGGACGGACGAGGACCGGGATGACTTCCTGCGCAAGCGGGGCTTCTCGAAAGCCGAGTCCGGCAAGATCATCGAGAAGGTGCTGATGGAAGAGGGCCGCCCGCCCGAGAGCATCTTCGACTTCGTGCAGGGCATCACGCGGCTTGCCCGCGACAAGACCCAGCAGGATGCCCGCCTCGACATGGAAGGGCGCGCGAAGAAGCTTCTCGACCGGGTCGGCTGACGCCGGGCTCGACATCGCGACCGCCCTCGCGCGCGGCGGTCGCGCTTTCCCCTTCCACATGCATGCCACTGGCCCCGTCCCGAGAGGGCAGGGGGCTTCGGCCTGCGCATTTCAGCGAGACCCCCATGACCCCCCAGGAAGAAACCATCGTCCTCGACGCCCGTGACATCCTCGGCCGCTACCTCAGTCAGAACCCGGTGATTGGCAGTTGGCAGGCGCTGATGGACTATTGTGCGCTCACCGTCCGCGGTCCCATCGAGCGCTTCCACGTGCTCTACCTCGACCGAAAGAACCGCATCATCTCCGATGAGCTTCTTTCGACCGGCACAGTCGACCATGTCCCGGTCTATCCGCGCGAGGTGATCAAGCGGGCGCTGATGCTGAACGCCAGCGCGCTGATCCTGATCCACAACCACCCGTCCGGCGATCCGACGCCTTCGGAGGCCGATCTCAGCATGACCAAGGAGATCCAGAAGGGCTGCAAGTACCTCGGGCTGACGCTGCACGACCACATCATCGTCGGCGCCGGGACGGAGCTGAGCCTGCGGGGGCTCGGCAAGCTCTGACGGCCTCTGCAGACCTGCCGCCGCCGCTACTCCGAGGAAGAGAGCGGCGGTTCGGCCATTGACGGATGAGGCAGGGAGAGAGGCTTCCCGCGCCGTCGGAGATACTCCCATGTTCGACTTGCCCTTGCCGATCCACGCGACCCTCGACGCGCGTGGCATCCCGCCGCATTTTCCGAGTGGCGACACCGACTCCAATCATCCCTTCGCCCTGACCCTGTCGCGCCGCGCGCCGGCCGATCTGATGTCGGGCCGCGCCGCGCCCCTAGTGCTAGCCCGCTTCGCGACGCTGGCCGAGGCCATGCAGGGCGCGATCGACCATTCCGAGGGGATCACCCCGTATGCCGCGCCCCAGCTCCTGGCAATCCTCGACCGCGACGAGCGCCTTGTTCTGGCCGGGGCCGCCAGCGACCACGCCGTCGCCTGGTGCCACCCGGTGACAAGCGCGGTCGAGGCAAGGGGCGTGGTGACCGAGGCAAGCCAGCTGCGCGCGCAAGCGGGCCGCGCGGCAACCTGGGGTGAGCCCGATCTCGCGCAGCGGCTGCGCCACCGCGCCGATCTTCTCGATGCGCGGCTCGTCGACCCGCTCTGGCGCGCCTTCGCCGCCCGGGCGCTACAAGTCGCCGCGTGAGACCCGAGAGGCGGAGGCGGGCAGGGGGGATTTGGAGCTCGTCCGGGGGAGAGAGAGATCGCCCGGCTAGGCTCCGATCCCTTCCCTCTACCGGAGACACCCGATGACCCTGAGTGAACCCACCCTCGCGCCCCCGATGGCGCCCTCGACCGTCGACATGGCGCACATCTTCGCGGCCCATGCCGAGCGTGCCGCTCGGATCGAAGCGCTGCGCCCCGGCAACAAGGATCGCCTCTTCGACGGCCTCACGGCCGCCGGCATCACCCATGTCACCGTGACCTTCGACGGTGCTGGGGACAGCGGCCAGATCGAAAGCATCGGCGCATGGTCCGGTGAAACCGCCGTCGATTTCCCCGCCACCGAAATCGACTACGCCGCGCTCACCTGGGACGACCCCGAGGTCGAGATGCGGCAGCTCTCGCTGGAAGATGTCGTCGAGCAGCTGGCCTATGACTTCCTCTCCGACACCCATGGCGGCTGGGAGAACAACGACGGCGCCTGGGGCGAATTCTGCTTCGACGCCGCGGCCCGCTGCATCCATCTCGAGTTCAACGAGCGGTACACCTCGTCCGAACTTTACACGCACGATTTCTGAGGGGGCGGCGATGGCACATCCGTATCACCACGCCCTGTCCTCGGTGAAGAAATGGGGCGGCTCGGTCGAAGATTTCATGGCGGTACATGCCTGGTTCGACCAGAGCAAGGAGATCACTGCAGATTTTCGGCACCGGGCCTTGCGCCACCATGCCGAGGGCATCTTCATGGCCGAGAGGATTTTCGGCCCGACCCTCACGCTCTCGACCGGACGTGTCATCCCGACCCGCTGGGTCGGCGAACAGCATGTGAAGGAAGATCTCGGCTTCATCCCGAGTTTCGCCGACTGGGTGAAGGCCATCCGGCCCGAGCCCTGGATGGGCCGGACCACGCGGATCGAGGCGCTGGTCGATCCAGATCTTGCTTCGGCCGTGGTCGAGGTCACCTGACATGACCGATCCGGCCTATCAGCGCCTCGGCCTGCCCGTGACGGCGTCGCCCTTCACTGTCTTGCGCGCGGCGGTCCGGGCGCTCCACCCCGACACGCGCGCCGTGCGCGGCTTCCGGGCCGCACGCAAGCGCTTCTACCAGCAGATGCTCTGCGCGCATGCCGCGCGACAGGCGGCGGGCGACGAGCCATCCGGCTGATTGCCCCATCCAGCCACTCATCCCAATCCAGCACCCGGCCTCTTGGCCGGGTCTTCCCCATTCAGGAGGTCCCCATGGCGGATTACTTTACCCATTTCTCGTGCCTGCTCGACGTCGGCACCCCCGACAAGGCTGCCCGCGCGCTCGCGCTGTTCCAGAGCTTGCGCGCTGCGGATCAGGACGCCGATGACCCGGAGGTCGCAGGCTTCGACCTCGTGCACCAGGACGCGCCCGAGAGCAGCACTCTCTGGATCCATGACGACGACCACGGCGATGTCGAGGCCGTCATCCGCTTCGTCCTGCGCCTTGCGGAAGAGCTCGACCTCACCGGCCTCTGGGGCTTCCAGCACGCCCTGACCTGCTCCCGACCGCGCCTCGATGCCTTCGGTGGAGGCGCGCATGTCATCGATCTCGGCTCACGCAAATCCATCGGCTGGACCAGCAGCCAGGTATGGTTGGCCGCCGCGCTGAACGGGGAGGACGCACATGCCTGAGATCATCTGCACCACGGTCTACCAGTTCCCCGAACTCTCGGATGCGGCCAAGGAAAAGGCGCGCAGCTGGTATCGCGAGCTCGGCCCACACGACGACTGGTGGGACGCGGTCTATGAGGATTTCGAGCGGGTCTGCGAAATCCTCGGCATCCGCCTGAAGAGCACGCCCGTCCGCCTGATGGGCGGTGGGACGCGGGCCAAGCCCTGCATCTGGTTTTCAGGGTTCTGGAGCCAGGGTGACGGGGCGTGCTTCGAAGGCTACTGGTCCCACGCCAAGGGTGTGGCAGCGCGCATCCGGGACTATGCGCCCACGGACGCGACGCTGCATGGCATCGCCGAGCGGTTGCAGGCCATCCAGCGGCGCAACTTCTACCAGCTCGCCGCCGAGGTCAACCACCGCGGGCGCTACTACCATGAATACACGATGTCCGTTGACGTCACGCGCGACAGTCCGACCTGGCAGCCGCCCACCGAGGACGCCGAGGAGACCGTGATCGAGGCGCTCCGCGATCTGGCCCGCTGGCTCTACCGCCAGCTTGAGGCTGAATACGACCACCTCACCTCGGATGAGGCCATCGAGGAGGGGATCATCGTGAACGAGTACACCTTCACGGAAGCCGGGCGTCGCTTCGGGTGAGAGCGCACGGTTGAAAACTGTCAGAAAACCGCGTATTTTTCTGACAAAGGAGCGATCATGGAGCGCATTGCCGAGAGCATTATGAATGTCGCGACGACGTTGCCGGAGGGGGTGCCCTTGGCAGCGAAGGGGCTCTTGCACCTTGGCTCGCGCGCGGCGGTCGATCAGACACTGTCGCGTCTGGCCGCGCGCGGCGAGTTGATCCGTGCGGGACGCGGCATCTACCTGCGCCCCGTCCAGACACGCTTTGGCCCGCGCAGTCCGTCCGCTGAACAGGCGATTGAAGCGCTCGCAGTGCAGCGGGGCGAGACGATTGTGCCGAGCGGTGCTGCCGCGGCAAACGCTTTGGGCCTGACCACGCAGGTGCCGGTCAAGTCGGTTTACCTCACCTCGGGGCGAAGCCGCGTGCTGAACCTTGGCCGGCAAGCGGTCGAACTGCGTCATGCGCCGCGTTGGCAGTTGGCCCTTGGGAGCAAGACATCCGGCCAGGTTGTCCGCGCTCTGGCATGGCTTGGGCCAGATGAGGCTCCCAAGGCTCTGCAAATCCTGCGATCCAAGCTCACGGAGACGGCAAAGACCGAACTCGTGTCCGCCGCGCCGCAGTTTCCGACTTGGCTGGCACGATTAGTCGGAGAGATGGTCCATGGCTGAGGCATTCCTGCGCCTCAGCGGTAAGGACCGACTGGATGCTCTTGGTGTCGCGGCCGATCGGCTCGGCCGACCAGCCCATCTCCTCGAAAAGGACGTCTGGGTGGTCTGGGCGATCCAGCAATTGTTTGGATCGCCCATCGGCACAAACCTCGTCTTCAAGGGCGGCACCTCGCTGTCGAAGGCCTACCAGGTCATTGACCGGTTTTCCGAGGATGTGGATCTGACATTCGATATCCGGGCGCTGATCCCTGATCTGCTTGGGGGCCGTGAAGACGCGATGCCCGCCACATCCAGTGAAGAGCGGCGCTGGTCGAAACGTGTCCGACAGGCCTTGCCTGAGTGGGTGGCCGGGACCGTCCAGCCGATCCTGCAGCAGGCGATGGATCGGGAAGGGATCGATGCCGGCCTTCGGATTGATGGTGACAAGCTGTTCATCGACTACCCGCACCTCGCCCAAGGCACTGGATACGTTTCTCCGAGCGTGATGCTGGAATTCGGCGCGCGTTCTACAGGAGAGCCCGCATCTCCACGCGATATCGTTTGCGATGCCGCGTCGGTGATCGAAGGCGTGGAGTTTCCCACTGCCCGCCCGCGCGTGATGCATGCGGAACGGACGTTCTGGGAAAAGGCGACAGCGATCCACGTCTTCTGTTTGCAAAACCGTATGCGAGGGGATCGCTTTTCTCGCCACTGGCATGATGTCGCCCGGTTGGACGATGCAGGCATCGCCGCTGCGGCCATCGAAGATCGCGCGCTTGCGACCGCTGTCGCCCGGCACAAGACGATGTTCTTTGCAGAGAAGGCGGCGGATGCCACGTGGATCGATTACGGCACCGCAACCTCTGGGCATCTACAACTGGTCCCAGGCGGCGATGCTCTCAAGGCTCTCGCTGACGATTATGGCCGGATGGTCGAGGACGGCCTGCTTGCATCAACACCAGAGCCTTTTGGCGACTTGATGGACCGTTGCGCGGGCATCGCGCGTAGGGCCAATGCAGCGTTCAAGCCTGACTGACCATCTTTTCGGAAGATTCCCGCTACTTATTTCCGTCGATCCATTTCGACATCAGCCCCCTGTCGCGGAAGCATTCGTCCGGAACGGCGCGCCTTTTGATCCGGGCGAGTTTCTCAGCGAAGGCCACCTGCTTGGAGGTGGGCAGCCGGTCCATGTCCGATACCGGCTTCAGCCGGGCCTGAGCCTCGATCCACGTGCTCAAAGATCGCCGGTCTTGCTGAACTTCCCAGGGCAGGAGCGTCCGGTTACGCAGGGCGAGCGACCGCGCATAGGCGATCTGCTTGGGCGTCGCGGGCAGGGCGTGCGTGGTGCTTTCCATTGGGAAACTCCCTTTCTGGCTGGTTCTGAAAATAGAACATAACAAGAACATAATCAAGCCAAGCGTCGGGAACAACTTGGTGCGAGAGGGAGAGAGGGGCCGGGAAAGATCAGGTCCGAGGCTGCCCGAGAGAGGGTGTACGGGCCTGATCCTGTCCTTCATTCCGGAGTTTCCCGATGACCCATCTTGCCCCTGTTGCGCAGGCGTCCTTGCCTGCGCCCATTGTCCCGTTGGCAGCAAATCCTGCCCCTGCGATCGTTGCTGTTGCCGAAGCGCTGCAGCCCGATCTGGCGCAAGGGCTTCAGATCGACGCGCTGCGCCTGCGCCGCGAGATGGAACATGCCTTTGGCGGTTCCGATGCGACCGGTACCTGGGACTGGAAGCTCGCCTATGAGGCGGGCGAGGTGGCGCTGATCCTCTTTCTGCGAAAGTTCGGTCGGGCGCTGCTTGCGCGTGCCGGCTCGCCTGCGGCGCTCTTGCCGATCCTCGCCAAGGTGGCAGGCCTCTTGCCCACGCACACCCGGCGGTCGGAAGAGATGGAGCGCTTTCAGCAATTCTCGACGCCGCTGCCCATGGGGCTCGCGGCTGTGGCGGCAGCACAGATCACGCCCCGTGATCTTGTCCTAGAGCCGTCTGCCGGGACCGGGCTTCTGGCGATCCTCGCCGAGATCGCCGGCGGCACTCTGGCTCTGAACGAGTTGGCGGACACCCGCGCCGATCTTCTGCGCCTGCTGTACCCGGCCCGACCGGTCACCCGGTTCGATGCCGCGCAGATCGACGATCATCTCGATGCCTGCTCAAGCCCGAGCGTCATCCTGATGAACCCGCCCTTCTCGGCGGTTGCACATGTCGATGGTCGGACGACCGAGGCGACGGCGCGGCATCTGCGCTCGGCCCTCGCGCGTCTGGCCCCCGGCGGACGGCTCGTCGCCATCACCGGAGCCGGTTTCGCGCCGGATGCGCCGGCCTGGGCCGAGACCTTCGGCCGTCTGACCGAGACGGCCCATCTCATCTTCACCGGCGCGGTGTCGGGCGCAGCTTTCGCCAAGCACGGCACCAGCTTCGAGACGCGGATTTCTGTCTTCGATAAATGCCGCGGCGGCGAGCCGGGAGGCATCACCGCAGACCTGCGCCAACCCACATCCCCGGACGTGGCACATCTGATGTCCCGGGTCACTGCCGAGGTTCCGCCGCGCCTCGAACTGGATCCAGCTCCTGCTGCGGGGCAGGGCCATTCTTCCCCCTTTCCGGGAAATTCTCACCTCACCACCCGCAAACCCGCCAGCCGATCGCACGCGATCTCTGCAGCCAATCCGGCGAAGCCTGAAACCCAGATTGAGGCCGAGGAACTGGACTACGCTCTCCGCGACGCCGCCGAGGACGAAGATGCCGCACGGCTGTCCGACGCGATCTACGAGACCTTCCGTCTGCAGGCTATCGACATCCCAGACGCCGCATCGCACCCGACCAAGCTTGTGCAATCGGCGGCCATGGCCTCTGTCGCACCTCCGAAAACCTCCTATCGCCCCAAGCTTCCGGCGACCATCCTGCGCGACGGCCTGCTGTCCGACGCGCAGCTCGAGACCGTCATCTACGCGGGGGAGGCGCATGGCGCATATCTCGCAGGGTCTTGGATCGTCGATGAGACCGGCGACATGGTCTCGGCCGCGCCCGACGATGCCGCTGACGCCGTCCGCTTCCGCCGGGGTTTCTTCCTCGGTGATGGCACCGGCGCGGGCAAGGGCCGCCAGTCGGCTGGGATCCTGCTCGACAACTGGTGCCAAGGCCGCCGCAAGGCGCTCTGGATATCGAAAAGCGACAAGCTCCTCGAGGACGCGCAGCGCGACTGGTCGGCGCTTGGCCAGGAGCGGCTTCTGGTGACGCCGCTGTCGCGTTTCGCACAAGGGCGCGAAATCCCTCTGACCGAGGGCATCCTCTTCACCACCTATGCGACGCTGCGCTCGGAAGAACGGGGTGCCAAGAAATCCCGCGTCGACCAGATCGTCGACTGGCTCGGGGCGGATTTCGATGGGGTGATCCTCTTTGACGAAAGCCATGCCATGGCGAATGCGGCCGGCGGCAAAGGCGAGCGGGGCGATACCATGGCCTCGCAGCAGGGCAGGGCGGGTCTGCGCCTGCAGCACAAACTTCCGAATGCCCGCGTAGTCTATGTCTCGGCCACGGGCGCGACGACGGTCCACAACCTTGCCTATGCTCAGCGTCTCGGGCTCTGGGGCGGGGAGGATTTCCCCTTTCAGACCCGGTCGGAATTCGTGGAAGCCATTGAGGCTGGCGGGGTCGCGGCGATGGAGGTTCTGGCCCGCGACCTTCGGGCGCTCGGCCTCTACACGGCGCGGTCGCTGTCCTATGATGGTGTCGAATACGAGATGCTGGAACACGCGCTCAGCCTCGAGCAGCGCGGCATTTACGATGCCTATGCCGGGGCCTTCGCCATCATTCACAACAACCTGACCGCGGCACTGGAGGCCGCGAACATTTCCGGTGAGAGCGGCACGCTGAACCGCCAGGCGAAATCCGCTGCGCGGTCAGCCTTCGAGAGCGCCAAGCAGCGCTTCTTCGGCCATTTGCTCACCTCGATGAAGACCCCCACGCTGATCACATCCATCGATGCAGATCTGGCTGCGGGTCATGCGGCGGTCATCCAGATCGTCTCGACGGGTGAGGCACTGATGGAACGCCGCCTGTCGGAGATCCCAACCGACGAATGGAACGACATCCGCTGTGACATCACGCCAAGGGAATATGTCCTGGATTACCTCGCCCATTCCTTCCCGGTGCAGCTCTACGAGCCTTTCACCGACAGCGAAGGTAATCTTTCGTCGCGCCCCGTCACGCGCGACGGCCAACCGGTGGAGTGCCGCGAAGCCGTCCGGCGTCGTGACGCGCTGATCGAGAAACTGGCTTCGCTTCCGCCCGTGCCGGGTGCACTCGACCAGATCGTCCAGCGCTTCGGCACCGATCTTGTGGCCGAAGTCACAGGGCGCTCGCGGCGCATCGTGCGGAAGGGCGAAGGGCATTCGGCACGGCTCGTGGTGGAGAACCGGGCTGGAGCCGCGAACCTCGCGGAAACCCAAGCCTTCATGGATGACGAAAAGCGTATCCTGATCTTCTCGGATGCCGGCGGCACCGGGCGCAGCTATCACGCCGATCTCGGGGCGAAGAACCAGCGCCTGCGGGTCCACTACCTCTTGGAACCCGGCTGGAAGGCAGATGCGGCGATTCAGGGCCTCGGGCGCACCAACCGCACCAATCAGGCGCAGCCGCCGCTCTTCCGGCCAGTGGCCACCGATGTGAAGGCGGAGAAGCGGTTCCTGTCGACCATTGCGCGACGTCTCGACACGCTTGGCGCGATCACGCGCGGTCAGCGCCAGACCGGCGGGCAAGGGCTGTTCCGCCCCGAGGATAACCTCGAGTCGCCCTACGCCCGCGACGCCCTGCGCCAGCTTTACCGCCGCATCTATCGCGGCGATCTGGCCGGATGTTCGCTCGGGGCTTTCGAGGATGCGACCGGGCTCAGCCTGACCGATGACAACGGGCTGAAGGATGACCTGCCGCCGATCACGACCTTCCTCAATCGTCTGCTGGCGCTGACGATCGACATGCAGGCCGTGCTGTTCGCGGGTTTCGAGGAGCTGCTCGATCAGAGAATTGAGGGCGCCATCGCCGCCGGGGTCTATGATCTCGGGCTCGAGACACTCCGTGCCGAGAGCTTCCGGGTGGCCGACGCACGCGTCATCTACACCCATCCTGGCTCCGGCGCCGAAACCCAGCTCCTGACCATCGCGGAAAAGCGGCGCAACACGCCGACCTCGCTGGCAGATGCACTCGACTGGCTGGATGATCCGCAGGCGCGTCTTCTGGTCAACAGCCGCTCGGGCCGGCCTGCCGTGCAGGTTTCCGCCACCAGTCACATGCTGGACGATGGGACCATCGAGCCGCGCCTGCGCCTGATCCGCCCGCTTGATGCCAGCACGGTCCCGGCCAAGGTCATGGAGGACACCCACTGGCTCGAGGCCGACCGCGCGGCCTTCACAGCGGCGTGGACTGCGGAACTGGCCGAGGTGCCGGAGTTTTCGGACTCCACGCTGCACATCGTGGCAGGTCTGCTGCTGCCGATCTGGAAGCAGCTTCCCCAGGATGAAACCCGCGTCTACCGCCTGCAGACCGATGACGGGCAGCGCATCATCGGCCGCCGCGTCTCGCCTGCCTGGGTCGCGACCACGCTGGCCGCCGATGCGCCCAAGCTCTCGGCCGCACAGGTCCATGCCCTCGTTCTGGAGGGCAAGACCGTGGTGCGCCTGTCGGAAGGGATGGAATTGCACCGCTCGCGCGTCATGGGCGCGAACCGGATCGAACTGTCGGGCTTCTCGGAGGCAGCCAAGGATCGGCTCAAGGCCGATGGCTTCTTCTCGGAGATCATCAGTTGGAAGCTTCGGCTGTTCTGCCCGACCGACGCCGATGGTGTCGAGATACTGGATCGTCTGCTTGCACGTTGTCCTGTCGCAAGGCTACATGATCGCGGAGGTTGTTAACCCATGTATTCCGAGACCGAAGACCTCGTGCGCGATCTGGCAGAAAATGCCGAAAGCGTTTGTCGTGCCTACCTTCCCGCCGGACGGCGGGAAGGATCCTACTGGATCGTGGGTGACCTGCAAAACAATCCTGGCCGCTCGCTCTTCGTGCGGTTGACCGGGCCCACGTCGGGGCCAGGGGCAGCGGGCAAGTTTACGGATGGGGCCACAGGCGAGCATGGCGATCTCTTGGACATCATCCGCGCCCGGACGGGGATCACGCGCTTCCCCGACCTTCTCGCCGAGGCCCGAGCGCATCTTGGCCGTCCGCAGCCGGTCGTTCCGGATAGGCAAGAGCCGAGGAAGGCCAAGGCGCCCGGTGGCACTCCTGTGGCGGCGGCGCGCTTGTTTGCTGCCTCGAACCCGATCACAGGCACGCTTGCCGAGACCTACCTCCGTTCCCGAGGCATCACCCAATTTGGCGCGAACGGTGCCCTACGCTTCCACCCGAAGTGCTGGCATCGGGAAGAGGGGCAGACCCGGAGCATCCCCAGACCTGCGATGATCGCGGCGGTTACCGATGGGGCAGGGGCAGTGCAGGGCGTGCATCGCACCTGGCTGGCGCCTGACGGACAGGGGAAGGCGGCAGTGAATCCAGAGCGTCGGGCTATGGGTCACCTCCTCGGCAATGCTGTCAGGCTGACCTCGCAGGATGACATCCTCGTCATCGGCGAAGGCATCGAGACCATGCTGTCCCTGTCCGAGGCAATCCCAGGTCTGCCCGTCTGGGCGGCACTCTCTTCGGGTCACCTCGGGGCGGTCCAGCTGCCAGAGGGGCTGAAGCGCCTCTACATCGCGATCGATCGCGATCCGGCAGGGCACCGCGCGGCAGATAGGTTGAGCGCCAGAGCAACCGAGGCCGGAATTGGTTGCCATGTGCTGGAACCGCGGCTCGGGGATTTCAACGATGATCTTCGGGCGAACGGCAAGGACGCGCTGCGCCAGCATCTGGCAGGTCAGATCGGGCCAGAGGATCGGCATCGCCTGCCCAGCTGAGCTGCATCGTGCAGGGGGGGCTGGGAGTGCGGGGCAGGGGGCTGCATCCCAGTCGTGGCTCTGGATCGTCGTCCTCACCCCATCCCGGGCCTTGCGCATCCACCCGTCACCCGAGCGGCCTTCAAGAGATGGGCAGGCCGTCAAAGCGGTTGCCCCTGCAAGGTCGGCAGGGAACCTATTTCCGCCGGCGGCAAAGCCGCCTTTGCATCGCGAGACAAATAGCTTCCCTGCCGACCTCCTCCACGCTGTTCCGGCCCCGGTGAAGCCGGGGTGAAGGGGCAACCGCCCCGACGGCTCGGGTCTGCCCATGAAGGCCGCGCGGGATGACGCGCGGACGAGACAGGCCCGGAGGCAAGAAACCGATGACGATCCACACCTACGACGACGCGTATGAACCCGCCCATAGCGCATCCCAGACCGCCCATGCGCTCGACGAGCTCCAGCTCTACGGCTATCGTCCCTTTGACGAGCCCGATCCGCGCCCGATGCCCGATGGGCATCGCCTCGCCGTCGCCGTCGCCGACATCTTCGACGCCCTCGTCGCGACCCTGGAAGACACCCGCATGGAACCCGATCTCGAAGAAGTGCTCTGGGGCCAGGTCAACCTCTTCCACCGCGCCACGGCACGGATCGAGCGGTCACTCGATGAGAACGAGCAGGCGCAGCGCCGCCTCCAGCGCGAGCAGGACGGCTCCGAGGTGAAATCCGTCGAACTCGAGCGCCTGACGGCAGAAGGCTTGACCCTCGTCGAACGGCGGAACTGCATGGACATGTTGCGCGATCACGCCGCCACGGAGTTTGTTCATCACACGGGATCCACTTGGCGCCCCCGCACCGGCTCGATGGTGAACCGCCAGCACATGACCGCCGCCCTGATCGACAGCCGCGACTTCCTGGCCGCCAAGCGCCGCGCCGAGACCGAGGTAATGCTTCCCGCAGGCCCCAAGGTCGCCCTCACCGGCGGGACTGATTTCAACGATCACCGCCTGATCTGGGGCAAGCTCGACCAGGTCCGGACCAAGTATTCCGACATGGTCCTTCTGCACGGTGGCAGCCCGAAGGGCGCAGAGCTCATCGCCGCCAAATGGGCTGAAGCCCGGGGTGTGACGCAGGTGGCCTTCAAGCCCGACTGGACCAAGCACGCCAAGGCCGCGCCCTTCAAGCGCAACGACGCGATGCTGGATGTGCTCCCGGTCGGGGTCCTTGTCTTCCCCGGAACCGGTATCCAGGAAAACCTCGCCGACAAGGCCAAGAAGCTTGGCATCCCGGTCATGAAGTTCGAGAAGGGGGCGTGAGCCCCCAACCTACTCGGCATAGATGATAGTGGAAACGACGCCCGCTACCTGATATTGTTAAGGAGTGAAAGGTGACCGCAAGATGTTCGATGAATCGCAGCAACTGGACGTGTTTCCCACAGTGGTCGATCTGAAACGGATCGACCCGTCCCTCCACATGCGGCGCTTCTACAGGATGAGCGTTCAGCCCGATCTTTTTGGCGGAGTAAGCCTGGTGCGAGAATGGGGCCGGATCGGATTCCGCGGTCAGATGCTGATTGAACAACATGAGGACGAGGGCAGGGCGGTCAACGCTTTGATGAAGCTATCGGCGACGAAGAAGCGGCGTGGGTATCTGTCGTCTGTCAGTAAAGGTTAGAAGCGGTCGCCCGACGCCGACGGCAGCGCGTCGCTTTGTCCGCCCGCATGCGACCAGGTGGGCTCTACATCTCGATCCAGAGATGGTCGATTTGTACAGGTCCGAGGTCAGCACGACGGAGATGCTGGGAACGTAACCCTGCGACGCGCTGCGTGGCATCGTGCGTAACCATCGTGAGCTTGTCGGCCTCGGACCAATTCTCAGTCGAATCTTTGACGATCCCGTCGATCCAAATATCGAGCTCGCTGTGCCAGTGCGTAATATCGTAAGCTTGAATGTAACCGATCATCGCCACACGTTCATGGCCAGCGCCATGATGGCCTGCCTTGAACCGCTGCACGCCGCCGGTCGAACTAAAGCGGCTGATCAGATATTCGCGCTCGTCCCGAACGCTGCTTGACGGGGTCGGCAGTCGCTTGCACTCGATCGGGAGCAAAGTGCGGTATTCGGTGTATTCGCGACCTTCGATCCAGATCACTTCGCCGCTGGGGGCGACGGCAAGGTCGATCGCGCGACGTCCGTCCGCTTCGTCGGGCTCCTCTCGGCGAAACTGGAGGAAGTCCCAGCCTGGCGCGTGCCGCGATGCACTATTGAGACGAGCGCAAAGTTGGGCCGTGAGCTTGGTCTCACCGGCAGTGATTTCGCGCGCCGGGTCGTCGCGCCAGCCCGGTAGAGCGTCACCGATGAAGTCGACGAGAGCTGAGAGCCATTCGGCCGGCTGATGGATTCCGCTGCGGAGCGCGCCCGCCTGACCTGAGCCTTCGCCTTCGTCTGCCAGCATCTTAGAAGCCCTGCGCGCGCAAATCAGCAAGGACGTCGTCAGCATCGCGCAGCGCAATCGAACGAGTCCAGAAGCGGTGGCGGTCCGGCTTTAAAAGAAACATAAACTCCTGGTCATATAGCCTTGTGATGCGAGTGATCGTTAGCCCCGAACCACGTTGCTCGTGAAGGAGAGCGTCGAGCTTTTTACGAAGTTCATCGGCACCCGACCAGTCAACTTCACCTTCGCCGAATACATAGGCCTTACAGATCGCTCCGGGCCAACGCTGAGCGGGCAAAGGACGCAACGCGCTGTGCGTATAAATGGCGTTGATCTGCCGCACGAAAACGGTGTCGAACGCGGTCAAGACATCGCCCTGAGCCGGACGCATTACTGCTGCTCTAGCGCCGAGGCGGATGAACTCTCGCTGATGCTCGACGATATCCGCCGCGATAATTCGCTCGTTCTCGCTCAGGTCGAGATCTTCGTCTTCGGGATATGGCAAGGAGAGGACGTCGGCGTTCAAAATCGCCGTCGCGCGTTGGGTGAAAAGGCGGGCGCTGATACCAGCTACATATGCCCGCAGCACCGTCGCTTCGCGCCGCAGCCAATCGTCGATGGCCGCCAACCGCTCCATATCGCGCGCCGGCGCTGCAAAGCCGACGATTTCATGTTTGTAGGTCAGATAGTGGTCCGTCCACAGACCGTGGGGAAGGTCTTCATGCTCCTTGATCAGCAGCATCGGTGGCGTGAAGCGCCGCGCGGTCTTGGTATCCTTAATCGGCCTATCGGGGACCATGTCGAGAAAGCGCGTGTCGAGCCCATCGTGTGATAGGGAACTCGTCGGCAACAACGGTTGGCCGATGAGATGATCGGCCGGTCGCGAGATGCCCTTCTGACCCGCGATATATCCTTCGCCGAAGTCCCATTCCCGCTTCTGTGCAAAGTCGCGCAACGTGGGATAGGTTCGCAGGCGTTGGATCAGGTCAAGGACGCGGTGGCCTCCAAGCAGGTTCGCACGCCAGATATCGCGCGAGGAGACGGCGACCGCGTTGGGAAACCAGTGCATGTCATAGTAGTCGATATCGAAACCTTGTTCGGCGCTAGCCCGACCGCTACGTCGAAATACGGCATGAAGCAGACGGCTTTCGGCATTGCCCTTAGACGACTCCGCAAGGACGACAACCACCTTGGGGTCGGCATTGCCCTTTTTGAACAGGCCGCGCACGGAGACGAAGTCCAAGACCTCGCGCACGTTCCAGCGCGTGAAAAAAGATCTCCGAAAGGCCAGCGCATTCTGGTTGTAGAGGAAGCCCGAAGGCTCAATCATCGCAAGGACGCCTCCAGGCGCGAGCAGTTCCATCGCCTCATGGAGGAACAGATAGGCAAGCTGGTTGTCCGCCAAGCTGCCATGCATTTTGGTGTAGGCGGTGTAGCTTCGCTTGGCACCGTCAGTTGTCAGTGCTGACTCAAAAGGCGGATTGCCTACGACAACCGCGACCGGTGCCTGCACCAAGCCTCGTTCTTTAGCCTCGAAGAAGCAACTGCCGTGAAGCGTATGATTGCCGAGTGGGGGGAACAGCTTGACACTGGATCTGATGTCCTCGGGCTCCAGTGCGTCGCACAAGCTGAGGCACAGGCTGAACGCTGCAAGCTCTACCGCGCCGTCCTCGAGATCGATGCCATGTACCCGCTGAAGAAGCGGTCGCAGCTCCTCGACACCAGGACGCGCCCAGCCATTGCGCCAGCGCCAGTGGAGCACCAATCGCTTGTATGCCTCGACCAAGAAAACACCTGAACCGCAAGCCGGATCGAGAATGACTCCGTCGCCCTCCATCAGCGCGTCGATACGTTTCCAACTGAGCACTTCCTCTAGGATCAGACGGACCAAGGCCGGTGGCGTGTAAATCGAGCTCGCCGTGTCCTTCACAAACAGCTGGTATATGTTGCTGATCAGCTCGACCGGTAGGTCGCGGAAAGAGTAGAGCCGCCAGAGGCTAAGTTGCCCTGACGCATCCTCGAACCCCTCGACCAGCCTAGCGTAGCTGGCGAGTGCTTCGCTTTCGGCGAGAGCGGACCGCTCTGCATCCTTCAACCTGAAGACGTGACCGTTGAATCGCTCTTCAAGCGACTCCAGCAGTGAGACCAGCGCTGGACCATTGCCCAGCACTTGGAAGAATCGTGTAGCGCCTGGCAGTGCCTGGTCGAAATCGTCCGGCAAAAGCACCGAGCGTTCTTCGAGATATGCGATCAGCAGCGAAAGAATGAGCAGCCGCCGCTGTAACCCTGAATCGAGCAGCCGCCGCTCGCTCAGTTGATTGGAGAGCGCATGAACCGCATCCACGAGTGTGCGATGGGCTGATTTCTTCGCTGATAGCATAAGCCTGCAGGCGTCCGGATCGTCCCAGATTGCGCCGTTGCGGATGCGGTCCGCGTCCCACCATGCGTCCTGCGCCGCGATCTCGGCGCCGACCGTCAGGGTCCGGATGGGGCGGCAAACGTTGGTGCCATTTGAGCCAACAAAATCGGGCTCGTGCGCGCAACGGAATAGTTGGATCCGACCGGGCCCGACACGATACACGATTGGAACACCGCCCCAGCTCCATAGGCGTTTGTGTAGGTTGGCAAACTGCCGATCATCGCCGTGCTCCGCCATGTCGAAGACCAGCGCCTGCGCCACAGGCGCTCGCCCATGTCGCGCGGCCTCGAAGAACACCGCACGGGCACCGTAAGCTGCCGCCTTCTCGACGAGCGCGACCTCCTCGGGCGGGCGCCCATTGCGAGCATAGTCCGCGATGGCAACGAGACCATCTACACTCGGAAGATCGCCTCCCTCCCCAATCGCGAAAAGCCATTCCGCGCCATCGAAACCATCGCTCGGTCCTTGAAGCGTCATCGCCTTCTCCTCAATGAGGATGCAACCGGTCGACAAGAGTGGACAAGCATCATTTCTGCCGCTTCTTTTTCGAAAGCGCGAAGCCCTCCTTGAGGAGGTCCGTCATGCTGAGGCCTTGCGATGCCGCGAAGCCCTTGAACTCGCGCTTAAATTCTTCAGCGACCTTGAAGTTGAGCGTCTTGCCCTTTCCGCTTTCGGGTTCTGGCTCGGTCGCGTTGGTTTGCCGGCTGGCCATCGGACACTTCCTCGCATGGCGACCACCTCTCGTGTCGCAAAGTCAAGGGCAGAAATACAGATTTCCGACTCTCTGGCAAGCCCGAAAGCCAGAGTAGCAGCTTTTGGGAAAGCCAGAAATAATGAATTCTGGATCGTGACTTCTCCTGACTTATGGCGGCAGAGTACGTTCACCGATGAGCACTCCATCGAGAACAAATATCGAACAAATGCCCTCGCTGTCAGTCTGTTTCATAGCGCGCCAAGGTATGGCAAGCGCGTTATCTGCGCATACGTCGATGCATTTAGAGGATGTGATCTTTGCGGTCGAGCGACTTGCGTTCAGTCTCGGCTGGTGAATGAACGTTTGGGTCTGGAAGGAGACCACTTGGTTAACGACGCCATCAAGTATGGGCTTCTCCGAAGCAGTCTGACCTAAGCTGGCCTTAATCCGGATGTTCGCCAGCTACGCGGCGAAAGGCCGCTTCCAATACATTTTACATAAAACGGATTATCGGATTTTTGATAAGTTGTTGTTTTCGTGCAATTTTTATTCAATCCAGTCGAGTTTCAACCAGTATCGCGTGTGCCGCCGCTCGCCGGTTCGAGCGAGCACGCCCTTCTCGACCAGATCCTGCAGATCGCGGGTCGCGGTCGCGCGTGAAGTTCCGGTGATCTTGAGATAGTTGTCGGCGCTGAGGCCGCCTTTGAAACCGCCAAGGCCTTCCCGAAACATTCGAGCGATGGCCTTGGCCTGGCGTTCGTTCAAGTGGTCTCTGTGACGATCGTAGAAGTGTGCCTTGCTGATGAAGAGGCCTACGCGGTCGAGTGTTGCCTGTTGGGCCTTCAAGACAACTTCTGCGAACCAGACGAGCCAATCGGTCACGTCGAGCGTTTTTTGATGCTGCTCGAGCTGGTCGTAGTAGGCCCTGCGCTCCTTCTCGATGGTGAAGGCGAGCGAGATGAGGGTCGGCTGGCCAATGTTCTGCGCCAGCGACTTTTCAGCGAGGGCGCGACCCAGGCGGCCGTTACCGTCTTCGAACGGGTGGATGCTCTCGAAATAGAGGTGGCTTAGCCCTGCGCGCGTCAGCGCTGGAAGCAGCTCTGCTCCCCCCGGCCCGGTCTTGTTGAACCAATCCGCGTATCGCTCCATCTCAGGCATGACCCGCTCCGAGGGCGGCGCTTCGAAATGGATCGTGGGCCGGTCAAGGCGGCCGGACACGATTTGCATCGCCTCGGCGTGTTGTCGGTAGGCCCCGATGGTTTCCAACCGGCGGTCATGGGACAGGAGCATTCGATGCCAGCGGTACAGTGTCTCATGGGTCAGCGGCTCTGCAAAACTGGAATAGACGTCGACCATCATTTCCGCGACGCCCTGTTCGCGCGGTTTGGCAGGGTAGCTGTCCGGATCGAGGCCCAGATGGCGGCGCAGCGAAGATTGCACACTGAGCCGATCGAGGATTTCACCCTCGATGGCGCTCGTCTGCATCGCTTCCTCGCTGAGCAGTTCGATGCGGAGTTGCTCGCGTTCCGGCTGGCTGACATGATGGACCGCGCCGAGGATTTCTCCGGACGACAGCAGGAACGTCTGCTCAAACGGCTCCAGAGCGGAGGCGTCATACCGGAAATCCGGCCAATCGGGCAGCGTCCAGTTCCAAGCCATGAGTTATAGACATCCTTTCTATAGCTCATATCTAGATCACTTCTGAGGCATAGAGGTCAACTCTATCGCTCAAAGGACCTGCGGGATGGGACGACCCACAAACCGACGCGAGGTCTTGAGCTAGGCCTTTTCAAGGTGCGTCAGACCTTGCTGACGCGGTCTGGGGGCCTTCGGATCGGCGGGGTTTTGTTCCGGCGCTTGAAAGAATGGTTCATAGCGAACGTCCGCCATGGCGCCGTCGAACCAGGCAGGCTGCACGTCACCATTGTTCCATTGGTAAAGGTAGCCAACCAGATTTTCAGATGTCTTGCAGAGGATGCGCATGATCGGTTCGCCAGTCAGGCGGGGCTTCGTGTTCATAATGCGTTCCTCCTAAATGGACCTCGTAACTCGTCACCACTGAGGTCTGAAAATCTATATGACGCTCATTAGCGCCACGTTTTCCGCAACTGCAAGGCGAGCTTCTGCCGTTGGGCGAAAATCCACCGGCGAAATGCAAGTTATCTTTTCAGATAGGTCTCTTACGGTGTGTGCTGCTCATGCGGCGATGCAGCGCGAACGGCAATTTCTTCCAAGATTTTGTCGATCTCGCCCCATATGCGTGGTTCCACTTGGCCGCGGATCAGAGCCCATTTACTCAAGACGTCGAGGGGGTCGTGGTCCCGAAGGAGCATACCCAGGCTGGCCGCATCGACTGCCAGTGATGTCCGGGCCTGCCACTGCGTGTTTCGAGTGCGCCGCTCCTCAGCAATTGGCGCGAAGACCGGCGACAGTTGCCAGCCTTTGACTGCACGGCGCAGGGCGGCACGCACCACATGTGCCGGCTCAACACCACAAGTTTCCAGCGCTGCTTCCTGTCGTTCGAGTGCGTTGACCCTGATGTCGATCTTCCGGGTCGGGCTCAAAGCTCGTGCCGAAACGGGAGCTCTCAGGCTGGTATGCGGGTCAGAGCTTTCCGCGGTGACTTGGTGCGGCGCCACGGCACTTTTCGGCGCACGCTCTGACTCGTGCCGATCAGCGCCAACGTCAGCGACTGGGGTGCCTGTCTTTGTTGCTGTGACCTGTACCTCTTCCTCCTTCTCGGGAACCTCGCGGTCACCCTGTTGCAGGGTGGCGGCGTAGGCTGGGTCGGGCCTAGTGATGGTCGGGATCTTCTTGCGCAATCGACTGTCCTCACGCAGCAAGAATGTTGTTGAGAATGTCCGTCGCCTCCTCAAGCGCCTCGACGACATGACGTACATGTGGACGCATAAGGGGGTTCGGATCGGATTGCTTTTCCAGCGCCAAGGCGTGGAGAAGCCCCTTCTGATCCATCTCCTTGTAAGTGTTTCGTCGCATCATGACGGTCTCAATCACCGGAAAACGGGTGAGCGCTTCTTCAATCAGGGCGGCGTCAGCACGGGTCGTTTTCGGGTCGACCATGTTGAGGACGACGTGGTGGCGCGGAAGGCTGGAGGGGTCGTCAACACGGGATTTCAGTTTCTCAAACCAATCAGCTGTCTGCGCTCCGACATCGAAATCAGACGTCGACAGCATGACGGGCGTCACGATGTGGTCCGCAAGCACCGCGATGCCGTCTGACCATTCGGCACCGACCCCTGCGGTATCGATGAAGATGAAGTCTGCCGTGCCTGCCATGTAGACCTGATCGATCTGATCCTCGACACCCGCCACGCTTTCGACGGTGGCCGAGCAGAGAAGCGGCGAACTCAGCCCACCGGCTTCCGCCCGAGCATGCCAGGCCCCGAGTACCCTCGTGCTGTCCGTGTCGATCAACATCACTCTGCGTCTGGCGGCGATCGCGGCACTGATCAAGGCGCGCGAAAGCGTCGTTTTTCCACTGCCCCCTTTCCGGGCCATCGCTGCGACCACCACAAGATTTTCGTTCGGCATTCTGATCCTCCGCAAAAATAGTGAATCGCAACGATAATACCAAAATGTCGCTAAACGCATGAGGCGGAGGGGTCAAGCAGAAGTCGGGATGCGACCCGCGTTTGGCATGCAGCGGGCGGCGTTGTGCGATGACCGTGCGACGTCTGCCGTGGCGCCTTCAGCATTCGTCGCGGGGCACCGCACACCCTCCAAATGTCGGGATGCGCTCGGCGATGTACTGCGGACGGAATGCAGGTGACGGATAGCGCGCGCCAGACGACGGGAGGCAGTCTCGCGTATGTCGTTCTGCGGGTGACGCGAGACGGTCAGCACGCAGCAAAACCCGTCTTGCGGGGTGCAAGAGACGGGGTGCAAAAGACGCGATGCGCGATGCGGGGACCGCATCGCGTGGTGCAATGAGCGCGAAGCGCGATCCATTTGACTAAGGACGGGAAATCGCCCCTACAGGGCGATTTTCTACATTGAGTACAAGCCCTTATGGCCGACTTCACTTGCGTTGGGAGTCGGCGGGCTTGTACGAAGTTGGCAAGAAATAGGAACGTTAACTTCAAAATGCCCCGCCGCCGCAGACTGTCAGAGATCGAGCGATTGACCATCGCCCAGGAGCGCCGGAACGGCGTCTCCGCGGCGTCATTGGCCGCGCGCTACGATGTCAGCCTGAAGACGATCTACAACGTGGTGAACCACCGGGATGAGCGTCAGACAGCGAACGGCAGCCGATCGCGGGTTGTGGGGATCCGGGTCTCGGACGACGACCTGCGCCGGTTCGACGCGGCGCTGTCGCGGCGTGGGATTGCGCACCGCTCGGATGCCATGCGCCGCCTGATGCTGGCGGCCGAAGGTGTCTTCCTGCCCGACGACGAGATGTGTGACGAGTTGCGCAGCCTCGGCGCCGCGCTCAACCGGGTCGGCAACAACGTGAACCAGATCGCGCGACGTCTGAACGAGGCCAAGGTGCGGGGCGAAAGACTGTCCTACCCGGCCTCAAGTCACCGTGACGTCCGCGCACTTGCCGGTCTGGTCTTCGATCTGGCCGACCAGGTCCAGGAGATGTCGCGTGCTCGGCGCAGCGTGCTGGACCTTGAGATCAGCTCCGCCCTGGCGGGCCTCGCCGTGGGGGATGCGAATGGTGCGGAGTGACCGGGTCCGGGGCATCGACCCGGCGCTCTTCGACCGCGGCTGGAGCCGGGTTTCGGGATCCTGGCAGGGGCTTTCCAAGGGCGCGCAGATGGTTCGGGCCGCGCGCGGCTATTCGCCCGCGATCTTCAAGGCTATCTCGAAAGGGGGCTGCCACACCGGGGCGCAGCTACGGGCGCAGCTCACATATCTCACGACGAAGTCGACCCATATCCTCGACAGCCGCGGCACCCATGACGGGAAGAAGCAGCTCTCGGAAGCCGAGATCAACCGAGTGGCGCGGCGGTTCGAGAACCAGTGGAACGAGCGCTACAGCCCCACGCTTGGCCATACGTCGCATCTACTGATGGCATTCCCGGTTGGGACCAGTGGTGAAGAGGTGCGCGATATCACCCAGGCCGTCTGCGAGAAGTTCTTTCAAGGTGATGGCTCGCAATTCGACTATATTGCTGCAATACACCAAGATCGCGCGCATCCACATGCGCATATCGTTCTGAACCGCCGCAGCAAGGATGGCGAAATGTTCTTTCTCGGGAAGGATCAGGTTCCGTCGCAAACTTTTCCGGATGGCGGAGTAGCCCGAGCTGAGGACACAATTATGCCGCGAGCTCCGCGAAAGTCTGAAACGCGGTGGTG
>NZ_JARGYD010000015.1:0-42009 GCF_029168315.1 Psychromarinibacter halotolerans
TCGGGCGCGATCCAGCACCTTGCGGGGATGAAGGATTCCAAGGTGATCGTCGCGATCAACAAGGACGAGGAAGCGCCGATCTTCCAGGTCGCCGACTACGGCCTTGTCGCGGACCTGTTCACCGCAGTCCCGGAACTGACCGAGAAGCTCTGATCCGGTGAGGATGGGGTAAACCCCCATCCGACAAGCCCTAACGTAGGATGGGGTTCCACCCCATCCCGGAAGGCCCGCCAAACGGCGGGCCTTTTGCGTTGTGCGTTCAGCGCCCCAAAGAACCGAAGATCCGTGCGGCATGATCCTCAAGGTAGATCCGAAGCCACGGCGTAAACCGCGCGGGGTCTGCCGCGATCTCGGCCCGCAGCGCATCCAGCGTCGCCCAGCGTACCTCGGCCACTTCGTCCGGGTTCGGCGCCACCGCCAAGTCGGCACCGGCGTCACAGACGAAAACCTGCACCACCTCGTCCTCGACCATGCCATTGCCGACATCGGCGCGATACCGCACCTCGCCCCGGTGGATCGGCGTCAGCCCCGCGATCCCCAATTCCTGCTGCAACCGCCGCACGGCGCAGTCAGTGTCGGACTCCTGCCAATGCGGGTGCGTACAGCAGGTGTTCGCCCAAAGCCCGGGCGTATGGTACTTGCCCAGCGCGCGGCGCTGCAGCAGCACCCGGTCGCCGTCCAGCACGAAAACCGACACCGCCTTGTGCCGAAGCCCCTGCCGGTGCGCGGCCAGCTTGTCCACCGCCATCAATTCGCCGTTCACCCAGGCCGGGATCATGTCCTGCATCGCGCCGCCAGATACGCCATGCCGCGCAGTATCGCCAGACATCCCGGTCACTTCGCCGCATGGGGCGCCCTTGATCTTGGGCCCGATACGGGGAATCGTCGGCGGCGCGCGACAGCCAAGTACATGGGCCGCACCGGCCCCCGAAGGACGCGAAAAGCGAGGACCTCATGAAACGCCTAGCCAATTCCCTTCTGGCCGCCAGCCTTCTGGCCGCCCCCGCCACCGCGCAGGACCTGTCCGAACAGGCCGCCTACGCCGCCGAAAGCTTCGGCCAATGCGCGACCTGCCACGTCATCGCCGACGACTCGGGCGAGGTTCTTTACGGCAATCGGGGCAAGGTCGGTCCCAACCTGCACTGCGTCGTCGGCCGCACCGCCGGCAGCTATGACGGTTTCCGCTATGGCAAGTCGATGGCTGAGGCCGGAGAGGCCGGCCTTGTGTGGGACGCCGAGAACCTTGCCACGTACCTGCTGGACCCCAAGGACTATCTTGCCGAGTACCTCGACGATCCACGGGCCCGGTCGAAGATGACCTTCAAGGTCCGCGCCGACAACTCCGAGGACAAATCGGCCGAAGAGGTCGCCGCCGCATTCGCCGCGCTTCTGGCCGAAGCCTGCGCTAACTAACCCCGTCCGGTCACAGCATCGATTTCAGCACCGGCGCCAATGCCCGAGCGGCGCGCCGGTGCACCACCGGACCCAGCATTTCCTCTGCCGCGGCGCGCTCGCCCTCGGCAAAGTGCATCTCGTCCATGCCGCTGCGCCGTTCCGGCGCCGAGGCGACGACCTCGACCACCTTCGTGACCTTCCCTTCCAGTGACATCAGCATCGGCCGGTCGATGAACAGCGGATCGCCGCAGGCCAGCTCGTGCTGCCCGAAACTGCGGTCGTCGTCTTCCAGCGGCGGATGATCGGACAGCCACAACAACACCACCGGCCGCTCGATCTGCGACAACAGCATGCGCATCCGCGCCAGCCACGCTTCTTTGAGTTCCCCCCGCAGCATCGCGAACTTCTCGGGCGAGATGTCCTTCAGCGTCTGCAGCATGTGGCGCGTGAAGCTGAACTCGGTGAAGTCGACCTCGGGGTAAATCTTGTGCAGCAGCGTCGACGCCCGCAGGAAACGGTCGTTGCGGCGCGGGTGCACTGCGTAAAAGCGGTTCGACATGTTCTGCGCGCCCATCACTTGCATCACCGCGACCTGCGACTTGTTGCAGATCTCCAGCAGCGTCTTGTCGTTGAAATAGGCGTCGATCCCGGCGTTGATACAGCCAAGGTTCACGCCCCGTATTCCCAGTTCCACCTCGACCAAAGCCGGAAACGGCGTGTCGATGAATTTGCCGTAGGTTTCAGTACCGCCAAGATAGGCGACAAAGTCCCCCTCCAGCCGCCGGCGCGGTCCGCGGAAAAGCTGTTTCGACGCGCCGTACCGGCACGGGAAGTAATCGAGAGCCGGTCGTTCGAGATTGCCGTAGTTCATTGCACCCCACTTCTGAAAGTGATCCACCCGCGACCGGATTCGCACAAACTCCTTGCCATCTGCCTAAGCCGTGCATTTGTCTCGAATTGCCGCGCGGCATCCCAGGGCATTCGCCCTTGCAGTGCCGCGAAGGCGGCGCATATGGTCCCGGCGACAACCCGAAGGAGCGGCGAGCATGGAAATCAAGCGGATCGGCGTGATCGGCGCAGGCCAGATGGGCAACGGGATCGCGCATGTCATGGCGCTCGCGGGGTACGAGGTGCTGCTGACCGACATCAGCGAGGACGCACTGTCCGCAGCGGTGTCGCTGGTGTCGAAGAACCTCGACCGGCAGGTCTCGAAGGACCGCATCTCCGCGGACGAGAAGCAGGCCGCGATGGACCGGATCTCGACCACGCTGAAACTGCCCGATCTCGGCGGCACCGACCTTGTGATCGAGGCGGCGACCGAACGCGAAACCGTCAAGCAGGCGATCTTCGAAGACCTCGTGCCGCATCTGCAGCCGCACACGATCCTGACCTCGAACACCTCGTCGATCTCGATCACCCGCCTGGCCAGCCGCACCGACCGCCCGGAAAAATTCATGGGCTTTCACTTCATGAACCCGGTCCCGGTGATGCAGCTGGTCGAGCTGATCCGCGGCATCGCCACGGACGAGCCGACCTACAAGGCCTGCCTCGCCGTGGTCGAAAGCCTCGGCAAATCCGCCGCCTCGGCCGAGGATTTCCCGGCCTTCATCGTAAACCGCATCCTGATCCCGATGATCAACGAAGCGGTCTACACCCTCTACGAAGGCGTGGGATCGGTGAAATCCATCGACACTTCGATGAAACTCGGCGCCAACCATCCGATGGGGCCGCTGGAACTGGCGGATTTCATCGGGCTGGACACCTGTCTTGCCATCATGAACGTGCTGCACGACGGGCTGGCGGACACCAAGTACCGCCCCTGCCCACTGCTGGTGAAATACGTCGAGGCCGGCTGGCTCGGCCGGAAGACCCAGCGCGGCTTCTACGACTACCGAGGCGAAACGCCGGTCCCGACACGCTGATAAAGAAAGCCCCGACCACAACGGCCGGGGCTTCTTCTCTTTCCAAGTACCTCGGGGGAGGCCTCAGGCCGGGGGCAGAGCCCCCTTTCGCCCTCACATTGCGCACCGCTCGGTGCGACGGGCAGAGCCCCCCACCCGCCAGCGTCAGATCTGTGCCTCAGGCAGATGCACCACCATGCCGTTCAGCGCCGGGCGGACCGCGATCTGGCAGCACAGGCGGCTCGACGGTTTCACCTCGCAGGCGGCGAAATCCAGCATCTCGGACTCTTCCTCGCCGGCCCCGCCCACCTCGGGCAGGAACGTATCCTCAACATAGCCATGACAGGTTGCACAAGCGAGAGAGCCGCCGCATTCGCCACGGATACCCTCGACGTCGTTGTCCCGCGCGATCTGCATCAGCGTCGCGCCCTCGGCGGCTTGCACGGTGATGCGCTTGCCGCAGGCTTCCACGAAAGTCACTTCGATCATCATGCTCTCCTTCAGTTCAGCCGCACCGGCAGGTTCAGCGGCCCGCGGAACCCGAAGCCCTTCCAGACCACGTCCTCGGGCGTCACCAGCTCCATGTTCGGGAAGCGGTCGAAGATCAGCGGCAGCATGATCTTGCCCAGCATCATCCGCGCAAGATGCGTGCCAAGGCAGTGATGCGGCCCGCTGCCGAAGCTTTGGTGCGGGCTGCGCTTGCGGAACACGTCGAACCGGTCGCCGTTCTCGAACAGATCCTCGTCGCGGTTGGCGCTGGCCTGCACGGTCATCACCACATCGCCTTTCGGAATGTCGAAGCCCCGGATCTGCGTGTCCTCTGTCACCAGCCGCGAACTGACCTGGATAGGCGCGACCCAGCGGACGCCTTCCTCGAACGCCAGCCCCCAGTCGCCGCTTTCCTTCAACGCCTGAAGCTGGTCGGGGTTGGTCAGAAGGCCGTACAGGATCGTTAGCAGCGCGTCGCGCGGCTCGTTGATGCCGCCGCCGATGGCGATCTTGATGTTCGCCACCACCTGGCTCATCTCGATGGGGTTTTCGGCATTCAGCATCACCGACAGCGCCGATTGGTCCGGCTCTTGGCGGGCGGTGGGGGCCTGCCGGTTGATCTCGGATACGATCTGGTCATGCGCGAGGTCCGAGCGTTCGAACAGCTTCGGATCCCAGCCGAAGTTCCCCGCGCCATCGATTAGCGCCTGGCTCCAGAACTGCATGTCCTCGTCCGACGCGCCCGGAATACCAAGGATCACGGCAAGAATGCGGGCGGACAGCGGACCGGCCAGCGTCGGGAATAGGTCGACGACCTCGTCGCGCGGCAACCGGTCAAGATAGTCGTTCGCCAGCTGCTCATAGGCCGGACCCCACAGGCCCTTCAGGTTCTTCGGGCTGAACGTCGGCGCCATCGCCATCCGCTCGGCCTTGTGGTCCGGTCCGTCCTTCCGCATCAGCGTCTGGGCGTGGAACGCGCGCTCCATCGGCGTGTTAGGGTCGTTCGAGCTGAACAGGTCGGGGTTGTCCTTCACCGCGCGGGCGTCTTCCGCCCGGGTCAGAAGGGTACGGCCGACCGACGCAACCCGCAGCACGGGGCTTTCCGCCCGCATCTTCCGGTAAACCGGATACGGGTTCGCCGTCAGCTCGGGAATCGTGATGGTGTCGTCATATGGCGCAAGTGCCATGCTGCCCTCCTCCTTGGCGTTCTGGCTATGACGGACGAGCTAATTCGCCAGACCCCCACATGACAATCCGATGGAATTGATCTAGAACATCGGAGAATCCGATAGGATAGCCATGTCAGATGCTTACACCATAGATTTCGCCGCACTTCGGACCCTGCGGCTGGTCCATGAAAAGGGCAGCTTCACCGCCGCGGCAGAGGCTTTGGGCACGAACCAGTCCGCCGTCAGCTACACCGTGGACAAGCTGCGCCGCGCGCTTGGCGATCCTTTGTTCGTGCGGCAAGGCGGCGGCATCGCCCCCACCGAACGCTGCACGACCGTCATCGCATCGGCGATCCGCCTGCTGGACGAGTTCGAAACACTGGCCGCCCCGCCCGAGTTCGACCCGGCCCGCGCGCGCCAGACCGTGACCATCGCCTGCAACTACTACGAACGCGTCCTGATCGCCCCCCATGTGATCCGCCGTCTGCGGCGCGACGCACCGGGCTTGCGCGTCGACCTGATCAACTCGTCCGCACAGGGGCGCCTGCAACTCAAGCGCGCCGAGGCCGACCTGCTGATCGGGCCGCTCCGCCCGGACGAGGACGGGTACTACTGCCGCAACCTGCTGGACGACCGCTACGTCTGCATCGCCGACCCCGACAATCCGCTGTGCGACAAGCCGCTGACGCTGGACTCATACGCTGCCGCCCGCCACGCGGTCGTGACCTACGGCGGCACATGGAAATCCGGCTATCTGCAAGAACTCGAAGCGCGGCGCATCGAGCTGAACACGGTGTTCCGCCTGCCCAGCCCGGCGGGGATCGAATCCATCGTCGCCGGCACGGACGTCGTCTCGACGATTCCCCGACGCCTTGCCGGAACGCTGGGCCCCGCGGTCCGCATCCTGGACTGTCCCTGCCCGGCCCCGTTCGAGATCGATCTGGTCTGGACGACGCGGACCCACGCCTCGCCGATGCACGCATGGCTGCGCGGCGTGATTGCCGCCGCGGTCCGCGCCGCTTACCCCGGCTGACCGATCCCTTTCTTCTGTCCGGAAATATCCCGGGGAAGTCACACGCAGTGTGACTGGGGCAGAGCCCCTGCAACGCCCGCGATCAGGCGCTGTCCTTCAGGGACAAGACGTGGTTGCGCAGCCACGCCATGTAGTTGCGCGGCTCTTTGATCGGCTCGTCCCATTCGTCGGGCGTGATGGGGCGTCCGATGACCGGCGCCTGCGGCTTCTTGCAGGCGGCGACGATCTCGTGCAGCAGCAGCCCCTGCCGCATCGCGGGGGACAGCTGGTTGGCGATCTGGTACCAGCGCGAATTCGAACCGGGGAAATAGATCGGCAGGATCGTCGCCCCCGACCGGCGGATCATCTTGGCGGTGAACACGTTCCATTCGGCTTCGACAGCCGGTCCGAACATGGTCTCGGAATGCGCGACGACGCCCGACGGAAACAGCGCAATCGCGCCTTCGTCGTTCAGGTGATTCATCGCCGCCTCGCGCATCTCGATGCCCTTGCGCTGCGCATCGTCCTCGTGCGGGAACGGAACCGAGATCAGGAAGCTCGCCGCCATCTCGTCGATGCCGGTCAGGAAGGCGCGGACCAGCAACTTGTAGTCCTGCCGCTTGTGGCTCAGCAGGTGCCCGATCACCATCCCGTCGACCAGCCCGTGCGGGTGGTTCGCGACCACCACAAGCGGACCTGTCGCCGGAATCCGGTCGATCTGGTCCTGCGGGGTGTCCAGCCGGATCCGCATGATGTCCAGCGCATCCCCCCAGATGTCGCGCCGGTCGTGCGGCCCGCGTCTTTGGAACTCGCGCAGCATCCGGATGATCGTGATCTTGCCGGTAAACCATTCCAGCGCGCGGATCGTGAAGGCCCTTAGCGGGCTGTCGAACGTGTTCGCATAGGTCAGACGGCGCCGGTCATAGGCCTGCCCCGGCGGTGCGGGGACGGGCTGGCCGCCGGAGGTCTCTGCGCCGCGCGCGGCAATTCTGTCACGCCGCGCCTGCATCAGTTGCTGCCTCTGGGGAGTGGTGTCTGACAAGCCAAACTCTCTCCTCGCGGGACCCGGCTACATATCTTCGCCGAAACGGTCGGCCACAAGCGCCTCCAGCGCGTCGGCAAGCTTCTCTGCCTCCGGGCCGCTGGTTTCGACTTCAATAGAGGTTCCTTTTGATGCTGCCAACATCAAAAGCCCCATGATGCTGTCGCCGGTGGCGCTTTGACCGTCCTTGGCGACGGTCGCCGTCGCGTCATGTTCCTCGACCACCTCGACCAGCTTGGCCGAGGCCCGGGCGTGCAGGCCCTTTTCGTTGACGATCAACAGGGTACGTTTGACGGCTTTGCTCATGACGGGAAAGGCTATGTCACGCCACGTCGTAGCTGTCGATATATTTCCGCCCGGCCTGCAACGCGCCGCTTACCGCATCGCCCAGCGCCATGTGCCGCGACTTGGCCAGTTTGATCAGCATGGGCAGGTTGGCGCCGTAGATGATCTTGCGGTCCTGCGGCGTACAGGCGCGCAGGCTAAGGTTGCTGGGCGACCCGCCGAACATGTCGGTCACGACGACAACGCCGTCGCCGCCATCAACGCTGTCGGCTGCGGCACAAATCTCTGTCTGCTTCACGCCCCGGTCATGGTCCGGCTCTATCGAGATCGCACGAATCCCGTTCTGCCGTCCGACCACATGCTCGACGGCGCTTAGATATTCCCGGGCTAGGCCGCCATGGGCGACGATGACGATGCCGATCAAGGTACGCTTACCCCACGGATGACGGGGGCGCCGCACGCGCCGTCCGCTCCAGTTCCCTGTGCCTTTTAGAAACCTGCCACCCCTGCATTGCAAGGATATTTGCCAGCTTTTCCGCAAGGGTAACCGATCTGTGTTGCCCTCCGGTACAGCCGAAACCGATGGACAGGTGCGACTTGCCCTCATCGCGATAAGCGGGCAGCAGCATTTCAATCAATCCGGTCACACGTTCAAGAAATTCGGGGAACAGCGGGTCCCCCTCGACATAGGTCGCGACGGCGTCGTCGCGGCCATCCATCGCGCGCAGCGACGGCTCCCAGTGCGGGTTGCGCAGGAAACGGCAATCGAACACCGTATCGATCCCGCGCGGCAACCCGCGCTTGTAGGAAAAGCTTTGGACCGACACGGCAAGCCGCGCGTTCGGGTCGGTATCGAACAGCGCCTGCACCTCGTCGCGCAGGTCGTGAACCGTCAGTTCCGAGGTGTCGATCAGCGTGTCAGCCTGTTCCAGCAGCGGCTGCAGCAGGGCCGCCTCGCGCTCGATCCCTAACAGCGGCGCCTCGGCCGGCGCCAACGGGTGCCGGCGGCGGGTCTCGGAATAGCGGCGCAGCAGAACCTCGGTGCTGCAATCGAGGTACAGCAGTTCCACCGCCTGCCCGGCCTCTGCCCGGCGTTGGCGGACAAGGTCTAGGATCGCGTCGACGCTGAAGTCGCGATTGCGGACATCAAGCCCCAGCGCCATCGGCCGCCCCAGCGGCGGGCCGTCCAGCAGGCGCGGCATCAGCCGCAGCGGCATGTTGTCGATCACCTCGTACCCGAGGTCTTCAAGCACGTTGATCGCCGTAGACCGGCCAGCCCCGGACGGGCCGGTGACAAGCACCAGTCGCGTCGTCTGCGAAGCGTCTGCACGGTCTAGCGACATCGAAAGCTCATATCTCGGCGGGTCCAGATTCAAGATACTGCAGGATCGCTGCGGCGAAATGAAGGCTCTCCACCTTGTGAAGAAGGGGTACCGTTGCGTCGCAAGCCGTCCAGTCGCGCGGCGGCGGCATCCGCGCCGTCTCGACCCGGTCCATGTCGATCGCAAGGACCACGCGGCAGGGGTCTGCCGCCGCGGCGTTCAGGATGCCGATGCCCCGCGCTTCGATCCGGCCGCGGATCGTGTCTGGCGCGGCGGCCTGCAACGCGCCGCCTTGGTTGGACAGGATCGTGCGGTCGTCCGAAACAAGCGCGGCGCCATAAGCCATCAGCTGCAGTGCCAGCCCCGACTTGCCTGTTCCGGACCCGCCAAGGATCAGAACCCCGCGCCCGCCCAGCGCGACGCAGCTTGCGTGGACGATCACAACCGACGGCGGCAGCTTCTTCTAGAAGAAGCTGGGCCGCAGAATTTTGTTGCAGATTTTTCGCTTGCAGGATTTTCCGGACAATCCTGCCTCTGGCGACAGGCGTTCACGATCAGACCGGCAGGCCGACCACGAAGCGGGCGCCCAGCGGGTCCGAGGTCACGTCGGCGTCGGTCGGGCGGATGTTCTCAGCCCAGATCACGCCGGAATGCGCCTCGACGATCTGCTTGGAAATCGCCAGCCCGAGACCGGAGTTGTTGCCGAACTGCCCGGCGGGCCGTTCCGAGTAGAAGCGGTTGAAGATCTTGGTCAGCGCCTCTTCCGGGATGCCGGGGCCGGTATCCTCGACCACCACCAGCACGCGGTTGTCGCGGCGGCGGACCCAGACGCGGATCGCGTCGCCGTCCTCGCAGAACGACACCGCGTTCGAGATCAGGTTTACGAAGACCTGCGCCAGACGCGCTTCCAGCCCCTGAATCTCGATGGAATCGGCGGGCATGTCGGTGATGAACTCGATCCCCTTCTCGCGCGCTTCGTTGCCGAGATAGTCGGACAGGTTGCGCAGCATCGCCAGAAGGTCGAACGATTCCTCGTCCTCTTTCACCAGCTCGCTGTCCAGCCGCGAGGCGTTCGAGATGTCGCTGACCAGCCGGTCAAGCCGGCGCACGTCGTGTTCGATCACCTCCAGCAGCCGCTCGCGCTGATCGTCGCGTTTGGCCACCCGCAGGGTGCCGATGGCGGACCGCAGCGACGCCAGCGGGTTCTTGATCTCGTGCGCGACGTCGGCGGCGAACTGTTCGTTCGCGTCGATCCGTTCGTACAGCGCGCCGACCATACCGCGCAGCGCGGCCGACAAGCGGCCGATCTCATCCGGGCGGCCCGACAGATCGGGAATGCGGATGCGCGCGGGGCTGCGGCGCTTGGAATTCTTGTCGCGCCCGATCTCGGCCGCGGCGGCAAGGTCGGACAGCGGGTTGGCGATGGTCGAGGCCAGCACAAGGCTTAGGCCGATGGACACAAGGATCGCGATCACGAACATCTGCAGCACGCGTTCACGTTCGGCCAGCACCAGTTGGTCGATCTCTCCGGCGGCACTGGTCAGGGCGACGGCCCCGACAGCGACATCGCCACGCATCACTGGCGTGGCGACCGAGAAGATCGTGCCGCCGTCGCGATACACCTGGCTGGAAACCTGCGTTTCGCCCTGCGCGGCGCCTGCCGCCATCGCGCGCAAGGCTTCCTGAATGTCGGCTTCGGAAACGCCGCTGTCCTGCGCGTTGAACAGCCCTGAAAGCGCGTCCCACGCTCGGTTCAGGGAGTCGGACAGCACGGTGGACTCTTCCCGCTCGGGCGCGGGCATTCCGTCCAGCTGCGGCCGGTCGACGCCGCCGGTCGCTTCCAGCAGGGCGCCGTCCGCATCGAAAACGTAAACCTCGATCCCCGGCTGCAGACGAAGCGCACCCAGCATCGAGCCAAGCGCACCCGCATCCAGACCGGCACCCGCGTCAGCATCGCCTGCAATCGCGGCTTCCAAAACGTTGGCCACCAGATGCGCCTCGGCCACCAGCGTGCTTTCGCGCTGCAGCACGATGTTCTCGCGCACGGGGTTCAGCCAAAGCACACCCGCAACCAGCATCAGCATGGCCAGCAGGTTGAAGGTGATGATCTTGCGCGCCAGCGGCGAACGGTTGATCGAGATGAAGCTTCGCTTGCTGCGACGCTCCTTCACGTCGGCGCTGACCTCGGACTCTGGACGTTCCCAGTCCTCGCCGAGGACCAGGTTATCCATTTCCGCGTCACGCGCCGCGGGCTTGGACCCTCGCACGTCGATGTCAGACGTGGCGTTCATGATTACTCTTCGTTGTAACGATACCCGATGCCGTACAGCGTCTCGATCGCCGAGAAGTCGGAATCAACGGTCCGCATTTTCTTGCGCAGCCGCTTGATGTGGCTGTCGATGGTCCGGTCGTCGACATAGACCTGATCGTCATAGGCCACGTCCATCAGCTGATCGCGCGACTTCACGAAACCGGGACGCTGGGCAAGCGCCTGCAGCAGCAGGAATTCGGTCACGGTCAGCGACACGTCCTGACCCTTCCACGTCACCGCGTGGCGCAGCGGGTCCATCGACAGTTCGCCGCGGACCATCACCTTGTTCGCCTCGGTATCGCCTTTCTCGCCGGAATCGATCGCTTCCTGACGGCGCAGCAGCGCACGGATGCGTTCGACCAGCAGGCGCTGGCTGAAGGGTTTCTTGACGTAGTCATCCGCGCCCATGCGCAGACCCAGAACCTCGTCGATCTCGTCGTCCTTCGAGGTCAGGAAAATGACCGGCATCGACGTCTTCTGGCGCACCCGCTGAAGCAGGTCCATCCCGTCCATGCGGGGCATCTTGATATCGAAGACGGCCATATCGGGAAGACGCTTGTTAAACGCGTCCAGCGCGGCCTGACCGTCATTATAGGTTTCGACCTCGAAGCCCTCGGCCTCAAGAGTCATGGACACCGATGTCAGGATGTTCCTGTCATCGTCCACCAAAGCAATCCGCGACATGAGGGTTTCCTCTACTGCTCTATTTATACCTGCATTTTTTGGGCATAGTCACTACGCAACCCCGCCAAATCAACCGCAATGTGCGAATCACGGCCGTATCGCGGGTCAATCAGGCACGAAAATCCGCAACCAATTGCTAATATGTCTCACTCAGGGGCACGATTTTGCATGCTTGGAAAGATGGTTTCCCGCCCGCGACGGATGATTGCGCTAACCCTGTACTGGTTGCGCTAACTGTGCGCTTGCGTCCTGTTCACGCCCAAAACCGACATGCTATAGGCCTCCAGCACGGCACCATTTCCGGAGTCGGCTGGCGCAGTCCCGCGCCTTTTACGTTCAGCCAGACGCCGCCCGCGCGGCGAGGGAGACAGACCGCATGGAAACCGGACGGGTCAATCCTAACCAGACACTCGAGCAACACGGCATCACCGGGCTTGGCCATGTGTATTACAACCTCATCGACGCCGCTCTGATGCAAAAGGCGGTCGAGCGGGGCGAGGGCGAGCTGGGCAACGGCGGCACGCTGCTGGTCGACACAGGCAAGCACACCGGCCGCTCGCCCAAGGACAAGTTCGTGGTCCGCACCCCGTCGGTCGAGGATTCGATCTGGTGGGACAACAACAAGCCGATGGACCCCGCCGCGTTCGACCAGCTTCACGCCGACATGCTGGAACACATGAAGGGCCGGGACTACTTCGTTCAGGACCTGTTCGGCGGCGCCGATCCGCAACACCGGCTGGACGTGCGGATCGTCAACGAGATGGCGTGGCACAACCTGTTCATCCGCCACCTGCTGCGCCGCCCCGCGCGCAGCGAACTGGACGAGTTCACGCCCGAGTTCACCATCATCAACTGCCCCAGCTTCAACGCCGACCCCGAGCGGCACGGCTGCCGGTCGGAAACCGTGATCGCGCTGAACTTCGACAAGAAGCTGATCCTGATCGGCGGCACCGAATACGCGGGCGAGAACAAGAAATCCGTGTTCACGCTGCTGAACTACATCCTTCCGGGCAAAGGCGTGATGGCGATGCACTGCTCGGCCAACCACGCGCCGAACAATCCCGTCGACACCGCCGTGTTCTTCGGCCTGTCGGGCACCGGCAAGACCACGCTGTCCGCCGACCCGAACCGCGTCCTGATCGGTGATGACGAACACGGCTGGTCCGACCGCGGCACCTTCAACTTCGAAGGCGGCTGCTACGCCAAGACGATCAGCCTGTCCGCCGAGGCCGAGCCCGAGATCTACGCCACCTGCTCGATGTTCGGCACCGTGATCGAGAACATGGTCTACGACCCGCAGACGCTGGAACTGGACTTCGAGGATGACTCGAAGACCGCGAACATGCGCTGCGCCTACCCGCTCGAGGCCATCTCGAACGCGTCGGCCACCGCGCTTGGCGGACATCCGAAGAACATCATCATGCTGACCTGCGACGCGTTCGGCGTGCTGCCTCCGATCGCACGGCTGTCGCCCGCGCAGGCGGAATACCACTTCCTGTCGGGCTTCACCTCGAAGGTGGCCGGCACGGAAAAGGGCGTGACCGAACCGGAACCGACCTTCTCGACCTGCTTCGGCGCGCCGTTCATGCCGCGCCGCCCCGAGGTCTACGGCGCCCTGCTGCGCGAGAAGATCGCCAAGCACGGCGCGACCTGCTGGCTGGTCAACACCGGCTGGACCGGCGGCGCCTATGGCACCGGGTCGCGGATGCCGATCAAGGCCACCCGCGCGCTGCTAACCGCCGCGCTGGACGGATCGCTCGCCGACAGCACCTTCCGCAAGGATCCGAACTTCGGCTTCGACGTGCCGGTTTCGGTGCCCGGCGTGGCCGCGATTCTGCTGGATCCGCGCCGCACGTGGGATGACGGCGCCGCCTACGACGCGCAGGCGCAGAAGCTGGTCGGCATGTTCGCCGAGAACTTCTCGCAGTACGAGGCGTACATCCACGAGGACGTGAAGGCCGTCGCAATCGGCTGACGCTTTCCACCGGGTCAAAGCGGGTCTAGGGTGCAGCCCATGACACGCCTTGCCCGCATCGCACCGCAGGGAGCCCGCCGGATCGCCGGCTGGCTCCTTTTCGTCTGCGCCCTTGCCCTGCTGCCCGCGAACGGGGTCGCGGCCGATACGCGGACCCCCGGCGCGGCCGAGTTTACCGCAGGATATTTCTGCGCCCGCGAGCCCGTCGACATCGGCGAGGCTGAAGGCACGGTGTCGGGCACCGTGTCCTTCGTCGAGGGGCTGCCGCCATTCCTTGGCCCCGGTCCGCTGGTCCCCGGCCAGAAAGACGTGGGCTTCGGCGTGCACGTCCGGGCGCTGCCAGATTACGCGGGCCCGGTCGAGATCACCATCGAACACCCGCCGATGGGGCCGAACAACGTCACCAGCCAGACCTGGTACACCGACATCTCGGGGCTCGAAGCACAGTACTACGGCTACACCTTCGACTACGAATACGAGATCCTGAAGGGCCAGTGGCGGATGACCGCCCGCACCGCGGCGGGCGTCGTCTATTCCGCAGGGTTCGAAGTCGTCGACCCCGCGCTGCTGCCGCCGGTAACCTGCGGCTACGCGGTGCCCCTGTCCTGAACAGCTTAATCGGTGGATGGACCTTCCCGCAGGATTGGGCTTTGGTGCCGCGCAGGGAGGACCATCCATGATCGAAGAACCGCCACTGTTGACCATCCGGCGCCCCACGCGCCGCCCCACCGACGCCCAGATCGCCGCCTTTCAGGGCGTGCCGTCCAGCTTCGTCGTCGACGCGATGTACGGCGACGGCGCGCTGCCGCCGGTGATCCGCGCGCTTGACCCCGAATATGCCGCCGCCGGCCCCGCCCTGACCGTCGAGGCCGGTCCCGCCGACATCCTTGCGGTTCTTGCCGCCCTGCCTCAGGTCCGCGACGGCGACGTGGTGGTGTCCGATTTCGGCGGCCATCAGGGCTGCGCCGCGGCGGGCGACCGCGTCTGCGCCTTCATGAAGAACAGCGGCGCCATCGGCTTCATCACGGATGGCCCGATGCGGGATATCCTTGGCATCAAGGCGACCGGCCTTGCGGTCTGGTGTACCGGCCTGACGCCGGGCTCGCCCTTCGCGAAGGGCCCCGGCCGGGTCGGCTTCCCGATCACCCTTGGCGGCCGCGCGATCGAGACCGGCGACATGATCGTCGCCGACCGCGACGGCATCGCCGTGGTGCCGTTCGACCGGATCGACGAGGTCATCGAGATGCTGGCCAAGGTCACGGAACTGGAAAACAGCCTCGACGCCGAGCTTCAGAAGGGCCTGAAGGTTCCCGAGAACATCGTCGAACTGCTCGCAAGCGATCAGGTCAAATACGTCTGATCTTCTTCTGTCCGGAAATATCCCGGGGGGGAGGCCGCAGGCCGGGGGGCAGAGCCCCCTGCTACAGCGGCAGCCCGCGCAGCAAACGCGGCAGGTCGCCGGTCACACCGGCGGCCTCGCGCATCAGGGTCCGGCGCAGGCCGGGCAGGCCGTTCACCAAGCCCAGACCGATGTCGCGCCCCAGCCGCAGAAGCGGATTGTCGTTCGAGAACAGGCGGTTGATCCCGTCCGTCGCCAGCGCCAGCGTGGCCACGTCGAACCGCCGCCACTGTTCGTACCGTTGCAGCACGTCCAGCCCCCCGATGTCCTCGCCCCGGCGATACGCATCGACCAGCACCTCGGCCAGCGCGCCCACGTCCTTCAGCCCGGCGTTCAGCCCCTGCCCCGCCAGCGGATGCACCCGGTGCGCGGCGTCGCCGATCAGCCCCACGCGCGGCGCGGCGAAACTGTGCGCGATGGACAAGGGCACCGGGTAGGCGAACCGCTTGCCCTCCAGCCGGATATCACCAAGGAAATCCCCGACCCGGGGGCGCAGCAGCGCAAGATAACCCGCGTCGTCCAGCGCCGAGATCCGGCGCGCAGTGCTTTCGGCCTCGGTCCAGACGATCGACGACCGGTTGCCCGGCAGCGGCAGGATCGCCAGCGGCCCCGGCGGCATGAAGAACTGGTGCGCGACACCGCCGTGCGGCAGGTCGTGGGCGATGGCGCAGGCAAAGGACGTCTGGCCATAGGACCATTCCATCCGCCCGATGCCCGCCCGTTTCGCGGTCTGCGATGCCACACCGTCGGCACCGACCAGCAGGGTCGCCTGCAAGCTCCGCCCGTCCGACAGTGCGACGGTCACGCCGCTGCCGCCGACCTCGTGCCCGGTCACGTCGACGCCGGTGATCTGGGTGATGCTCGCCTCGGCGTCCATCGCGTCCTGAAACGCGCCGCGCAGGTAGCGGTCCTCGATCATCCAGCCGACGGGATAGTCCTCGACCTCGGCGCCGTCGAACAGCAGCGCCAGGGGCGACGCCCCCTCTCCGGCACGGCCGTCGCTGACGACGACCCGGTCGATGGCCTGCGCCTGATCGCGCACCGCGCCCCAAGCGCCGACCGCATCCAGCAGCCGTGCCGAGGCATGGGCCAGCGCATAGCCACGGCCATCGAAATCGGGATCGGTCCGCCGCTCGGGCGCAAGCCGTTCGACCAACGTCACGGAAAGGCCCGCGCGAGCCAGCGCCAGTGCCAAAGCCGGGCCGTTCAGCCCGCCGCCTATGAGGATCACGTCCATGCTGCGCTATATGCGCCTGCGGCCGGATTTGTCCATGCGACAGTATGGGTTTGGCCCGACCGTACCTGCCCGCCGCTGCCCGAACCTGCCCGCGCCACGGCGGCGGTTTCGTCACTTCCCCCATTTCCTCTCGCGCCCGCAGCGACTAGCGTCGGCGCAAAGCAGGAGGTGCGGAACGTGGACGACTGGTTGTGGATGACGGCGGCGGATCTCGGACGTGGGATCGCGGACGGCAGGGTCAATCCGGTCGCGCTGACCGACACCTATCTGGCCGCCATAGACGACCATGCAGAAGCCGGCCGGATCTATGCCCGCACCACGCCCGACCGCGCCCGTGCCGAGGCGAAAGCCGCCGCCGACCGCGCGGCGTCGGGGCGGCGCCTGTCGCTGCTGGACGGGGTGCCGATCTCGTGGAAGGACCTGTTCGACAGCGCCGGAACCGCGACCGAGTCCGGCAGCAAGCTGTTGGAGGGCCGCATCCCCGAACGTGACGCCACCGTGCTTCGCAACGCGACATCCGCCGGGCTGGTGTGCCTTGGCAAGACACACCTGTCGGAACTGGCCTTCTCGGGGTTGGGCCTGAACCCGATGACCGCCACGCCGCCCTGCGTCAACGACGCCGGCGCGGTGCCCGGCGGATCGTCGTCGGGCGCCGCGGCCTCGGTCGCCTTCGGGCTGGCCGCCGCCGGGATCGGTTCCGACACCGGGGGATCGGTGCGCATTCCCGCCGCGTGGAACGATCTGGTCGGCCTGAAGACGACCCACGGTCGCCTGTCGCTGACCGGCGCGGTGCCGCTGTGCGACAGGTTCGACACCGTCGGCCCCCTGTGCCGGTCGGTCGAAGACGCCGCGCTTTTGATGGCCGTGATGGAAGGAAAGACCGCGCCCGACCTGCGCGGCGCGACGTTGGACGGTGCCCGGCTGATGGCGCTGACGACCGGCGCGATGGACGACATCCGCGACACGCCGCTTGACGGATTCAACAACGCGATCAAAAGCTTGCAGGCCGCCGGGGCGACCGTCGACACGGTTGACCTGCCCTTCGTGGACGACATGCTGGCGCTGTCGCCGCTGCTGTATGCGCCCGAAGCCTACGGCATCTGGAAGGACGTGATCGAGGCCGCGCCCGAAAAGATGTACCCGCCGATCCTTGAACGGTTCCGGGGCGGCGCGGAGGTCAGCGCCGCGGATTACGTGGCCGCGTGGCGCAAGCTGGACGGGTTCCGGCAGCAGTGGGCCGAGGCGACCGCCGGTTACGACGCCGTGGTGATCCCGACCGCCCCGAACCTTCCGCCCGACGCGGCGCGGCTGATGAGCGACGACACCTACTACGTGACAGAGAACCTGCTGACCCTGCGCAACACGCGGATCGGCAATCTCTTGGGCAACTGTTCGCTGACGCTACCGACCGGCGTGCCGTCCACCGGCATCCTGCTGATGGCGCCGCCGACGGCAGAAGAACGACTGTTGCGGCTGTCTTTCGCGGCAGAGGCAACATTGTCCTAGGCGCTGGCCTAAAAGACACAACTTCGCCCCTCAAGCTTCGAAAAACCTGTCGTTTTCTGGACCGGGCGGCCTTTGCCCGGTACGCTGATCGGCAAACGGGGCGCCAATGACCCCGGACCCTGAGGCATATAGCGAACCGATGACGTTCCCAGAGCGGTTTTCGAACCTGCCAGAATACGCGTTTCCGCGTCTGCGGACACTGCTGGACGATTATGCGCCCGGCGGTGATCCCATCCTTATGTCCCTGGGCGAACCCAAACACGCGTTCCCGGACTGGATCGGCCAGATCATCGCCGACAACATCGCCGACATGGGCCGCTATCCCCCGAACGACGGCACGCCCGAGCTGCTGAACGTCATCTCGGGCTGGATCGGTCGCCGCTATGGCGTGCCGGTGGCGCTGGACAAGCAGATCATGGTTCTGAACGGCACCCGCGAGGGGCTGTTCGGCGCCTGCATGGCGCTGTGCCCCGAGAAGACGCGCCACGGCAAGCAGCCCGTCGTGCTGATGCCCAACCCGTTCTATCAGGTCTACGCCGTCGCCGCGCTGGCCGTCGGGGCAGAGCCGGTCTACGTGCCCGCCACCCGCGAAACGGGGTTCCTGCCCGATTACGAGTCGCTGCCGCCCGAGATCCTTGACCGGACCGAGATCGCGTATCTCTGTTCGCCGTCGAACCCGCAGGGCGTGGTGGCCGATCGCGCCTATTGGGCGCGGCTGATCGAGCTGGCCGAGAAGCACGATTTCCAGATCTTCGCGGACGAATGCTATTCCGAGATCTATCGCGGCGAGGCCCCGGTGGGCGCGCTGCAGGTCGCCTACGAGATGGGCGCCGCACCGGAACGCGTCGTGATCTTCCATTCGCTCAGCAAGCGGTCGAACCTGCCGGGCCTGCGGTCCGGCTTCGTCGCGGGCGGGCCGGAAAGCATCTCGCGGATCAAGAAACTGCGCGCCTACGCCGGTGCGCCGTTGCCGCTGCCCCTGCAACGCGCCGCCGAACGGGTCTGGGCCGACGAGGTCCACGTCGAGTCGAACCGCGCGCTGTATCAGGACAAGTACCAGCTGGCCGACGAACTGTTTGGCGACGTGCCGGACTACATGCCGCCGCGCGCGGGCTTCTTCCTGTGGCTGCCGGTGGCGGACGGCGAGGAAGCGGCACTCAAACTTTGGACCGAGACCGGGGTGCGGGTTCTGCCCGGCGCCTATCTCGGACGCGACACCGGCGCGGGAAATCCGGGTGCGGGATACATTCGGGTCGCGATGGTGGCCCCGATCGAGAACATGCAACGCGGCCTTATGATGCTGCGCGACTGCATTTACGGGTAAGGACGAGGTAACCGATGGCTTCCTATCAGGTCAGACAGCGAGAGCGCCTTTTCGACAGCAAGACGCAGGCGATCATCGAACGCCGGGGCAAAGAACTGCTGGGCGTCGCGCTTCTGATACTCGGGCTGCTTTCCGCGATGATCCTTGGGTCCTACGTGCCCGACGATCCCTCGTGGCTGTCGGCCACCGACCAGCCCGCGCACAACCTGCTGGGCCGGTTCGGCGCGTCGATCGCCTCGCCGTTGTTCATCATCGTCGGCTTCGGCGCGTGGGGTTTCCCTCTGGTATTCTTTGCTTGGGGCGTGCGCTTTGTGCTGCATCGCGGGTCCGACCGTGCGGTGGGCCGTGTCATCTTCGCCCCGATCGCCATCGCGGTGGCTTCCGTCTATGCCTCTACCCATGTGCCCAGCTCTGTCTGGACGCACTCGTTCGGCCTTGGCGGCCTGTTCGGTGACACCGTTCTGGGCGCCGTGCTGGGCGTGGTGCCCGTGGGCGCGGCCTTTGGGCTGAAGGTGCTGGCGCTGCTGTTCGCAGCCGGGACTGTTGGCATGGCGCTGTTCGTGCTGGGCTTCACCGTACCCGAACTGCGCACCATCGGCCGGTATCTGGGCTATAGCGTGGTCCTTGCCTATGCCAGCCTGATGACTCTTGCCGGGCGCGGCGCGTCAGGTGCGCTGACCGGGGCGGTCCGTGGTGCGTCTGCCATGAAGGCGGCCCGTGCCGAACGGTCGGAACGCCGCCGTCTTGCCGCGGAGGAAGCGGCAGCCGAAGAAGCCGCCATCGCCGCCGAGATCGAGATCGCGCCGCGCATGACCCGCAGCGCCCCGCTGGTCGCCCGCCGCCCGGCGGACGAGGACTTCACGATCGAAGCACCCGAGCCGGACGACTTCGACGAACCGGACATGCTGTACGCCGACCCCGCGCCTGAGCCAGAGCCGAAAGGCGGCCTGCGCCTGCGTCTGCCCGGCCTGATGAAGCGCGCCGAGACCGAACCCGAGCCGGAACTGGTCGAGCCGCAGCCGCTGGCCTTCGACGACGCCGAAGGCCCGACCGAGGACCGCATCAAGACGAAGATCGCCGACGTGATCCGCACCCGCGTGCGGCAGGTCCCCGGCCTTGGATCGTCCGCGCGCGCCGAGCCGTCTTTGACCCGTGGCCGTGGTCACGGACCGCGCCCGATGCTGCTGAACAATCCCAACGTGCTGCCGCAGGAACCGCCCGTGACCGCTGCGCAGGCGCAAGAGCCGCTGATGCGCGCGCCGGGCATGTCGGCCGTTTCCGCCGCCGTGGCCCAGCGCCAGGCGGCGCACCAGGCCGCGCTGGAAACCGGCATCCGCCCGGAACCGCAGGCCCACGCCCAGCCCGCCGCCGCCCCGGCACCGCAGCCCGCAGCCGAGTTCCGTATCGACGCAGAGCCCGCCGGTACCTTCGCCGCCCCGCATCATACGCCGCAGGCCTATGACGATGCCTATGGTGCCGAACCGGCCCCCGAAGTGATCCGCCGGGGCGAGGCCGCGCCCGCGTCCGCCGCGACGATGCCCGCCGCCTCCCCTGCCCCGGCAGCCAATGCCGGCCCGGACACCCGTGGCATGGTCCAGCACACGCATCGCAAGACCGCCCCGTCGCGTCAGGCCCAAGCCGAGGCGCAGCCGGCGCTGCAGTTCGACGAACCGGTGGACGACTATCAGAAGCCGCCGCTGTCGCTGCTGACCAGCGCGGTCGAAGTGGAACGCCACCATCTCAGCGACGAGGCGCTGGAGATGAACGCGCGAATGCTGGAAACGGTGCTGGACGACTACGGCGTGAAGGGCGAGATCGTCTCGGTCCGCCCCGGCCCCGTCGTTACCATGTACGAACTGGAACCGGCGCCCGGCCTCAAGGCCAGCCGCGTGATCGGCCTTGCCGATGATATCGCCAGGTCGATGTCGGCGCTGTCCGCCCGTGTGTCCACCGTGCCCGGCCGGTCGGTGATCGGCATCGAACTGCCCAACGCCAACCGCGAGAAGGTCGTCCTGCGCGAGATCCTCGCAACCCGCGATTTCGGCGACGGCAACCAGCGCCTGCCGCTGGCCCTTGGCAAGGACATCGGCGGCGACCCCGTGGTGGCCAACCTTGCGAAGATGCCGCACCTGCTGATCGCGGGGACCACGGGTTCCGGTAAATCGGTCGCGATCAACACCATGATCCTGTCGCTGCTGTACAAGCTGACGCCCGACGAATGCCGCCTGATCATGATCGACCCGAAAATGCTGGAACTGTCGGTCTACGACGGCATCCCGCATCTGCTGTCCCCGGTCGTCACCGACCCCAAGAAGGCCGTCGTCGCGCTGAAATGGGTCGTGGCCGAGATGGAGGAACGCTATCGCCGCATGTCGAAGATGGGCGTGCGCAACATCGAGGGCTTTAACGGTCGCGTCGCCGACGCGCTTAGCCGCAACGAGATGTTCAGCCGCACGGTCCAGACCGGGTTCGACGACGAGACCGGCGACCCGATCTTCGAGACCGAGGAATTCAAGCCCGAGAAGCTGCCCTATATCGTCGTCATCGTCGACGAGATGGCCGACCTGATGATGGTCGCGGGCAAAGAGATCGAGGCCTGCATTCAGCGTCTGGCACAGATGGCGCGGGCGTCGGGCATCCACCTGATCATGGCCACGCAGCGCCCGTCGGTCGACGTCATCACCGGCACGATCAAGGCGAACTTCCCGACCCGGATTTCGTTCCAGGTGACCTCGAAGGTCGATAGCCGCACCATCCTTGGGGAACAGGGCGCCGAGCAACTGCTGGGCATGGGCGACATGCTGTACATGGCCGGCGGCGCCAAGATCACCCGCGTACACGGCCCGTTCGTGTCGGACGAAGAGGTCGAAGAGATCGTGAACTATCTCAAGGCCTACGGTCCGCCCGACTATGTCGGCGGCGTGGTCGAAGGCCCGGACGACGACAAGGAAAGCGACATCGACCTGGTGCTTGGCCTTGGCGGCAACACCAACGGCGAAGACGCGCTGTACGATCAAGCCGTCGCCATCGTCATCAAGGACCGCAAGTGTTCGACCTCTTACATCCAGCGCAAGCTGGCCATCGGCTACAACAAGGCCGCCCGACTGGTCGAGCAGATGGAAGAGGAAGGCGTCGTCAGCTCTGCCAACCATGTCGGCAAGCGCGAGATCCTGGTGCCCGAACAGTAATCGCGCCGCCCGCGCGCCGCGCGGACCACAGCATGCCCCCCCTTTTGCACACGCCCCGCCCCGCGCGGGGCGTGTCGCGCATTGACTGTCCGGTCGCCTTTATTAACCTTGGGTCAGCGCCTGCCCAAACGGGACAGGCCTTGCCTGGGGGGCAAAAATGATCTGGTCCAGAACCCTGTTTGCCGCAGCCGCTTTGGCGCTTGTGGCCGGAACCGCCGCGGCGCAAGACCTGACCGCCGCCGCACCGGGCCCCGCTGTCGACCTTCGCCTGTCCGACGGCGGCGACGAGACCACGATCAGTGAAACCGTCACCGGGCGCGATTTGGCGCTGTACCGCTTTACCGCCAGTGCGGGCCGGACCGTGCACGTCACGATGACCTCGGACAATCCGGCCGCCTATTTCAACGTCTATGCGCCCGACAGCGCCCCCGGCGACGAGGCGCTTGCAGTCGGAGAGTTCACCAATCCGCCGAACGACTGGACCCGCACGCTGACGCGGTCTGGCGACTACACGATCTCTGTCTACCTGTACCGGGCCGCGGCGCGCCGCGGGGAAAGCGCGACGTTCACCCTGACCGTTTCGGTCGATGGCGACGTGGCAGAGATTCCGTCGGACGCCGTCGTCTCGGACCAACTGGCTGCGACCCTTGTCGGCGGGCCGGATGCGCTTGCCGTGTCGGTGACGCCGGGCAGCGCGCTGAACCTGCGGGCCGGCCCGACGTCGGGGACCGAGGTTCTGGCGATGCTGGTCAACGGCGCGGGGCTGCGAAACCTTGGATGCCGGGTGATCGACGGGCGCCGCTGGTGCAACGTCGTAACCCTGACCGACCCCGCCACCGAGGGCTGGGTCGCGGGCGACTATGTGATCGAGGCAGACGCGTCGAAGATGCCTCTTCCCCTGTCCGCCCCGGCCGCATCGCCCGGCGACACCCGGGTCGACCTAGAGCCCGACGCGCCCGGGGCCGAGCTGCTTGGCCTGCTGGGCGCGGGCGAATCCCGGCGCTATGTGGTCGATGCCGGGAATGGCCGAACGCTTCGGATCGACGTGTCGCCGGATGGACCGCCGATCACCTATCGCATCATCAACCCCGACGGCACCGTGCTGCAGGACCGCCTGTCGAGCATCCGCGACTATGCGGCAGAGCTGACCCAGTCGGGCGACCACATCGTCGAACTGGTCAACCGCACCGGGGCGGACGTCGCCTATTCCGTCGTGTTCGAGATCGAGTGATCCGCGATCGGCCTGCGGCCCCCCCTTCGGCCGGACTTGGCGAATCTCCGCAACGTGAAATCTCGGCAGGTGCAAAGCCGCGCCGACATGCTTAAATGCGCGGCATGAAACTCTTTCGCCTCTTCCTTTTGCCGCTGCTCCTTGCGGCCTCGGTTCAGCAAGCCTCTGCGGACGCTCTGAACCTGAACCAGATCTCGGCTTATCTGAACTCGATCACCGATGCGACGGGCCGGTTCACGCAGATCAACAACGACGGATCGACCGCCACCGGCACGATCTACATCCGGCGCCCCGGCCGGATCCGGTTCGAGTACGATCCCCCGAACGACGCGCTGGTCATTGCCGGCGGCGGTCAGGTGGCGATCTTCGACAACAAGTCGAACCAACCGCCCGAGCAGTATCCGCTGCGGCGTACCCCGCTGAACATCATCCTCGAACGGGACGTCGACCTGACCCGCGCGAACATGGTGACCGCGTTCGAATACGACGGCACCTACACCATGATCGTCGCGCAGGATCCAAAGAACCCCGAGTATGGCAACATCCGCCTGATGTTCGGCGGCCCTCCGACGCAGCTTCAGCAGTGGATCATAACCAGCGGCGACGGGACCAAGACCACGGTCACACTGGATGGGCTTGATACGCAGGCCAGCCCCCGCGTCGGTCTGTTCAACATCCCGCAAGAGATGCGCCAGCGCGGTCTTTGAGCCTGCCGGACATCACCCCCGAAAACGCGAAACGCCGCCCCATTGAGGGCGGCGTTTTCCGTTCCGGTCCCACAGCTTAGCGACAGCCGCGCAGCTGAACCTCGTACATGATCGCGCGCTCTTGCACGCTGTCGGCATAGCGCATCAGCCACGGCTTGGCGCGGAAGCTGCCGCGCGCATAGCCCGCCTGCCCTTCGTGATAGGCAAGGTACTGGTTGCGGGCGTCCAGTTTCGAGATACCCAGCCGACGTTCGGTATTGGTCATGTACCAGCCGATGAAGTCGGTCGCGTCGCGGATGTCGTCCCGCTGCGCCCTGCGCCGCCCCTCGGCGGCAAGGTATTCGTCCCACGTCCCGTCCAGCGCCTGGCTGTAGCCATAGGCCGAACTCAGCCGGCCCATCGGGATGACGCCCAGCGCGAATTTCAACGGCGTGCGTGCGTCGCCCTCGAATTTCGACTCGTGGTAAATCGTCGACATCTGGACGTGCACGGGCACGCCCCATTTGCGCTCCGCCCGGCGGAACGCGCGTTTGAAGTCCGGACGCTCTGCGAGAATCGCGCAAGCGTTGTCCAGGTTTCGCGGCGGCTCGACGCTGCCACCGCCGCAGGACGCGACGAAGGCCAGCAAAATCAATGCGCGAAGGGTCCTGCTCATATGCCCCTCTTGTGTTCTTTTGCCTGTAGAGACTAAAGTAAAAGCCACGCGCACGAAACGAAATTTTCTTTTCCAGCCCTTCACGAATTCGTCCCCGTGGCGAGAATTGCGCAGGCCGACGAAACCACTGTCGGACCTGACCCTACAAACTGTTTCCCCGAATTTACGGGCGGTTGCATGGACGCAGGGCTTCGACTCCGGTAAGAATCTGGCGAAACGGGGGCAAAACTATGTTCAAATCGCGTGCCAAGTATTCGTTGGGTCAGGTCGTCCGCCACAAGAAGCACCCGTTCCGGGGTGTGGTCTTCGACGTGGACGCCATGTTCGCCAACACCGAGGAATGGTACCGCGCGATCCCCGAGGACAGCCGTCCGTCGAAAGAGCAACCTTTCTACCACCTGCTGGCCGAGAACGAGAACAGCTATTACGTGGCCTATGTCTCGGAGCAGAACCTTGTCGCCGATTATTCCGGCGAACCCGTGGACCATCCCGACCTGCCCGACCTGTTCGGCGATTTCGAGGATGGCCACTATCCGCTGCAGGTGCAGCTGAACTGACCCCCCGGGTCTTCTTCCCTAGAACGGTACCTTGGCCTTGAAGGTCACGCCGACCCCGCCGTCGGGGTGGCGCAGCCGCAGGCTTTCCGAATGCAGCATCAGGCGCGGGAACGCGCGTGCCGGGCCTTCGGAATAGAACGGATCGCCAAGGATCGGGTGGCCCAGCGCCTTCATGTGAACCCGCAATTGGTGACTACGGCCGGTGCGCGGCATCAGGCGCACGCGCGTGGTCTCCGCGCCATCCGCTTTCTCTAGCCGCATGACGCGCCATTCCGTCTGCGCGGGCTTTCCGTTCTCGTGATCGACCATCTGCAGCGGGCGGTTCGGCCAGTCGACGATCAGCGGCAGGTCCACCTCTCCCTTCGCTGGCTCCAGCTTTCCCCACACACGCGCGACATAGGTCTTCTTCGTCTGCCGCTTCTCGAACTGCAGCCCAAGATGCCGCTGGGCGGACGGGGTCAATGCGAAGACCATGACCCCCGACGTGTCGCGGTCCAGCCGGTGCACCAACAGCGCCTCTGGGAAGGCGATCTGTACCCGCGACAGCAGGCAATCCGACAGATGCTCGCCCTTGCCGGGGACCGACAGCAGGCCCGAAGGCTTGTCGACCACGAGGATCTCGTGATCGGCGTGGATCACCTCCAGCGGGGTGTCGGGCGGATCGTAGACATCGGACATGCCGCGCGGCCTAGCCTCGCCGGACGCGGGGCGCAAGGGTGGCGCGGGGTCTCAGGCGACGCCGGGCCGCTGGAAGACCGACGTCAGGATGGCCTCCAGCGCGGCGGCGTCGTCCTCGTCGAAGGCGGCGGGGCGGTCGCTGTCGATGTCCAGCACCGCGATCAGGTCGCCATCGCCGTTGCGCACCGGCAGGACAATCTCGGACCGGGTCGACGAGGCGCAGGCGATGTGGCCTGGGAACGCGTCGACATCTGGCACAAGCTGCGTTTCGCCGGTGCGCGCCGCCGCGCCGCAGACGCCGCGCGCAAAGGGGATCACAAGGCAGCCGTGGCCACCTTGGTAGGGACCGATCTTCAGCATTTCAGGCCCCGTGACGCGGTAGAAGCCGGTCCAGTCGAACCGGTCATCGGCGTGGTGCAATTCGCACGTGACGGTCGCCATCAGGGCAACCGCATCGGTCTCGCCCTCGGTCAGCGAGCCGATGGTGCGGGCGATGGCGGGATAGTCGATGCGCATGGCGGGCTCCGTGTTCGATGCCGTCTGGGGCGGTGTCCGTCCCAGATATTCGTGGCGCCCCCCAGCGTCCAGAGCGGCGGTCATCGGATGGTAACCATTGCGCCCTAGCCTGCCCATGACCGAGCGATGGAGGAACCGATGCAGCTGGAAGCCGAGGACCGGGATGGTGTCCGGATCGTGCGGGCGACGCAGCCACGGCTGGACGCGGTGGTCGCGGTGCAGTTCAAGGATGCGTTCCGCGATGTGACGGCCGACGCGCAGAACCGTGTCGTGCTGGATCTGTCGGCGGTGGAGTTCCTTGATTCCTCTGGTCTTGGCGCCATCGTCGCCGCGATGAAACACCTTGCCCCCGACAGGCGGCTGGAACTGGCCGGTCTGGGGCCGATCGTGACCAAGGTGTTCAGCCTGACACGAATGGACACCGTCTTTGCGATCCATGCCGATGTTGAACAGGCCTTGGCCGCGCCGGCCGATGCCCCCTGACCCCCCTGCGGCGCACAAGGACGGCGGCGAGGCAGGCGCCGTCCCGGGCGGGGCCGTGCAACTGCCCGCGACATTGGCCGATGTGCGCCGCACGTTGGCCGGGCTGACCGACAGGTGGCGCGCCTACGGAATCCCGCCGGACCTTGCGGACCATGCGGAACTGGTGCTCGCGGAAGTGCTGAATAACGTGGTGGAACACGCGGTGCGCGGCCACCAGAACGCCCGCATCACGGTGGAATGGGATCAGCGGCCCGGCGGCCTTGATCTGCGGGTGACCGACACGGGAAAGCCGATGCCGGGCGGCGACGCCCCCGCCGGCGACCTGCCCGAGCGGCCGGATCCGGCCACCGCCCCGTCCGAAGGCGGCTACGGCTGGTTCCTGATCCGAAGCTTAGCGAAAGACTTGTCCTATCGGCGCGTGGACGGGGTGAACGAGCTGCGGATCAGCCTTGGGACAAACCCCTGACGCACAGCGCGGCACGCCCCCAATCGTTTTCAGTTCGTAAACGATTGGGGCGAATGCATGGCGACAGTATCGGAATCGCCGCCAAATGACCCGGCGGCAGTCACATCGCGGCCCGCAACCGGCGGGATAACAGGGGCATAGCTGAATGGCTAAGCCCGGCAGGGTGCGCACCATTGCCCCCACCCAGTGTGCCCTGTCGGGACCGTTCAGACACTGCCCTTATTCCGGGCAGCCCGGCCCACGGTTTCCGGTTCCAGACCTGCGCACGACGCAGTAGGCTTCCGCCAAAATCCGGAAAGGCCCCCAGCATGACTCAGACGCGTTCGTTCCAAGCGCCCGGTCGGTCGCCCGTCTTCGCCGCGAACGGCATGTGCGCCACCTCTCACCCGCTGGCCGCCAAGGTCGCGGTCGATGTGCTTGAACAGGGCGGCAACGCCGTCGACGCCGCCATCGCCGGCGCCGTTCTGCTGGGGATCTGCGAACCGCAGATGACCGGGATCGGCGGCGACTGCTTCGCGCTGATCAAACCCGCCGGGGACGAACGCATCGTCGCCCTCAATGGCTCGGGCCGGTCGCCGCGCGGTCTGGACGCCGCCGCGATGCGCGACCGTGGTCTGACCGCAATCCCCACCACCGGGGTCGAGGCCGTGACCGTCCCCGGCGCCATCGACGCTTTCTGCCGTCTCAGCGACAACTACGGCATCAAGGCGCTGGACGAGGTTCTGGCCCCCGCCATCCGCTATGCCGAGGACGGCGTTCCCGTCGCACCGCGCGTTGCCCGCGACTGGGACGAATCCGCGTCGCTGCTGCAGGGCCGCGCCCGCAACTTCTATCTGACCAGTGACGGCGCGGCGCCGGTGCCCGGTACGATCTTCCGGCACCCGCAACAGGCCGAGGTCCTGCGCCGGATCGCCGCCGAAGGGCGCGCCGGTTTCTATGAAGGCGAGATCGCCGAAGACATGGTCGCATCGCTGAACGCGCTTGGCGGCAGCCACACGCTGGACGATTTCGCCGCCACCGCCTGCCAGTGGGGCGACCCGCTGTCGACCGATTATCGCGGCACCGACCTTGTCGAGCATCCGCCAAACGGTCAGGGCGCCACCGCGCTGTTGCTGGCGAACATCCTGTCGCACTTCGACCTTGCGTCGCTTGACCCGTTCGGCGCCGAACGCGCCCATATCGAGACCGAGGCGACCAAGCTGGCCTATGACGCCCGCGCCCGTTTCATGGCCGATGCGGACCACATGACGCGGCTGGCGCACATGCTGGATCCGGCCACGGCCAAGGCGCTTGCCGCGCTGATCGATCCGGCCCGCGCGATGCCATCACCCGCCACGTTGACCGAGTCGGTGCACCGCGACACCATCTACATCACCGTGATCGACCGCGACCGCATGGCGGTCTCGCTGATCTATTCGGTGTTCCACAGCTTTGGGGCCGGGCTGGCCAGCGACAGGTTCGGCATCCTGTTCCAGAACCGTGGCGCCGGGTTCACGCTGGAAGAAGGCCACCCGAACGAGGCCGCAGGCGGCAAGCGGCCGATGCACACGATCATCCCGGGGATGCTGCGGCAGGACGGCAAACTGCATATGACGTTCGGCGTGATGGGCGGGCAGTACCAGTCCTGCGGACACGGGCGGTTCCTGACCAACGTTACCGACTACGGCATGGACCCGCAGGCCGCGATCGACGGCCCACGCCTGTTCCCCGAACCCGGCGGCCCGCTGACGATTGAATCCGGCTATTCCGACGCGGTGAAGCAAGAGCTTGCGGACAAGGGTCACACGCTTGCGCCCGTGCCGGTCGGCATCGGCGGCGCTCAGGCGATCCGCATCGATCACGACGGCGGTATCCTTGAAGGCGGCTCGGACCCCCGCAAGGATGGCTGCGCGCTGGGATACTAAGGAGACGACCATGCCGATCCGCCCCGTGAAGGACCTTGTCGCCGAGGCGAAGGCGCGCATCACGACCCTGTCCCCCGCAGAGGCGCAGGCCCGCGCCGACGCGGGAACGGCGTTGCTGGTCGACATCCGGGACATCCGCGAACTGGCCCGCGAAGGGCGCGTGCCCGGCGCGTTCCATGCGCCGCGCGGAATGCTGGAGTTCTGGATCGACCCAAGCTCGCCCTATCACAAGCCGGAACTGGCGGGCGACCGCACGCTGATCCTGTTCTGCGCCAGCGCGTGGCGGTCTGCCCTGTCGGCAGATGCGCTTCAATCGTACGGCATGACCAATGTCGCCGAGATCGCCGGCGGCTTCTCGGCATGGTGCGACGCCGGCCTGCCAGTGGACCGCGACGACGCGGTTTGACATGCGACAGTTGGGCGCCACATCGCCCAAACAGACCCGATGCGGCAGCGCGGCGACTTGCGTATGTCCCGGAATTGGCGCTTACTTTCCGCAGACGCGCAGTCGATGGAGGATGAATAATGGCCAGTGACGATCTAGAGAATGCCAGTCGTCCCCTGACCTTGCGCGACGTGTCCGAGGCGTCGGGCGTCAGCGAGATGACCGTCAGCCGCGTGCTGCGCAACCGCGGAGACGTCTCTGCCGCCACGCGCGAGAAGGTGCTGGAAGCGGCACGCGCGCTTGGTTACGTGCCCAACAAGATCGCCGGGGCGCTGGCGTCGCAGCGCGTCAACCTTGTCGCGGTCATCGTGCCCTCGCTTCAGAACCTCGTCTTTCCAGAGGTGCTGGCCGGCATATCGGAAGTTCTGGACCAGACCCATTTCCAGCCGGTCTATGGCGTCACCAACTACAAGCCTGAGCGTGAAGAGAAGGTGCTGTACGAGATGCTGTCGTGGCGTCCGTCCGGCGTGATCATCGCGGGGCTGGAACATTCCGACGCCAGCCGCGCGATGCTGAAATCCGCGGGCATCCCGATTGTCGAGATCATGGACACCGACGGCGAGCCCATCGACTCGGTCGTCGGCATCTCTCACCGCCGCGCCGGACGCGAGATGGCGCAGGCCATCGTAAAGCAGGGCTATCGCAAGATCGGCTTCCTCGGGACCAAGATGCCGCTGGACCACCGGGCCCGCAAACGGTTCGAGGGCTTCACGCAGGCGCTTGCCAAGGAAGGCATCGAGATCCACGACCGCGAGTTCTACGAAGGCGGATCGGCGCTTTTGAAGGGGCGCGAGATGACCGAGACGATCCTGAAGCGGTCGCCCGATCTGGAATTCCTGTATTATTCGAACGACATGATCGCCGCTGGCGGCTTGCTGTACTGTCTGGACAACGACATCGACGTTCCGGGCCGGGTCGGACTGGCGGGGTTCAACGGCGTCGAATTGCTGGAAGGTCTGCCGGTGAAGCTGGCCACGATGGACGCCTGCCGCGCCGAAATCGGCCGCGAGGCGGCCCGCATCATCGCCCGGCGTGCCAGCGGCGAAGAGGGCGGTGGCGAGAAGGTTGTGCTGACGCCAACAATCGATCTGGGCGCGACACTCAAACGCTGACCCGCGCGGCGCGCCGCGCACGACCGGCGTGCACAGTGGACAACCTTGCGTCCAGCCTGTTAATGCCCCGCGACAGCGCGCGGTCACAGCAGTTCGGGGCGTATCATGCCGGCGGTTTCGGTCGTCATTCCCATGAAGAACGAAGAGGGCAACATCGGCCCTCTGGTCACGGCCATTTCGGCCGCCTGTTCCGTGCTGCCCGATTACGAGATCATCGTGGTCGACGACGGGTCGACCGACGCCACCGCGGACCGCGCGAAAGAACTGATGGCCGACCATCCGGTTCGCCTGGTGCAGCACGCCACGTCTGGCGGGCAAAGCGCGGCGGTTCATTCCGGGGTTTTGGCGGCGCGGTCGCCGATCGTGTGCACGCTGGACGGCGACGGCCAGAACCCGCCCGAAGAGCTGGCCAAGCTCTGGGTCCCGCTGATGGAGGACGCCGCCGTCGGGCTTGTGGCCGGGCAGCGGGTCCAGCGGCAGGATACATGGTCCAAGCGCGTGGCGTCGCAACTTGCGAACCGCATCCGCCGCTGGGCGCTGAAGGACGGTACCCGCGACACCGGCTGCGGCCTGAAAGGCTTTCGACGCGAGGCGTTCCTGCGCCTTCCCTACTTCGACCACATGCACCGCTATCTTCCGGCGCTGTTCACACGCGACGGCTGGGACATCCGGCTGGTTGACGTTGCGCACCGTGAACGACAATCGGGCACATCGAACTATAGTAACCTTCAGCGCGCGCTGGTCGGGATCTACGACCTGATCGGGGTCGCCTGGCTGATCCGCCGCCGCAAGAAGGCCGAACCGCAAGAGGCAACGCGCCCATGAACGAAACGATGCAGACGCTGTTTTCCTGGCTGCACGTCGACACCCTGACGGAATTCTGGTGGGTGGTCTTCGGGCTGGCCGGACAGTTGCTGTTCACCTGCCGGTTCCTTGTCCAATGGATCGCGTCCGAACGCGAACGCCGCTCGGTGATCCCGATCGCGTTCTGGTATTTCTCGCTTGGCGGCGGGCTGGTCCTGTTCACATACGCGCTGTACCGCGCGGATCCCGTGTTCGTGCTGGGCCAGTCGCTGGGCGTCGTGATCTATGCGCGGAACCTGTGGCTGATCCATGCGGAGAAACGCGGTGTCTGACGCCCGCAGGTGGCTGAAGCCCGCCGCGGCGGGGGTCCTTGCCATCACCTTTGTGCGCGTTGTCCTTCTGGCGGTGAATGGCACCGACCTGTTCGTGGACGAGGCGCAATACTGGCTGTGGAGCCAGGAGATGGCGCTTGGCTACTATTCCAAGCCGCCGCTGATTGGCTGGGTGATCGGCCTGTTCACCGTGTTTTCCGACGCGACCTTTTGGGTCCGTCTGCCCGCGCCGCTGTTCCACGGCGCGACGGCGATGATCCTTGGCGCCATTGCCGACCGGCTGTTCGGCGCGCGGGCCGCCGTCGTCACCGCATTGGCCTATGTCACCCTGCCGATGGTCGCGCTGGCGAGCCTGCTGATTTCCACCGACACGATCATGTTCCCCTTCCTGGCGGGGGCGCTGGCGATGTACCTGCGCGTGCTCGACACGCAGGACCGCAAGGCGGCGGCGCTGACCGGATTGCTGCTGGGGCTGGCGTTCCTTGGGAAATACGCGGCGATCTATTATCCGATCTGCGCCGTGCTGGCCGCCGTCGTCTTCCACGAGGCGCGCCCCACCCGCCGCAACGTCGGGATAATCATGGGCGTCTTCGTCCTTGTGATCTCTCCGAACCTGCTGTGGAACTTGCTGAACGGGTTCTCGACGGTCTCTCATACGCTGGACAACGCCGACTGGGTCCGCGATCCGGGCAGCCGCGCCAGCCTGAACTTCAGCGGCTTGTTCGAATTCTTCGCGTCGCAGTTCATCGTGTTCGGGCCGGTCCTGTTCACGGCGCTGCTGATCATCGCCGCCCGCGCCCGCAAGCGGTCGCCCGTCGTGCAGTTCCTGCTGATCTTCGCGCTGCCGATCCTTGCCATCGTCTGCGTGCAGGCGCTTCTTAGCCGCGCTTATGCGAACTGGGCCGCCGCCACCTATATCGCGGGCCTGCTGGTCGCCGTGCCGTGGCTGCTGCGCCGTCACCGCGCGTGGCTGGTCGCGTCCTTCGCGATCAACGGGTTCTTCTGCGTGCTTCTGCCAGTCGCCAGCGTGATCCCGACCAGCTTCACCTGGAACGGTGAGCAACTTCTATCGCGTTATCTAGGCCGGGCCGAGATGAGTGAAACCATCATCGACATCGCGGGCGACCTTGGCGTCGATGCCATCGTCGCATCGAACCGCGATATCCTTGCCGACCTGTTCTATACCGGACGCGACGCGGGCATTCGCATGTTCGCCGTCCCACCAGAGGGTCGCGCGCCGCATCACTATGCGCTGAAATACCCGTATCGCGCGGATGGCGGCGACGTGCTGCTGGTTCTGCCGCGCGGGTCCGAACCGCCCTGCCCTGCCGAAGCGATGGACCTTGCCGAAATGGCCCCCACGGACGGCGCCTATCGCAACCACCCGCAAGAGCTGTACCTGATTCCCGGCCTTTGCATCGCGATGCCGTAAGGCACGCGGCTATAGGAAGTCCTCTTCGACCTCTGAGACGTCGACGCCCAGCTTTTCCAGACCGGATTCAAGGTAGTCGGGCAGCATCGGAATCCCCAGCAGGTAATCCGACGTCGGGCCCGTACGCTCGTTAACGGCGGTCTGCACGGCTTCGTCCCATTCCTCGGGCTCGAACGTCTCGCGGCCGATCCACATGATCGCGACAAGCTCGGCCTGCTGGTCCTTGGGCAGGTTCTCGATGAACTCGCGCACCTCGGTTTCGGTGGCATCGCCGCGGCGCATCTCGAGGATCGCGTCGGAATCGATCGAGTCGCCCGGGCTGTCCCAGCGACCGACCTTCGCGTCCAACTCGCGGGCGCGGAAGATCACATGCGCCACGCGGCGCGCGGAAATCTGCACTTCAGCCATCTCAAGGGCTCCTTTCGTCCGGCCAACACTCGGACAGGTGTCGGGGTTCCACCATGATCTGGCGCAAAACGGGGCTTGTCCATCCCCCAGCCCCCCGCACGATTTCGTGCGCGGTCAGCCTTTGCCGGTCATCGCGCACAGCATCTCGAACATGATCGACACGCCCAGAAACGCCGTGCCGCCGGACGCGTCGAAGGGCGGCGACACCTCGACAAGGTCGGCCCCCGCGATGTCCACGCCCGCCAGTTCCCGCGCAACGCACAGCGCCTGAAAGGAATTGGGGCCCCCGACCTCGGGGGTGCCGGTGCCGGGGGCGAAGGCCGGGTCGACGAAGTCGATGTCATAGCTGACATAGGTGGGCCGACCGCCCGCCACCTCGCGCGCCTCGGCCATCACGTCCGGGATGCCACGGGCGAAGAATTCCTCGATCTCGACAAGGCGGACGCCGTTGGCGCGGGCAAAATCCTTGTCTTCGGTATCGTAGGCAGTGCCGCGAATGCCGATCTGGATCACCCGTTTCGGATCAAGCAAACCTTCCTCGACCGCGCGCCGGAAGGGGGTGCCATGGGTGTACATCTGGCCACCGAAATACGAGTGGAAGAAATCCGTGTGGCTGTCGAAGTGGATCATGCCCAACGGTCCGTCCTTCGCCAGCGCGCGCAGGATCGGCAGGCTGGACAGGTGGTCGCCGCCTGCGGTCAGCGGACGGATGCCCGCGACTTTCACCTGTTCGTAGAACGCCGTGATCCGCGCCATGCTGTCGGCGATGTCCGCCGGGTTCGGCGCGACGTCGCCCAAATCGGCGCAGTTCACCACCTCGAAAGGGCGAACCCCGGTCGCCCCGTTCTCGGCCCGGATCATCGTGGACGCGTCGCGCAACTGACGTGGGCCGTGACGCGGGCCGGGCCGGTTGGTGGTGCCGCTGTCCCAAGGCACCCCGATGACGCCGATGTCGACATCCGCGAAGCGGTCGTGTCCCGGCGGCACGACCGGCAGCCGCATAAAGCTGGGCACCCCGGCGAAACGGGGCAGTTCCAGACCCGACACGGGGTGAAAGAAAGGGTCGGACATCGCGGTCTCCTGTGGTCGGTCGGTGGCAGGGTAGCACGCCCCACCCGGCCCGCAACGCAATGCGCTGACCAAGCGGACGTCACATTCTTTCGGAGTTTCAAATTTTTTTCGCGTCGCGTGAAACTTCCGACAAACCATTACGTGGATTTAGGTAATCCGGCTCAAACGGGTCGGAGAAGTAACGAGTACATTGTTTTCCAGGGTCATCGCGCGTTGTCGCTTCATCCCATGTTCCGGCTTGTGTGCCGCCGGAACAGAGGTCGGCATCGGACCCGCTGTGTATTGTCAGTTTCGGGCATCTTCCGGCCTCTCGGTCCCGGAAGCAGTCTCCCTTCGCCCGAATGGTTCCCCGTCCCAGGGGACCTGGAGGTTCCGTGTTCACCAGTCCCCATCCCGGTGGCGCGGAACCTCCTATTTTTTTGCTCAGTCCCGCTTTGCCCGGCCGGTCAGGTAATCCCTGAGACGGCGCTGCAGATGCGGGATCGCGTCGGGCCGGGACAGGAATTCTTCGACACTGAACCACCGCAGCGCCTGACCCTCGTCGCCCAGCCGGGCGGACGCGATGACCTTGGGCGGCACCTCGGCCACAAGAAACCAGCGGCGCGGGCCGGTCAGGTCGTTCGCATTGGGGTAAAGCCGCTTCCAGATGATCCACGCCGGATCAAGGTGCAGGCCGGTTTCCTCGCGCGTTTCGCGCAGAACGCAGTCCTCGGCGGACTCGTCGCCTTCGCGGCCACCTCCCGGCAGATCCCACAGCCCGGGGAACGGGATGTCGGGGCGATTGTCCCGTAACAGCGACAGCACCACGCCTTCGCTCATCACGGCAAGCTTCGCGCCATCGAAATCCTGCGGCGGGGCGGGGTCGGCCTTGGTCATGCGTGCGGCCTACAGCCCAAGGCCGTCGAGATGGTCGAACAGGATTTCCCCGATCTCAAGCGTGTCCAGCGGGGCCGCCGGCGGGAAAGTGCTTTCCGGCCGGTCAGCCACAAGCAGCGTCGTGCCGCGATACCGCGTCACCGCCTCGATCCGGTCAAAGGCGCCGGTGGCCGCCAGCGCCTGCGACAGCGGTTCGTGGAACCCGATCATGTATCCCGGCCCGGCAGAGGCTTCGTACCCCGATACGATCAGGCGCTGGCCGGTGGCGGCGACAAGCCCCTGTACAAGGGTCGCGAAGGCCTGCGGGTCGCGCTGGTGGATCAACACATCAAGGCACAGGACCACATCGCGCGGGCCGTGGCGGTCCGGGTCGACCATGCCGACCTCGAACGCCCAGTCCGGCCGCAGCGCGCGCGCCCTGTCCAGCGCGGTCTCGGCAAGATCGAGACCAAGGTAGCCCTTCAGCGACAGGGCATTCACCACCTCGAGATCGCCACAACCGACGTCCAGCACGCTGCTTGCGTTCTCGATCCCGACGCGCTTCAGGCAGTGGCGTTTCAGCGTGACGAAAACGCCCCGCGATCCCTTGCCGCTGCCCAGTTTCGGGTCCACCGCATAGCGGTAGGACCAGAACAGCCGGTTGTCGAACTCGGACCGGAACGCATGGTTCAGCGTGCGCGCCTCCGCCCGCATGGCCTCGTCGAAGAACCGAAGATCCAGCAGGCCCACCGCGTTGATACGTCCCCGGATATCGAGGAACCCGCCAACGTCGCCGGGGCCGGTTTCGGGGTCGGCAAGCCACGCGGCCAGCGCGTCTTCCGGAAACGCGACGGGCTGCCCCGGCCTCAAAAGCGCACCCGCGGGCACGGCGCCCGGCCCGGCAGGCGCGCCCGCTACCGTGACGCCCGGCACAGCGGTGCGGAAGCCTTCCCACACGCTGCCGGGTTCGCCCTGAACCGCGACGTCGACCTTCGCGTCCGGGACGGCAGCCAGAACCGCCTGTACCGAGCGGAACGCAAAAAAGGCATCGACGGGCGTGTCGAATGCAACGACCTGAACGCGCAAGGGTTTTCTCCAACCGGGGACGACGGGGCGCATACTGCCCCCCGTCCGCGTCCGCGCGCAACCCTTGGCGCACCGGAAGGATGATCGCCTCTCCCGTCCGGGGCGCGGTCGCGCTATTCTAAGCACCGTACCGGACCAGTGCCCGAACGGACGCCGCCCCATGCCCGCCCTTTGCAGAGACTGCCTGACACGCTTCGATACCGGCGCACGCTGTCCGTCGTGCCGGTCGCCGCGCATCATCGCGCACCCCGAACTGTGGGACCTGTCGATCGCGCACATGGATTGCGACGCGTTCTATGCCTCGGTCGAAAAGCGCGACAATCCCGAGCTTCGCGACAAGCCGGTGATCATCGGCGGCGGGCGGCGGGGTGTCGTGTCAACGGCCTGCTACATCGCCCGGATCAAGGGCGTGCGGTCCGCCATGCCGATGTTTCAGGCGCTGAAGCTGTGCCCCGAGGCGGTCGTCGTGAAGGGGCGGATGGACACCTATGTCGAGGTGTCGAAACAGGTGCGGCAGATGATGGAAGAGCTGACCCCGTCGGTCGAACCGCTGTCGCTGGACGAGGCGTTTCTGGACCTGACCGGCACCGCACGCCTGCACCATGCGCCGCCCGCCGTTTTGTTGGCGCGGCTGACCAAGCGAATGAAGACCGAACTGGGGATCACCGGGTCGATCGGTCTGTCGCACAACAAGTTCCTCGCCAAGGTCGCGTCCGATCTCGACAAGCCGCATGGCTTCGCGATCATCGGCAAGGCCGAGACCCAGGCGTTTCTTGATCCACGGCCGGTCAGCCTGATCTGGGGCGTCGGGAACGCGTCGGGCGCCAGCCTGGAGGCTGCCGGGATTCGCACCTTCGCGGACCTGAAACGCTGGGACAAAGAGCAGCTTGTCGCCCGCTTCGGGTCGATGGGTGAACGGCTGTACCATCTTGCACGCGGCGAGGATCACCGGCGCGTCACCCGCAACGCGCCGGTGAAGTCGATCTCGAACGAGACGACGTTTCACGAGGACACCGCCGACCCCGAGGTTCTGGACGGCCACATCTGGCGCTTGTCCGAGAAGGTTTCCGACCGCGCCAAGGCAAAGGGCAAGGCGGGACGCGTCGTCACGCTGAAGCTGAAGCGCGCGAACCACCGCATCCTGACGCGACAGTCGCAGCTGACCGATCCCACACAGATCGCGGATCGCATCTATCGGACCGCGCGGGACTTGTTCGACCACGTTGGCGACCAAGGGCCCTATCGGCTGTTGGGCGTCGGTATCTCGCATCTCAGCGGCGACGACACCGCCGACCGGGTGGGGGACCTGCTGGACCCCAACGCCGGGCGGCGCGCGGACGCCGAACGGGCCACCGACGCGATCCGGCAACGCTTTGGCCCGGATGCGATCGTCAAGGGCCGGTCGCTGCGGTAACGCCCTTCGATCGCCACAGTATTTCCCCGGATGCATGATGGACCGGACCCTGCAACTGCCCTAGGTTCGCCCGGGGGGAACCCGTACCGACACGACGTGGATTTCAGGGGTCATGGCCGAATTCAAGACGACATCGCTGGAAGGTGTCTACATTATCACGCCGCGTCGCTTCGGCGATCATCGCGGCTTCTTCAGCGAAAGCTATAACGAACGCGTCTTCGCCGACGCAGGGATCGACATCCGCTTCGTGCAGGACAATCACTCGTTGTCGGGGACAACAGGCACCGTCCGGGGCTTGCACTTTCAATCGCCGCCCCACGCACAGGCCAAGCTGGTGCGCTGTGGCCGTGGGCGGATCTTCGACGTTGCCGTCGACATCCGGCGCGGCAGCCCGACCTACGGCCAGTGGACCGGCGCGGAACTCAGCTTTGACAACGGTCGCCAGCTGTTGATCCCCGAAGGTTTCCTGCACGGGTTCATGACGCTCGAGCCCGACTGCGAGATCGTTTACAAATGCTCTGACTTCTACGCGCCCGAATGCGACGGCGCCGTGCGGTGGGACGATCCTGACGTCGGCATCGAATGGCCCCACACCGGCGCCGATCCGGTGCTGTCCGAGAAGGACGCGAAGGCGCCCGCGCTGGCGGATTTCGACACGCCGTTCACCTACGCGGAGAAGGTTTCGTGAAACTACTGGTTACCGGCGGTGCCGGGTTTATCGGGTCCGCCGTCGTCCGGCTGGCCATCGCGCGCGGCCACGAGGTCGTCAACGTCGACGCGCTGACCTACGCCGCCTGCCTGGACAACGTGGCCGACGCGGCCAAGGCGCCGGGCTATGCCTTCGAGCAGGTCGATATCCGCGACCGCGCCGCGCTGGATCGCGTGTTCGCCGCGCACAAGCCCGACGCCGTGATGCACCTTGCCGCCGAAAGCCATGTCGACCGGTCGATCGACGGCCCGTCCGATTTTATCGAGACGAACATCACCGGCACCTTCAACATGCTGGAGGCCGCGCGCGCCTATTGGGAAGGCGCAGGCAAGCCCGAAGACTTCCGCTTTCATCATATTTCGACCGACGAGGTGTTCGGCAGCCTGCCCGCCGACCCGTCCGTGCAGTTCACCGAGACGACCCCTTACGACCCGCGCAGTCCCTATTCCGCGTCAAAGGCCGCCTCGGACCACCTTGTCCGCGCGTGGCACGAGACCTACGGCCTGCCGGTCGTGCTGACGAACTGCTCGAACAACTACGGCCCCTATCACTTCCCGGAAAAGCTGGTGCCGGTGATCATCCTGAACGCGCTGGCCGGAAAGCCGCTGCCGATCTATGGCGACGGATCCAACGTCCGCGACTGGCTGTTTGTCGAGGATCACGCCGACGCGTTGCTGCTGGTGGTGCAGAAGGGCGAACTTGGCCGCAGCTACAACATCGGCGGCGAGAACGAGCGTTCCAACCTCGAACTGGTGAAGACGCTGTGCGGCATTCTCGACAGGCTTCAGCCGAAGGACAACGGCAGCTATGCTGACCAGATCACCTTCGTCACCGACCGGCCCGGCCACGACGCCCGTTACGCCATCGACCCGGCGCGAATTCGCAAAGAATTGGGCTGGCGCCCCTCGGTGACCATCGAGGAGGGGCTGGAGAAAACGGTACGCTGGTTCCTTGATAACGAACCGTGGTGGCGCAAACTGCAATCGCGGCAGGGCGTCGGCCAACGGTTGGGCACCGGGGGCGGCAAATGATCCTTGTGTTCGGCCAGTCCGGTCAGGTCGCCCGCGAGCTTGCCCGTCGCGTGCCCGATGCGCGGTTCATCGGCCGAACCGAGGCTGACCTGTCCCGACCGCAAGAGCTGAAGGCGATCATCGACCTTGCCGAACCCTCTGCCGTGATCAACGCGGCGGCCTACACCGCCGTGGACCGCGCCGAAGAAGAACGCGACCTTGCGATGACGGTGAACGGTGAGGCGCCGTCAGAAATGGCAGCCGCCTGCGCGGCACAGGGCATTCCCTTCGTCCACATGTCGACGGATTACGTTTTTCCCGGAAAGGGTGACGCGCCGATGGCGCCCGACGCCCCCACCGGCCCGATCAACGCCTACGGCCAGTCAAAGCTGGCGGGCGAACTCGGCATCCGCGCCGTGGGCGGCCCCCACGCGATCCTGCGCACGTCATGGGTGGTCTCGGCGCACGGCGCGAACTTCGTGAAGTCGATGCTGCGCCTGTCCGAAACACGCGACAAGCTGACCATCGTAGCAGATCAGATCGGTGGGCCTACCCCCGCCGGCCCGCTTGCCGCCGCCTGCCTTGCCGCGGTGGAGGCGCTGAAAAACGACGCTTCGGTCTCTGGAACATACCATTTCGCCGGCGCGCCGGACGTCAGCTGGGCCGATTTCGCGCGCGAGATCTTCCGGCAGGCCGGCCGCGACGTGGTCGTGGAGGATATCCCGACGACGGCCTTTCCAACCCCGGCGCGCCGCCCGCACAACTCTCGGCTGGATTGCAGCACGCTGGATCGGCTTGGCATTTCCCGTCCGGACTGGAAGGCGGAACTGACTGAAATACTGAAGGAATTGGAGACAGCATGACAGCGCGCAAAGGCATTATCCTCGCCGGCGGCTCCGGCACGCGGCTGTATCCGCTGACGATGGCCGTGTCGAAACAGCTGATGCCGATCTACGACAAGCCGATGATCTATTACCCGCTGACGGTGCTTATGCTGACCGGCATCCGCGAGATCGCGATCATCACCACGCCGCAGGACCAACCCCAATTCAAGCGCCTGCTTGGCGATGGCAGCCAATGGGGCCTGACGCTGGAATACATCGAACAGCCCTCGCCCGACGGACTGGCGCAGGCCTATGTGCTGGCCGAGGATTTTCTGAACGGTGCGCCGTCGGTCATGGTGTTGGGCGATAACATCTTCTTCGGCCACGGCCTGCCCGAGATCCTGCTGCGCGCGGCGGCCCAAGACACTGGTGGAACGGTATTCGGCTATCATGTCGCCGATCCCGAACGCTATGGCGTCGTCGATTTCGCCCCCGACGGGACGGTGCGCGAGATCATCGAAAAGCCCGAGGTGCCGCCATCGAACTATGCGGTCACCGGCCTTTATTTCCTGGACGGCGACGCACCGCGCCGCGCGCGAGAGATCAAGCCATCGGCACGGGGCGAGCTTGAGATCGTGTCGCTGTTGGAGACGTATCTTAAGGACGGCTCGCTGCTGGTCGAGAAGATGGGCCGTGGCTATGCGTGGCTTGATACCGGCACACACGGGTCGCTTCTCGATGCAGGCAATTTCGTTCGGACCCTGTCGGTCCGGCAGGGAATGCAGTCCGGTTGCCCCGAAGAGATCGCCTATCTGGCAGGGTGGATCGATCGCGCGCAGTTGAAGAAACACGCCGAGATGTTCCAGAAAACCGAATACGGCGCCTATCTGGCCCGCCTTGCCGAGGGGCAGTGACGCCGGCGTCTGCGTATGAAGTAACACATCAATTAAATGAGAAAGAGCCAGAAGCCGGATTCGCCGACCTTCTGGCTCTTTGTCATTTATGGCCCGCAAAAGCGTCCGCCTTATGCGCTCACGCTCGCTCTTGTCCCCGGAACGCAAAAAGCGCGCC
>NZ_JARGYD010000016.1:0-40588 GCF_029168315.1 Psychromarinibacter halotolerans
CCGAGTAGCCGTCACAAGGGCCGCAGTTCTCGATGGTCGGCTGACCGTCGCAAACAGAAAACGCGCCGCATGACCCCCATGTTTTGTCCACTCCCCGCGGCCCTTCACCCAGGGCATGCCAATGGCGGTCTCGCTGTTCATCGTGGCGCTGCTGCTGACCGGATTGAATGTCGGGCTGATCCTGCCATTCCTGAACAGGAAGTTGGGGCGCTGGCTGGCTGCGCGCTGAAGCCGGAACGGGCAGGGCGGTACGATTTCATATATGTGAAATGTCGCAATGATCCCGCCGGCAATCAAGACAAGGTGCTCTCCGCCAAATAAGCTTAGATAGCTTACCCTTTAGGTTGAGCAGCCAATCCAGACCAGACTGTCCGCCCAGGGGCGGCGCAGTCGGAACGCTACGGGAGGAGCGAGCGACATGACTTCATCCACCACATTCACCAACAAACTGCGTGCCCTTGCGGGCGCTTCGGCGCTGTCGGCCGCGACGCTGGGCCTGACTGGTGCCGCCGAGGCACGCGACTTCCGCCTGCTGTCGGGCTGGGATTCCAGCTATGTTGCGGTCGACGTGCTGACGTCGTTCATCGAGACGCTCGACGAAGCCGTAACCGAGGGCTTCGGCGTCAACGTCATGGGCCCCGAGACCGTGCCCCCGTTCGAGCAGTTCGACCCGGTGTCGCGCGGCCTGTTCGACCTGCTGTTCACCAATGGTGCCTATCACTTCAACCAGACTTCGGTGGGAATGGCGCTGGACGGCCTGTCGGGCGATACCGAGGCCTTGCGCGAAGCCGGAATTTGGGACGCGGTGGATGCCGATTACCAGGAGCAGGGGTTGAAGCTGATCGCTGTGCTTTACGACCTGAATGGCTACCACATCATGCTGAACGAGCCGGTCGGCGAGAACGGCCTCGAAGGACGTCGCGTGCGCGGCACGCCGATCTACCACCCGGCGATCAACGTGCTGGGTGGCTCGCCCGTGGTGCTGCCGGGCGGCGAGATCTACCCGGCGCTGGAACGCGGTGTGATCGACGGTGCGGCCTGGCCGACCATCGGCGCTCTGTCCTACCGCTGGTTCGAGGTCGCCGACTACATGATGCGCCCGACCTTCGGCCAGGTCGGCCATCTGGTGTTGATGAACCTTGACACCTGGAACGACCTGTCCGAGGAAACCCGGGCCGAGATCGAGACCGCCGCGCGCGAGTTCGAGATCGAGGCCAATGGCCTGTTCGACACGCTAGTCGCCGAAGAGAGCGCCGCCCTGGAAGCAGAGGGCATGAGCGTGACCGAGCTGTCCGAGGAACTGGCGGGCACGCTCAGCTCGGCCTGGTTCTCGGGCGTGATGGACCTCGCGGCCACGCAATCGGGCGAGGCGATCGAGGAAATTCGCCGTCTGGCAACCGAAGCCGATCTCGACGGCTGATCGGGGCCCGGCCCCTTCCGACGCGCGGCCGCTTGGTGCCGCGCGTCTTTCCGTCCCCCGGTCGTCCTTCTCGGCCCATTCTCTTCGGCCTTTCCGTTCCAGGAGCTTCCCTCCATGCGACCGATCCTGACGCTTCAGGACGTGCTGACCCGGCTGATGTTCTTCATCGGCGTCGGTGCGCTGGCAGCCATCGTGCTCATCTACGCCTTCGAGGTCGTCTCGCGCTATGCCTTCGGCGCGCCGACCCTCTGGGCGAGCGATTTCGTTTCCTTCCTGCTGCTGATCACGGTGTTCAGCACCGCGCCCTGGCTGACCCGCGAAGGCGGGCACGTGGCCGTGACTATCCTGCCCGACCTGGTCGGCCGGCTGCGCCAGGTGATCCTGCGCGCGGGCTTCCTGGTGGCGGCGGCGACCTGTCTCTGGGCTGCCTGGCTTTGCATCGGCGAGGTGCAGCACCTGGCCTCGCGCGGGACGGCGACCCTGACCACCGTGCGCATTCCGAAATGGATCCTGGTGGCCTTCATCACCTATGGCGTGGCCAATTCCGGCCTGTATTTTCTGCGCCTCGCCTTCGGCCAGGCGCTTTCCGAGACCGACTCCCAACCCGAGGTGACCCATGGTTGAAGGTATCGCCGCCGTCGCGACCGGCGTGGGGCTGCTTCTGGGCTTCATGGCCGTAGGCCTGCCCGTCTTCGCGGCCTTCCTGCTGGTCAACCTGCTGGCCGTCGCGGTCATCATGGGACCGATGGGCTACGGCATGTTCGTCAACTCGCTCTACGAGACGACGACCACGCAATCGCTGGTCACCATCCCGCTGTTCATCCTGATGGGCGAGATCCTGTTCCGCTCGAACTCGGTCGAGGTGCTGTTCCGGTCCATCGACACGCTGGTCGGTCGGGTGAAGGGGCGCCAGTACGTGCTGTCGATCCTGCTGGCCACGGTGTTCAGCACCCTGTCGGGTGCTGCGATGGGCGTGGCGGCCATGCTGGGCCGCTCGCTGCTGCCGGGTATGATCGCGCGCGGGTACGACGCGCGGCTGTCGGCCGGCACGATCCTGGCCGGCGCCAGCCTGGCGCCGCTGATCCCGCCTAGCGTCCTGGTCATCATCATTGGCACGCTGGCCGGCGTGTCGATCGCCGGGCTGCTGATCGCGGGGATCATCCCGGGGCTGATGTTCGCGGGCATCTTCCTGGGCTATTGCTTCATCCGGGTCTGGCTCAACCCCTCGCTGGCGCCCGACGAGCCCGACGACGGCACCCGTGCCACGCTGGCCGACAAGGGCTGGGCGCTGCTGCGGGTGGTGCCGTTCTCGATCATCATCCTGATGGTGATGGGTCTGATCCTGGCCGGGATCGCCACGCCGACCGAGGCGGGCGCGATGGGGGTCATCGGCTCGCTCATCACCGCCGCGATCTATCGCAACCTGTCCCTGAAGATGATCGGCGAGTCGCTGGTCTCCTCGGCCAAGGTGGCGGCGATGATCCTGTTCATCATGGCCAGCTCGAAGCTGTTCAGCCAGCTGCTGGCCTTTACCGGCGGCGCCTCGGCGATGACCGAATGGGTCGTGGGGCTGGAACAGTCACGCTGGGTGATGCTGATCCTGCTGATGCTGCTGCCCTTCGTGCTGTGCATGTTCATCGACCAGATCGCGCTGATGCTGATCGTCATCCCGATCTACCTGCCGATCATCGAGGAGCTGCAATTCGATCCGATCTGGTTCTGGCTGCTGTTCTTGGTGAACATCACCGTGGGGGGCATGACCCCGCCCTTCGGCTACACGCTGTTCGCGCTGAAAAGCGCGTGGGAGGATGCCAGCCTCGGCAAGGTCTTCTCCTCGGCCTGGCCCTTCGTGCTGCTGTACCTGCTGGGCATGATCGTGCTGGCGCTGGTTCCCGGGCTGACGACGCTGCTGCCGTCGATGCTGTGACAACCCTCGGCGCGGCGGCCCCGGTCGCCCGCCCCCTGCAAGACAAGGAGGGCTCCATGCTCGAACCGATCCTGCCCGACAACCTGGGCCTCTACTACGGCAATGCTTGGCACGCGCCGCAATCCGGGCGCACCGATCCGACCTTCGACCCGGCAACCGGCAAGGTGCTGGCCCAGGTGGCCACGGCGGGCGAGGCGGATGTCGACGCGGCCGTGGCAAGCGCCCGCGCGGGGTTCCGCGAATGGCGCGACGTGGCGCCCCTGGAGCGCGCGCGCGTGCTCAAGGAGATCGCCGCCATCATCCGCAAGCACGGCGACGAGCTGGCGCTGCTGGATTCCGCCAATTGCGGCAACCCCTATACCGAAATGCGCGGCGACGCGGGCGTCGCCGCGGCGCAGATGGAATTCTTTGCCGGCCTCGTCACCGAGATGAAGGGCGACACCATCCCGATGGGCCCCGAGCGCATCAACATGACCCTGCGCGAGCCGTTGGGCGTGGTGGCGCGGATCCTGGCGTTCAACCACCCGCTGATGTTCTGCGGCGGCAAGATGGGCGCACCGCTGGCTGCGGGCAACGCGGTCATCATCAAGCCTCCGGTGCAGGCGCCGCTCTCGGCGCTGAGGCTGGCCGAGCTGATCGACGGCCTGCTGCCCAAGGGTGTCTTCACCGTGCTCCCCGGCGGGACGGAGGCGGGCGCGGCGCTGGCCTCGCACAAGGGTATCGACAAGGTCACGCTGATCGGTTCGGTGGGGGCCGGGCGCGCGGTGATGCGCGCGGCCAGCGACACGCTGAAGCCGGTGCTGCTGGAACTGGGCGGCAAGAACGCCCTGATCGCCTATCCGGACAGCGACCCCGACAAGGTGGCCAACGCCATCGTCGCGGGCATGAACTTCAGCTGGTGCGGGCAGAGCTGCGGCTCGACCAGCCGCGCCTTCCTGCATGACGACCTGCACGACGCGGTCGTCGAGCGGCTGGAGGCGGATGTGTCGCGCTTCAAGCCGGGCATGCCGACCGATCCCGCGACGACGATGGGCGCGCTGGTCGGGCGCGAGCATTTCGACCGGGTGATGGGCTACATCGCCTCGGGCAAGGCAGAGGGCGCGCGCGTCGTCACCGGCGGCAACGCGGTGACCGAGGGCGCGATGGCGGACGGCTGCTTCGTCGAACCGACGATCTTTGCCGATGTCACGCCCGACATGCGCGTCGCCCGGGAAGAGATCTTCGGCCCGGTTCTGGTGCTGCGCCGCTGGTCGGAAGAGGGGGCGATGATGGACGAGGTGAACGGCCTCGACGTGGGCCTGACCTGCTCGATCTGGTCGAAGGACCTGGCCACGGCGCATCGCGCGGCGGCCCGCGCGGAGGCCGGCTTCGTCTGGATCAACGAGGTCGGGCGGCACTTCCTGGGTGCGCCCTTCGGCGGCTACAAGCAGTCGGGCTTGGGGCGCGAGGAGGGGATCGGCGAGCTGATCTCGTTCACGCAGGAGAAGAACATCCACATCAACCTGGGCGGCCAGTAAGCCTTTATCCGGACTGTGGGAAAAGGAAAGGGGGCGGATCATCCGCCCCCTTTTTCGTGTCTCAGCGGGGCGCCAGCCGGCCCACCGGGTCGCGCTCCCGCAGCCAGTCCAGGAGGTCTGTCAGCTGGCGGTCGCGCTCCTCGACGATCTCGGCATAGGGCGCGTCGTACTCGTACCAGCCGCGTCCGGTGATCGCGCCCATGTGCCCGGCCTCGGCCAGGTCGCGCAGCGCCTTGCGGCCCTTGTAGTTCTCGTCCCCGGTCTGGTGGTACAGCGAGTCCGTGACCGCCAGCGCCGTCGCCTTCGACACGATCAGATCTTCGGTCAGCAGCGGCCCCCACAGCGCGAGGCGCGGCCCGATGCTCAGCCGCACGGCCGCGTCGATATCGTCGCGGCTGGCGATGCCCTCGTCCATCAGGCGATAGATCTCGGTCAGCATGGCGAACTGGATCTTGTTGATCAGGAAGCCCGGCCGCTCACCGCAGGCGACGCCCACGTGATCGATGGATTCGACGAAGGCCCGGCCCCATTCCACCAGCGACGCCGGGGTGAAATCGGCGTGGATCACCTCGATCGAGCGGATGATGTGCCCGGGCGTGATATAGTGCAGGCCCAGTATCCGCTCCTTGCCGTTCACCCTGGCGCCGATGTCCGACAGCAACAGCGACGAGGTGTTGGTGGCCAGAACCACCTCCGACGGGCAGAGCGCGTCCAACTCGGCGAACAGCGCCTGCTTGGTCTCGAGCTTCTCCTGCACCGCCTCATGCACCATGAAGGCGCCCTTCACGGCCTCGGCCAGCGAGGGCTCGGTGCGCACGCGTGCCAGCATCGCGTCGACGGCGGCCGAGTCGTCTGCGAAGGTCGCGGCGATCGGGCGCGCGCGCTCGGCAAAGCTGGCCAGCAACTCGGTATTCATGTCGCACAGCGCGACATCATGGCCGTGGTGGGCATAGAGCGTGGCGATCACGCAGCCCATGAAGCCCGCGCCGACGACGCAGATCGTGCCGGACGACGGCGGGCGGGGGATGGAGGGGGCGGTGTCGGGCATGGAACCTCGTCTGGTGTCAGGGGCGGTCGGGGCGTGCCGGCCGCCTGCCGAAAGGGATGAACGGGGAGGGCCGTGCCGCTGCGCCATCGCGCGCGCATCCCGCCGTCTCCCTTGCCGACAGCCTTGCGAAATCGGGCCTCCGGTCAACGCCAACCGCCCCGCACGGCGGATATTTCGAGGATGTGAATTCTGCCCGTAGTCCCGTGCGCCGGCTGCGGGACATCCGCCGGGGCCGCGTCGCGAACCCTTTCCGCAGCGCGCCGATTCGCCTAGATTGGGACAGGAGGGAGCTGGCCGGTACGGGTCGCCGAGTCGTGTGAATCGGAAGGGCAGGAGAGATGACCGCAGACAAGGTGAAATCCGCCGCGCGGGTGTTCGAGATCCTCGAGTTCTTCGCCAGTCACCGACAGCCTGCCCGGCTGCACGAACTGGGCGCCGCGCTCGGCTATCCGGTTTCCAGCCTGACCGCGCTTTTGCGTACAATGCTGGACATGGGTTACATGACGCTCGATCCCGCGACCCATGCCTATCTCCCCGGGCCCCGGCTGCAGACGTTGACGGGCTGGATGCAGGTCGACGATTATGAGCAGACCGTGCTGTTCGATGCCCTGTGCCGTCTGCGCGAGGCTGCGGGCGAGCCGGTGGTGCTGGCCGCGCCCGCCGACCTGCATGTCGATTACGTCACCTCGCTGCACCGGCAGGAGGGGCGCAACACCCATATCCGCGCGGGCGACCGGCGGCTGATGGTGCAGAACGGCACCGGCTGGCTGATGCTGGCGCGCGCGCCGCGGCCGGTGGCGCTGCAGATCTACCGCCGCACCGTGGCCGAGGGGCTGATCTCGCCGCGCGACTACCCCCAGGCGGCCTTCGAGGCGGTGCTCGACGCCAATCGTGATACCGACGTGTCGATCCTGCACGCGCGCGACCTGCTGGACATTCCGACGCACCGCACGGTGCATTGGGATGCGTCTATGATGTCGACGCTGATCCCGGTGCCGCCGGGGCACGCACGCTCGCTGGGCATCGGGATTCATGGGCCGACGGAGCGCATATCACGCCGCGCGGATGAACTCTCCGAGCTGCTGCGCCGGACGTCGGCGGAGCTGGCGGCGCGCCTCGAAACCGTCTGAAGAGGCGCGCGCAACTCTGAACAAGACCATGAAAAAAGGCCCGCACGATTGCTCGTGCGGGCCTTCCCTGCGTGCGCCTTGGGAGGAAAGCGCCAGCGCGTCACTCGGCCGCTTCGGCCGGGTCATGGGCGACCAGCGTGCGCCAGTCGACATCCTTGGGATAGACCCCCTCGTGCGAGGCGATGCGCGACTGCAGCGCGAAGCTGTCGGTGCCGATCGCCTTGCCGCCCTCGGCCACCTTTTGCGCGGCGTCGGTCATCAGGCGGCGGAACTCGACGATCGCCAGATCCGAGGCGCCCAGCACGTCGGTGTGACGCTGCACGCGGCTGCCCATCGACACCCACATGATGATGTCTTCGTTCGGGATGCCCGGAACGCCGGTGAAATGGCCTTCCTTCATCAGCTCACGGTCTTGTTTGAAGTCGTTTTCCAGCGTGCGCAGCGTGCGCCACTTGTGGTCCAGATCCTTGCCCGGCACGGCGTGGTTGAAGGCGCGCCATTGCTCGGTCGAAGGCACGTTCGGGCCACCGAAGGCGAGGAAGTGGAACGCCGTCTCATCGTCGTTGATCGGCACGATGACGCTGGCGACCTTGTAGTTGTTGTTGGGCGGAATGAGCGAATAATAGGGCGCCACGAACTCGGTGATGCGCAGGTAGTGATGCGTCGCCGCGTTCTTGATCGGCTTGCGGATCGCCGCATAGTGGAAACCGTAGCTGGTGGTTTCCGTCTGCATGCGCGGCGACTTGTCGGTCGAGGGGCGGTACCACGACTTGTCATCGGCCGCGGCACTTTCCACCCGCGCCGGTTTCATCGTTGATGAATGCAGCGACGAGGAATGCGCGCTGTCGATCTGTCCTTCGTGGATCTGCGCCCAGTTGGCGGGGACACGGATCTTCAGGATGGCGACCGGGGTGTCTTCGGTTGGGGCGAAGGCGGGGGGCTGGAACTCCGGCATGTCGGTCTTGTCGCCGAGCCACGCCCAGACGAAACCGCCCCATTCGCGCACCGGGTAGGAACGGGCCTTGACCTTGTCCATCAGCGGGCTGCCCTCGGGCTCGGACGACATGGCGACGACGTTGCCGTCCACATCCATCTTCCATCCGTGGTACAGGCAGCGCAGGCCGCAATCCTCGTTGCGACCGTAGACCAGCGAGGCTTTGCGGTGCGGGCAGAGCTCGTCGAGCATGCCGAGACGGCCCTTGGTATCACGGAACGCGACGTAGGATTCGCCAAGCACTTCGACGCGCAGCGGCTTGCCGTCGTTCTCCGCCACTTCTTCCATCAGGCAGACCGGCGTCCAGTGCTGACGCATCAGTTTCGCCATCGGCGCGTCACCCGTCACGCGGGTCAGGACTTCGTTCTCTTCGGGGGTCAGCATCTCGTACTCCTCCTGCGGCCCGGGCCCGTGAAGGCCAATCTCGAATGCTTGACAACATATACTTAGCTATCTAAATGAGCAAGGGCAGATACACGTTTTTTGGGAGGGGCGAATGGAGCTCATCAGGATGCGCGTCGGTGCAAGACGCGCGCTGACCCCGCAGATCACCGAATTCACGCTGGTTCCGATGGAAGAGGGCGCGCTGCCCGGATTCACGCCCGGCGCGCATGTCACGGTCGAGACGCCCTCGGGGGCAATGCGGCGCTATTCGCTGGTCAACGACGGCACCGCGCCGGACCATTACAAGATCGCCGTGAAGCGCGAGCCGGCCAGCCGGGGCGGCTCGGCCTCGATGCATGACGAGGCGGTCGAGGGGTTCGAGCTGAACGTCGAGGCGCCGGAAAACGACTTCCCCATGGCCGACGCGCCGCGCTACCTGCTTATCGCGGGCGGCATCGGGGTCACGCCGATCTCGGCCATGGCCGCGCATCTTGAGCGCGAAGGCAAGGATTTCAACATCATCTACCTCAGCCGCAGCGCGGAAGAGGCGGCCTACCTGGAAGACCTGACCACCGCTTACGGCGACCGTGTCCTGGCCCATCACGACGAGGGCGACCCCGAGAAGATCTACGATTTCTGGGACCATTTTGCCGAGCCGCAGAAGCTGAATGTCTATTGCTGCGGGCCAAAGCCCCTGATGGACGAGATCGAGGCGATCTCGGGCCATTGGCCGGAAGGCCGCGTCAACTTCGAGGATTTCAAGCCCGTCGACGTTGTGCGCGCCGATGACGAGGCCTTCGAGGTCGAGCTGAAGAAGACCGGCATCACGCTGACCGTGCCCGCCGACCGTTCGATCCTCGAGGCTATGCGCGATGCCGGGTTCCCGACCGTCAGCTCGTGCGAGAGCGGCACCTGCGGCACCTGCAAGACGCGACTCCTGGAGGGCGAGGCCGATCACCGCGACATGGTGCTGATGGACGAGGAAAAGGCCGACAAGATCATGATCTGCGTCTCGCGCGCCTGTTCGGGCGGGAGGCTGGTCCTTGACCTCTGAGCCCGCGCAAATGCCCGTCAGGCTAGGCGTCGTCGGGCTGGGTCGCGGCTTCATGCTGATGATCCCGACCTTCACCGCCGATCCGCGCGTGAAACTGGTCGCCGCCGCCGCCCCCCGCGCCGAAAGCCGCGCGGCGTTCGAGGCCGAGTTCGGCGGTCGGACCTATGACGACATCGTGCCGCTTTGCGCCGATCCTGAGGTGGAGGCGGTCTATATCGCCACGCCGCACCAGATGCACGCCGACCACGTCTGCACCGCGCTGGCCGCCGGCAAGCATGTGCTGGTCGACAAGCCGATCGCCATCTCGATGGCGGATGCCGACCGCATGGTCGCGGCCGCCGAGGCCTCGAGCAAGCATCTGATCGTAGGCCCCAGCCACAGCTTCGACCCGCCAGTCGAGGCCGCGGCGCGCCTGATCGAGAGCGGTGAGGTGGGATCCCTGCGGATGATCCAGGCGTTCAACTACACCGATTTCCTCTACCGCCCCCGGCGCCCCGAGGAACTGCGCACCGAAGAGGGCGGCGGCATCCTGTTCAGCCAGGCGATCCACCAGATCGACGTGGTGCGCCGGCTGGCCGGTGGCCTTGCCACCCGAGTCACCGCGATGACCGGCGCCTGGGATCCCGCGCGCCCGACGGAAGGCGCGTTCAGCGCGCTCATCGCCTTTGCCAATGGATCCTTCGCCAGCCTGACCTATTCCGGCTACGCGCATTTCGACAGCGACGTCTGGATGGATAATGTGGGCGAGCTGGGCCAGCGCAAGGACCCCGCCGCCTATGGCAAGGCGCGTCGCGCCTTGCAGGGGCTCGACGCCGAGGCCGAAGCCGCGCTCAAGCAGACCCGCACCTACGGCAGCGGGGCCGGGCTTATCGAGGCGGAAAACAACGAGCATTTCGGCCCGGTGATCGCGCTGTGCGACCGCGCCGACCTGCGGCTGACGCCTGCCGGGCTGGATGTCTTCGGCGACATCGAGCGCCGCTTCGTCGAGGTGCCCTTCGGCCCCGCCCCGCGCGGGCCGGTCATCGACGCGCTGGTCGGCGCCGTGCGCGAGGATCGCGCGCCCGCCCAGACCGGCGCCTGGGGCCGCGCGAGCCTCGAAATCTGTCACGCGATCCTGGAATCGGCGGCCTCGGGCCAGCCGGTGGATCTGCAGCGCCAATGCGGCATCACGTAAAGGAGGAACACGTGTCCGATCTGAAACTCTCCCTCGCCATGGGGAATTACGACCGCACGCGGGCCATCGTCGACGGCCGGGTCAAGATCGACGGCGTCGATCCCGTGCCGATGCTGCTGTCGCCCGAAGAGATGTTCTTCCGCGCCTTCCGGCACGAGGCCTTCGACATCTCGGAGCTGTCGCTGTCGTCCTATTCGATCTCGGTCGCGCGCGGGAACCCGCATTACGTCGCGATCCCGGTGTTCCTGAGCCGCGCGTTCCGTCATACCTCGGTCTATATCCGCACCGACCGCGGCATCGACCGGCCCGAGGATCTGAAGGGCAAGCGCATCGGCATCGCCGAGTACCAGCTGTCGGCCAACGTCTGGGTGCGCGGCATCCTGGAAGAGCATTTCGGCGTGAAACCCTCGGACGTGATCTGGGTGCGCGGCGGCATGGACACGCCGGGCCGCCCGGAAAAGATCGCGCTGACGCTGCCCGACGACATCACCATCGAGCAGGCGCCCGAGGGTGCCACGCTGAACGGCATGCTGGCGGCGGGCGAGATCGACGGCTTCATCGGCCCGCGCTGGCCGCGCTGCTTTGCCGAGGGCCATCCCCATGTCGGCCGCCTGTTCCGCGACAGCATCGGCGCGGCCGAGGAGTATTTCCGCCAGACCCGCATCTTCCCGGTGATGCACGTTCTGGGCGTGCGCCGGACCTTGGTCGAGGAATACCCCTTTCTGCCCGCAGCGCTGCTCAAGGCGTTCTCGGAGTCGAAGAAGCTGGCCGAAGAGGCCTTGAACGACACCTCGGCCACCAAGGTGACGATGCCCTTCGTCGAGGACACGCTGAACCGTGCCCGCGCGCTGATGGGCCCCGATCCCTGGAGCTATGGCGTCGGCGCCAATGCGCATGTGCTCGACAAATTCCTCGACTACCATTTCGCGCAGGGCCTCTCGCCGCGCCGGGTGCAGGTCGACGAGCTGTTCCACCCCTCGACCCTCGAAGCCTACAGCCTGTGAGCAAGGAGGCCCCATGAGCCGTTACCAACCCGGCGATATCGTCGAGATCCGGCTGGAGCAGGGCCTCGCCTATGCCCAGCTGACCCATGAGCACGAAAGCTACCCGCCCGTCGTGCGCCTGTTCCGGGGGCTGAGCGACAGCCGCCCCTCCGATCTGGAGGCGCATGTCGCGCAGGCTCCGCGCCTGACGGCGATGATCCCGCTGGAACAGGCGCTGGACCGGCTGGGGCTGGCGCATGAAAAGGCGGGCAGCGCCGCGCTGCCCGAGGACGAGCGCAAGTTCCCCACCTTCCGCATGCCGATCCGCGACAAGCAGGGCGAGATTGTCTATTGGTGGTTCTGGGACGGGCAAGGGCTGAGCTATTCGGTCGAGCTGGACGCGATCCAGGACAGCCTGCCGCTGCGCGAGGTGATGTCCTCAGCCAGGTTGCTGCAGGAATTGCAGGCCCCGGCCTGAGCACGAAACACGACAGGTCCCCATGATCCCCTTTATCGGCGAGATCTTCGCCATCCTCGCCGCCTTTTGCTATGCCTTCGGCTCGGTCGCCGCGACCAAGAACGCGCGCGAAAAGGGCGGGCGGGGCAATGCCGTGCTGCTGTCGATCGTGTTGACGGCGCTGTTCTCGGGCGGGTTGTGGCTGATCATGGGGCCGTCGCTGCCGCCGATTGACACAGGCTTCTGGATCGGCGTGGCGATCTTCGTCGTCGCCGGCATGCTGGCCACGGTGCTGGGGCGGATCTTCTTCTTCCGCTCCATCGAGCTGGCCGGCGCCATCGAGACCGGGCTCATCCGCCGGCTGATCCCGGTGTTCGCCGCCGTGCTGGCGATCCTGTTCCTGGGCGAGAGCCTGACCATCGCCAGCGCGCTGGCCTTCGTGCTGGTCTTCGCCGCCGTGGCGCTGGTGGTGTTGTCGAACAGGGGCCAGATCGTCGCCGATGACGAGGACGCCCGGCGAGCGGCCGGCGAGCGCAACACCGGCCGTGTCCTGGCGCTGATGTCGGCGGCGAGCTATGGCGGATCCTACGTGGCGCGCAAGTTCGCCATGCGCTGGCTGCCCGATCCGCTGATCGGCGCCTTCATTGGCGCGGTAGCCGCCTTCGTGTGGTTCGCCGTCGCAGCCCTGTTCAGCGCCGCCTATCGCCGCCACCTGAGCGAACTGTTCCGCCGCCCGACCGGCTGGCAGCTGGTGGCGGCCTCCTTCGTATCGCTGGGCCAGACCGCGCAATTCGTGGCGCTCAGTTTCACCACCGTCACCGCCGTGGCGATCATCGGCACGATCGAGATGTTCCTCGCGGCCTGGCTGGCCGCCTGGGTCCTGCGCACCGAGGATCGCCCCGGCCCGATCTTCGCGCTGGCTTCGCTGATGGCGATGGCAGGCGTGATCGTGCTGGCGCTGGTGCGCACCTGAAATAACACAAGAATTCCGAAACGGGAGAGAGACAGATGACCAGGGAAACCGACCGCCCCACACCCTGCGAGGTGAAGACGCTCTACGGCAGCGACGCCATCGCCGAGATGCTGCGCCGGCTCGACACGCCCTACGTCGCGCTCAACCCCGGCTCGAGCTTCCGGGGCCTTCATGACAGCATGGTCAACTACCTCGGCAACCAGGATCCGCACATGCTGCTGTGCCTGCATGAGGAACACGCGGTTTCCATCGCCCATGGCTGGGCCAAGATCACCGGCAAGCCGATGACCGTGGTGCTGCACGCGAATGTGGGCCTGATGCACGCCGCGATGGCCATCTACAACGCCTGGTGCGACCGCGTGCCGATGCTGATCCTCGGCGCGACCGGCCCGGTCGACGCGGCCAAGCGTCGGCCCTGGATCGACTGGCTGCATACCTCGCGCGATCAGGCGGCGGTGGTGCGGCCCTATGTGAAATGGGATGATCAACCGGCGTCGCTGGCCGCCTCGCTGTCGTCGCTGATGCGGGCGATGCAGATTACCACCTCGGCCCCGATGGCGCCCACCTATGTCTGCTTCGACGTGACGGTGCAGGAAACCGCCATCGAAGCCATGCCCGCGCTGCCCGATCCCGCGCGTTTCGCAGCCCCTCAGGCCCCGGGTGCGAGTGCCGCGCAGGTCTCGGCCCTGGCCGACATGCTGGCCGAGGCGCAATCGCCGGTGATCCTGATGGGCCGCGTCTCGCGCGATGAAGGGGACTGGGCGCGGCGCGTGGCGCTGGCCGAGTATTTCGGCGCCCGCGTCATCACCGACATCAAGACCGGCGCCGCCTTCCCGACGCGCCACAAACTGCACGCGGGCGCGCCCGGGTTCTTCCTGTCGGCTGAATCGGTCGAGGCGCTGTCGGGCGCGGATCTGGTGCTGTGCCTCGATTGGGTGGACCCGGCCGGCACGCTGGCGCAGGGCAAGCTGGGCGCCGGGGCCAAGGTGGTCAACGCCACGCTCGAGCCGATGCTGACGAACGGCTGGTCGATGGATCATCAGGACGTGGTGGCGAGCGATCTCACCATCCTGACCGAGGCCGATGCGCTGGTCGCGGCGCTGTGCGAACGGCTGGGGCTGGAACCCGCCGCACCCGCGCCCCGCACGGCACCCGCGCCGCACGGGCAGGAGCCCGATGCCGTGCTGTCGCTCGACGCGCTCTCGCATGTGCTGCGCGCGGGGCTGGCCGAGGATCCGCACACGCTGGTGCGTCTGCCCCTGGGTTGGGACGGTCGCCATTGCGATTTCACCGGGCCGCTCGATTATCTGGGCTATGACGGCGGCGCAGGCATCAGCTCGGGCCCCGGCATGGTCGTGGGCGCGGCGCTGGCACTGAAGGACACGGGCCGCATGCCGGTCGCGGTTTTGGGCGACGGCGATTTCATCATGGGCGCGACCGCGCTGTGGACCGGGACGCATCAGAGCGTGCCGATGCTGATCGTGGTGGCCAACAACCGCTCGTTCTTCAACGACGAGATCCACCAGGAACGCGTCGCCCGCGACCGCGACCGCCCGGTCGAGAACAAGCATATCGGCCAGGCGATCGACGAGCCGGATATCGACATCGCCGGCCTCGCGCGGGCGCAGGGCGCGGTGGGCATCGGCCCGGTCGCGACGGTGGCCGCCTTCGAGGCCGCGCTGGCCGATGCCGTGGCGCAGGTGCGCGCGGGCAAGTCGGTGGTGATCGACGCCCGCATCCTGCGCGGCTACGTCAAGGAGATGGCCGAAGGCATGACCGCGGAACAGGACGGCTGAACAGAATGGCTATGCGGGGCGTCGTGGATGGGCAACGGGTGACACGAAACGGTTGAAAAGACATCTAACCCTTGTGTCCTGCACGGGAAATCAGCACAAATGGAAGCGACCCGTCGCCGGCATCGCGCTGGCGACGGGGCTTTCGTTTCTGGCCGATTGAGACCGTTCCACATGGATGAAACCGCGCCCTCGGGGCATGAAGACTTCGATCCCAAGCTGACCGAAGAACGCCTCGCGCGTCTCGTTCGTCTCGCCGCCAGGGCTTTCAACCGCTCGCTGCAGATGCGCCTTCAGGACGAGGGGATCACCTTCGGCCAATGGATCTTCCTGCGCATCCTTTGGTACAATGACGGGTTGTCGCAGCGCGAGCTGAGCCAGCGCGCGCATCTGACCGAACCCACCGCGCACGCCGCGCTGACCAAGCTGGAGAAGCAGGGCGTGATCACGCGGCAGAAGATGGACGGCAACAAGCGGACTTTGCAGATCTTCCTGACGCCCAAGGGCTGGGAATTGCGCGACCGGCTGGAGCCGATGGCGCATGACGTCAACCTGATTTCGCTGAAGGGGCTGGAGGAGGACGAGGTGCGCGTGCTGCGCAAGGGTCTCCTGGCGATCATCACCAATCTCGAGGCGGATGAGAACGCCGCCGCCGAGCAGGGGATCAAGGTGCCCGCGACCCGGTCGAGCTTCTGACCGGGGCGCAGGCGGGTTGGTGGGGCAGGGCGCCGTTCAGGCGCCCGCCATCTCGCGCATCAGCGCCGCGTCGAGCGAGACCACGTCGGCATATTTTGCCTGCAGGTCCAGCAGGCTCTGCTCATGTGCGGGCTGGCTGCGGTCGCCCACCGCCTCGCGCACCACGATCGGACGGAAGCCGTTCTGCAGCGAGTCCACCGCCGTCGCGCGCACGCAGCCCGAGGTCGTGCAGCCGGTGATCACCAGCGTGTCGACACCCTCGGCTACCAGGCGGCTCGACAGATCGGTGCCGAAGAAGGACGAGGCGTATTTCTTCACCAGCGTGCGTTCTCCGGCCGCGAGGCTCAGCCTCGGGTCCAGCTCGGCCCCGTCGCCGCTGGCGGCCAGCGTCTTCAATCCGCCCTGTTTCAGCGGCCAGATCCCGGCGTCCGACAGATCCGGCTCGTCGTAGCGCACGGTGGTAAAGAACACCGGCTCGCGGCGGGCCGCGAAATCGGCGATCAGTGCGTTGATCGCCACGATCTGCGACGACAGGTCCGCGCCCAGCGGCAGGTCGGGATTGGTGAAACCCTTGATGACATCGATCACCACCAGCGCCGAGCGGCGGCCGAAACCGATGGTCTGCCCGAAGCCACGGGCCTTGAAGGCTTGTTCGTCCATGAAGTTTCTCTCAGTTTGGATCCCGGAAGCCCAGGGATCGGGATATGGAATGGGCATAGAGGCGGTTGAGCCGCCCGGTATCCTCGCGCCGGCCGTCGCGGCTGCCGTCGCGGTCGTAGATCGTGCTGAGCACGCCCACCGGCGCGCCGGTCTCGTCGCGGAAGGCGCAGGCAGTGCCCTCGATGTTCTCCAGCCCGCTGCCGAGGTTCTCGGCGTAACCCAGGTCGCGGGCGGCGGTGACGCGCTCGGCCAGACCCTCGTAGGTCAGGCCGCTGTCTTCCAGGTGGCGGCTGATCTCATCGCGGCGCGAGGTCAGCTCGACCTCGGGCTTGGCGGCGATATAGGCGATCTGGAAGGCCACGAAATCGGACCAGCCGTAGATGATTCGCCAGATCGGCACGCGGGTGCCCGTGGGCCAAAGCCTGCGCATGGGATGGGCGATCGGCGTACCGATCCGATCATAGAGGGTCAGTTCCTGGCGTTCCTCGGCTGCCAAAGTGATGTGCACGAGGCAGTTCGCCTTGAGCGCGAGCCCGTCCGCGTCATTCAGCGCAAGTTGTCCTGCGCGCGAGTGCAGCCATACCTCGTAGCCCATCTCCCAGTAGCGCAGCGAAGGGCTGTAGCGGGACTTGGTGTTCTTGTGGACGAATCCATACGCCGCAAGGGTTTGCAACAGGCGGTGCACGTTGCTCTTGGTCATGCCGAGAGCCGCCGACAGGTCGCTGATGCCCGCCGGCGCCTCGCAGGTTGCTAGGTGCCGCAACAGGATCAGCCCCTTCGAGAAGGACTTGTCGAGACCTGCCTTATTGTTGGGCAGATCGGGGCTTTCGTCGGTCATGCCGCACGCCTTACTTGACGGAAAGAAATGTGAAAAATTAGTCGCAAATTACGGTACAAGCTTTCTACAATATAGAACAAGGGAGGTCAATATGATCCGCCATACCGGAAAGCCCCTTATCACCACCGCGCTTTCGTCCGTGCTGTTCGCAGGTGCCTTCACCGGCCCCGCGCTGGCGCAGGAGCTGATCGAAGGGCATCTCAACATCATCGGCTCGGCCAGCTTCATGCCCCTCTATGCCGAGCGGGAGATGCCGTTCTGGACCCAGACCCTGGCCGAGGAATCCGACGGGCTCATCACCGCCGACGTGCGCCCGTTCAACGCGTTCAACGAGGCCGGCCTCAACGGCACCGAGCTGTTGCGCCTGCTGCAGCAAGGCGTGGCTGATGCAGCGACGCCGATCCTGAGCTACCTGGCTGCCGACGACCCGATGAGCGAAGCCATCGACCTGGCCGGCATCGCCCCCGACTTGGCCAGCGCCCGCGCCGTGTCCGAAGCCTGGGCGCCGGTTCTCGACGCGCATTTCGCCGAGCGCAACGACGCGCGCGTGCTGGGCGTTCTGGCCTATCCGTCGGGCGCTGTTGGATAAATCAGCTGGCGAGCGCAATCCCCCTTTCCCCGGGCACACTTACCCTGCGGCCACGGTCATCGGGATGCCGAGTGCCGTGAAGCGGTTGAGGACCGCCACCCGGATCTGGACCTCCGCCACCTGGCGGTCGAATTCCCGGGACATCAGCCGCTGGCCGAGCAGCTTCACGCAGTTCATTCTCGTCTCGACCCTGCTGCGCCGGCGGTACCCGCTCCAGTTCCGCCAGAGTGCCCGGCCCAGGTGCTTCGATGCTCGCAGGATCTCGTTGCGTGCGCGAGCTCCTGCCGTGTCCGGCTTCCAAGGCCGGGCGTTTCGACGGGGTGGAATGATCGCTGTTGCTCCACGGGCCGCAATGGCATCGTGGCAGGCGCGTGTGGCGCAGGCACCGTCAGCCGAGACAGTGGCGATGTCCTCGTTCGCCGAGATCTGGGCGAGAAGGTTCGGCAGCATCGGGGCGTCGCCGACATTGCTTGAGATGACCTCGACCGCCCGGATCGCTCTGGACGCTCATTCGGTAGAAGCGCCGCATGTTGACGGCCGGGTCGATCCGCTTGAGACCGATCACGGTCGGGAACACCTCGAGCTCGTGCAGTAGGTCGAGCATTGAGCAGCCACCTCTTCAGCGGCCAGTTTTTCAGCCGGCGCTCGGCGTCTCCACTCAATTGGAACCAAGGGCCGGGATTGGGGGCTCGCGCCCCCACCTCGAACTTCATGACCGGGATCGGACGCCTCGATGTGTTGAACTTGGATCTGGCGCCCATGCCAAGCGTGATCCACGCCGTACATCTGGGGCGGCATGGCATGCGCCCGGCAGTGGCGCAATTGCTGGATTGGCTGAAAGTCTCTGCGAAACGCCTTGTATGACGGACCCGTGCGGCACGAGGCGAACAGATATCTTCCGCAAACAAAGGAAACCGATCAGGCTGATCTATGTGGGCGTCGCCGACGCAGATACCTGCGCGTTCAGCCGTGAAAATCTTCCTTGAATCTGTCGATCTGATGCATGCGCTCATGCAGGATCGCGACGATACCGATATCGCCGTCGGACAGTCGGCGCCAATAGACGATGTGGTGTTCGTACCGAAAGAAGAACCCTTCGACGCCGAACTCTGCCGGGATCAGCTTTGAGGCGACGCCATGGGCCTCGATCCGTTCGAACGCTTCGAACATGCCGGTGATGTAGCGGTCCGCCTGGACCTCGCCCCATCGGTCGCGCGTATAGCGGTAGATGTCATCGAGGCGGAGTGATGCCGCCTCCTGAACCCGGATCGCCATCTGGTCAGGCCCGGTTGCGAGCGATGACTTCGGCGGCCGTCAGCGGCCTGTAGCTGGTCTCGGGCGCTGCGAAGGCGCGGGTCAGCTCGGCCTTCAGCCGGTCAAAAGCCTCCTGCTCGGCCCGCTCCTTGTCTCGCCGGATCAGGTCGCGCACGTATTCGCTGATGTTCTCGTAGGAGCCGTTCTCGCCGACATTGGCCGCGACGAAATCGCTGAGCGCACCGCTCAGACGGACGGTCATGGTCGTGGTGCGGGACATGGAAGGCTCCTCATGCTTGGCGCGTATTCAATATAACCAAAAAACACTACACATCAAGTCTGGCGGCGGTGGAGCAATTTGGCCTCCCCGCCGCCTCAGTGGCGGCTTGACCTTATTCGGCATCCGCGCCGTCGTGCCGATCGGCCAGCAGCAAGACCATGTGGAACACGATATCCGAGTGCCTGGCCAGTGCGATCAGATGCTCGCCGCTGGGTCCACGCTCGCCCGCAATCCAGTATTTCACGGTTCGCTCGCTGGCGCCCGTCCACCGCATCGCCGTCTTGACTGCTCGATGCGTCAAGCCGAGTTCGTCCCGAAGCGCCGCGGCAATGGCGGTCCGGTAGTCGGCGGCATCGGCTTCAAGGTGCACATTTGTGCCCGTTTTCGGCACAAATGTGCCCGTCTTGGTCCGCATCTCTGCGTCCTCCTTCGATAATACTCTGGGAAGGACATGAAAAGCGGCAGTTCGTATTTGCGCCCAATCTGCGGTAGAGGGCCATCAGCTCGAAGCAGCCCACATGATTTCTTGGGAGGCGGGCGTGGCTCGGGGAAAAGCACCATTATCCGAAGGAGAAACCGAGCCGTCCGCGCAGCTGCTGGCTGCGGAGTACGTCCGGATGTCGACCGAGCATCAACAGTATTCAACCCAGAACCAGGCGCAGACGATCCGCGAATACGCCGAACGCCGCGGCATCAGGATTGTCAAAACCTATTCGGATGATGCGAAAAGCGGCCTGATCATCGGCGGCAGGATGGCATTGCAGCAGATGATCGCCGATGTCGAATCCGGCGTGGCCGACTTCAGCGTGATTCTGGTCTATGACGTCACCCGCTGGGGACGTTTTCAGGACACCGACGAATCTGCCTATTACGAATATCGCTGCCGAAAGGCGGGAATGCAGGTCGCCTATTGCGCCGAGCAATTCGAGAACGATGGTTCTCCGACCTCTACCATCGTCAAAAGCGTCAAGCGGGCAATGGCGGGCGAATACAGCCGTGAGCTTTCAGTGAAGGTCTTCGCGGGCCAATGCCGTCTGATTGAGCTCGGCTATCGTCAGGGCGGCCCGGCGGGCTTCGGGTTGCGTCGCGCCCTGCTCAATGAGCGGGGCGAAGTAAAAACCGAACTGAAGCGCGGTGAGCACAAGAGCCTTCAGACGGATCGCGTCGTCCTGGTTCCCGGACCAGACGATGAGGTCCGGACGGTGCGCTGGATCTACAGCCAGTTTCTGAAGAAGGGCCTGTCGGAAACCGAAATTGCGACAGAACTGAACGCGCGCGGCATCCTCACCGATCTCGGGCGGGCCTGGACCCGCGCGACCGTCCATCAGATCCTGACCAATGAGAAATACATCGGCAACAACGTCTACAACCGGCGCTCGTTCAAGCTGAAGCGAAAGCGGGTCGCAAACGGCCCGGAGATGTGGATCCGCTCGGACGGCGCCTTCGATGCCATCGTCGAGCCGAAACAGTTTCAGAAGGCCCAGGCCATCATCGCGGCACGCAACCGTCGCTTCTCGGATGAGGTGATGCTGGAGCGCCTTGCCCGGCTCTTCCAGCGTCATGGTTACATTTCCGGGCTGGTGATCGACGAAGCAGATGGCATGCCGTCCAGCGGCGCCTATGCCCATCGCTTCGGCAGCCTGCTCAGGGCCTATTCCCTTGTCGGGTTCACCCCGGATCGCGACTATCGCTACATCGAAGCCAACCGCCTGTTGCGGCAATTTCACGGCGACGAGATTGAGCGCGTGATCCACGAAATCACCCTGCTTGGCGGTGCTGTGATCAGGAACCCTGCGACGGACCTGCTGACCATCAACGGCGAATTCACGGCATCCGTCGTCGTCGCCCGCTGCCGCGAAACCTCCTCAGGCGGCCTGCGCTGGAAGATCCGCTTCGACACCGGACTCGCGCCCGACATCACCATCGCCATCAGGATGAACCGCACGAACACTGACGCGCTCGATTACTACCTGCTGCCCCAATTCGAGATGCGGAGCAAACCTCTGGGGCTTGCAGAGGAGAATGGCCTGATGCTGGACGCCTTCCGCTTTGAAACGTTGAACTTTTTCTTCGACATGGCCCGGCGCGTTTCCGTTTCCGAGGTGACACCATGGTGAGCGATATCGAAACCCACGCCGAGGTTCAGATTATCCCCATTGCGGCCATCACCGTGGAAAATCCGCGAGAACGATCTGAAAAGACCTTTCGTGCGCTGGTGGACAGTATCGGCAAGGTCGGGCTGAAGAAGCCGATCACCGTCGCGCAGGATGACACGGCGTCAGGGGATGCCTATCGGCTGGTCTGCGGTCAGGGGCGGATGGAGGCCTATGTTGCACTGGGCGAAACCCACATCCCGGCCATCGTCGTGGACGCGAACGAGGTCGAACGACTTCTGCGTAGCGTGATCGAGAATATCGCCCGCCGTCAGCAGCGACCGCTCGAGCTGCTGCAGGACATCGCCATCCTGCGCGACCGAGGATACTCGGACCACGACATCACCGAGAAAACCGGATTGTCATGGTCGTACGTTCACGAAATCGGCGAGTTGATCGCCAACGGCGAGGAACGACTGCTGATCGCGGTCGAGACCGGTCAGATGCCCCTCAGCGTCGCACTGTATATCACGAGGGCGGAAGAGAAGGATGTGCAGAAGGCGCTGGAAGCGGCCTATGCCTCGGGTGAATTGCGCGGCAAGAAGCTGCTTGAAGCACGGCGGCTGGTGGAACTGCGCCACCGGCACGGCAAGAAAAAGGGTGCCACACGCACAAAACGATCTGGGGTGCGGATGACATCGGCGGCGCTGGTCCGGGCCTATCGTATCGAGGCAGAACGCCAGCAGGACATGATCCGCAGGGCCCAGTCGACGCGCGGCAACCTGCTGTTCCTCGACGCAGCGTTCCAGTCCCTGCTCAAGGATGAGAATTTCCTCACTTTGCTCCGTGCCGAGGGGTTGGATTCCCTGCCGAGCATGGTGGTCGACGGTCTCAAGGAACCTCGGGCATGACACATATGGGCAAAACGCCCCCGCCCAAGGGGCCAGGATTTGAGCCGACCCTGCGTCAGATCCCGATCGCCACCATCCTGCCGGTGAAGCAACTGCCGATCACGGTTCCCAAGGGCCAGAAGTATGCACAGATCGCCGCATCGATCCGCGAGGCCGGCTTGATCGAACCGCTCGTGGTTGCGCGCGCTCCTGGTCAGGACGGCACGTTCATCCTGCTCGATGGTCATGTCCGTCTGCATGTCTTGAAGGAAATGGGCGAGGAAACCGTCACCTCCCTGGTCGCCACAGACGACGAGTCTTTCACCTACAACAAGCGCATCAGCCGTCTCGCGACAATTCAGGAACACAAGATGATCTTGCGGGCCATTGAGCGTGGCGTGCCAGAGGCCCGTATTGCTGCTGCACTGAATGTGGATGTGGCGTTGATCCGGCGAAAGCGGACATTGCTGAACGGCATCTGCCCCGAGGCTGCTGAACTCCTGAAGGACAAGCATTGCCCGGTCAACAGTTTCAGGTCCCTGCGCAAGATGAAGCCCTTGCGGCAGATTCAAGCGGCGGAACTTATGATCGCCGCGAACAACTACACGGTGGCCTATACCGAGGCCATCCTTACCGCGACCGATGCCGAAGACCTTGTCGATCCGGAAATGAAAAAAGAAACCTCTGGCATTACGCGCGAACAGGCGGAGCGGATGAAGGCCGAAATGGCCAGCCTGCAGAAGAACATCAAGTTGATCGAGGGGACGCTTGGCCCCGATCATTTACGCCTTGTGGTAGCGGGTCGCTACGTCGAACGGCTGCTCACGAATGAACGGATCAATCGCTATCTCGAAAAGAACCATGGAGAGATCCTCGGCGAGTTAGGTCGAATCGTGGCGGGCCTGTCTCGACCGGAACCGTCTTCGGAAGGGCCCGACGAGGCGGACGATTAAGGGATTCTGGAACAATCTGACGATGGGGACCCGGACCCAGTTCAAGCGCGGGGACCGCGGGAGACGCCGGACTGTGGGCCGGATCAAGCGCGGAGGTGGGGATGGCGGCGAACCCGTTCGGAGCCCACCAAGGTCGGCGGACATATCGCCGACCACGCAGGTATTCTTTTGCGATGACTATCTGCGATGTTTGACGGGCGCGCTGCATTCGACCGGATATTGGGTGCCAGTTGGGTTGGCGGCGCGCCCGCGAGTGACCACGTTTTGGTTGGCCAACACTTCGGTACTCAATGCCTGTCTGCCGCGATGCAGGGCAGGCCAGAATGGATTGGGCCCGCAAGTCATCTCGATATCTCGCCGGCCAGCACCGCGAGTCCGTGCACCGCCAAGGTCGCTGAAAACCTCTGGCACTCAAACTTGCGGATCACATCGAGGACCCGCGCTTCGTAGGCAGCGTGTCCAATCAAGCGACACAAGTCGGACGCGTGGAACTGGCGGTTCGCCGTTGGTGCGGCTTGCATCTGTCTCAGCAATTCGCGCTCTTTGGGGTCCGTTGTTGGTCTCGCGGGCGGCTTGACCGCGGGACGAGTTGGAGTTCCCGACGAATTTCGCCACCGGCGCATGAAGCCAAGCAGGAAGCCGGCCGGCACCCTGCCGTTGCCTCGCGACCGGTTGAAGGCGAGGAAGCGATCCCAGATGACCTGGGTGTCGATGTTCCAGCAGGGCAACGTGGCCTTCACTGCTTTGATGAGCTCTGCCCAACTGGTCTGAAAAACGTTCGAACTCGCGGTGATATCGATCAGCCCTGAGAAGATAGTTTTGTTATTATTATCTCTAGATAGTGATGTGTCGCCTTCACCTGACACGAGATCATGGGTTTCACGCTCCTCGTCGAAGGCGGAAAACCGAAAGATCCAGGGCGCGAACTTGCCATTCGGCTTCGCCCGCTCGAGCTGCAACTGCGAAGCCTCAAGTTCGTTCAGAAGAACCGTAAGATACTGCCGTGAGACACCCATCTTCTCCGCCAGGGCCGAGAGGGTGAAGGCTGCCGTTCCGCGCGACAAACCGTTGTAGCCATCCTTCCAGGCGATGGCGTCGAGGATGAGGGTGGCAAGCTTGTGCGCTGCGACAGAGAGATTTGTCTGTGTAATCCGTCGCAGGATCAGGCCGGTCGTAGGTTCCATAGTCGAGGTCTCCTTGGAGATCCGACGCCATGTCGTGAGACAACAACATTCTTGCCAGCAAAACAACTTTGCTGGTTGCAGGTGTTTTAGCGGTGCGCTAGGAAACTCTTGTTCACGGAGTTTTCTAGCGCGGCGTCAGGCTTCACGGTCTGGCGTCGTATCCTTTTCTTGGGGGTTAAGGGGTGCCACGCTTGGTCGTCAGGGCAAGAACGACGAAGCGCGGGCCGGTTTGTCAGTAGTGAACTTCTTCGAATCCGTAGCTGCCTGCGTTATCTCGCCAGTCGACGAAGACGGATCGGTATAAATAGCTGCCACACCGATCAGGGATGCTCAGGCCAGCTGCGGCCGGCACTTGGCCAACGTTGGATCTTGTCCATCGGTAATCGCCCTGCACGCCGTAGGACCCCAATCGCGTGAGATCGCTATGATGACATGTGCCATCTCGGTTCTCGTACTGGCTATACTCGATGTGATAGACGCGAATGCTGCGCACGAAATCAAAGGCGTCGCCCGAAATGTCGATGTCGGCTTGCTCATCCGCTTGGACGCGGACTAGGGGAATTGGATTCGAGGCCTGCGGTTCGGGCGGATTGCGGAACGTGATGTCATAAAGGCGTTCCATAGGCGACATTGGACTGGGGTCTTTGAACGACACACCCATTGGGCACCGCCAGATTTGTAAGGGCGGCTCGATCGGCCATGGCGTGATCCGCCGAATGAAGACCGCTCTGGCATGCGCGCAGGGCGCAGAGGCAGGCCAACCGCCCGCAAGGCAGAGGAGGATCGCACAATCCACCTGATAGGCCTGAGCCGGAGCTGACGAGGCCATTAGTCCGGATATGCTTATTGCCGTGGCTGTTGCCACGCCGTGGATCACGTGCTTCATGATGCCGACTCCATCTATAATGGTGCAGCGATACGAAACAACATTAATGATAGCAAGGAGATTTGATTGATGGTTGCGTGCGATTGTTCGCTTGTCTAGCTTGATGGCTTCCAAGAACTGACGTCGGTTCTGGCTGCTTCGGCGTCTTGAAAGTGGCCAAAATTGCGGACCTCTTTCATGTTAACTTTCACTCAAATATCTGTAAAAAAATACAAATATAGCATTTCAATGCGGCCACGAAAGCGGTCATGGAAGAACAGGCCGCATGAGCCCGTCACACGGAGAGTCGCAGCGCTCATGGTCTCAGGAATGGCAGAACGGAAAACTGTCTCGCCTGGTTCCCCGGCGGGAATCCGGGCGCAGAAGGACGGGGTGGAGCAACGAGCCTATGTTGGGACCGAACATGACCTTGAAGATTTATGTCAGTATCTGATACGATTGAGCATGGATAGGAGAGTCTGATGCCAAACGTCCACCTGACCGAACCGATGCAGAAATATGTGCAGGCGCAGATCGAGTCCGGCGCCTACGCCAATTTGAGCGAAGTCGTGCGCGCCGGCGTCAGGATGCTGATGGAGCGGGATGGCGCCCGGCAGTTCTATTCCCTCAAGGCCGACCTAGAGGAAGCAGCCTCCCTGGCCGAAAATGGGGATTTCGCCGAGTTCGATGCTCATGCCTTCGAACCGGATGCGTTTGATCGCTGACCCACATGACAATTCGGCTTTCCGGTCGGGCCAGGGCCGACCTTGAAGAGATCCGTGCCTACACCGTCGAAACTTGGGGTAGGGACCGATGGCTCGTCTATTACCGCCAGTTGGTCAACGCCTTCGAGCAGATCACCGGGGATCCCGACCGGGGTCGGGACAGGAGTCTCTTCGTTCCGGGGATGCGGTCCGTCAACTGCCAACGTCACGTGATCTTCTACAAGCGGCTAGATGCGGCGGACGGGGCGGCAGTCATCCTGCGCATCGTGCACCTGCGCCGCAACATGCCCGCGCTCGTCTACTACGAGGATCTCGACGGCGGTTAAGCCCTTGCGTTTCCTCATTCCAATAGCTCGACCAGTTTCCCATAGTCTTCACTGACCTCGCGTGCCTCCTGAAACGCGCGTTGACGCTCGGCATCAAGGCAACGGAAGTATTCCTGGATGTCGGCGATGTAGCCCTCGAAATCAGAACGCAGCAGATCGGCATAGGCACGCATGTCTTCTTGCGACTGGGGCAAGAACGGTCGCTCGGGTGGTATGCAATCCGCAGCTGCGGCTACCGGCATGCTTCTAAGCAGGAACGCGAACAGCAACGGTGCGTTGCGCGCAATAAACAAGCGCAGGGCAAAACTCCTTTGCCGCCTTTAAGATTATCATTCTGTCGGATATCACCCTTATCGGAGCAAGGCGAACTTCGTCAACACGTTATTATTGTCTTGCTATCATTAATGTTGTTTTGTATCGCTCGCGGTGTTGCGACCCCGTGGGCCTGATACTGCACCCAGGCAGAACAAGGACCCAAGGGAAGGCCATGATAGAAGAAGCCCCGAATGTGGTTACAGAAGACGGACTGCGCGGCTTGCTCGCCGAGGGCTACCTCATTGAGGTGGTCTGCAAGGAGAGAGCAGAGAAGCGCCATAACAGCTGGTACGGCTCGTGGGTCATCCGCGCCGTCGCCACTGATGGGCGTGACGATAAGATGCTCGTCACCAGCCGAAGCGTCCTCAAGCTCCGCGACTTCAAAACCATCGTTGGCCTTGTCAGTTTCCTGGCCGACATGGGCTGTACGACCGCTAGCATCCCACTTGAAGAAGGTGGCCGCGAACGCCACGCCGCGCCTCCGGTCAAAGGCAGCTGACTGCGCGACTGCGCTCGTCGTTGCTTTGGGTACAGGCGTTTGTTCCGCGCCCCCGGCCCTGGCCGACGGTTTCATCTTTTCGGTTGGCCCAGACGGCCAATTGATTTCCACTTCTCAAGAGGCAAACGGGCGCCTTTTTCTCTTCGCAGAACCTCGCGTTCCTGACGCAACGAGCGAGACAGCGATCCCGGCTCGATCCGCCGCCCGCGCCACCCCAGAAATCCTCCATGCGATCGAGAGCACGGCTCTGCGGTATGCCGGGCATGGTGCGCTGCGTCGCGCGGGGCTTTCAGTCACTGATTGGGCGCTCCTTTACCGGGCCAATATCGAAGTCGAGAGCGCATACAATCCGGCTGCACGTAGCCCTGTCGGTGCGATAGGCCTTGGCCAGCTTATGCCGGATACCGCCCGCGACCTCGGCGTGGACCCACATGACATTGCGCAGAACCTCGACGGATCAGCCCGCTACTTGCTGATGATGCTCGACCAGTTCGGTGAGGGCTCTCTGGCCCTTGCGGCGTACAACGCTGGCCCTGAGGCGGTCACACGCCACGGCGGCATCCCCCCTTTTCGAGAAACCCAAGGGCATGTGGCCCGTGTGACTGCCGTGTTTGAGCGGCTCAGAGGAGATCTTTCATGACATCGAGACCTTCGATCGTCGCGCTCGGCGCGATGGCCCTTATCGTGCTGGCGGGTCCAGCGCTTGCACAGAGCATCGACCTCTCGCCGGTACAGACCCTGCTTCAAGGAATTGTCGATGCGATCACCGGCCCCTTGGGAATCGTGATCGGAACGCTTGCGCTGATCGGGGTGTTCCTTTCCTGGCTCTTTGGCATCCTCGACTTCCGTCAGGCGCTCTGGGTCGTGGTTGCAATCGCGGGCATCGCCGCAGCACCCACCATCGTCGCCGCCATCTGGACCACCTGAGCTCCGTCCATGGCTGACCAGTCCCGCGTGTTCATCGGCCTTCTCAGGCCACCCAAGCTGATGGGCTTGCCGATCATGTACGCCATGGTCTGGCTCTTCGGCTCGACGCTTCTGTTCCTCTGGGTGCAGAGCTGGGTGGTCGCTGTGTTCGCGGGGCTGGCCTGGCCGGCGCTCTGGAAGGCCGCAGACTGGGATCCGAACTTCCTCGATGTCCTGGTGATCACCCTGCAGGAAACCCCGCCCACGACGAACCGCAAGCTGCACGGAGGCGACAGCTATGCCCCGTGATGGACTTGCCGATGAGGTTGAGAACGCCAGCGATCCGCTGACCGCGCTACCCGCATGGGTCAAGGGCGAGAAGCGGCTCTCAATGATGCTGCCTTATGTGAGCCTCGTGAACGACCGAACGATCCGGACACGCGGCAACGAACTGATGCAGTGCATCCGCCTCGAAGGGGTGAACAGCACCACGAGCGAGGACGGGCATCTCGACCGTATCGGAGGGTTGCTGGCTGGCATCGTGGCGCAGGTCGGGACCGAGTTCTCATTCTACCTGCACAAGGTGTCGAAAGCGGTCGATGTGACCCTGCCGCCCGTTCCGGGCGAAGGGTTTGCGGCTGCCGTCGACGAACGATGGCACGCGCATCTCGGCCGCGCGGGTTTGCGCGACAAGACGCTGACCCTGACGGTGCTGAAGCGACCCGAGACCGGCAGCCGCTTGCCCTTCGGTCTGGGCGCGTCCCGCGCCCGGCATGCGGCGGACACGACCCGACGCTTGCGCAAGCTCGACGAGGTGGTGGGGTTTCTGCTGTCGTCCTTCGATGAGCTGAAGCCCCGCCTGCTGGCCGCCAGCGGCGGCGAGCTTCTGGGCTTCCTCGGCTCCCTCAACACCGGCGAAGAACATCCGCTCTTCCCCCGGTCGCGCCTCGGTGTGATCGCCGAGGACGTAGCCAATACCCGCGTCACCTTCCGCGGCACGACCATCGCGCTCTCCGACGGTGCCGTGGGCGACAAGCTCGGCGCGATCTTCGCGGTGAAGAACTACCCCGCCAAGACCGACAGCCTGATGCTCGACGAGCTGAACCTGCCCGTCGACATGGTGGTCACCCATTCTTTCGTGCCGATCAACGCCAACATCATGGCCGGCAGGATCAAGCGGCAGCTGCGCCTCATGCAGGCCGCCAATGACGGGGCCGTCAGCCTCGCGCAGGAGTTGGAACTGGCCCAAGACGATCTGGAATCGAAACGCCTGATCTTCGGCGAACATCATATGACGGTGGCGGTCTATGCGCGGACCCAAGCGGCACTCGACGACATCGCGGCCGAGATCCGCAATATCTCGGCCACCTCCGGCATCAACCTGATCTCGGAAGCCTTCGGGGGGCGGGCGCATTTCATGGCGCAGCATCCCGGGAACACCGGGGCGCGCAGCCGAAAGGCCGCGATCACGAACCACAACTTCGCCGATCTCGCCACCTTCCACCGCACGCCGCTCGGCAAGACCGGTAGGGAAGTGCCATGGGGCGTGCCGATCACGCTTTTCCCGACACCGGAGCGCAGCGGGTTTCGCTTCAGCTTCCACGAACAGGGCGCGCCGGATCGCGAACCCACGGGAGGCCACACGCTAATCCTCGGCCGTCCCGGCTCCGGCAAATCCGTCCTGGCGGCCTTCCTGATGACCATGGCACGGCGGGCAGGTGCGCGGGTCTTCGTCTTCGACTATCGCGCGGGGATGGAGATGGCCGTCCGCGCGCTCGGAGGCAGCTATTCGACCGTGCGGGCGGGGCGCCCCACGGGCCTCAATCCGCTCCAGACCGAGATCGACGTGCGGGGCCAGGCATGGCTTGCTGATTGGCTCGCGAGCCTCTTGGAGCGGCGCGATCGACCGCTAACCCCGGTTCAGACCAACCGATTGCAAGAAGTCGTGCGCCAGAACGCAAGCGCAGGACATGCGGGCCTACGAAACTGGTCGGATTTCGCCTCGCTGCTGGTCTCGACCGATGACGAGGGCGATCTCTTCGAGCGTATGCAGGAATGGACGGCCGAGGGTCGCTACGGCTGGATCTTCGGGGCCAATGCCGAGGACAGTTTCAGCATCGATGGCGACGTCGCGGGCTTTGACCTCACTGGCATTCTCGATTCCGAGAGTGAGCGGGAACGCATGGCCGTCCTGTCCTACCTCTTTCGCCGGGTCGAGCGGGTGATCGAGGACCGCAAGCCCACCATCATCGTCATCGACGAGGCATGGAAAGCCCTCGACAACGCCTACTTTGCGGAGCGACTCAGCAACTGGCTGGTGACCGCCCGCAAGCAGAACGCCGTCGTCGTGATGATGACGCAATATGCCAGCCAGCTCGAGCGCACGCGCACCGGCAAGACCATCGTGGAAGCTGTGCCAACCCAGGTGCTCTTGCCCAACATTCGTGCTTCCGCCGCTGACTACGCGATGCTCGGCCTGACCGAGAAAGAGCTCGACGTGCTTCTAGGCGTCGGCTCGGCCTCGCGGCTCGCGCTTGTACGCGACGACCGTGGTTCCGTCGTGATCGATGCCGATCTCAGCGCGCTCGGCCCGCTCGTGACCATCCTTGGCGGAATGGAGAAGGGCGAAGCGCTTGTCGGCGCCGATTATCGCGAACGTCCTGATTTCTGGAGAGTGACATGACCCGTACCATCATTCGCAGCGTCGTGCTGCTCGGGCTCGGCCTGACGTTGACAGCCTGTGCGCAGCATAACGCCCCGCAAGCCAACTGCTTCAGTTTTCGCGAGGCTCCTGTGCAGGCAGGAACCGCCACCGCCACGATCTCGACCATGGGGGCGGAGGTCACGCGCCGCGACACGGCCTGCGATTTTGTCCTCTTGGGGGCGAGCGGCTAAGCCAATGCGGACCTGGCTTCCTCTCTCGATGATCGGTTTTGCGCTGGCAGGTCCCACGGCGGGGCCAGCGATCGCCCAGGGCGTGCCGACCTTCGACCTGCGCCTCTTCGCGGAGCGGCAGGCCATCCTTGAGCAGACCGATCGTGACCTGGCACTGCAGCAGGACCGGCTAAGCCGCGAGGAGGAACTGGCCGAAATCGAGCGCCAGCAACTCGCCTCCCTCGAAGGGCTGATGGATGCCATGTCGCTTGGCGCTGGAGACGTGGCCGGAACCGTGGCGGGGCTCGAGGCGGGGCAGGGGGCGGTAGACAACGTCGAAAGCGCGGCCGCCAGTCTTTATGCGCCCGAGGACGCCAATCCAGCGGCAGCGCGGATGTTCGGCGATGCCCGGGAGGGGATCGAGGAGCTGATCATCCGCGCAGCACGCGACACCCATAGTCTGTCCGGGGTCGGCCGCGCAGGTCTTTCGCTCGTGCAATGGCGCTGTCTCTTGCAGGCGCTGATCTGGCAGGAAAGCCGTTTCCAGATCGGGGCACGCTCACCCGTGGGGGCCTTCGGACTTACCCAGATCATGCCCGGTACCGCGGGGGATCTCGGGATCTACCCGGCCTATTACGACGATCCCTATCTGCAGGTCACCGGCGGTGCGCGATACCTCGCACAAATGCTGAACATGTTCGATGGCAACATTATCCATGCGCTCGCCGCCTATAACGCCGGGCCGGGCAATGTGCAGGATTATGGCGGTGTGCCGCCTTTCGCGGAAACCCAGCATTATGTCGTGGTGATCCCGCAGCAGTACAACAGCTACCTCGCGGCCGTAGGCGGCATCGATGCCCTCGGCACCATCGACCCTGTGCTCCTCGCCAACGCGAGTTTCAGCCTCTCGGCCCACGGCGCAGGGGTCTATGGCGACTATTCGCTGGTCTCGGTCCGTGCCGCCGCCCTGCGGGTTCAGGACATCATCACCCGCATTGGTGAGACCGAGGATCTCCACGAGGCCATCGCGCTCAACACCTATGCCCGGGCCGAACTGGCCCGGCTGGTCGCAATCCGGACCCGGATCAAGGCCGCACGAACCGAGCCACTCAGCGCCGAGCAGTTCGCCTTGGCGGCAGCGCAGGCTGCCGAACGGCAATACATGGATTTTAGTCAGGAGGATTTGCGTTGAACCTGCGCCTGCCCCGTTCCCTTTTCGCCGGTAGCATCGCTCTCGCGCTTGCCCTCAATGTCACCGGACCTGTCGCGGCACAGGGTGTGCCCACGGTGGACACTCAGAACATTGCTCAGGAAATCCGCCAGCTTCAACAGATGCTGCAGGATTTCGGGATCCAGACCGATCTTCTGGACAATGCGTTGGAGCAACTGGACATGCTGCAAAGCCAACTCGATCAGCTGAACGAGATGTATGCCTCGCTCACCGGGCCGCGCAGCATCCTCGGACTTGCCATGGGCGGGGACCTCGACACCTTGCTTGAGGCCAGCTTCGAAGACATCCCCGGCCTGATCCGAGGCATCCAGGCGGGCGATTGGAGCGCGCTCATCGGGCCCAATGCCGGGCCCATGCGCACGCAGATGGAACAGGCGCTGGCAAGCGCCGGGTTCGACGAGGATTCACTCCGCGAGATCGCCACCAGCGGCAATCCGGGCGCCGAAGGCGTTGCTACGCGGGCAACCACAGGTGCTGTGATGTCGGCGGCGGCGCAGAACAGCCACGCAGAGGCGGAACAGTCGCTCGAACGGGTGGAACGTCTGGTCGAGATGATCCCGGACATGGAAGATCTCAAAGCCTCGATGGATCATAACACACGCGTCACGGCGGAACTCGCCATCGCCATGACCCGGATGTGGGAGCTGGAAGCGATCCAGACCCTCGGCGCAGGCAATGCAGGCGTGGTTGATGCCGCCACCGTCGCCGAAGAGCGCCGCTACATGGACTTCACCTTGCCGGATCTTGAGCCATGAGTGGGGCAGGCGTGATGACTGCGCGCGAACTCGTGGAAGAGGAACTTGTTTACGGTGCCCTGCGCCGTGAACAGCTTTGGCGAGTGATCGGCCTTTCCGGGGCGGGCTTTGGCGTATTCGGCTGTTTGACGGCTGCGGCTGTCGCGCTGATGATCGAAACGCCGCCTCCCGTGGTTGTGCCCTACGATCCCGCGACCGGGATGGCGCTCCCCAATGCCACGGTTGAAACCGTGTCGCTCTCCGAACGGCCTGCCGTGATCGAAGCGCAAATCTACCGCTACATTCTCGACCGCGAAACCTACAACCAGCTCGACAACGATCTTCGTGTCCGCCGTGTCCTGGCACAGTCTTCCGGGTCGGCCGAGGCCAGCATGCGCGCGATGTGGACATCGGGTCAGGAGAACTATCCGCCGACGCGATACGGGGCTGCGGCCGAGATGGCCGTTGAGATCGCATCGATCAACCTTATTGGCGAGAACCGCGCACAGGTGCGGCTCAGAAAGCGCCTGACAAGTCCGCAGGGGGTACAGGATGGATCGTTCACTGCCACGTTGATGTTCGAATTCCGGCCCGAGCGGACCCGCGCGATCGACGATGTCTGGCAAAACCCTTTCGGTTTCACCGTCACCCAATATGCCATCCGATCGGACCGTTCCGAATGACTAGCACTCCAATCTTTACCTTGTTGGCCGCCAGTTTTCTCACGTTCGCGGGATCGACTGCCTTGGCCGAGACCACGCCCCGCCCAGGTTCTCATGACAACCGCGTGCGCGTAGCGACCTGGACTGAAGGCCAGGTTTACCGTGTCGTCACGACTCTGACCCGAGTCACCACAGTCGAATTCGGTGAGGGTGAAACCATCCGCTCGATCATCGCCGGCGATACGGTCGGGTTTCAATTCGACGGTGTCCCGGGTGGCCGTGCCTTCGCCATCAAGCCGACAGCATCTGGCGTCGCCACCAACATCACCGTCTACACCAACCGCCGCTCCTACTACTTCCATGTCGTCGAAGCCCGGGAGACGCCGCATTATGTCGTGCAGTTCCGCTACCCTGAAAGCCGCGTGCAACCCACCAGGGCGGTTGCGGCCGATGCGCCGAACGCGAACTATGCGGTCAGCGCCCGAGAAGAGTTCACGCCGACGGCCATCTGGGATGATGGTACCTTCACGTATTTCCGGTTCGCACGGAATGCGCCGGTGCCCGCCATCTTCCGATATTCGAACGGCAGGGAACGCGCGGTGAACAGCCAGGCCTTGAGTGACGGCGTCATCCGCGTGTCCGGCGTCAACCGACAATGGGTCCTTCGCCTTGGCGAAGAGGTGATTTGCGTCCAGGACGCAGGACAGGCCACATCATGACCGAAGGTACGGAAGACCTCGCCGCGCGCCTCGCGGCTCTCGAAGGTTCGACGGGCAAAGCGAAGGCCAACAAGCGGCCTGCGCCGCTTGCCGCGATCCTTGGAGTCGTCGGCATCGCCGCAGCAGGTGGTCTGGCGTGGGCCGCCCTGCAGCCGTCGGCAGAAACACCAATGGCGACCGCCGCGCCGGAAGAGTTCCAGAGCAGCGGCCCCGGATTCGGAGATCTGGCGCCGATTTCTGCCCCAGAGCCCAGCCAAGCCCCGCCTACGGACACAGGTCCGAGCGAGTCGGAACTCGCGCTGATGGAAAGTCTTGCGACATTGAGAGCGGAACTCGAGGAACTACGCGCAAGACCGGCCGAGGCCGCGGATAGCGGGGCGGAGCAGGCTATTGCCGACCTGACGGCGCAAATTGCCACCTTACAGGAAGCATCCGCCGAGGCTCAGCGTGCCCTCGAGCGGCAACTGACCGAGCGGGATCGCGAATTGGATCAGCTCCGCATGGACTTGGAACTTGCACGGCTTGCACCACCAGAGCCGACCTCATTGGGACCAAGTGAAGAAGAATTGCGGCTGGCCGAACTCGAAAGGCGGCGCGCAGCCGAAGCTGAGGCCCGCGCAGAGCGCATCGCGTCTCCTATGATCGCGTTCTCCGGGATGGGCGCGGGTGCGGATAGGGAGAATACGCTGGAAGCCGCGCGTCTGAATGCAGATGAAGCCTTTGTTCGTTCGGGCGCGCAACCAGCACAGGTGACACGTGCCGAAGTGATCGCGAACCCATCGAACACGGTTGTTCAGGGCACCATGATTCAGGCTGTGACAGAGACGGCCCTCGACAGCACACTGCCCGGCGCGATCCGCGCCATCGTCTCGGAAGACGTCCATTCTTTCGATGGAACGCGTATCCTGATCCCGCGCGGCGCGCGGCTGATCGGGCGCTACCGCTCTGATGTCGCACTTGCCCAATCGCGCGTCATGGTGGCATGGGATCGGATCATCTTGCCCGATAATCAGACCGTGCAGATCAGCGCCTTCGGTGGAGACGAACTCGGCCGTACTGGCACCACCGGGTTTGTCGACACCCGTTTCGCGCAACGCTTCGGCTCCGCCGCGCTGATCTCCTTGATCGGCGCCTTGCCTGCGGCTGCAGCGGGTCAAATCGACAGCGAGGCGGCGGCCGATGTTGCGAGTGATGTCGGCACCGACCTGCGCGATAGCACGCAAAGCGTGATGCAGGACTATCTGGCGATCCGGCCAGTGATACATGTCGATCAGGGTACACGGATCACGGTCATGGTTGATCGTGACCTCGAGATTTTCTGACATGGCTGCAAGTTATCTGGAAGCGTCGCTCGACCGTTTCGGCCCCGAGGTCCTGCGCGACGACACGATCGAGATCTGCATCAATCCCGACGGACAAGTCTGGGGCGAATTCCAGGGCGATCACTTCATGCGAGGTCTCGGCAGCCCGCTGAGCCAGACCGAGATCAAGGACCTCGGCAACCAGATCGCCTCGGCCGCCTCGACGACGCTCAGCACGAAGAAGCCCATTGTCTCGGTCTCGATCCTATATCGAGATCGCCCGATCCGCGCGCAGGTGATCCAGCCACCGGCAGTCGAGGGCGGGTTTTCAATATCGTTGCGCTTCTTCTCCTCCCTGCCGCTGGAGGCAATCCGGCTCGGCTTCCTCTATGGAAAGGAGCGCAGCCTCGAAGGTCTGCGGCGCGAACGAAACGCCGCGCTGCGCGATGTGGTTGCCTCCGGCGACATCGACGCCGCGCTGCGCTTCTGCGTCGAGAACAAGCTCAACATGATCGTTTCGGGCGGTACATCGACCGGCAAGACGGTCGCGGCGCGCAAGATCCTTTCGCTCATCCCGCCCGAAGAGCGGATCATCACCATCGAGGAGGCGGCCGAGCTGCGCCCCGAGCAGCCCAATGCCGTGACTTTGATCGTGGACCGGGACACGGATGCCCGCAGTGCAGATGTGCTCTTGGCCTCAACGCTTCGCATGCGACCCGACCGGATCGTCCTGGGCGAAGTCCGCGGGCGCGAGGCGATGACGTTTCTCGAGGCAATCAATACCGGCCACGGTGGATCGCTGACTACGCTCCATGCCGAGACTCCACAACTTGCTGTTCGCCGCCTCGCCATCGCCGCCCTGAAAACCGATGTGCCAATGACCTACGCCGACATGATCGATTATATTGAGGGCTCGATCGACGTGATCATTCAGGCAGGCCGCCATGAAGGCACGCGCGGGATCACCGAGTTCTTTCTCCCGGGCCAAACCACAGATTTGAACCTCGACACGGTCGACGGCAGAGGCAACAAGAGCCCCTCCGTTGCCGCTGAGTAAGAAAGGAACCCCCCAGATGCGAAAACCAATTCTCGCACTCATGCTTGCCGCCTTGGCGGGCCCCCTTGCGGCGCAGACTTCGCCTCCGATCTCAAACGATCTCACGGTCGATATGTCGCCTCAACAATACCGGATCTGCAACGATCGTCCGGCGCGCCCGACCTGGATGGACGAAATCAATCCGCGGGAAGCTTACAAGGCAGCAGCTTTGATGGAGTTGTACGAAATTCGGGCCTGGGAGGAGATCGCTGAATCTGGCGACTGCAGCTGTGAAACCCGCTTTCCCGCTTGGGATAGCTCCGATGGCGAATATCATGAAAGGTATGCAGGCCTTAGCCAAGCCGAGCATTCAGCGTTTCGCCGCGACTGGATTGAAGTAAGGAAGCAACTCGAGCCGAGCGTGCGTACAATCTGCGAAGCTCAAGGCAACTGGTAATGGGCGTCGTCAGCTGGATGGTCGGAACGGCAGACGCGTTCCTTGTCGATGCCGCTGAGTCCCAGTTCGGGGCCGTGGCAAGCAATACCGGCACGATCGTCCTGCTGATGGTCACGCTTTCGCTAATCGGCGTCTGCATCAACATGGCATTCCAGTTCCGCAGCATGGATGGGGCCAACTTCTTCTGGTACCTGATCAAGCTGACCCTTATCGGTCTGTTCGCCTTCAATTGGGCAAACTTCAATGCAGTAGCAAACGCAGTCATTGGAGGCTTGGACTACGTCGCTGGCGCACTGGTGTCTTCGGTTGGCGGCGGCGGAGCCGGAGCCACACACTTTGCCGGCGAATTCGACATCCTGATCGAAAAATTCAGCCAGTACCTGAATGCCATCGGCAGCAACCTGAACTGGATGACGGGCGCGATCCTAGGCGGCATCGGGCTTATTCTTTTGAGCCTCCTTGGCTTCATGACCGGCATCGTCCTCATATTCGCCAAGATGATGCTGACACTCATGCTTGGTCTTGCTCCGATCATGATCGCACTGTCGCTCTTCGACGCGACCAAGGACTTCTTCCATAGGTGGGTCTCGACGACGGTCAGCTATGCCTTCTACCCCATCGTCATCGCAGCTATGTTCTCGACCGTCGTCGGCATGGCGAATTCTCTGCTCGCCCAACTCGGTGATCCGAACTCGGCAACCAACATCGGATCGCTGGTGCCGTTCTTCGTGATGGTGTTCCTGGCCAAGGGCTTCGTCGCCGCAACGCCCCTGATCGTGCGGGGGATCTCGGGCAACTTGATGGTGGCAGCCGCGCCCGCCGTTGTCGCCGGATCGACCGGGATCATGCGCGGGCTCTTCAATACAGCGGGCGTCAAAGGGAGGTCACGGATCGGGGCGTTGACCACCGGGGAGGTGATCGGACGGGGCGTTACGCAGAGCCCGGCGGCTATACGGACGGCTAGCGTACGACTGGCCAGGATGGCGGAACGAGCTAGAAGACTGGGTGCCTAGTGTACGTAGACCACCATCTCTGCAGCATTCAAGCTGTGTGATTGGGGGAAGGTTCATTCCAACGGAAATTCGCGTGTTCGTCGCCGAATACCTTTCACCCAAAGACATCAAGATGTGTGTTCTAACCGGTATTCAATAACCTCTTGAGATTCAGTAAAATTTGCATGCGGGTGGCCTCCGCCGACAATCCCATCGTCGAGGCGATCACTTCTACAGTATAACCTACGTCGCCGGGATCAACTGGCTTGTCGCCACGAGCTACGAAGGGGCCGTCCGTCTCTGTCAACACCCGGTCGATTGGAATTTCGCGCATCACGCGCATCCCGGTGTCGGAAGCGAGCATGCCCTCGTTAACGGAGAAATAGCAGCCGCGATCAACAGCCCTGCGCACATCGGCCTTGCTGCCAGTGAACCAATGCAAGACGACGCCCGCCCGATCTGGCGGTAGATGCTCATCGAGCATGTCCAGGACCGGCTTCGTCGCCCTGACGCTATGCAGACTCAAGATCTTGTCGCCTTGCTGAGCGCAGGCTCGAAGAATTCTGCCGAAGACAGACTGTTGCAACTCGAAAGAGCGATAATGAGCGGGTCCGCGATCAAGCCCGATTTCCCCAACGTAACGCGTCCGCGGCAAGAGCTTCTCGAACAGGTCGAGCTCAAGATGGCGATCGGCGACGAGCTGCGGATGCAGACCGAGCCCAACCCTTACGAAGTCGCTGTCTGCGGACAGTTCAACATTCCTTTCAAACGCCTTCGGGGTCGTCGTGACCGCCAAGGTCGCTACGCGCTTGCGATCGCAGGCTGCAATCGCCCTCGCGAGGTCGGGATAGAGGTCGAGATGCGTATGGAAATCCACGTAGTCAGGCCGCATGGTCACCCGCCCGGCCGTGCCCGAACACCTTTCAGGAGCTCGGCGACTTCAAGGACGCCACGTCGAAACACGTCGGCATAATCCGGTATCTCATCCGGCTTGTCATGTAGCGGACCGGGCTTGTGGACCAGTATCTTCGCGAGATCCGGCTTCGCCCTGATCCGCTTGGCCATCAGCTGGAAGGACCTGACGTGCTCCCCTTCAGGCTGGTCGGAGGCCAGGATATGCCCCTTCAGATCCTCAACCGTGTAGAGCGTCTCATCGTCTCCATCGAGACCGACTTCGAGCGAAGATCTACGGATCAGGCACGGAACGCAGTACCCGCAGTGTCGAGGGGAGAGCTTATTGTAGCGCGCCTTCGCCGGCGACGAGCAAGACATGGAGTTCGACACGATCTTCTGAAGGAAAAGTTTGTCGGCGCAGTTCGCAACCATCTCGCCCTTCGTCATGTGCCTGTACGGGTTGTTCAGTTCGACGTCGAGGGCGAGAGCGTCGATTAGCCTCTGCATGCTCGCGATGAAGTGCGGATGCGCCGTCCGCGTGCTCAGCGCCCCAAATCGCAAGGGATCAAGGGGAACGTTGAGCGCGATTAGGCCGTTCTCCGGTATGTCGACGGCGGTCCTGCCATTGATCGCCGACGCTGCCAGCGTCGCCAGCGAGTAGAAGAGGAAGGACCGTCCCCGCTGCGTGTTCTCGGTTTCCCCGGTGGTTAGATGGTGCTTATCGAACCCGAGCCGCACTCGCAGACTCTTGAAGGCCTCTTTGCCAAACTGGGTTTCCAACCTTTCGAGGATGTAAGCTTGGGCTTTGGCAGTCTCGCTATCCCAGTAATGGCTGACGAAGAATGGCCGCACACCGCCGCTCAGGAGATCGACTGCGCCGATGAGACTGTCCAAACCTCCGGACAGGAGGCTGACTTTAGTCAGCCCGTCGATAGCCAAGCGTTTCGGAGCGACAGCAAGAGTCTTGGTCCTCTTTGTTCGGTCACGGAAGAAGACGCGCCACCGATCCCCGGAGAGGAAGCGCAACATCGACTCGATCAATCCACTGTTCGCGGACCAAGCCGCGGCTGCAGACACCGGGACATAAAGATCGATCTCGCGGGTCCAGCCGTCTTGAGCGTTCAGCTTTCGGGAGACTCTCGTGTCACCAGCGTTAACGAGCGCGGCGAGTACAACGAGATCTATGCCCCTCTCCGAGGGTTCCAGCCCGAGGGAGGCGAGCTGGTCCAACGCATGACCGATGCCAAAGCCCATTCGCAGATCACCGTCCAGGAAATCGATCTCGAATACGTCGGAGTCGGACTGGACCAAGTTGATCTTGCCCTTGTCGTCGGGACCGAGTCGACCGATCAGACTGAACCTTCTCATCCGTCGTCTCCCAAGACCTCGACCAGATCGAGTGCTGCGCCGTAGAGGTCGTCGACAAAGCTATCGATGGCGGCCGCATCCAGGTCACTCAAATCGGTTCCGCGCGCATCGAACTCATCACGCACACAACCTTCGACGAAGTCATGCAACATGGCTTGCGCGCGTTCGACCCCGCCGATGTCCGAAGGCGCCGCGATGGCGTTGGTCCCTACCTCATTGAGAATTTTACCTTCGATCGAACGGCTTACGACCCCGATGAAGAACTCGCGCAAATCGTCTGCGGAGAGCTCATCGAAGTGGTTCTGTCGCAAACTTTCGACGTTCCGAGCGTGCGTGATATGTCAGCGTTGTCAGAGAGTTGGTGAGAGGCGTTTGGTGTGATCGAGTTCAAGG
>NZ_JARGYD010000017.1:0-35604 GCF_029168315.1 Psychromarinibacter halotolerans
CCCTACCGGCCCCGTAGGGTGCGCATTCATGCGCACCGGGGCCACCCCGGGCACAACGCCCCAAGGAGAACCGGGAGACACGCATCCCCGGTCGGACAAAGCAAAACCGCCCGTAGAGGGCACGAAATGGAGAAAGACCCATGCGTCACGCACGTGGCTACCGCCGCCTGAACCGCACCCACGAACACCGCAAGGCGCTGTTCGCGAACATGGCCGGCTCGCTGATCGAGCACGAGCAGATCAAGACGACCCTGCCGAAAGCCAAAGAACTCAAGCGCATCGCCGACAAGCTGATCACGCTTGCCAAGCGCGGTGACCTGCACGCCCGCCGTCAGGCCGCGTCGCAGCTGAAGCAGGACGCCTACGTCGCGAAACTGTTCGAGATCCTCGGCCCGCGCTACGCCGAGCGTAACGGCGGCTATACCCGCGTCCTGAAAGCCGGCTTCCGCTATGGCGACATGGCACCGATGGCGATCATCGAGTTCGTCGACCGCGACCTCGACGCCAAGGGCAAGGCCGACAAGGAACGCGTCGCTGCGGAAGAAGCCGCCGAGTAATCGGTGCTTCCTTGATGGAATTCAGGAACCCGCCGCAAGGCGGGTTTCTTTTTGCCGGGTCGTACAGGACACGGTGTGCTCTTTCCCCAGACGGCGGCAGGGCTTAACTACATCCCATGGCCGACCTCTTCGACTCTCCCTCCGACGCCGCCGCGACCCAGGCGCACCGCCCTCTGGCTGACCGGCTACGGCCGCGCGCCCTGTCCGAGGTGATCGGCCAGCAGCAGGTGCTGGGCCCCGAGGCTCCGCTGGGCGTGATGCTAGAGGCCGGCGCCTTGTCGTCGCTGGTGTTCTGGGGGCCTCCGGGCGTCGGCAAGACCACCATCGCGCGGTTGCTTGCGAACGAGACCGACCTGCACTTCGTCCAGATCAGCGCGATCTTCTCGGGCGTCGCCGAGCTGAAGAAGGTCTTCGAGGAAGCAAAGCTGCGCCGCCGCACCGGGCGCGGCACGCTGTTGTTCGTCGATGAGATCCACAGGTTCAACAAATCGCAGCAGGACAGTTTCCTGCCGCACATGGAGGACGGGACGATCCTGCTGGTGGGCGCCACCACAGAAAACCCGTCGTTCGAACTGAACGCCGCGCTTTTGTCCCGCAGTCAGGTTCTGGTGCTGGAGCGGCTGTCGCTTGCGGATCTCGAGCGGCTGGTGCAGCGGGCCGAAAAGGAAGTGGACCGTGCCCTGCCGCTGACCGGCGAGGCGCGCGAACAGTTGTTGGAGATGGCCGATGGCGACGGGCGCGCCTTGCTGAACCTTGTCGAGCAGGTGATGGCATGGCGGACCGAGCGGCCGCTGGACCCCGCCGCGCTGACGTCGCGCCTTCAGAAGCGGGCGGCGCAGTACGACAAGTCGGGCGATGCGCATTACAACCTGATCTCGGCGCTGCACAAATCGGTGCGCGGCTCTGATCCGGACGCGGCGATGTACTGGTACACGCGGATGCTGGCCGGGGGCGAGGACCCGCGGTATCTGGCGCGCCGGTTCACCCGCATGGCGGTCGAAGACATCGGGCTTGCCGATCCGCAGGCGCAGCGGGTCTGCCTTGATGCGTGGGAGACCTACGAACGGCTCGGCTCGCCCGAAGGCGAACTCGCGCTGGCGCAGGCGGTGATCTATCTCGCGCTGGCGCCCAAGTCGAACGCCGGATACGCGGCGTATAAGGCAGCGGTCGTCGCGGCGAAGAAGACCGGCTCCGAACCGCCGCCCAAGCACATCCTGAATGCGCCAACGCGGCTGATGAAGGAACAGGGCTACGGCGACGGCTATGCCTATGATCACGATCAGGAAGACGCATTCTCGGGGCAGAATTACTTTCCCGACGGGATGAAGCGCGGCGTCTACTACGTGCCGGTCGAACGCGGGTTCGAACGTGAGCTGAAGAAGCGGGTCGACTATTTCGCGGGTCTGCGGTCCAAGCGGAACGGCTGACGCGTCACAGGCTTTTGCGAGCCCGCAGAGCGGCAGTGATCGTGCCGTCGTCGAGATAGTCCAACTCTCCGCCGATCGGCACCCCTTGCGCCAGCGAGGTGACATTCACCCGCCCGTCCAACTGGTCGGCGATGTAATGCGCGGTGGTCTGGCCGTCGATCGTGGCGTTCAGCGCAAGGATGACTTCGGTGATGCCCTCGGACGTCACGCGGTCGATCAGCTTCGGAATCCGCAGTTCATCCGGCCCGACAGCATCCAGCGCCGACAGGGTGCCGCCCAGAACGTGATACCGGCCCTTGAACACGTTCGACCGTTCCATCGCCCACAGGTCCGCGACGTCCTCGACCACGCACAACTCGCCATTGGCGCGCTTTTCCGAGGTGCAGATCGGGCAGACGTCGCCGGTCGAGATATTGCCGCAGTTCAGGCATTCGCGCGCGGTCTGTGCGACGGCCTGCATCGCTTCGGCCAGCGGGTTCATCAGAAGGCCGCGTTTCTTGATCAGGTGCAGAACGGCACGGCGCGCGGACCGGGGGCCAAGCCCCGGAAGCTTGGCCATCATCTCGATCAGGGCTTCGATTTCACGGGGTGCGTCGGACATGCCGGGACGATAAACCGGGGCAGACCCGAGCGACAGCGGAATGTGCCGATGACCAGCCTTCAGACCAAGCCCCGGCGTCTTGGCGACGTCTCTTTCTGGTATGCCGATCTTGGCGGCCTGCCGGCCCGACGCGCGCCCTTGGACGGCGACACGACCGCCGACGTCTGCATCGTCGGGGCGGGGTACACCGGGCTTTGGTCCGCGTGGTATCTGAAACAGGCCGATCCCACGCTGGACGTGCTGGTGGTCGAGAAGGACTTTGCCGGGTATGGCGCCTCGGGGCGGAACGGCGGCTGGCTGACCGGCGGGTTCGCGTGGAGCCATGACAAGTACGTCGCGGCCAGCGGTGCCGACGCGGTGCGGGCGATGGTCGACGCCATGAACGGCACCGTGGACGAGGTGATCCGCGTCGCCGAAAGCCAGGACATCGACGCCGACATCCTGCGCACCGATGAACTGGTGATGGCGGTGAACGACGGCCAGATGGCGCGGCTTGCCGCCGAGGCAGAGGACCGCAAACGCTGGGGCGAGACGGACCGGATCGAGGTGATCGGCGCCGACGCCGCACGGGCGCGGGTGAATGTGCCCAACACGAAGGGCGCGATGCTGGTGAAGAACGTCGCCCGCATCCAGCCCGCCAAGCTGGTGCGCGGACTGGCGGCGGCGGTGGAACGCGCGGGCGTCCGGTTGGCAGAGGGCACGACGGTGCAAACCATCGAACCGGGCCGCGTCGTGACCGACCGTGGCACGGTGAAGGCCCGCCATATCCTGCGCGCGACCGAGGGCTTCACCGCAACCCTGCCGGAGGCCAAGCGCGAATGGCTGCCGTTGAACTCGGCCCAGATCGTGACGGAACCGCTGCCACAAAAGATCTGGGACCAGATCGGCTGGGCAGGGCACGAGATCGTGGGGGATTTCGCCAATGCCTATTGCTACTGCCAGCGCACGCGCGAAGGGCGCATCGCCGTGGGCGGGCGCGGTGTGCCGTACCGTTACGGGTCGGCGATCGACACGTCGGGCACGCCGGATGCGGGTACCGTGTCGCGGCTGATGGCGATCCTGCGGCGGCACTTTCCGGCGGCGGCGGATGCCCGCATCGACCATGCGTGGTGCGGCGTGTTGGGCGTGCCGCGAGACTGGTGTGCCACCGTCGGCTACGACACGTCGACCGGGATCGGTTGGGCAGGGGGCTATGTCGGGGTCGGGGTGTCGACCTCGAACCTTGCCGGGCGCACGCTGGCGGATCTTGTGACCGGCAACGACAGCGACCTGACGCGGCTGCCGTGGGTCAACCGCCGGGTCCGGCGGTGGGAGCCAGAGCCGCTGCGCTGGATGGGGGTGCAGGGGATGTACAAGCTGCTGGAAGCCGCAGACCGCCAAGAGGCCAAGGGCGGCGGAGAATCGAAGCTGGCCGCGCTTGGGTACAAGCTGACCGGGCGCTAAGACGCCCGGCCAAGCAAGGTATCAGAACGGCATCTTGAAATCTGCCGGCAGGCCAAGACCTTCGGTGATCTTGCCCATTTCCTGCTGGCTGCGCTCAGAGGCCTTGATCTGGGCGTCCTTGATCGCGGCAAGGATCAGGTCCTCGACCACTTCTTTCTCGTTCGGGTCGAAGATCGACGGGTCGATGTCCAGCGCCGTCAGTTCGCCCTTGGCCGTCGCAGTCGCCTTCACAAGGCCCGCACCGGATTCACCGGTCACGGTGATGGTATCGAGAGCGTTCTGCATCTCGGCCATCTTCTCCTGCATTTCCTTGGCCTTCTTCATCATCCCGGCCATGTCGCCGAGCTGGCCCAATCCCTTGAACATTGCGTCGCTCCTTTGTCCGGGGTGTCAGTGGGTTAGATACGGGCGGTGGTCCAAGGTGACAAGGGCAGAGGCGGCAAACCGCTGGCATGGGGCGATAGTTCGGGGGGCGGAAGGGCGGGGCCTGTGGCCGCCACGAAGGGCAGCGACCGACCCGAGGATGGTGCGATAGCGCCGCCCTGGGGGGCGGGGCAGCGCTGAACGGCGTTGCCGCCGGGCGGGACCTATGACCGGTGTCCCGACAGGGGGCCTAAAGCTGGATCTGCAGCGCCGGTGCCGGTGGGGGCGGCCTCAGTCGTCCTCGAACGGGTCCCATTCGTCCTCGACCTCGGGCAGGGCTTCTGCCTCGGCCTCTGCGGCGATCTCTTCCGGCGACCGGATGTCGGTGATCTTGGCCTCGGGGAAGGCGGCGAAGACGGCCTGTACCAGCGGATGCTGCTTCGCCTCGTCTTCCAGCGCGCGGCGGTCGGCGTCGCGGTCCTCGGCAATCGTGGTGCCGCCGCCCTCGTTCACGACGGTGACGGCCCAGCGGACGCCGGTCCATGTCTGCAGCCGCGCGCCAAGGCGGGCCGCCAGGTCTGCGGGGGCGTCGTCGGTCGGGACGAACTCGATCCGGCCGGGCTGATAGCGGGCAAGGCGAAGGGTCGTTTCCACCTCGACCAGCAGCTTCACGTCGCGATTTGCGCGGATCAGGTCGACCACGTGGTCGAACCGGGCGAACCGTGCGAGCGCCTGCGCCGGATCATGCGCCAGCGCGGTGGCCGCGCCGCCCGCACCGCCACCGGCCCGCATCCGGGTCGCGTGGCCCGAAACCGCCTGCGCCCCGGCACTGCCGCCGGGCGCGTCGTGGCCGCCACCGCCACCGGGTGGGCCAGAAGGCGGCGGGGGCGTGTCCTGCAGCTTGCGCAGCAGATCCTCGGGCGGCGGCAGGTCGGCGACATGGGTCAGGCGGATCACAGCCATCTCGGCGGCCATCATGCCGTTCGGGGCCTGCGCGACCTCGTCCAACGCCTTGAGCAGCATTTGCCACATGCGGGTCAGCACCCGCATCGGCAGCCGTTCGGCCATGTCCAGCCCGCGCGCGCGTTCGTCGGGGCCGATGGTCGGGTCTTCGGCGGCGTCGGGGGTGATCTTGATGACGCTGACCCAGTGCGTGATCTCGGCAAGGTCACGCAGCACCGCCAGCGGATCGGCCCCGTCAGCATACTGCGCCGCCAGTTCCGACAGCGCACCCGCCGCGTCGCCCGACATGATCATGTCGAACAGGTCCAGTACCCGGCCCCGGTCGGCCAGCCCCAGCATCGCGCGCACCTGATCGGCGGTGGTTTCTCCGGCGCCGTGGCTCAGGGCCTGATCCAGAAGCGAGGTCGCGTCGCGGGCCGACCCTTCGGCGGCGCGGGTAATCAGCGCCAGCGCCTCGTCCGAGATCTCGCCGCTTTCGGACCCGGCGATCTTGCGCAGCAGGTCCATCATCACCTCTGGCTCGATCCGGCGCAGGTCGAACCGCTGACAGCGCGACAGCACCGTCACCGGCACCTTGCGGATCTCGGTGGTGGCAAAGATGAACTTCACATGGGCGGGGGGTTCTTCCAGCGTCTTCAGCAGCGCGTTGAACGCGCTGGTGGACAGCATGTGAACCTCGTCGATGATGTAGATCTTGTAGCGCGCGCTGGCCGCCCGGTAATGCACGCTGTCGATGATCTCGCGGATGTCGCCCACGCCGGTGTTCGACGCGGCGTCCATCTCCATCACGTCGACATGGCGGCCTTCCATGATCGCCTTGCAGTGTTCGCACACGCCACAGGGTTCGGTCGTGGGGCCGCCGGTGCCGTCGGGCCCGATGCAGTTCATCCCCTTGGCGATGATCCGTGCGGTGGTGGTTTTACCCGTCCCCCGGATGCCGGTCATGATGAAGGCCTGCGCGATGCGATCCGCCTTGAACGCGTTGCGCAGGGTGCGAACCATCGCGTCCTGACCCACGAGATCCGCGAAGGTCTCGGGGCGGTACTTGCGGGCAAGAACCTGATAGGCGGCGGGGGCGGTATCTTGGGGCATAGGGGTTCCGGCTGAATCGGGCACGGGCCGAGCCTAAAGGAAGCGGCGGGCGGCCCCAAGCCCGGATAGCGCCTGCTTGCCCGGACGGCAGACCCCGGCTAGAATTTGGATGCCGTGCAGGGGCGGCATCCGGATCCGCGGAAAGCTGTGACAGCACCCCTTAGACGAAGACCGACCCATATTCGGTTGAACTCGTGCCCGGCAGGCGGATCGGCGGGCGGACAGAGGGATACCGATGACCCATCATCCGGACAAGTTAAGGCGCGTGGCAAAGGGGCTGCGCAAGGCGTTCGAGGCAGGCGACCCCGCCGCCGTGGCCCGCGTACATGCGGTGCTGCCCAAGGCCCAGACCCTGCGCCACACCGACGCGCTGCATGTCATCGCGCGGGAAGAGGGCTTTGCAAGCTGGCCGCGACTGAAATTCGCGGCAGAGGCGCTGAACATGGACCGCGCGGCCAAGGCGGCGCGGCTGGATACGGCGCTGTATTTGGGACAGCACTGGGTGGTGCAGATGCTGCTGGCGGATGTGCCGGACCTTGGGCGCGACGACCTCGGGCTGGCCTGCGCGCTGTACGACATCGACCATGTTCACGCCGTGCTGGCGCACGACCGGACGGCCGCCGTGCGCCCGGTGCGCGGGCGGCGACCGATCCTGCATCTTGCGTTCTCGCAGCATCTGCACGGCGGCGGCGACCCGGATTCCATGCTTCAGGTGGCGGATGCGTTGCTGGCGGCGGGCGCCGACGTGAATGACAGCTACGCATACCAAGGCGATCCGGCGTCGCCGCTGTCGGCCCTGTACGGTGCTGTCGGGCACGCGAACAACATGGCGCTGGCCCAGTGGCTTCTGACCCACGGCGCGGACCCGAACGACAACGAGTCGCTGTACCATTCCACCGAGCTTGGCCATCGCGACGGGCTGCGGTTGCTACTGGCGCATGGCGCGCGACCCGAAGGCACCAACGCGCTGCCCCGCGCTTTGGACTTCAACGACCACGAGGCGGTGCGCCTGCTTCTTGGCGCCGGGGCGGACCCGAACGAGGGGATCGTTCAGCATCCATCGGGAGAGCCGCCTTTCGTCATCCCCGCGCTGCACCAAGCCGCGCGCCGCATGTGCGACGCGACGATGGCGGGGCTTCTGTTGGACGCCGGGGCCGACCCGTCTGCGCAATACCGGGGCGTGACGCCCTATGCCTTGGCCCGTGTTTTCGGCAACGGTGCGGCGGCTGACCGAATCGCAGCGGCGGGCGGAGACACCCGCCTGACCCCGGAAGAGACGCTTTTAGCCGCAGCGGCCGAGGATCGGCTGCCCCCCGGCGCTCGGTTGGCCGAAGATGGCCTGCCCGATGTCTACCGCGTTCTCCCGCGCGAGTTGCTGCACCTGCCGGGAAAATTTCCCCATATCCAGAGGCTGATAGAACTTGGCCTCGATCCCGACGTGACGGACCAGATGGGGCTGCCGCCGGTCCAGATCGCGGGCTGGGAGGGGCTTCCCGAACAGCTTTCGTTTTTTCTCTCGCTTAAGCCAAATCTTAGGCATATCAATGAGTACGGGGGTGATCTGCTGTCCACGATCATCCACGGGTCCGAAAACTGTCCGGCCCGGAACGACCCATCCGAACATAGGGATCACGTCGCCTGCGCGCGGCTTGCCCTTGATGCGGGTGTGCCGCTTCCGAGACGTGTGATCGCCTTCGCGGGCGACGAGGGTATGGCGGCGTTTCTTGCCGACTGGGCCCAAGCGCATCCCGAACAGGTGACGGATCCGACGCCCTAGCGGGGTGCCGTGGTTGTGGGGAGGTTGGCCACAATGACTGCCGAAGCGACGCGGGAATCCTGGGCCTGGGTGAAGGTCTTGCTGGCGGCATGGCTTGTCGCCTGGTTGGGGTCGTTCACCGCGCTCTGGATCGAACCGACCGAGGAACTGGGCCTGTCCGGTAACTGGAACCGGTTGCGTGTCCTGATGCTTTGGCAGGCGGTGGCAACCGTGCTTGCGATGCTGTGCGCGCTTCAGGCCCCGCTTCTGCCTCGCGGTTCGCGGCGGCGTCGGGCGGCCTATTTCCCGCTTGGCGTCCTGGTCATCACCGTCGCGGTCGCCAGCCTGATGGCGCTGTGGGTCGGACTGTCCTGAAAGAAACGTAGGCCGCAAACGCGAACGGCGCCCCGTGGGGCGCCGTCGTAGGGTGAGAGGCTGATCACGACCCAAGCGGGTCTCGTTACGGCTGCTTCCTTCCGGACCTGACCGGGTTGGCGAGGCGCCTGCCCGCGCCAACCTCTCAAGCCGTCATCTAGGCGATCCGGCGACCGGTTTCAAGTCATGTGTCGCACGTCTTGCCCGCCCCCGGATGCGCGGGGACGGGGCGGGCGCTTGTGCCGGGCCTACAGCGTGATGCGGTAGCGGGCGAAGCCGTCCGGGCCGTCCCCCGCCGCTTCGATCTCCATGCCCGAGACCGTATCGACATAGGCTTCTGCCGCCGGACCTGTGTCGAACAGCACCGTCGCGCCGTCCAATGGGGCGAACGTCCAGTTCGCGTCCGCCGACGGGTTGATGGTGCCTTGTTCGACGATATAGCGCACGATGACGTCGCGGTTGGTGTCCGGCCCCTCGAAGATGATCGTCGAGCCGTCCGCGCCCGGGAAACTGCCGCCGCCCGAGGCGCGGTAGTTGTTCGTCGCGATCACGAACTCTTGCGCCGGATCCACGGGCGCGCCGTCGAACATCAGGTTCACGATGCGGTTGGTGTCCGGGTTGATGACCTCTCCCTCGCGGTCGTATTTCATCGGCTGAGACAGGTCGATCTGGTAGGTCACGCCGTCGATCACGTCGAAGTTATAGCTGGGGAAATCCGGGTTCAGCAGCACCGCGTCCGTCGCGCCAGCCTCGACCTGATTGAACATCCCGGCCGAGCGTTCCAGCCAGTCCTTCACCTGCGCCCCGGTGATCTTCACCGCGCGAATGGTGTTTGGATACAGGTACAGGTCCGCGACGTTCTTGATCGCCACGTCGCCTGCCGGCACATCGGTGTAATAGTCCGGCCCGCCACGGCCCCCGGCCTTGAACGGCGCGGCGGCGGACAGGATCGGCAGGCCCTCGTACTCGGTGCCCTGCATCATCTGTTCGATGTACCAAAGCTGCGCCTGGCTCACGATCTGAACGGACGGGTCGTCCGCCACCAGCGCAAAGTAGGAATGCAGCGGCGCCGAGGTTTTGCCAACCGCGCGGCGGACATAGGCCAGCGTCTCTTCGTGTTCCTGCTGCACCGACGCCTCGACCTCGGGGTCGCTTTCGACCAGCGCGGTGACCGACCGGTCCTCGTTCCGCTTCGAGATCGGCCGCGCCGAGGTTTCGGAACTGACGACGCGCCACTGGTTGCCGTCCATCTCCAGCATCAGGTCGATCAGCCCAAGGTGCGAGCCCCAGAAGCCGCCCATCGTCGCGGGCTTGCCGTGGATCGTCCCGGCGGCAACATCGACTGCGGCGAATTCGTCGTAGTCCGGGCTTGGGAAGACAAGGTGGCTGTGCCCGGTCATCACGGCGTCGATCCCGTCGACGGCGGCCAGTGGCACGCTGGCGTTTTCCATCCCTTCGGTATGGTTCGCCGACCCGATGCCGGAGTGCGACAGCGCGATGATGATGTCGGCTCCAGCCTCGACCATCTCGGGAACCCAAGCCTGCGCGGTGGTGACGATGTCGCGCACCTGCACGTTGCCTTCAAGGTGCTTGCGGTCCCAGTTCATGATCTGCGGCGGGGTGAAGCCGATGACGCCCACCTTGATCTGGTGCGTGTTCCCGGCGCCGTCGGTGACGGTCTTGTCGAGGATCGCGTAGGGCTTGAACAGGGTCTTGTCGTCCCGCGGCCCGGCGCCCTGTTCCAGCGCGACGTTCGACAGCACGACGGGGAAGTCTGCGCCCGCCATCGACTTCATCAGAAAATCTAGGCCGTAGTTGAATTCGTGGTTGCCGATGGTCGTTGCGTCATAGCCCAGCGTGTTCATCGCCTTGATGATCGGGTGCATGTCGCCGTCGCTCATCCCGCGTTCATAGGCGATATAGTCGCCCATCGGGTTGCCTTGGATCAGGTCGCCGTTGTCCAGCAGCATCGCGTTCGTCGCCTCGGCGCGGATCTCGTCGACGATGGACGCGGTGCGCGACAGGCCCAGCGTATCGACGGGGCGGTCGGCGTAATAGTCGTAGGGGAAGACGTGAACGTGAAGGTCCGTCGTCTCCATCAGGCGAAGGTGGACCTGGTTCGCGGCGGCGCGGGCGGAATACGGATGCAGCGCGATCAACGAGGCGCCGGCGGCGGTGCCGGCAAGGAACGCCCGGCGGTTGAGTGCGATGGAATGCTTTTGGGTCATGACGATTCTCCGTGGACGATGACGCCAAGCCTATAGCGGCCGCGTGTGACGCCAAAGCGATGGAATAGTCCGTGGCGTGTTCGTGCCGATCCGGGCGTCGATTGCCTCTGGCCCGCGTGCGTGCCAACAAAGGGCGGACAGATAAGGGGCAGGTGCGGTGCGGATCGCGGAAACGGTGACTTTCGGAGGCTCGGCGCTGAACCGGGCGGCAGAACTGCGCGGCGACAGCGCGGGCATGGCGGCGCGGATGGTCGACCCCGTAGCAGGGTTCTTGCCGATCTGGCGCGGCAAACCGCTGTTCGACGGGCCGGAACAGGACGGGCTGGCATGGCTGCCGCCCGGGCATTCGGTCGTCGCGGGGGCCGAGGCGGTGTTCCTTGGGCTGGAGGGCGATGCGCCGCGCTTTGCCTGCGACATATCGGACTGGGAACCGGCCGAGATCCCCGACACGCTGGGCGCGTTCCTAGACCCGTCGCAGCAGCGGCATCCCGACCTGCCGGGGCAAGAGGTGTTCGCCGAACTGCGCGCCGCGATGACCCGCCTGACACCGCGTGACGCGGAATTGGCCGCGACCGCGAAGGCGATCACCGGCTGGCACGAAAGCCACGGTTTTTGCGCCCGTTGCGGTCAGCCCACCGACATCGCGATGAGCGGTTGGCAGCGCGACTGCCCGGCCTGCGGCACGCACCATTTCCCGCGCACTGATCCGGTCGTGATCATGCTGATCACGCAGGGCAACAAGGTGCTGATGGGCCGCAGCCCCCACTGGCCCGAAGGTATGTATTCGCTTCTCGCCGGTTTCGTCGAACCCGGCGAGACGATCGAAGCCGCCGTGCGCCGCGAGGTCATGGAAGAGGCCGGGGTGCACGTGGGTGAGGTCGGTTATCTGGCATCCCAGCCGTGGCCGTTTCCGTCGTCGCTGATGTTCGGATGCCGGGGCGAGGCGCTGAGCGAAAAGATCACCGTCGATCCCGTCGAGATCGCCGATGCGATCTGGGTCAGCCGGGAAGAGATGATGGATGTCTTCGCCGGAAACAGCCAGCGGTTAAAACCGGCGCGGGAAGGCGCGATCGCGCATTTCCTGATTTGGAACTGGCTGGCGGACAGGCTAGACTAGGCGCCGGGGCAGGGCGGTCAAACAGGCGGAACGCATGAAGTTTTCCACGCGCGAGGATATCGAAGCGCCGATCGAGCATGTCTGGGCATCGGTCACCCGGTTCAAGCGGTTCGAACGGCAGCTGTTGCGTCGCGGTGCCGAGGTTGTGCGATCCGATGCCGCCGGGCAGCCCGGGCCGGGCACCGAGTGGACCGTGACGTTCGAATACCGCGGCAAGCCCCGCACGGTCGAGGCGAAGGTGACAGAGTTCGACCGGCCGCACGCGATGAAGCTGTCCAGCCATTCCGGCGGTGTCGAGGGGCTGGTGTCCATCGACCTTGTTGCCCTGTCGCCGCGCCGCACCCGGCTTCAGGTCGGCGTGGAGCTGACCGCGACGAACCTGTCCGCGCGCCTGCTGTTGCAGTCGCTGAAATTCGCCAAAAGCAATCTGAACAAGCGGTTCACAGACCGGATCTACGAATTCGCACAGGACGTCGAAAGCGACTACGTGAACGCGGTCTGACCGGTGGCGCCCCCGCTTTCGCGGAGGCGCGGGGCATTGGGTCGCCCGTGTCTTAGGCGTCGGGCGGGATCACGCCTTTACGCAGCATGAAGCAGCCGTAAAACCGGCGCTCGCCGGTCTGGATCACCGCGTAGGCCTCTTTCGCAAGGTCGTAGAACGCGAAGCGTTCGATGCCGATCATCTTGCGCGGCTCGCCCTCGGCGGCGTCGATGACCGACTGCACCTCGGCCTGAACCGGCGCGATTTCGTCCGGGGCGTCGACGATCTCCATCCGGCCCGCGAAGTCGGGCACGAAGGTGTCCAGCGGCAGCACGGACAGCACCGCCTCGGCGGCTTGGGCCGAGGTCAGGTTATCCATCCGCAGCAGATCGCCATAGACCGTCTGCCGGGCAATGCTGTCGGCGGGAAAGTTGGTGTCGGACAGGATCAGATAGTCGCCGTGGCCCATTGCGCGCAACGCGTAGAGCACCTCTGCGTTGAGGCGCGGGTCGATGCCTTTGAGCATGGTCTTCCTCCGGAAGTCTTGGGGCGGCGTCAGGCCAGACGCGCGCCCGTGGATTTGTCGAACAGATGAATCGCCGCGGGGTCGGCGGCAAGGGTGATCGTGTCCCCGACACGATAATTGCCACGCTCGCGCAGGACGGATGTCACCTCGGACTTGCCGGACCGGATCACAAGATGCGTCTCGGCGCCGGTGGGTTCGACAACTGCGACCTCTCCGGGCAGACCTTCGCCGGCGGGCGACAGGGCCTCGGGGCGGATGCCCAGCGTCACCTCGCGGCCGTCCTCGCAATGGGCGTTCCCCGCGACGCGCAGCTGGGTGGCGCCGGTGTCGGCCAGGATCATGCCGTCGCGCTGGCGCAGCACGGCGGGCAGCATGTTCATCGACGGCGAGCCGATGAAGCTGGCCACGAAGGTGTTCGCGGGCGTGTCGTACAGTTCCAGCGGGGTGCCGATCTGTTCGATATGACCGCCCTGCATCACCACGATCCTGTCGGCCATCGTCATCGCCTCGATCTGGTCGTGGGTGACATAGACCGTCGTGGTCTGCAGCCGCTGATGCAGTTCGCGGATCTCGGTCCGCATCTGCACCCGCAGCTTGGCGTCGAGGTTCGACAGCGGTTCGTCGAACAGGAAGACCTGCGGATCGCGCACGATGGCGCGTCCCATCGCCACCCGCTGCCGCTGGCCACCCGACAGGGCGCGGGGATAGCGGTTCAGGTATTCGGTCAGCCCGAGAATCTCGGCCGCGCGGCGAACGCGGTCTTGGATCTCGTCCTTGGGCATCCCGGCCATCTTCAACGAGAAAGCCATGTTCGCGCCGACGGTCTTGTGCGGGTAAAGCGCGTAGTTCTGGAACACCATCGCGATGTCGCGCTTGGACGGCGGCAGGTTGTTCACCACGCGGTCGCCGATGGAAATCGAGCCCGAGGTGATACCCTCGAGCCCCGCGATCATTCTCAGCAGCGTGGACTTGCCGCAGCCCGACGGCCCGACAAGCACGACGAACTCGCCATCGGATATGTCAAATTCCACACCGTGAATGACCTCCAGAGAACCGTAGTTCTTGCGAAGATCGCGGATCCGTACCTCGGCCATGCGCTTGAATTCCTCCCTTGCCCCCTCCGGGCTTGGGCAGGTTAAGCGAAGGGACAAGCGGCTGTCCATCGCCGAAATTTTAAGCCCGAAGCAAGCTTGACAGGTCACGAAGCCGCGCCGCACAGTTGGCCGCGTGCGGCTTTGCGTCGCTGCCGGCAACGGGAGAGGAGGCCCGACCCGGCGACAAGACAGGGAGGATGTCTTAATGAGAAAAGAAGTTTACAACTATTTGCAGCGTACCGGCCGGATGAAGCGCCGGGATTTGCTGAAGGGTATGGCGGGCGCGGGTTCGGTTGCCGCGTTCTCCGGCGTGTTCACCGGGGCAAGCGTGCGGCCGGTCTGGGCGCAGGACAGTGCCGCTTTGCGGGCCGAGATCCTGAAGATCCCCGGCGTCGGCATGGGCAGCCCGACCGACTCTGACTGGCAGAAGGTCGGCGAGCTTTGCCTTGGCCCGATCAAAGAGGTCGTTTCGGAAGGCGAATTCGCCGGCGTCGAGCTGACCTTCATGGGCCTAAACAACCAGAACCTGCACAACTTCCTGTTCCGCGGGTTCCTGAAGCCGTGGGAGGCCTACACAGGCGCCAAGATCAACTGGATCGACCTTGCGCAGGCCGACTACAACGCGCGCCTGCAGCAATCCATCGCCACCGGCACGGTCGATTTCGACATCGTCGAGATGGGCGCGCCGTTCGAAGGCGACGTTCTGGGTCGCGGCATGGCGTCCGAGATGCCCCAGTGGGTCGCCGACATCATCGACATGGATGACTACGTCGACTACCTGAAGGCACCCGTCGGCACATGGGATGGCAAGACCTATCGCGTGTCGATTGACGGCGACTGCCACACCTTCGCCTACCGCAAGGACTACTTCGGCGAAGGCTCGTTGACCGGCCGCGAGGTTCCGACGACGTGGCAAGAGATCAACGAGGTCTCGAAGATGCTGGCCGGACAGTCCGACCCGCTGACCGGGCTGGACGCGCATGGCTACCTTGACCCGCTGAAGGGCTGGGGCGGCTTCGGCTTCTACTTCCTCGAAAATCGCGCCGCGCCCTATGTGAAGCATCCGGACGATCCGGCATGGCTGTTCGATCCGGACACCATGAAGCCGCGCGTCAACAACCCGGGCTGGGTGCAGGCGATCCAGGACGTTATGGACCTGATCGCCACCGACGGCGCCTATCCGCCGGACCAGATAAACGCCGACCCCGGCACGACCGCGTTCCAGCAGTTCCTTGCCGGCACCGGCTCGATGCTGACGTGGTGGGGCGACGTGGGCTCCAGCGCGCGGACGTCCGACACCTCGGTCGTGGGCGACGTCGTGGGCTTCGACATCAACCCCGCCTCGGACCGCCGCTACAACGCGGCCTCGGGCGCGTGGGAAGACACCCGGAACGAGGCGCCGAACATGGCCTACCTCGGGTGGGGCGTTTACGTCATGGCGACCGTCGAGGGCGACGAGAAGAAGAAGAAAGCCGCGTGGTCGGCCGCCGCGCACCTTGGCGGCAAGGACCTGTCGCTGTGGGCCTCGGCCTATCCTTCGGGCTTCCAGCCCTACCGCAACTCGCACTTCCAGTACGACGAGTGGGAAGCCGCCGGGTACGACCGCGACTATATCGAGGATTACCTCGGGTCGAACCTGGACAGCTACAACCACCCGAACGCGGCGCTGGAACCCCGTATTCCGGGCATCTTCCAGTACTACTCGGTCGCCGAGGACGAACTGGCGAAGGGCTTCGCCGGCCAGTACGGCAGCGCGCAAGAGACCGCGGATGCCATCGCCGCTGCGTGGGAGAACATCACCGACCAGATCGGCCGCGAGCAGCAGATCGAGTTGTACAAGGCCTCGCTGGGGATGTGACCTGACCGGTCCGACAACACTTTGGGGCGCGGCGGCAAACGTCGCGCCCCGATACGGCAAAGGGGACGCGGGCGAAGACCCGCGATACGGGGGAGACGGGCATGTCAGCCGAAGAAGGTGACCTGCTTCACGTCGTGACGGACGACAATATCGGGCCGGGCCGGAAACGGCTTGGGCATTTGCTGATCTGGGGCTCGTTCGGGCTGCTTGTCGCGGTCTTCGCGGTGCTGTCACTGGCGCAGGCGGGACGGATCGGACTGGAATTCGGAAACTGGCGCCCTGCGCTGTACGCCGCGCTGTTCTGGGGCATCTGCCTTGGCATCGCGCAGGTGGTGCTGCACGGCGAACAGGGCAAGCGGACGCTGTTCATCCTGCCCGCCGCGCTGTTCGTGATCGCGATGGTGATCTTCCCGCTGATCTTCGCGCTGGGCATCGCGTTTTCCAACTGGAACCTGTCCTCGCTGGAGGGACGAAGCTTCAACGGCTTCGACAACGTGGTGCAGATGTGGAACGACCCGTTCTACTGGAACGCGCTGACGAACATGGTCTGGTACACGCTGGCGATCATCGTGGAATACGTAATCGCCCTTGGCCTTGCGCTGATCCTTGCCAGCGAGATCAAGGCGCGCAAATTCTTCCGCGTCGCGTTCCTGCTGCCGCTGATGCTGTCGCCGGTGGCGGTGTCGTGGATGATCGGCAAGTCGATGCTAGAGGGCCGCTTTGGCCCCATCGCGCGGCTGGCGCGGTGGTTGGGCTGGGACCGGCCCGCGTTCTTCTCGGACCCGGAAATCGCCCGCGCGATGATCATGATCATGGACGCGTGGACCTTCATCCCGTTCATGATGATCATGCTACTGGCCGGGCTTCAGGCGATCCCGCGCGACGTACAGGAAGCGGCGCGCGTCGACGGCGCGTCCGGCTGGCGCGGCTTTTGGGAGGTGACCTTCCCGCTGATGCTGCCGGTGTCGATCACGGCGATCCTGATCCGCATCATCTTCAAGCTGAAGCTGGCGGATATCATCATCAACGTCACCTCCGGCGGGCCGGGCGGCGCGACGGACAGCGTGACCAGCTTTATTTTCCGCGAATACCGTGACCGGTCGAACGTGGGATACGGCACACTGCTGGCGATCGTGTACCTCGTGCTGATCGTGATCTCGATCACGATCTTCATGAAACTCGTCGATCGCTGGATGAACCCGAGGTACTGACCATGACCGATGCAACGCGGTCCTCGGACCAGATCTTTCACGACAGCGAACACGACACCGCCGGACGGGCGAAGTGGTTTGCCGGGCGGGTCGCGATCTATGGCATCCTGATCCTGTGGACCATCGTCTGCCTGTTCCCGATCTACTGGACGCTGACGACCTCGTTCAAGCTGGCGCCGAACGTGATGCAGGGCCACCTGATCCCCTTCGTGGACTACCAGCCCAGCTGGAAGGGCTTCGAAAGCCTCGGGTTGTCGCCCCGCCTGATCGGCGAGGAATCGACGGTGCGCGAGGAATTCCTGAAACGCTTTGCCAACTCGGTGATCACGGCGGGTTCGGCCTCGCTTCTGGCGGTGATCCTGGGGTCGATGACGGCGTATGGCCTGTCGCGGTTCCGCTATCGCTTTGGCTTCATGCGCAATCCCGATATCTCGTTCTTCTTCCTGTCGCAGCTGATCCTGCCGCCGGTGGTGCTCGCCCTGCCGTTCCTCGTGCTCTACAAAGAGCTCGATTTCCTCGACACCCGGATCGGCCTGATCCTGCTGTACACGCTGACGGTGCTGCCCATCGTCATCTGGATCATGCGCGACCAGTTCCAGTCGATCCCGGTCGAACTGGAAGAAGCCGCGCTGGTCGACGGCTTGTCGATCTGGGGCGCGTTCCTGACCATCGTCCTGCCGATCGCGCTGCCGGGAATGGTGGCGGCGTTCATCCTGTCGCTGGTGCTGACGTGGAACGAGTACTTCTTCGCGGCGCTGCTGACGTCGACGGACGCCAAAACCTTGCCGGTGATGGTGGCGTCGCAGACCGGGTCGCAGGGCATCAACTGGTGGGCGATGGCGGCGCTGTCCACGGCGGCGATCCTGCCGCTGATCGTGATCGGCGTCGTGCTGGAACGCTACATCATCAAGGGGATGGCCGCTGGCGCGGTGAAGTGACGGGAGCCACAGACCGGGGTTGAAAGCGAGGGGCTTTGCCCCGTCGCACCGGAGGTGCGCTTAGGGAGTTTGAGGGGCTTTGCCCCGTCGCACCAGATGTGCGCTAGAAAAAGGTTGAGAGGCTTTGCCCCGTCGCACCAGAGGTGCGCTAGAAAAAGGTTGAGGGGCGTTGCCCATCTACGCCTGCGGCGCATTCACCCCAGGATATTTACAGACAGAAGAAGCCCGGATGCGCGCCTAGTGGGCGGCCATCGACACGGTGTCGACGATGGACCGGCCGCCGTCCACGGTGAGGATCTGGCCGGTCATGAAGCCCGAGCCATCCGAGGCGAGGAAGCGCGTCGCTTCGGCCAGTTCGGTTGCGCTTGCGATCCGGGCCAGCGGCGTGTTGCGGATGATGTCGTCGCGACAGCCTTCCTTGATCTTCAGCGTGTCCTTCAGGCTGGCGCTCATCACGCTGCCGAAGGCCACCGCGTTGACGCGGATGTTGTGCGGCGCAAGCGCCACCGCCATCGCGCGCGTCATCTGGTCCAGCGCGGCGCAGCTGATCGAATAGCCCAGCAGGTCGGGGTGTGTGCGGCGCGCGGCGATGGAACTGAGGTTCACGATCGAGCCTTGGCACGGCTTGTCCTCTTCCTCGGCCTGCTTGATCATCCGCTTCGCGACAAGCTGTGTCAGACGAAGCGAGGTCATCAGGTTCTGCTGAAGCAGTTCTTCGACGCTGTCTTCTTCGGGGCACAGCGCCTCGGAATAGGCGACTTGCCGGCTGGCGTTGACGAGGATGTCGACGGTGTCGAAGGCGTCGATGGTCGCCGACAGCAGGTTTGCGATCGACAGCTTTTCGCGCAGGTCGCCAGCGAAGTAGCGGGCACGAGAGTCGTCCTTAGACGCCTCTTCGCCGATCTCGCGCACAAGGCCCTCTTCGTCCATGTCGGCGAAGACCACGTTGGCGTCCATTTCAAGGAAGTGCCGCGCGATCGCAAGGCCGACACCATTGGCGGCGCCTGTCACGATGGCAGTCTTGCCTGCGATGGAGAAAGACATGAATGCGTGTCCTGATTCCTGTGGGGCAGCCTAGCGGCGGTTCCCGCTATCGGGAAGCGCCCTTTGCGGCAATGGGTTTCGCGGCGCAGAGGATCTTGAAACGGCCGGTTCCGGCCAGTTCCTCGACCTCGCGAAAGCGCGCGCGGGCCTCTGTTTCGTAGGGCAGGTGGCGGTTGGCCACCAGCCACAGGCGGCCCGAGGGTTTCAGCATGGCGGCCGCCGCCGCGATGAAGCCACGGCCAAGCGCCGGGTCGGCGGCGCGGCTGGTGTGGAACGGCGGGTTCGACACGACGGCATCCACCGCAGCATCCGGGCGCCATGTCAGCGCATCGGCCCAGTGGAAGCGGGCGCGCGGGTCGGTCACGTTGCGCCGCGCGCAGTCCAGCGCGGCGTGTTCGGCTTCGACAAGATGCAGCTCTTCCACGCCGGTGCGTTTCAGAACCTCGGCGGCGAGGTACCCCCAGCCGGCGCCAAGATCGACGACCCGCTTCGGCAGCGACGGCGGCAGCATGTCGGCCAGCGCGGCAGAGCCCGCATCGATCCCGTCGGCCGAGAACACGCCCGGCGCCGTCACGAAGCCGCCGATGTCCTGACCCGCCGCCGGTGCGGCCCAAGCCGAGAAGTCGCCGGTCGCGGTGAAGATCTTGCCATGCGCCTTCGAGATCACCTCGCCCACGCTGCCCGCCTTGCGGCAGTCGCGCAGCAGGCTTTCGACGCCGTCTTCCTTCTGGCCGTCGATGATCACGGTGCCGCCGGTCAGCGCCGTCGCCTGCGCCACCAGCGCACGCGCCTCGGCCTTGGCGCGGGGGATGCAGACCAGCGCGGCGGCAAAGTCGCCCTCGGGCGCGATGGCGGTGTCGTAGCCTTGGGTCGCGAAGGCATCGTGGTCGGGGCGGAAACCCTGAATGACCTGCACGCGGTCTTTCGGCAGCGGCGCAAGGTCGGTCCCCGCGCGCGGGCGAAACACCGCGATGCGTCCGGCATCGGGCAGCTGGCACGCGCCGTTCTCAAGCGCGGTGGTCAGTCGTGTCGAAGACATGGGGTGCGGGCCCGGGGCCCTATTCCTTTTCCATCGTGCACTGCAGCGGGTGCTGGTGCCGGCGGGCAAAGTCCATGACCTGCCCGACCTTGGTCTCTGCAATCTCGAAGCTGAACACGCCGACGACGGCCAAGCCCTTCTTGTGGACGGTCAGCATCAGTTCGAACGCCTGCGCGTGGTTCATGCCGAAGAAGCGTTCCAGCACGTGCACCACGAATTCCATGGGCGTGAAGTCGTCGTTCAGAAGCATGACCTTGTACAGCGGCGGGCGTTTCGTTTTCGCGCGCGTTTCTACAACGACGCCGGTATCGCCGTCGTCGCCGTCCTTCTTCGTCATGATCTCGGGCCGATGCATCCCGTGCAAATTCTCCGCCGAACGTCCTGATTGCATGGTGCGACTATATAAGGTCACCTTTCGCTATGAAAAGGGGGGCTTTTGCCCCGGACGTCCGTATACAGGGTAAGTTTGACAGATGGCGGAAAAGTTAACGACAATCGCGTTCGATGCGGACGACACGCTGTGGCACAACGAGCAGTTCTTCCGCATCACGCAGGACCGATTCTTCCGGCTTCTGGCCGACCATGCCGACCCCGACCATCTGGACCAGCGGCTGCTGGAGGCAGAGCGGCGCAACGTCGGCCACTATGGGTTCGGCATCAAGGGCTTCATGCTGTCGATGATCGAGACCGCGATCGAAGTGACCGACAGCAAGGTGCCGGCCTCTGTGATCGCCGAGATCATCGCGGCCGGGCAAGAGATGCTGCGCCACCCGATCGAACTGTTGCCCCACGCGCGCGAGGCGGTCGAGGCCGCGGCCAGCCGCTATCGCGTTCTGCTGATCACCAAGGGCGACCTGCTGGATCAGGAACGCAAGCTGGCGCAGTCGGGCTTGGGAGAGCTGTTCGACGGGGTCGAGATCGTGTCGGACAAGACCGCGCCGGTTTATACGCGCATCTTCGATGGCAGGGCCGAGGGGGCGGCGCGGGCGATGATGGTCGGCAACTCGATGAAGTCCGACGTGCTGCCGGTGATCGAGGCGGGCGGGTGGGGCGTGTACGTACCCCACGGCCAGACATGGGCGCTGGAACATGCCGACCCGCCCGAGGGCCACGGCCGGTTCCGCGAGATCCCCGATCTTGGTGCATTGATGCCACTATTGTTCGAATTTGAATAATCGGCGCGCCACATTTCCGCCACAAAGGAAACATCTAGCGGTCTGGCATGGCGCGTCCGCAACATCTCGGGCATCACTTGAAGGCGGATTTGAAAGACGTTGAAAATCTTCTGTTTTCGGAGTTCGCGGCCCATGCTACGCTGATCTCAACAATTCGACCGGGCGACAAATGATCCGGCGGAACGAGGCAGTATCAGGATCGGTGACGTGAGCGCGCACCTCAAGCACATGGCCCGCGTGGGCCTTCTTTTCGCTATCGTGGCAATCTACGCGCCCCTCGCGGCGGTGGCAGCCCCATACGCAGCATACGTCATGGACGCCAGGACCGGAGAGGTGCTGCACTCGGACAACTCCGAGACGCGGCTTCACCCGGCATCGCTGACCAAGATGATGACGCTGTACATCGTGTTTCAGGCCGTCGAGCACGGCGAGATCACGATGGACACAGAAGTAACCATCTCGAAGTTCGCGGCGTCCGAGCCGCCGTCGAAGCTGGGTCTGCGCCCGGGGCAGCGGATCAAGCTGCGCTATCTGGTGCGGGCGGCGGCCATCAAGTCGGCGAACGACGCGGCGACCGCGCTGGGCGAGGCGATTTCGGGCTCCGAGGCGGCCTTCGCCGAGCGTATGAACCGGACCGCCAAGGCGATCGGGATGCGCGACACGACGTTCCGCAACGCCCACGGCCTGACCGACAACGCGCACCTGTCGACGGCGCGCGACATGGCGCTGCTGGGGCGGCACCTGTTCTACGACTATCCTGAATACTACAACCTGTTCAGCCGCATCACCACGGATGCCGGGCTGCGGGAAGTCGCCAACACCAACCGCCGCTTCCTGAACGCCTACAAGGGCGCCGACGGGATCAAGACCGGCTATACCCGCGCCGCTGGCTTCAACCTTGTCGCCTCGGCGGAACGCGGCGGTGTGCGGATCATCGCGGCGGTGTTCGGCGGACGCTCGACCCCGTGGCGGAACGAGGAAATGGCCCGCCTTCTGGACCTTGGCTTCGCGAAGGCGCCGACGCGGGTGGCGGTGCGCCGCCCCGGAAAACCGGCCTATACGCCCGGCGCCGACCTTGGCCGCATCCGCTATGCCAAGCGCGACCCCGACCGCAGCCCGCTGCCGCGCCTGCGCCCCGGACCCGGAACCGAGGCGCTGCCGGAAGAACTGCTGGTCGCAATGGCCGAGACCATCGAGGAAACCGTGGTCGCGATCGAGGCGACGGCCCCCGCGGCCTCGACCCTTCCCGAGGGCGCGCGGACGCCGCCGCCGACCAAGCCCGGCGCCGTCACCGCGGCGGTTCCGGTGGGCGAACCGGCGCCGCTTCCGGTGCCGCGCCCGGTGTCGCTGACGGCGGAACTCGAAGCGGTAGACCCCGCCCCGGTGGTCGAAGCGGAACCCGTCGTCGTCGAACGCCTGTCGACCAGCGGCGACCGCCACTTCGGCATCAACGTGGGGCTTTACACCTCTCGCTATCAGGCAGAGCGCGTGCTGCTGCAGACCGCGCTGACCGAACTGGGCACGCTGGACGAGGCGTTGCGCAAGGTGAAGCAAAGCAACAAGGGCTTCGAAGCGAACTTCGTCGGCCTGACGGCGGAAGCTGCCGAGATGGCTTGCGAACGGCTGAAGGCCCGCAACATCGCCTGCACCACGATGGGACCGGCGTCCTAGCGCCTGCCACGCCAACAGCCGACAGCAGGGGGGCTCTGCCCCCCGCGCGCCATGCGCGCTCCCCCCGAGGTATTGTCAAAGAGAAGAAGCAGCAGCGGAAGCGTACTTCCCTTGCCTCTTCTGTCCTCAAATATCCTGGGGGAGGCGCCGAAGGCGACGGGGGCAAAGCCCCAAATCCTGGGGCGGTCCAGACGTCAGGCGACGGCGGCGTCGTCCATATAGGCGGCGGCCATCAGTTCCCGGGTATAGTCGGTCTTCGGGTTTTCGAAGATTTCCTCGGCGGTTCCCGACTCCACTACGTCACCCTGCTTCATCACGAACACCCTGTGCGACAGGGCGCGGACCACGCGCAGGTCGTGGCTGATGAACAGGTAGGCCAGTCCGTGCTTTTCCTGCAGCCGTCGCAGCAGGTCCACGATCTGCACCTGCACCGTCATGTCCAGCGCCGAGGTGGGTTCGTCCAGAACCACCAGCCGGGGGCGAAGGACCATCGCGCGGGCGATGGCGATGCGCTGGCGCTGGCCGCCGGAAAATTCGTGCGGGTAGCGGTCCATCAGCGCGGGGTCGAGGCCGACCTCTGTCATGATCTCGGCCACCAATTCGCGCCGGGGGCGGGTGTCGTCGGACCCGTGGATGCCAAGTCCTTCCGAGATGATCTGTTCCACCGTCATCCGGGGGCTGAGCGAACCGTAGGGGTCTTGGAACACGATCTGCATCTTCGAGCGAAGGTCGCGCATGGCCCCGCTGCGCAGGTCGTGGATCGGGCGCCCGTCGAAGACGATTTTCCCCTCGGACGAAATCAGTTTCATGATCGCCAGCGCCAGCGTCGTCTTGCCTGACCCGGATTCGCCCACGATGCCAAGCGTTTCGCCGGCGCGGACGCTGACCGAGGCGTCGTTGACCGCCTTTACGTGGCCCACGACACGGCGCAGCAGGCCGCGCTGGATCGGGAACCAGATCCGCAGGTGGTCCGTCTCGACCACGGTGGGGGAGTCTTCCGGCACCGGCAGCGGGTGGCCCGCCGCTTCGGCGCTGAGAAGCTTGATGGTGTAGGGATGCGTGGGATTGTCGAAGATCTCGGCCGTCGTGCCCTGTTCGACGATCTCGCCGTCCTTCATCACGCAGACCCGGTCCGCGAAGCGGCGGACGATGTTCAGGTCGTGGGTGATGAACAGCAGGCTCATCCCCTCGGACGCCTTCAGGTCGGCCAGCAGGTCGAGGATCTGGGCCTGGATCGTGACGTCCAGCGCTGTCGTCGGTTCGTCCGCGATCAGCAGGTCCGGACCGTTGGCCAGCGCCATCGCGATCATCACCCTTTGCCGCTGCCCGCCGGACAGCTGGTGCGGGTAGTCCTTCAGCCGCGTCTCGGCGTCGCGGATGCCGACCTTGGTCAGCAGTTCGACGATACGGTCCTTGACCGCTGCGCCGCGCAGGCCCTGGTGCAGTTCGATCGACTCGCGCAGCTGCTTTTCCAGGGTGTGAAGCGGGTTCAGCGACGTCATCGGTTCCTGGAAGATGAACGAGATGTCGTTGCCGCGGACCTGCTTCAGCTGATCGAACGTGGCGCCGACCATCTGCTGCCCCTTGTAAAGGACCGAACCGTCCACCTCTGCGCTGTCGGGCAGCAAGGAGACGGTACTGAGCGCGGTGACCGACTTGCCCGAGCCGCTTTCACCCACCAGCGCGACGGTTTCGCCCTTGCCGACGGTGAAGCTGTTGCCTTTCACCGCGTGCACCGTCGCGCCGTCCTGGCGGAAGCGCACGTTCAGGTCGCGGACTTCAAGGATCGGCGTCATGCGAAGGTCTTTCTGGGGTCGAACGCGTCGCGGATGCCTTCGAAGACGAAGACCAGCAGCGACAGCATGATGGCGAAGGTGAAGAACGCCGTGAAGGCAAGCCACGGGGCCTGAAGGTTCTGCTTGGCCTGCAGTGTCAGTTCCCCCAGCGACGGCGCCGACGACGGCAGGCCGAAGCCCAAGAAGTCGAGCGAGGCGAGCGTGCCGATGGTGCCGGTGATGATGAACGGCAGCATGGTCAGCGTCGCGACCATCGCGTTGGGCAGCATGTGGCGGAACATGATGGTCCAGTTGCCGACACCCAGCGCACGGGCGGCGCGGACGTATTCGAAGTTGCGCGCGCGCAGGAATTCCGCCCGGACCACGCCTACCAGCGCGGGCCAGCCGAATAGCGCGGTCAGGAACACCAGCAGCCAGAAACTTCGACCGAGGATCGCGAACATGATGATGATGATGTACAGCGACGGGGTCGATACCCAGATCTCGATCAGCCGCTGGAACACAAGGTCCAGCCAGCCGCCGAAAAAGCCCTGCACCGCGCCGGCGATGATGCCGATGACGCTGGCCACCGAGGTCACGATGATGGTGAACAGGATCGACAGCCGAAAGCCGTAGATCACCCGCGCCAGCACGTCGCGCGCGGTGTCGTCGGTGCCCAGCAGGTGGTCGCCGTCGGGCGCGGACGGGGCGGTGCCCGAGATGTCGTTGATCGTGTTGTACGAATAGGGGATCGGCGGCCAAAGCATCCAGCCCTGTTCGATCGTCTCGCCGTCGACGGTCCCGGTCTCGGCCTGCTGGATCACGCCCTCGGGGTCGTCGAAACAGCTTTCCAGCCCGCCGGACACGATAAGGCATTGCACCTCGATGTCGGCATAAACCGCTTCGGTCGCGAAATCGCCGCCGAACTGGGTTTCCGGGTAGAACCGGAAGATCGGCATGTAGGTCTCGCCGCGGTAGCTGACGAGGATCGGCTTGTCGTTCGCGATGAACTCGGCGAACAGCGACAGGCCGAACAGGACGGCGAAGATCACCGCGGACCAATAGGCGCGGCGGTTGCGCTTGAAGTTGCGCCAGCGGCGCTGGTTCAGCGGCGACAGCGTCATGCGGCGGCGGCGCGCGGGCGGGACCGGCGCGGGCGTCGGGGCCGGATCGGCGCCGGGCACGGGTTCGGGCGGCATTTCAGCCTGGGGCGTCCTGTCCATGTCAGGCCTCCCGCTTTTCGAAGTCGATGCGCGGATCGACGAACACATACATCAGGTCCGAGATGATCCCGACCACCAGCGACATCAGGCCGAAGACGAACAGCGTTCCGAAGATCACCGGATAGTCGCGGGCGACCGCGGCCTCGAAGCCCAGCCGGCCAAGGCCGTCGAGCGAGAAGATCGTCTCGATGATGATCGAGCCAGAGAAGAACACCCCGATGAACACCGCCGGGAAACCGGCGATCACGATCAGCATCGCGTTGCGAAAGACGTGGCCGTACAGCACGCGGCGTTCGGACAGGCCCTTGGCGCGGGCGGTCATCACGTACTGCTTCTTGATCTCGTCCAGAAACGAGTTCTTGGTCAGCAGCGTCAGCGTCGCGAAGCTGGAGATCAGCGAGGCGATGACCGGCAGGGTGATGTGCCAGAAGTAGTCGGCAATCTTACCGATCAGCGACAGCTGGTCCCAGTTGTCCGAGGTCAGGCCGCGCAGCGGGAAGATTTTCCAGTACGACCCGCCGGCGAACAGCACCAGCAGAAGGATCGCGAACAGGAAGCCCGGGATCGCGTAGCCCACGATGATCGCCGACGAGGTCCAAGTGTCGAAGGACGTGCCATCCTTGACCGCCTTGCGGATGCCCAGCGGGATCGAGATCAGATAAGCGATCAGGGTCGACCACAGGCCAAGGCTGATCGACACCGGCATCTTCTCAAGGATCAGGTCCACCACCGAGATCGAGCGGAAATAACTCTCGCCGAAGTCGAACTGCAGATAGTTCCACATCATCGTCAGGAACCGTTCCAGCGGCGGCTTGTCGAAGCCGAACTCGCGTTCCAGTTCCTCGATGAACTCGGGCGGCAGGCCGCGCGCGCCAAGATAGCGGTCCCCGGCGCCACCGCCGCCGCCGCTGGCATTGCTGGCCGCCTCCGAACCCCCGCCAGAGATCGACTCGAACACGTCACCGCCGCCTTCCATGTTGGCGATGATCTGCTCGATCGGGCCACCGGGCACGAACTGGGTCAGGACGAAGTTCACGATCATGATGCCCAGCAGGGTGGGGATCACGAGCAGGAATCTGCGAAGGATGTAGGCTCCCAAGAGGGCAGGCTCCTTAGTTCACGGCGCCGGATTCGCGAAGCGCGTCACCGGCTTCCTCGTCGTACCACCAGAAGCTCAGGTACCCCAGCGCCAGCGGCGGCAGCTCTTCGGGGTGGCGGTACATGTCGTAGTAGGCGACCGTGTAGACGTCCTTGAACCACTGCGGCACCCAGAAGCCCTTTGCGCGCAGGACGCGGTCCAAGGCATGGGTCGCGGTGGTCAGTTCCTCGACGGTCTCGGCGTCGATCACGACATCCAGCAGGCGGTCGACGGCCTCGTCCTTAAGCCCCATCAGGTTGCGCGAGCTGTCGTCGGCGGTTTCCGACGCGTACCATTGGCGCAGGCCGATGCCCGGTTCGAACCCCATCGAGAACGTGTGGTTCACAAGGTCATAGTCGCTGCTGCGGCGGCGGTCGACATATTGCGAGATGTCGACACGCTCCATCTCGGCATCGATGCCGACGGACCGAAGGTTCTGGACGTAAGGGTTGATGATCCGGTCGAAGGTCGGGCTGTAGGACAGGATGGTCAGCGTCAGCGGCTGGCCGTCCTTGGACCGCATGCCGTCAGGCCCGGCGATCCAGCCCGCCTGTTCCAGCAGGTTGGCGGCCGCGCGGCGGGCACGGCGTCCCGGGAGGTTGTCGCTGGCCTCGTTCACCGGCGCCATCACCGCTTCGTCCGTCAGGATGGCGGCATCCAGAAGACCCTCGTCGACCAGCGGCTGCAAAAGCGCCACCTCGTCCTCGGATGGGATGCCCGTGGCTTCCAGCGGCGAGTTCTCCCAGAAAGAGTTCACCCGGTCGTACAGGCCATAGAACAGCGTCTCGTTCGACCATTCGAAGTTGAACATGATCCGCACGGCCTCGCGCACGTCGGGGTCCTGCCATTTGGGATCGCGCAGGTTGAAGACAAAGGACTGCCCCGACCCGATCGACCCGTCGGGCAGTTCGGCGCGCACCACCGCCCCGTTGTTGATGGCCGGGAAGTTGTAGCCGGTCGCCCAGTCGCGCGACGAGTTCTCGATGCGGAAGGTGTATTCGCCGGCTTTGAACGCCTCGAACGCGGCAGAGCTGTCGGCGTAGTATTCCACGCGGATGCGTTCGAAGTTGTTCTGCCCGATGTTCAGCGGGTGGTCGGCGCCCCAGAAGTCGGGGTTGTAGGCATAGATGATCTGGCGGCCCACGTCGAAGCTGTCGACCCGGTAAGGCCCGGTGGCCATGAACGGGTCCAGCGTGGATTCGTCCAGCCGTGCGCCGGTCTCTTCGAACCATGCCTTGGAAAACGCGTTCGTGCCGCCGGCGATGCCGATCACGTCACGGCGCGGGGCATCCTCGGCAAAGTCGAAGCGGATGCGGTATTCATCCAGCACCTCGACGTTTTCGACATAGCCGCCAACTACGTTCACGTATTCGGTGATGCCCTGTTCCATGAAGAGCTCGAAGGTGAACTTGATATCTTCCGCCGTCATCCCGGTGCCGTCCCAGAAGGTGACGTCGTCGCGCAGGTTGAAGATCACCCAGTCACGGCTTTCGGGATATTCCAGCGTCTCGCACAGATAGCAGTACAGGCCATAGGGGTCGTCTGCGGTCGAGACGAGTATGTTCTCGTACATTAGTTCCGTCAGCGCCGCCGACACGCCCTTGCGGGTGTAGTTGTTGAAGCTGTCGAAGTTGCCAGAGGCCCATTCGCTGATCTCGCCGCCCTTGGGTGCGTCCGGGTTGACGTAGTCGAGATGCGCGAAGCCCTCGGGGTATTTCAGTTCGCCGAAATTCGACACCCCGTGCGCGACGATGACCTCTTCGTCGGTCTCCTGCGCGTGCGCGGCCGAGGCAAGGGCGGCCAAAGCGGCGGGCAGGGCGATCCGGCGGATCATGGTGGCGGTTCGGGGCATGTGTCAGGCTCCTTCCAAGGGACGGACAAGGGTTCGGCGCGCAAAGCATAGCCTAGCGTGTCTTGCCGGAGTGTCTTGCGCGAATTTTAAGAAAAATTTCCTAATAGCAAGTTGCAAGCCGTCAAACGCGCGTGATCCGGCCGTTACGCAAGAAAAAGGGCCGCCCGGTCGGGGCGGCCCTGAAAGCAATTGCCTGTTCGGCGGGCGATCAGTCGTCGATGCTGTCCAGCCACGCGATCAGGTTGGCGCGGTCTTCCACGTCGTCCATGCCGCCGTAGGTCATCTTGGTTCCCGGCGCGGAGCCGCGCGGGTTCTCCAGGAAGTGACTCAGGTTCTCGGGGGTCCAGGTCTCGCCGATCTGTTCCAGCGCGCCGGAGTACGAGTAGCCGTCGACGGCGTCGATGCCGCGACCGACAACGCCGTACAGCGTCGGGCCGGTGCCGTTCGCGCCGGGTTCGACCTTGTGGCAGGCCTGGCAGGCGCGGAACAGACGCTCGCCAGCCGAGGCGTCGGCGGCGGCGTAGACTTCGGCGAAGTCGATCTCGGGTTCCGGCTCGGCGTCGGCTTCGCTGTCCTCAACCTCGATCGTATAGGCTTGGTGGACTTCGTCGCCGTGGCCCGACTCGCCGACATGGTACAGGGTCTCACCGACCCAGCCGCCAAGAAGGAAGATCAGGAAGGTTCCGCAGAAGCCGCCCACGACCTTGGTTACCGTCATTGTGTCGAACATATCGCGCCTAGCTCCGTTCAGATTCCGGCGTTATCTATCCGGTTCCCTTCGCACGGTTCAAGGGATATGAGGCGCGACCAATCGACCTTTTCGGCTTTTTCTGCGGACCTAGAACGAAATGAGCGGACGTATCGCATTCCAGGGCGAACTCGGAGCCTACTCTCATCAGGCCTGTCGCGACGCGCGACCGGACATGGAGGCGCTGCCCTGTCACACGTTCGAGGACGTGATTTCCGCCGTGAACACGGGCGCCGCCGAGCTTGCGATGCTGCCGGTCGAGAACACCACCTACGGTCGCGTGGCAGACATTCACCGGCTGCTGCCCGAAAGCGGGCTGCACATCGTCGACGAGGCGTTCGTGCGCGTTCACATCTCGCTTATGGCGCTGCCGGGTGTGGCGATCGAGGATATCAAGAAGGTCCGCGCGCATCTTGTGCTGATCCCGCAATGCGCCTCGTTCCTGTCGGAATACGGCATCAAGGGCGAGGCCGCCGCAGACAGCGCGGGCGCGGCCGAGGAACTTGCGCAGGCGGGCATCCGCGACGAGGGCGTCCTTGCCTCGGACCTTGCGGCAGACATCTACGGGCTGAACATCCTTGCCCGCCATATCGAGGATCACGCCCACAACACGACCCGGTTCCTCATCATGTCGCCCAAGCCGGAACATGACCGCCGCGACGAGCGCATGATGACCACCTTCGTGTTTCGCGTGCGAAACATTCCCGCCGCGCTGTACAAGGCGATGGGTGGCTTCGCGACGAACGGCGTCAACATGACCAAGCTGGAAAGCTACATGGTCGACGGCTCGTTCACCGCGACGCAGTTCTATGCCGATATTCAGGGCCACCCGGACGACCCCCACGTCGCCCGCGCGCTGGAAGAGCTGGACTATTTCACCTCGTACCTGAAGATCCTCGGCACCTACCCGGCGGACCCCGCACGCGGCTAAGCCGATTTGCCGGGCCGTTCGCGCCGCGACCCCGGCAGACCGCAGCTTTTTAGATCACGCCCCGCCGCCCGCGCGGCGGTCATGGCGATCAACCGCAGGTCCATGCCGACCGACCGTCGGTCTCGGTAGATCAGGTCCAGCGCCGCCTTCCGGGGCACGCAGCGGCGGGAATAGACCGCGTCGGTTTCCTGCGGGGTCGTGCATTTCGACAGCAGGCGTTCCTCGTGCCGGTGAAAGTAAAGCGTCGCCAGACCGGTGATGCCGGGGCGGGATTTCAGCACCTCGACATACAGTTCGGGAAACCGCTGCACGTACAGCCGCAACGGCGGGCGCGGGCCGACGAAACTGATGTCTCCGCGCAACACGTTCCACAGTTGCGGGATCTCGTCCATCCGGGTCCGCCGCAGGAAGCGGCCGTGTTTCGTCAGGCGCGCCGCCTTGTCGCCGCCCGAGACGCCGCTGTCGGTGTCGACCGTCGTCATCGTGCGGAATTTCCACAGCTGGAACGGTTCGGACACGGTCTTCATCCGCTCCGACACGTAGAACACGGGCCGCCCGTCCCGGATCAGGATCAGAATCGCAAGAACCAAGGCCACGGGCGCCAGCGGGATCGCCAGCAGCAGGGCCAGCAGAAGATCCAGCGCGCGTTTGCCCGGGGTCATCGGGGGGCCTCCGCCTGTGCAAGACCGGCCAGAAGGGCCTCTGCCGGGCGGTCGGGCAGATCGACCAGTGTCTTCAGGCGCGACAGGTCCATCGAAACCTCGCGCAGCGCGGTGTCCGGGGCAGGGCGCGTGGCGTAGTCTGCCCCTGCCGCGCGCATCAGGGCGGCCATCTCGACCGGCGGATCGGCGGCAAGGTTCAGGACCGGCGGCAGGTTCGGCAGCCGCAGCAACGCCGTCAGGACCTGCGCCAGCAGCGCCGGATCTATGTAGGACCGGGCCGGCGTCGTGCCGTCGTCGAACAGGTCGAGTGTGATCGCCCGACCGGCGGCGATGTTGCGAAACAACGCGTCCGCCCCCGCGACGTTGCCCAGCCGAAGCGCCGTCACGGCGGCATCGCCGGCGGCCGCTGCCGCGCGCTGCTCCATCTCTAGCTTCGACGCGCCATAGGGGGCGGCGGGGGCGCAGGGGCCGTCCTCGGTATGTCCGAAGCCGGGGCCATAGACCGCCATCGACGAACACAGCAGCACGCGCGGGCAGCCCGCCTGCCGCGCGGCCTCGATCACCGCCAGCGCGACGTCGATGTTCAGGTCGAACGCCCCGGCGCCCGGGGTCGCGCCCGCAAGGCACAGAACCGCGTCCTGCCCGTCGAGCATCGGCGCAAGCGCGCTGGCGCCGTCCTCCAGCCGCCACTGCACGTCGGCGCCGTCGCGGGCGCACCATGTCACCGGCGCATCCCGAAGCGGCTGCCGCAGCAGCTGCCCGACCCGGCTGTTCCCTCCAACGACCAGCAGTTTGGCGTCCATCGTGTCCTCGTGTCCCATTGCCGGTCTAGCTGGCCGGTCCGGCCTTCGCCAGTGCGCGTTCGGCGCGGGCCAGAGCGGGGCGGCAGGATGGCCACAGATGTGCACATATCCGCCACGGCGGCGCGCCGTCTCCGGGGGTCGCCTTGACCTTGCACCCGGCGCACGGCAACCCTGCCTGCCGAGGGAGTTTCAATTCCGGCCCGAAGCGCACCCGCGCGCAGGCAGCTTCTTCAAGGGGGATTTCCATGAGCCGCAACCTGATTGCCATTCTGCGCGGCATCACGCCCGCGGATGCAGTCGCCACCGCATCCGCACTGATCGAAGCCGGCATCGACCGGATCGAAGTGCCGCTCAACTCGCCGGACCCCTTCGACAGCATCGAAGCGATGGCCGCCGCGGTCGGCGATGTCGCGCTGATCGGCGCTGGCACCGTGCTGACCGTGAACGACGTGGCCCGCGTGGCCTCGGTCGGGGGGCGGCTGATCGTGTCGCCGAACTGCGACGAGGATGTGATCCGCGCCACGGTCGACGCCGGCTTGCAAAGCTATCCCGGCGTATTCTCGGCCACCGAGTGCTTCAACGCGCTGAAATGGGGCGCGACCGGGCTGAAGATTTTCCCGGCGACGCAGATGGGGCCCGAGGGGCTGAAGGCGTTGCGCGCCGTGCTTCCCGCCGGGACCGAGGTCTACGCCGTGGGCGGCGTCGGCCCCGCGAACTTCTCGGTGTGGCGTGCTGCGGGGATCGATGGCTTTGGCCTTGGGTCGTCGCTGTACAAACCCGGCAACCCGGTCGACGTCACCGCCGCGAACGCGGCAGAGACCGTCGCCGCCTATGACGAGGTGTGGGGATGAGTGACGTCTATGACAACCGCCGCTGCGAACTGGGCGAGGGGCCGCTGTGGCATCCCGAACGCCAGCAGCTCTTTTGGTTCGACATCCTGTCCATGCAGCTTCTGACCCAGCGCGACGGTGCCCCTTGGCGCTGGCAGTTCGACGAGATCGTCACCGCCGCCGGGTGTATCGACCGAGACCGTCTTCTGATCGCGAGCGAGACGCGCCTGTTCACCTTCGACCTCGAAACCGGCGACGAGACCTATGTCTGCGCGCTGGAGTCCGAGGACGGTTCGACCCGCTCGAACGACGGTCGCGCCGACCGGCAGGGCGGGTTCTGGATCGGTACGATGGGCAAGCAGGCGGAAGAGGGCAAAGGCGCGATCTACCGCTGGTACGACGGCGAGCTGCGCAAGGTGGTGGCGGACATCACCATCCCCAACGCGATCTGCTTCACCCCCGACGGCAGCGCGGCTTACTACGCATGCTCGCGCGCGAAGACCATCTGGCGCGTGGCGCTGGATGCCGATGGATGGCCCGCGGACACGCCCGAGGTCTTCCTTGACCTCTCGGCCGAGGATTTCGCCCCCGACGGTGCCGTGACCGATGCCGAGGGCAACCTGTGGAACGCGCAGTGGGGCGGGTATCGGGTCGCGGTCTACAGCCCGAACGGGGATTTCCTTGCCGCGCACGACATCCCTGCCGCGCACACGTCCTGCCCCGCCTTCGGTGGACCGGACCTGTCGACGGTCTACGTCACCACCGCGCTCGAGAATCTGCCGCCGGAAGAAGCCGCGCGGTCTGAGAACGGGATGACCTATCAATTCGACTCGGGGGCCAAAGGCCTGCCTGAGCCGCGCGTGGAGATCTGAGAATGGCGGTAGAAACCTTCGGCACGACAGAGGGCGGCGAAACCGTTCACCGGCTGCTTCTTGGCAACGGCCCCCTGTCGGTCGCGGTGCTGACCTACGGCGCGAACCTGCAAGACGTACGGCTGGACGGGGTAGCGCACTCGCTGACCGTGGGCAGCCCGGAACTGGCCGCCTACGAAGGCCGGATGGCCAGCTGCGGCGGCCTGATGGGCCCGGTGGTGAACCGCATCGCCGGCGCCAGCGCCGAGATCGACGGCACGACATTCACGTTCACGAAGAACTTCAACGACCGCCACACGATCCACGGCGGCGACGCCGCGTTTCACCGCCGCGTGTGGGAGATCGTGGACGAGGGACCGTCGCACGCCGTGCTGCGCGTAACGGCCCCGGACGGAGAGTCGGGCTTTCCCGGCAACCGCACCGTCACCGCCCGCTACGACGTGATGGACGACGCCACGCTGCGCCTGACGCTGACGGCCGAGACCGACGCGCCGACCCTGCTGAACCTTGCCAACCACAGCTACTGGCGGATGGACGATGCGCCGACGGTGGAAGGGCAGGTTCTGACGGTGGCGGCGGATCACGTCCTGCCCCGCGACGACGAGATGATCGTGACCGGAGAGATCCTGTCAGTGGACGGCACCCGGTTCGACTATCGCCAAGGCCGCGCGCTGGAGGCAGGGGCCGAAGGGCTGATCGACAACAACTTCTGCGTTTCGCAGCAACGCGAACCGTTGCGCCCGGTGGCGTCGCTGCAGGGCAAAAGCGGTGTGCGCATGGAGATGTCTAGCACCGAACCGGGGCTTCAGGTCTTCGACGGCCACATCCTTGATTTGCCGCAATACGCCGGCAACGACGGCCCGTCGCCGGTCGCTTATTGCGGCGTCGCGCTGGAAGCCCAGTTCTGGCCCGGTGCCACCGCGCATCCGGCGTTCCCCGACATCACCCTGCGCCCCGGCGACGACTGGCAGCAGGTGACGGAGTGGCGGTTCACGCGCTAGGCGCAGGCCGGGGGCGCTGCCCCCGGACCCCCGGGATATTTCGGGACCAAAGAAGCGGAGGAGGGACAGGCCGTGAAGGGGAGTGTCGAGGTCCGGCAGGCAATCATTGACGCCTGTCTGGAGATGAACAGCAGCGGCCTCAACCAAGGCACGTCGGGCAACATCTCGGTCCGCGAGGGGGATGGCATCCTGATCACGCCCTCCGGCCAGCCCTATGCGAAGATGAAGCCCGAGGACATCGTCTGGCTGGGGTTCGACGGCAGTCGAGAGGGCGCGTTGAAGCCTTCGACCGAGTTCCGGTTCCACCTCGATATCCTGCGCGAGAAGCCCGAGATGAACGCGGTGGTCCACGCGCATCCGACCGCCTGCACCACGCTGGCGATCATGGGAAAGGGCATCCCGCCGCTGCACTATATGGTGGCCGTCGCTGGCGGGCATGACATCCGCTGCGCGCCTTACGCGACCTTTGGCACGGCAGAATTGTCAGAGCACGCCGTCGCGGCACTGGACGGGCGTGCCGCCTGCCTTTTGGCGCATCACGGGATGATCGCCTGCGGCGCCACTCTGGACAAGGCGATGTGGCTTGCGGTGGAGGTCGAGGCGCTGGCGAAGCAGTACCTTGGCTGCCTGCCCTTCGGCGAGCCGCCGCTGCTGAGCACCGAAGAGATCGACCGCGTTCTCGAAAAAGTAAAAGGCTATGGCCTTCAGGAGTGAGCCCCGGCCCGCCCTTGGGCGGCAAAAGGTCCGGGGGACCTTTTGAGGGGCGAACGGGCGGAGCCCCCCGGCCCGCCCTTGGGCGGCAAAAGGTCC